>JAEUQC010000103.1 GCA_016789905.1 Bryobacterales bacterium | reverse complement strand
GGCGTCGGCCGGGGAGTGAGCCGGGATTGATGGTGTTGGCCGGGGGGCGGCGGGTTGGGCTGGGTTCGATTGAAGGCGCGGGGCATCGGGCGGGGAGTGAGCCGGATTTGATGGTGTTGGCCGGGGGGCGGCGGGTTGGGTTGGGTTTGCTTGTGCGCACTGGGGTTTGTTCCGGTAGTGAGCAAGGTTTGGTGACGATTTCCGGGGAGCGGCGAGTGGGGTTGGGTTCGATTGTGGGAGCGGGGTGTCGGGCGGGGAGTGAGCTGGGTTCAATGGTGTTTGCCGGGGGACGGCGGGTGGGGTTGGGTTCGATTGTGCGCACTGGGGTTCGTTCCGGTGGTGAGCAAGGTTTGGTGACGATTTCCGGGGGGCGGCGGGTTGGTCTGGGTTCGATGGTGCGCGCGGGGGGGCGCGGGGTTTGGCGGCGGGATGGGGGCGCGCCATGCTAAGCACGCTCGACCGCAAGCTGTTTCGGGATTTGTGGGCCGTGCGGGGCCAGGTGATCGCCATCTCGTGCGTGCTGGCTGGGGGCATTGCAACCTACGTCATGTCGGCCTCGACGCTGGCTTCGCTCCAAGAGACACAGCGCCGCGTCTACCAGGAGTTCCGGTTTCCCGACCTCTTCGCAGGCCTTAAACGGGCGCCGAAGAGCGTGGCCGCGCGAGTAGCGGCGGTGCCAGGGGTTGCGGCCGTGGAGACGCGGACCGTGGCACCAGCGAACATGGAACTGGCTGGGTATGGACAACCGATATCGGGCCAGGTGGTGGGGCTGCCGCGCGGACAGGGACGGTTCAACTTGCTGCACTTGCACGCTGGACGGATGCCGGAGCCGGGACGGGACCGGGAAGCGCTCGTCAGCGATGGCTTCGCCAAAGCCCACAAGCTGCAACCGGGATTTTCGCTGCTGGCGACGATTAACGGCCGGAAACAGCGTTTGGATGTGGTGGGGGTGGCGTCAACGCCGGAGTTCATCTACCAGTTGGCGCCGGGTTCGATTGTCCCCGATTTCAAGACCTATGTGGTTGTGTGGATGAACGCGGCGCCGCTGGAAGGATCGTTCAACATGACCGGCGCATTCAACCAGATGGCGGCCACGCTGACGCTGGGGACGAGAGTGGAAGACGCGGTGCAGGCGGTGGACAACATATTACGGCCTTACGGCGGGCTGGGCGCGCATGGGAGGAAAGACCAGATTTCGCACCGGTTCCTGACCGAGGAGTTTAAGCAACTCACCGTAATGGCGACCGTATTTCCGGTGATCTTCCTGTCG
Organism: Bryobacterales bacterium; assembly: GCA_016789905.1. Taxonomy (GTDB): domain Bacteria; phylum Acidobacteriota; class Terriglobia; order Bryobacterales; family Bryobacteraceae. The sequence continues at coordinate 2,776 of JAEUQC010000103.1, read as the reverse complement.
GTGGCGGCGTTCCTGCTGAACGTGGTGGTGGGCCGGCTGATGGCCACGCAACGGAGCCAGATAGCGACATTGAAAGCGTTCGGCTATACGACTGCCGCCATTGCATGGCACTTTGTGAAGTTCACGACGGTGATCGTGTGGATCGGCACGGCGCTGGGCATCGCTGGGGGGGCGTGGATGGGGAACGGGATGTCGAAGCTATATATGGACGTCTATCGATTCCCGTATATGCTGTACGAGATAGGCTGGGATGTGGTGGCGAACTCGTTTGCGGTGAGCCTGGCGGCGGCAGGTGCGGGGACGCTGTTCGCGGTGCTGCGGGCGGCGGGCGAGTCGCCGGCGGTGGCGATGCAGCCGGCCAATCCGGGACGGTACCGGGAGAGCCTGCTTGAGTCGCGATGGATGTCACAACCGACGCGAATGATTATCCGGAACATTGAGCGGCGGCCGGTGAAATCGATGCTATCGATAGGCGGGGTGGCGATGTCGACGGCGATCCTGATCCTGGGCGGATTCTGGGGCGACGCGGTGGACTACATGGTGTTCGCGCAATTGCGCCGGGCGCAACTGGACGACATCACGGTGACATTCTTCGGGCCTGTCTCGACGCGGGCGCTGTATTCATTGAAAAGTCTTCCCGGGGTGCTGTATACCGAGCCGACGCGGAGCGTGGCGGCCCGGTTCCGGTACGAGCAGAGAACGTACCGAACGGCGCTCCAAGGGATGGAGCCGGAGGGGCGACTGCGGCAGTTGTTGGACAAGCGCCTGGAGCGGGTGGAGTTGCCGGCGGACGGGATACTGCTGACCGATCACCTGGCGACGATGTTGGGCATACGGCCGGGAGATATTTTGACAGTGGAATTGCTGGAGGGGTCGAGGGCGGTGCGCCAGGTGGCGGTGGCTGGGGTGGTGAGCGAGTACATTGGGGTGTCGGCGTACATGCGGCGGGACACGCTGAACCGATTTCTGCGTGAGGGGGACAGCGCGACTGGGGCCTATCTGGCCGTGGATACGGCAATGCTGCCGTCGTTTTATGCGCGGTTGAAGGAGACACCGGCAGTGGCCGGATCGGCCGAGCGAGCACAGGCGCTACGGAGTTTCTACGAGACATTGGCGGCGCAGATGCTGACCTTCGCGCTGTTTAACACGCTGCTGGCATCGACGATTGCGATCGGGGTGGTTTACAACACGGTGCGGATATCGTTGAGCGAGCGAAGCCGGGAGTTGGCGAGTCTGCGGGTGTTGGGGTACACGCGGAGCGAGGTGGCCTACATTTTGCTGGGCGAGTTGACGGTGCTGGTATTCCTGGCGATACCGCTGGGGCTGTGGCTTGGGCGGGGACTGGCATACTTCATGGCGTCGACGGCGCAGACGGAACTCTTCCGGGTACCATTTGTAATTGAAACCTCGACCTATGCGATGTCGGCGCTGGTGGTAGCGGTGGCGACGGTGTTATCGGCATTCTTTGTTGGCCGAAAGATCAATCATCTAGACTTGGTAGAAGTGTTGAAGGCACGGGAGTAGAGGCGTGAAACGGTGGCAGTTTAAGATCGGCGCGGCGGCGTTGCGGATGACGGCGGGTGGCGTGGGTAATCTGCGGCCGCGATGCCTGTATTTTGTAATGGCGCCGGTGATGGGGGATATGGGGGAATTGGAATGGATAGATGCGCTGAAGGCACGGGGGTAGTGGCTTGAAACGGTGGCTTTGGATAATCGGGGTGACGGCTGTGGCGGCGGCGGGTATTTTTTGGGGAATGCGTCCGCAGCCAGTGGCGGTGGAGGCGACGGCAGTGAGAACGGCGCCGTTGCGGGTGACGGTGGAGGAAGAGGGCAAGACGCGGCTGCGGAGCCGGTATGTGGTTATGGCGCCAGTGATGGGGTACATGGGACGCATCGGGCTGAAGGCGGGAGACGTGGTTCGTGCGGGGGCGGCGATCACGATGGTGGAACCGCCGCGGCCGGTGGTGCTGGACGCGCGGACGCGGGACCAGGGGAATGCGCGCGTGGTGGCGGCGCAAGCGGCGCTGGCGGTGGCCGAGAGCCGTGTGGCGACGCAAGAAGAGAACATTCGAGCGGCACGGGCGGAGATGGAGTATTGGCGCCAGCAGCAGACACGGGAAGCGGCACTGCAGAAAAGCGGCGACCTGCCGGCGGCGCGGGTGGAGCGGACGGTGACGGACCTGCGGCGCGCGGAGGCGGCGGTGGCGGCAGCAGAGCGAATGCTGGGGACATCGAAAGTAGAGGTCGATGCGGCGCGGGCGGAGGTGGCGAGCGCGCGGACGGCGGTGCGGGGAACGGCCGGCGCTTCAACAGGGGAGCGCGTGGCGGTGATGGCGCCGGCGGCAGGGAGAGTCATCAAAGTGATCCGGGAGAGCGAGGGAGTGGTGAGCGCCGGGGAGGCGTTGCTGGAAGTGGGCGACGCGCGAGCAATCGAGATTCTGGTGGAAGTGCTTTCGGCCGATGCGGTGAAGATTGTGCCAGGGATGCGGGTATTACTGGAACGGTGGGGCGGGCCGAAGGCGCTGGAGGCGCGGGTGCGCGTGGTGGAACCGGGGGGATTCACGAAAGTATCGGCGCTTGGGGTGGAGGAGCAGCGCGTGCGGGTGGTGGCGGATCTGGTTTCACCGGAAGGCGAATGGGCCGCGCTTGGGGACGGATACCGGGTGGAAGCTTCGTTTGTACTGTGGGAAGGAGCGAACGTATTGCAGATTCCAGCGAATGCGCTGTTCCGCGCGGGAGAGGGCTGGGCGGTGTTTGTGGTGGAGGGCGGGGTGGC
>JAEUQC010000082.1 GCA_016789905.1 Bryobacterales bacterium | reverse complement strand
GTTCACTTATACATATTTGGCGACGAGTCCGTATACTTCGCGGCACATTTGGAACCGGCCGCTGGCGGTGACGGTGGTGAAGCCGGGCGGGAGCCCGGTGACGTTGAGTTCGAATACTTATGACATTTATCCGTTCAATACATTGACGGGGCTGGCCGACCCTGGGGCGCTGCGGCAGCATGACACGGCTAACTATGGGCAGTACTTTGTGTATCGGGGAAATGTGACTTCGACATCGCGGCCGGGATCGACCGCGACGATGACCTATGACTATACGGGAACGGTTCGGACGACGAACGACGGGTATGGCCACACGGCGGGGCAGACGCCGGATTCGACGAAGAATTACGCGGTGCCAGCGGCGATGACGGCGGGGTCGTTGTCGACTTCGTTTACGTGGACGGGCGCGGGGCAGGTGGCCTCGGCGACGGGGCCGAATGGGGCGACCTCGCTGGCATCTTATGATAGTTACTTGCGGCCAGCGTCGAAGACGGCGGCGAATGGGAGTGTCACAACGTTTACTTATGGGAGTAACTGGACGCTGGCGACGACGGGGACGCGTTGGACGAAGACGTGGGTGGATGGGTTCGGGCGGACGGTGAAGGCGGAGAACGGATTTAACACGGGAGCGACGCCGACGACGGTGTCGACGGTGGAGTCGCAGTATGCGCCGTGCGCGTGTTCGCCGCTGGGGAAGCTGTGGAAGACATCGCTGCCTTACGCTCCGGGCGGGACGGTATATTGGACGGAATACCTGTATGATGCTCTGGGAAGAACATTGCAGGTGAAGCAGCCGAATAACTCCGGGACGACGACTTATAGTTACTCTGGTATTGTTGTGACCGTGACGGACCCGGCGGGGAAATGGAAGTCCTTTGAGAATGACGCGTTGGGGAATCTGGTGAAGGTGACGGAGCCGCGGCCGGGAGGCGGGACGGCGTATGAGACGGTTTACACGTATTCCGAACTGGGGCAGCTATTGACCGCAACGATGACGCGGCCGGGGATGGGGACGGGTAACGGAGCGACGGTCACGCAGACGCGGACGTGGGTGTACAATTCTCATATGCAACTGGTGTCGGTGCGGCATCCGGAGAGTTCAACGGTGGCGAATCCATCGACGCGATTTGACTATAACGCGGATGGGACACTGAACTGGAAGCAGGACGCGAAGAACCAGAAAGTGGCGTTTACTTATGACACAGACGGCAGAGTAACGGCGGCGCGGCGGTATTATGCCGGGGGCGGGGAAGATACTTGCGCGCGTGTGGACTATTACTATAACTCCCAGACGTTTGATGCGACGTTTACGCAGAACGCGACGGGACGGCTGGCGGCGACGGCGACGGGCTGTTCGTTGATAGGCGGAGGGCAGTTGATTGAGATGTATTCCTACGATTCGGCCGGCGCGACAACGAAGAAGCGGTTGCGGATTGTGCGGTCGGCCGGGACGGTGGATAAGGACGTGACCTACACCTATGGAACGGATGGGAAGCTGGCGACGGTTTTGTATCCGGGGGCGTCGGTGCCTTATTCGTATACTTATAATCTGTTAGACCAGCCGACGAAGATGACGGGGCCGGTGTCGTATATGGCGACGGTGGCGAAGGATTTCGTGAAGGACGTGGCGTATAACCATGTGGGCGCGATGACTTCGATGAAGTACTTGCAGTGGAAGGATACGAACGATAACGACACGCCGTATTATTTCACAGAGACGAAGAGTTATAATGTGCTGCAGCAGATGACGTCGCAGAAGACGACGAGTTATACGGGCGCGACGGCGGCCGAGATACAGTATAACTTCCATGCGACGCAGAATAATGGGCGGATTACGTCGCGAAAGAATGTGGTGTCAGGTGAGGAAGTGGTCTACTCTTATGATGAATTGAATCGCTTGATTTCGGCGTCGGTGGCGGGGACGGGCGGCTGGGGGCAGACGTTCACGCATGATGGTTTTGGGAATTTGTGGGCGCAAGCGGTGACGAAGGGGACGGCGCCGACGATGTCGTTGAATTTGCAGATGTCGACGAACCGGATTAACTCTGGAAGCTGGAGTTATGACGATAACGGGAACACGACGCAGATGCCGGTGGTTGGGGGCGGGGCGGCTTCGCTTGGTTATGATATTGACAACCGGTTGGCGAGTTGGGCGGG
>JAEUQC010000065.1 GCA_016789905.1 Bryobacterales bacterium | reverse complement strand
GTTCTTTGGTCATGGGGTTCTCCTTTGCTCGGTGCAATGAAAAAGGCCCTCCGGTTTGGCGGAGGGCCTTTGTTGCGGGCGGGGTGTTCCCTGCCCGATTTGACAATAGCATGGGCGGTGCAAGGGATTGGGGGGTGCGTGTTCGGAAGTTGTTGATTTCGGGGGAAAAAGAAATTTCAATTGTTTGTGAACGTCTTGCAAAAGGTGCCTGAAATGGCCTTGACAAAGTGCGACGTTGCTTGGAATATATCGTTTTTGTTGGGGTTTTGACAGGTGCCGCTGCGCCCGATTCTTCGATTTGGCCATTTCCGTTGAACAGGCATATAAAGTCTGTGGTGTTAATTGGTTGCAGTAAAGCGAGTCGTCGGCCGAGAGCATCGTCTTCCGTGCCTGTCCTCCCAGTCGAAAATGCCATCATTACGCCAATACTGGCCGCAAAATACTTCTTGCAATGTGCTCTTTCTTGCGGACTGTTTGCGGTACTCTGCCGGGGATGGAAACTTGCGCACGCCGCGACTTACCGCCCCTTGGCGATCTCAATCCGTGCTCTGACTTCAGCTACGAGCGGGAGACCGTTCAGCCCACCGCTCGCAGAATATGATCGACAGTCAAAGCGATGACTCCAAACATGAGATGCGCCATGACCTTGGCCGCGCCCCTTACGTAGATCGCCCGGCCACCAAATTCATCCTTGAGCCGTCCGTTTTGCTGTTCCGCAATCGTCCGGATCTTGTAGCGCTGCTTCTTTTCCTCGGTCCAGTTTGCGCATTCCTTACTCTTTGGCCGCTCCACCGGCTGGATGAGCGACTCATGCTTTAGCTTTTTCCACTTGCTGCGGATTGCGCCTGCATCATAGGCGGAATCCATGACATCACACCGCCACTTCACTCGGCTGTGACTGATTTCCATCAGCGGAATGGCGACTTGAGAATCATGCACGCTGGCGCCGGTGAGCAAGCAACTGACCGGGATTCGATCCCCGGAAGCGACATCCCAGTGGAGTTTGTAGCCGCGCCAGTACTGCTGGTGACCTTTGCTGGACCGCTTAACGCCGATGCTGCAATCGCGAGGCAGGTCGGCGAGCATGGCTTCCAGCGTCATGTGGTGTTGGCGTTCGATCCGCGTGCCGCGATCAACGGTTTTGGAGCGGCGGTTCGGTCCATAGGCGCCTTCCTTTATCGATACTTCCCTTCTTGAGCTTTCCTTGCGTCGATAGGGACCGAACGGCTTCCTGGGTTGCTTCTTGGTTTGTTTCTTCTTCGTTTGCTGTTTCTTGGCTTTGGTGGATTTGGCGGGTGGCTTTGCTTTCTTTGGCTTTTTGCCGGAAGAGGTCTGCTCCTCTTTCTCTGGAAAACGCTCGCGGGCTTCGATGGCCGTGGCATCGCGAGCGATGTAGGCAAAGGTGCGGTTTTGTTGAGTGTTCCTGATGATTGTTTCGTGGATTCGCTCTGCTGTGCCGGCGGCGGCGAAGGCGGCGAAGGCGCGGGAAAAGGTCGATTCGGCGGGGATGGCGGCGAGGCTGTCCCAGCCACAGAGGCGGCGCAATTGTTCGTCGCTACGGAGACGGTCGAGTAGTTGGCGGGTGGTGGTGAAGTTATAGACGGCTTTGGCCAGGAAGGATCGAATGAGGGATTGGCGGTCCCGGCGTGGCCGGCCGGTGGGGGCGCGACTTCCTGCGAAAGCAGCCAGGGGCACCATGCTGACGATGGAGATCAGCAGCCGGCTGTGCTTGCTCAATGGGCCTGTGGCCGAGGCGATGGCAGGGAAGAGTTCGCCCTGCAGTACGTTGCTGAATTGCTTTAGGAGAATGGGCGAGCTAAGCTGCATGTGGGCTCCGGTTTCTACTGCAAGACCTTGGTTTGGCGACTAAATCTGACAGCGGCGGAGCCCAACTTTTCAAAACATTTCTGCCTATTGCCGGTTTATTCACGTTTTCGCCCAAATTGGGTTTTGCAAGAGGCTCTTGTTATGAAGAGTATCGCTCTAGGGAGGAGATAATTGCGGGAATACATACGGCCCTTGATCTTGCCGGGTTGGTGCCGGGTGTCGGTGAGGTTGCCGATGTGATTAACGCCGTGCTTTATTCAATTGAGGGAGAGGGCGCTGACGCCTTGATATCCCTGGCGGGTGCTATTCCGGTAATTGGGGATTTTGCGACTGGCGCTCGTCTTTCTCGCCGCGCCGCGATCGCAGCGGCCGGCCTTACAGCGGAGACCGTGAAGGGATATCAAGCTCATCATGTGTTCTCCCGCGCCTCCAGCACTACCTGGGATCTGCTGGGTATCAAGTGGGACGACGTGTCAAATGCCGTATGGTGGGAGGCGAAGGATCACCTCAGTCAGGCATGGAATTATCAGCAGGAGGGGAATCGGTGGATTAGTGGAAACCAGGGAATCATCAATTCGAACAAGGCGTTGGCTGCCGATGAAGCCAGGAGTTACGCAGAGTAACTCCAGAAATAATATAATTTCACACCGCTCGGGCAGACACCACCTCCGCTTCCGGGGCTGAATTGAGGGCTAATGAATTCGGTGTACATTTTGGAATCAGATCCACGTTCAAGGCCAGCGCATTTGAGGTGGCTCTCTCATGAATTTCGTGATGCCGTGAGAATAGGCCGCGGCGAGTGTGATCCAGAGCATCGGCTTGAACTGACTGCTGCTGGGGCGGGGGCGATGAGATCTGTTCTATGGAGCGATTGCGGGGTGTTTATTGATGAGAGTGTGCGAAGACTCTTGGTAGACGCTGATGTTAGCGGATGGCGGACAGTGCGAGCTACAATACTCGTTGGATCTAACGAATCTGCTGACTATTCCCTACTCGTAACTGTCGGGCGCTGTGGCCGAATCGCCTATGACAAGAGTAACGATGACTCGATCATTCGGGTGCCAGTCCGAGGGCAGGTGCACCTCTACAGGAGGATCACAGTGAATTTGGACGGATGGGATGGTAGCGATATATTTGTTGACACTGCTGGCACGACTGGAGTAATAGGTCTAAGTCCGAAGGCGGCGGAAGTATTTCGAAAAGTGAAGGGTGTAAAGCCCGTCGAGGCTCAAAATACTATGATGTTTGAGTCGGTCGAATAAGGCTCCGTTTTCGACGTGCCGGTTCGCTACTACTACCGTTTCACAACCAAATACGGTCAATTCATGACGGCGGTAATTATCCTGATGTGCGAAAGAATTGCTGCACGTAAGTAAGCGTCCGCTTCTCCTTTCAACCTAAAATCGGCAGTTGGGTTGAGGGGTGAGGTTGGGAAGTGCTAGAAACGATGGAGGATGAGCGGCAGCGAACAGAGCAAAGAGGTTCACCCGCAGGGTGAGGGAAATCGGGAGGCTGAAGGGCTCCCGGCAGCGCACCGAGTGGAGACGTTCGGCGGGCCGATTCAGGTGCGGTGGGAAGAGGACGCCGGGGTGAGTATGTACGGTCCGCTGACGTACTTCATCGAATTCCTAAAAGTAAGTGGTGTGTGGGAACGGTTTGTCGACGAGTGTCCGTTACGGTACACGTCGCGGAACGCGCCGACAAAGAACGAGATCCTTGGCACGATCCTGTTCAGCGTACTCAGCGGCCACGGTCGCTACGCGCACATCACGGCGATCCGCGGCGACGAGGTGCTGCCCCCCTGTTGGGGATCGAGCAGTTCCGTAGCGAAGACAGTGTAAGGCGCGCCTTTGAGAAGCAGGATGAAGAGGCGATGACACTATGGATGGACCGGCACACCAACGACAGCTACGCCGCACTGCTGGAACACGAATTTTCTTTGGGGGTCGGCCATTCAAATCGGCGGCATCGTGCCGCTGGGGCTGGTGTAAGGAGACGGGGAATGGCGCGGGCAAGTGGCGCGCGGTTATGCGGGCGGAATGGAAGGCGGTTGGGAGATGGCGGAGACACGGCGGCGGGGCAGGGAGATCAACTTAGGCGTTGAATCCGGCGGTTGATGGGACTATGATGCAGGCAGGAGTGAACGGACGTGAAACGCCGTAGCTTCATTGCCGGGACCGCAGCCGTGGGAGGCGCGGGGTGTGGGCGAGGGGAAGGACCCGCGCCAGGATACCGGGTGCTGACGGAGAACGAGATCCGGACGCTGGACGCCTGGTGCGAGGCGCTGATTCCGGCCGATGACGCGCCAGGAGCGTCGTGGGCCAAGGTGCCCCGGTATATCGACATACAACTGACGCGAAAGTTCCGGCGGCTGCTGCCGCGGTATAGAGAAGCGCTGGCGGCAATGGAACGGTGGCTGGCGGCGGCGGGCGTGGAGGGAATGGCGGCACGGCTGGAACTGATGGAACAGGGCAAGGCGCCGCGGGAACTGTTCGCCGATGGCGGGAAGGACGCATTTGAAATGGTGCTGGCGCATACGTTGCAGGGTTTTTATGGTTCTCCGCGGCATGGGGGGAACCGGGACTACGTTTCGTGGGTGCTGCTGGGCGTGGCGCCGGTGCCGGTGCGAGGCCGAGAGCAGGCGGAAACGGGGAAAAACTGATGCGGCTGCCGGAGGTGGACGCCGTGATTATCGGCGCGGGCGCGGCGGGACCGATTGTGGCGAAGGAACTGGCGTTCGCGGGTTGGCGGACGGTGCTGCTGGAACGGGGGGAATGGAACACGGCGGCCGACTGCCGGAAGGACGATTTGCGGAATCAGCGAACGTCGATCTTGGGACATCCGTTTGGGCCGGAGGACGAGGGGAATCCGCGAGTGGTAGTGGAACGGGACGGGCGGTTGCGGGTGGTGGAGCCATCGGCAGGGGGGTACCACAACAACGCGGCGTGCGTGGGCGGGGGAACGCTGAGCTACGGGGCGATGGCGTGGCGGTTTCATCCGCACGACTTCCGGATGCGGACGGAATATGGGACGAAGGTGCCGGCGGCGTTTGCCGATTCGACGCTGGAGGATTGGCCGATCGGCTACGACGATCTGGAACCATACTATGAGCAGGCGGAGTGGGAGATTGGCGTGAGCGGGGACGACTCGACGAACCCGTTCCGGGGCGAACGGAAACGGGCACTGCCGATGCCGCCGCTGCCACCGACGCGGGAGCACGAGATACTGTGGCGCGGGGCGTTGCGGGCGGGGCTGCACCCATTCCATATTCCGATGCTGAGGAACTCCGTTCCGTATGGGGGGAGGCCGGGGTGCATGCGGTGCCGGTGGTGCGTGGGATTTGCGTGCGAAGTGGACGCCAAGTGCGGGACGCAGAATACGGTGCTGCCGAGAGCGTTGGGGACGGGGAACCTGACGCTACGGACGGGGTGCCAGGCGCAGGAAGTGACGATGGGGCCAGGAGGCACGGCCACGGGAGTGCGGTATTTCGACGCGAACGGGGAGCGGCAGGAGCAGCCGGCGAGAGTGGTGGTGGTGTCGGCAAGCGCGATTGAGAGTGCGCGGTTGTTGCTGAATTCGAAATCGAACCTGTTTCCAAGGGGGTTGGGGAACCGGCATGATTGGGTGGGCCGGAATCTGCAGGGACACACATACACGGGCGCGTATGGGCTGTTTGCGGACGATGTGTACGACGACCTGGGGCCGGGGGCGAGTGTGGCGATTTGCGACTATAACCATGGGAACGCGGGGATGGCGGGCGGGGCGATGCTGGCCAATGAGTTCATCCGGCTGCCGATACAGGCGGCGGGGATCCGGCCGCCGGGTGTGCCGCGGTGGGGCAAGGGGCACAAGGACTATTTCCGGACGAACTACCGGCGGCTGGTGGCGGTGCAGGGGCCGACGCAGGAGGCGCCAACGTTTGGAATGCGGGTGGAGGTGGACGCGGAGGTGAAGGACAAGTTTGGGATTCCGGTGGCGCGGCTATCGGGGTTGAAACATCCGCACACGATAGAGGTTGGAAACCTGATGGCGGAGAAGGCCGAGGGTTGGCTGCGGGCGTCCGGAGCGGAGACGACGTGGAAAAAGGGAGCGGGGCAGGGGATTAGCGGGGGGCAGCACCAGGCTGGGACGTGCCGGATGGGGAGGGACGCGAAGACGAGCGTGGTGGACGAGAACCTGCGCATACATGAGACGGAGAACGTGTACGTGGTGGACGGCAGCGTGCATGTGACCAATGGCGGGTTCAATCCGGTATTGACGATAATGGCGCTGGCGTTCCGGGCGGGAAGACACATTGCTGGAGCGCACCGGGTGCGGGGATGAGGCGCGGGATGGTTGTTGCCGGGTTGGTGGTGCTGGTTGGGGTGCTGCTGGCGCCGGCTGGGAGTTTGCTATATGAGAGCGGGGGACCGGAGGCGTGCGCGAACTGCCATGAGATGGGGCGGCAGGTGGAACTGTGGAGCGGGTCGGCGCACCAGGAGGTGAAGTGCGGGGCGTGCCATGGAGACGCGTTGACGATGGACGCGCGGGTACATTGGACGAACGCGCGGCGGGTGGCGGAGCACTGGATGGGAAGAATTGGCGAGGAGCCACGGCTTGGGGAGGGGCAGGTGTTGGAGATGATGTCGCGATGCGAGGGGTGCCACGAACAGGAGTTTGCGGCGTGGCAGGCAGGGCCGCACGCGGCGACCTACGAGCGGCTGTTTTTGGACGAGAAACATAATCACACGCGGCACCTGATGAACGATTGCCTGCGTTGCCACGGGGCGCACGCGGAGGGGGCGATTGGAGATGTGGTGGCGCCGTTGGACACCAAGGGGCCATGGCGGCTGGTGCGGGAGGAGTTGCGGGGGCAACCGGCGATACCGTGTATGCAGTGCCACGCGGTTCACCGGGAGGGGCAGGTGCTGGGGCGGAAGCGGCTGGAGGCGAAGATGGCGGGGAGGCAGCAGGAGACGCACCGGCCGGGGCTGGGGTTTTATGACCGGCGGTCGCGGGCGGGGGTGCGGGCGGGGCTGTTACGGGTACCGAAGATGGAGGATAACGGGCGCGTTTTGCGGATGAGCGCGGACGGGCGGCAGGCGGTTTGCTACCAGTGCCACGCGCCGCTGGCGGGGAGGCAGGCTGGGAGCGGAGACGACCGGACGCCGAAGGGGGTGCATGAAGGGCTGTCGTGCCTGGCGTGCCATGAGCAGCACCGGGGGACGACGCGGGCGTCGTGCGCGACGTGCCATCCGCGACTTTCCAATTGCGGGCGGGATGTGGAGACGATGGACACGACGTTCGCGAACGCGAAGAGCGGGCACAATGTGCATTGGGTGGCGTGCGCGGATTGCCATGCGAAGGGTGTGCCGAGAAGGCGGTAAGCCATGGTTGGGGGAATGGCGCTTGTGAACAGGAGAGGTGTTGGCGGCGGCACGGCTGGAGCGCGGGTACAGGTTGCGATGTAGCGATCTTCCGATGCGCCAGGCGCGGGGCGCCTGGCGGAGCGCGCTACTCCTGGCGGAGCGAGGTCATTGGATCTGTGCGGGCGGCGCGCCGGGCTGGCAGGGTACAGGCGAGGGCGGCGACGGCGGCGAGGAGGGCGGGGACGCCGAGATAGGCGAGCGCATCGAAAGTTTGGATATTGAGCACGGAGGCCGAGGCGAGATTAGAAAGGGCGAGAGAGACGGGGAAGCCGACGGCGAGGCCGCCGGCGACGCAGACGATGGCCTGGCTGAGGACGCGGCGGAGGATGCGGGCCGGGGTGGCGCCAAGGGCGAGTTGGATGCCGATTTCGCGGCGGCGCTGCAGGACCGAATAGCTGGCGACGCTATAGATGCCGATGACGGTGAGCAGGAGGCCAAGGCAGCCGAGCGCGGCAGAGATGGCGGCGGCGGCTTGGAACGGCACGCGCTGGGAATGCGCCACCTCGCGAAGGGGAATGGGCTCGCAACCGGAGCCGAGAGCGGCGCAGAGGGCGCGCACGGCGGGGGCGGCGGCGAGCATTCGGACGAGGATGGAATCGACTTGCGGGTGGCCGATGGCGCCGGGGATGTAAGCGGCGGAGGCGTCCTTGCCCTGAAAGAGCAGACCGCTTACGACGTCGGGGACGACGCCGATGACCTGATAGCGCTGCGAATCGTCGAGGGTGAGCGTTTGGCCGAGGGGCTGCTGATGGGGCCAGAGCTTGCGTGCGGTGGCCTGGCTGACGATGGCAACTTTGGCGTTGTTCCGAGACTCGGCCGGGGTGAAGGGGCGGCCGGAATCGATGGGGATACCGAGGGTTTCGAAGTAACCATGATCGACGATATTGGTGGCTGGCGCGCCGCGGAAGGTGCCGCCGAGGGGAACGTGAGCGACGGCGGAGGCGGTGGTGACGCCGGGGAGTTCGCGGAGGCGGGCGAGGAGCGCGGGGGTGGGCGAGTCAACGCGAAGATTGTAGACCTGGTCAATCTCATAGCCGGGCGAGACGGCGTTGAGCCGTTGGATGTTTCGGATGAGGATGCCGGAGAGGATGAGGAGCACGAAGCTGGCGGCGACCTGGCCGCCGATGAGCAGATCCCGCAGACGGCGGGGGCGGAGGCGGCCGGCGAAGGCGGAATTCTCGCGCCTGGTGGAGGCGGTGAGGCTGGGGGAAGTGACTTCAATGGCGGGCAGGAGCCCAAAGGCCAGGCCGGCAATCAGGGCGAGAGCGGCGGAGAAGAGGAAGACGCGCCAATCGAGCGCAGGGGGGACCGTGGAGATACCCATTTCGGCGGCGAAGCCGGTGACGAATTGATTGGCGTACTCGAGCGCGAGGGTGGAAACGGCGAGGCCGCCGGCGGCGCCAAGGAGGGCGACGAAGGTGCTTTCGGTGAGCAACTGACGGATGATGCGTAAGCGGCTGGCGCCGAGCGAGAGGCGCATGGCGATTTCGTGAGTGCGGGAAGCGGCGCGGGCAAGGTAGAGGTTGGCGAGATTGGCACAGGCAATGAGGAGGACCAAGAGGAAGAGGGCGAAGACGAGCCCGGCGGCGGTGTTGGTATCGTCGCCATCGGGCAGATAGGAAGGGCGCAGCGAGACGTCGATATGGGCGACAGCGCGTTCGGGATCTTCGCGGACGAAGCGCGAGGCGGTGGCGGTGATGACGGCTTGGGCACGGGCGGGGGAGACGCCGGGCTTGAGGATGCCGGAGAGGGCGGGGGTGAGGCGGTCATTGGGGAACCAGAGATCGGGGAGGACCGGCTCCGTCCCGGTAAAGCGAGGCTGGGCGACACCGATGATGGTGAAGACGGTGTTTTTGACGCGGACAGTTTTTCCGATGGGGTTTGGCTCGGCGGGGAAGAGCCGATGCCAGCCGTTGTCACTGAGGACGGCGACGGGTTGGGCTTCATCGGCGGGGGTAATGACGCGGCCGATTTGCGGGGCGGCGCCGAGCAGGGAAAAGTAATTGGAGGAGACATAGGTGGCCAAGCTGTGGCGCTGGGCGGGGGCGAGGAGGAGGACCTGGATGGTTTCGGCGGTATAGAAGCCCTCCACTTCGGCGGCCGCGGCGTGGGCGAGCGCGTCGCGTTCCTGAGCCGTCCAGCCGCCGGTGTTGCGCATTTTAGCGTTGCGCGTTTCGATGTCGAAGTGGCGTTCGACGGCGCGAATGGGGAGCGGTTTCAGGACGTAATTCGCGTAGAGGGTGAAGAAAGCGGCATTGGCGCCGATGGCGAGGGCGAGGATGGCGACGGCGGCGAAGGCGAAGCCGGGAGCGTTGCGGAGAGTGCGGACGGTGTAGCGGAGGTCGGCGCGGAGTTCGTCGAAGGGTTGGAAGCCAAGGGCGATGCGGGCGTGTTCGCGATGGACGGCGGGGTTTCCGAATTCGAGCCGGGCGGTGCGTTCGGCGGCGGCGGGCGCCATGCCGCCGGCAATGAGGTGTTCGACGCGGGACTGGCGATGGAACTCCATTTCGTCACGCATTTCGGTTTCGATCTGGCGGCGGGATTTTTTCATGGCGGCGGCGAGTCTCTTCCTAACTGAATTAGGAGGATAAGGGCGAGCGGACGGTGTGTCAAGTAAATAGTTCGTTTTTCGATTGGCGCGGGCGGGTGTCGCGCGGGCGGGTTGACAGGCCGTGGGGTGTATCTATACGCTGTGACCCTACGGAGCGGCGATGAAAATTCTTTCTCTTTTGGCGGCGGGTGGAGTGTTTGTTGGCCTGGCGGCGGAGCCGGGCATGGTGATTGACAAGCCGATGGCGGCGCCGACGTGGGCGTTGCTGGAGCGGGAGCTGTTGCGGCAGAGTTCGCTGGCGTGCGATAAGTTTGCCAAGAAGTTCGTGGACTCGCGCGGGTACCTGTTGCATACGCCGCGCTGGGGAACGCTGGACGGGCCGGACGACGCGATTGAAACCTTTTACAACTGGACGCTGCTGCACGCGCTGGGCGGGTCCGATACGGTGCTGGCCTCGTATAAGAAGGCGCTGGAGGGGCACCTGTTGCAGTACAAGGAACTGCGGACGGTGAAGACGAAATTGGCCGAGCATGGGGCTTATCACAAAGAGTTCATCACGCAATCGGACTGGTTCCACACGGGGGAGGGGATACGGGGGTTCATGTTTCAGGGGCTATCGGACCCGAACGACGCGGTGTTCCGGGCGAGGATGAAACGGTTCGCGGGCCTGTACATGAACGAAGATCCGGAGGCGCCGAATTACGATCCGGTGAACCGGGTGATCAAGAGCATCTGGACGGGATCGAAGGGGCCGATGTTGCACAGGGCGACGACGTATGACTGGGTGGGCGATGCGGTGCCGGGCACGTTTCACCTGTTGCACGGGAAGCAGGGGCGGAAGGGGATGGTGTCGCTAACGTCGGTTTATGACAAGATGCTGGCGCATTGCGATGAGTACTTGGACAGCGTGGGGGATCATCCGCTGAACCTTGCGTCGACGGGGCTGGCGACGAATGCGTACATGCTGACGGGCGAGAAGAAATACAAAGACTGGGTGCTGGGGTATGTGGGGGCGTGGAAGGAACGGACGGACGCCAATGGCGGGAACATTCCGACGAACATAGGGCTGAACGGGAAGGCGGGCGGGGAGTATGGGGGGAAGTGGTACAAGGGCACGTATGGGTGGAACTTCACGATCTTCGACGGTGAGATAGACCAGATGGCGCACCGGAATACGTTTGACGCGGGGAGTTGGCCAGGGTTCGGCAATGCGTATTTGCTGAGCAAGGGCGATGCGGGATTCGTGGCGACACTGCGGAAGCAGATGGCGAATCTGTATGCGAACAAGAAAGTGGTGAACGGGCGGACGATGTTGCCGAATGGGTATGGGGACCCGAGGGGTTACAAGTATTCGGAGAAAGAAGAGTGGTACAACTGGACGCCGAATCTGTTTCTGAACCGGCTGACGGAGATCTACTTGTGGTCGATGGACCCGAAAGACCGGGCGAACCTGCCGGCGGAGGGCTGGCTGCAATTTCTGGACGGAAAGGACCCATCGTTTCCGGAGAGGGCGCTGCGCCAGGATTTGCAGTTTGTGCGGGCGAATGTGGAGGAAATGGACGCCGACGACACGTCGGCCGACACACGGCTGGCCGATTACCTGATGGGGATGAATCCGGCGGCGACGGACGCGTTGACGAAGCTGACGCTGGGTTCGTATTTGACGGGGAACATATGGACGCTGCACGCGCGGGTGAGGTACTTTGACCCGGTGAAGCGGCGGAGCGGGCTGCCGGAAGATGTGGCGGCGTTGGTGGAGGGGTTCACGGCGGACACGGTGACGGTGAGTCTGGTGAACGTGAACAACGTGGAGGCGCGGGAGGTGGCGGTGCAGGCGGGGGCGTATGGGGAGCATCAGTTCACCTCTGCCATGGCGGGTGGCAAGAGTGTTATTGTGAACGCGCCGGTTTTTTATGTGAAGTTAGCGCCGGGTGCTGGGGACCGGGTGGTTTTCAGCGTGAAGCGGTATACCAATGAGCCGACGTTGCAGCAGCCCTGGGACCGGGGCGGGCGGTAGCGGCGGGGCAAGAGCAACCTAAACAACCACGAGGAGTGTTGGCGATATGCGAGTTCTATTCGTAAGCGCGTTGCTGTATTCGTTGATGGCCTATGGGCAGACAGGGCAGGGGATCATCACGGGGATTGTGACCGACGCCAGCGGCGCGGCGATTGCGGATGTGGCGGTGCGTGTGACCGATACGGCGACGCAGTTTGTTTCGTCGACGACGACGAACGCCGAAGGGTTGTACCGGGCGCCGTATTTGAACCCAAGTATGTATGAGGTTTTGTTTGAGGCCAAGGGGTTCAAGAAAGTGCTGCGGTCGTCGATCCAGGTCCGATCGACGGAGACGGCGCGGGTGGATGTGCGGATGGAAGTGGGGAGTGTGACGGAGCAGGTGGAAGTGTCGGCGGCGGTGGCGCTGTTGGAAGTGGAGACTTCGGTGACGGGGCATTTGGTAACGGGGCAGGAGTTGACAAAACTGCCGACGCCGCAGATGAAGGTGGAGAGCATGTTGTGGCTGGTGCCTGGAGTGACTTCGCAGGGCGGGGCCGGGCATTCGGCGGGCGGGCGATCGCGTGCGTTTACGATGGCCAACGATGGTGTGGCGGGAACGACGCCGGGAACCGGGACGTTAGGGACGGGGCGAAACATGTCGACGTCGCAACACGCGATGGAAGAGATAAAAGTGTTGACGACGGTGTTGCCCGCCGAGTACGGACATTCGGGCGGCGGGCTGATGAACATCACGTACAAAGGCGGCGGGAACCAGTTGCATGGGATTGCCGAGGAGCGCTACATGGCGCGGCACTTCATTCACCGCAACTGGCAGGACGCGCAGGTGCCGACGAACAATTTTGGTTTTCATTTGATGTCGGCGATGATCAGCGGGCCGATTCGGATTCCGAAGATTTACGATGGGCGGAACAAGACGTTTTTCATGTGGGCGTTTCAGCGGCACCATGAGAAGGCGTCGGAAAACGTGTACACGGTGGTGCCGTCGCCGGCGATGCTGGCTGGGGATTTCAGTTTTGGCGGAATCGGGCAGCCTGTGTTCGATCCGGCGTCGTTGACGCGTGCGGCGGATGGGACATACTCGCGGACGCAGTTTCCGGGGAATCGGATTCCGATGAGCCGTGTGGATCCTGTGTACACGAAATTCATGAGCTTCAATCCGTTCACGGCGGAGAATAACCGGTTTAACCAGGCGTTCAACAGCAGCGTGGGGCCGCGTGACAACTTAAGCGCGGATACGGTTTACCGTTCGTATCGGACCAGTTTCGACACGAAGATCGACCATTCGTTTTCCGACCGGCACAAGATGTTTGGAAGGTGGAGCCTGTTCCGGCACCGTTCATTTAACGGGAGATGGCAGGTGGCGGCGGCGAACCGGGAGATGGATTTCAATACGGTTCCGACGCCTGTGAACCATAACCAGTTTGTGGTGTCCGATACGTTTACAGTGAGTCCTACGGTGGTAAATGAGCTGCGTTTGGGGTTCAACCGGCGCTATAGCGTGCGGGAACCGGGAAGCGTGGACAAGAACTGGGGGCAGCAGTTTGGGATACCAAACGTGAGCGCGGCGACGATGCCGACGTTTGTGTGCGCGGCGGTTTTTACGGCCGAGTGCGCGGGGGGAACGGCGGGGCGGCGGATGATCATCGATTTTCCGGGCGGCGCGTCGCAGGACGTGAATGAGAGCTTCAGTCTGCAGAACAACATAACGAAAGTTTCGGGCCGGCACGTTTTCAAGGGCGGCTACGAATTGATGCGGACGCGACACAATGTGCGGGTGTCGGCAAACCCGTCGGGAGTTTATCACTTTGGCGGGACCGATTTTCCGTTCCGGCCGAACACGGGCAACGCGTATGCGGCGTTCATGCTCGGTTCGGTGACACGGGCCGATTTCACGCAGGATCTGGCGTCGTGGCTGCCGCGGTGGTGGGGACACGCGGCGTATTTCCAGGACGATTTCAAACTTCGGCGGAACATTACGTTGAACCTGGGTGTGCGGTGGCAGTACGAGTCACCATTCAGCACGAAGTACGGGCAACAGAGCCAGTTTGATCCGAACGCGCGGGATCCGCTGACGGGACGGCAGGGAGCGATTCTGCACGGGCCGGGAGCACTGGCAAAGCGGGATCTGAACAACTTCCAACCAAGGGTGGGCCTGGCGTGGACGATTACGCCAAAGCTAGTGTTCCGGGGCGGGTTCGCGATGAACACGCTGGACCTGTGGACGGCCGGGTTGACAGAGAACTTTGAAGAGTACTTTGCGTCGGCGGCGGTGGAGAAGGAGCCTGGAAATCCGGACGTGGCGTTCTATTTGAAGAACGGGCCCCCCACGACGGCGTTCCGGTTGCAGGCGGATGGAACGGCGCCGTTCATTGGGACGAATTTTGGCGGGCGGTCCGCGTCGTGGCGCGATCCGAACATGCGCATGCCGTACATCATGAACTGGAATGGCGGATTCCAGTATCAGTTGAGCAACACGATGCTGGTGGAGGGGACTTATCAGGGCTCGGCGGGCGTGGGCCTGCTGAACCGGTGGGACATTAACCAGATCCCGTTAAACGTATCGACGGATCCGGCACAGTTGAATACGATCTTCCGCGCGGTGCAGAACTTTAAGCCGTATCCGCAGTTCGGGAACGTGTTCCACTACTCGAATTACGGACACAGTTCATTCCACTCCGGGACGGTGAAGGTAGAGAAGCGAATGCGGGGAGGGTACAGCTTCACGACTTTCTACACGTTCGCCAAGTCGATTGACGAGGCCTCCGACGACGGGGCGGCCGGCGGAGTGACGTTCTACAACCGGCGATTGGAGAAGGGCCGTTCGTCCTACGATGTGACGCACCGGTGGGTGACGTATGCGCTGGTGGAACTGCCGTTCGGGAAGGGCCGGAAGTGGATGAACACATCGAACTGGCTGGCGAACGGGGCGTTGGGCGGATGGGAGCTGAACGTGGTGCAGACCGCGGAGAGCGGGTTGCCGATGACGTTCGGCTTCACGGGATCGCCGTTCAACTATTTGCCGGGCACGCAGCGTGCCGATATGGCACCTGGACGCAGCTATGACAGCATCGGGCTGGACTGGGACCGCAAGGGCCCATGCCGGCACCAGATCGCCTGCCAGCCAGCGTGGGCGGACATCAACGCGTTCGCGTACCCGGCGGCGTTCACGGCGGGCAATTCCGGCCGCAATATTTATACGGGACCGGGCAATCTGTGGCACCAGGTGAGCATCTCGAAGACGTTCACGTTTAAGGAACGGCTGAAGGGTTCGCTGCGGTACGACGTGAACAATCCGTTAAAGTACTACTTCTTCAGCAATCCGAACTCGACGGTGGATTTGCGGGCCGCGAACCGGGTCAACTTCGGAAAGATCACGGGCAACCAGGGGAGTTTCTCCGGGTTGGGCGGGCGGCTGTATCAGCAGATCGTGTTCAAGCTGGAGTTTTAGGCAGGCTGGGATTTGCGCCAAGGCAAGTCCCAGAACAGCCAGAGACAGATGGCGGCGCCGAGGATGGGCCAGGCGCCGGCCTGAAAAGCGAAATCATAGGAGCCAGTGCGGTCGATGAGCGCGCCGAGCGGCTTTTGCAGGCTGGAGCCGCCGATCCAGGCGATGAAGGAGAGCAGGCCGGTAACCAGGCCGATGTGCTGTTTGGAGAGTTCCTGGGTGAAGGCGTAGTAACAGGGGAAGACGCCGAGGCTGCCGGCGGCGGTCATGAGAAGCACGAGCATGGCGGCCTGGATGGGAGAGAAGCCGGGGAGGGCGTATTCGCCACGGGCCAGATTGGGCAGGAACATGGCGGGCAGGACAAGTAGGCTGCAGACGGTGAAAACCCAGCGGCGCGAGTTGAGAACGGAGAAGCCGCGCTTGTGGAGCCAGACGGTGGCGGCGCCGGCGGCGATGCAGCCAATGTCGGTGAGTATGTAATAGATGGGCAGAATGCGGCCGAGGGTTTGTTCTTCGGTGAAGGCGAGGCCGGACTTGTCCTGCAAGGCCAGGGGGAGCCAGACGCGATAGAGCGACCAGGTGGTGTTGATGCAACTGACGACGACGGCGAGGAGCCAGAAACGATGGTCTGAGGCGATTTCGCGGAGGGCGGTGGTCCAGTGGGCCTTTTCGCCGGATTTGACGGGCACTTCGATGACCTGGCCGCGCATGGTGAAGATCCAGGCGAAGACCCAGACGATGCCGACGGCGCCGATGACGATGAATGGCAGACGCCAGGAGCCGGCTTCGGGCGTGAGCATGGCGTTGATGATGAACGGTGTGACGATGGCGCCGATGGAAACGCCGCTTTGGAGGATGGAATTGCCGAGGGCACGGTCCTGCGGGGCGAGCAGGCGCTGGGTGGTTTGGAGGGCGCAGGGCCAGTGGCCGGATTCAAACAGGCCGAGGAGCGTGCGGCAGAGCAGGAGGCTGGAGAGAGCGCTGATGCCGCCGAAGGACCCGGCATAAGCGGTTAGCACGCCCATGGCTGACCACAGGGCGAGCACAGCGGGGTAGAGCCATTTGGGGCTTACGCGATCGACAATGAGACCGAAGATGATGGCGCCGAAGGCGAATGCATAGCCGAAGTATTGTTCGACCATGCCGTAGTCGGCTTTGGTGAGATGGAGTTCGTCGATGACGCGGCGGGAGACGCTGGCGAGCGTCATGCGGTCCATGTAATTGATGGTGCTGGCGAAGAGCAGAAGGGCGCAGACCCACCATTTCCAGTACTTCGACGCTACTCCCAAGAGTGGCCGTCCCAGGCATTGATCTGTTTGGTGAAGCCGGCGACGCCAGCGGAGAAGAGAGAGAAGAGCTCTTCGCCTTTGGCGGCGGTGGCGTGCTGGGGGGAGCCGATGTGGCCGGTGGGAGTGCGGTCCTTGGTGGTCCAGCCACGGTAGGCGGGGTCAAAGGCGTAGCCGTTGGGCACGGTGTGGAGCGTGGCGGGATCGAGGGCAACCAGGTGCGGGGCGAGTTGCATGATCATGGACGTTTCCCATTCGCAGGCGTGGCCCATGGAGGATTGGACGTAGGTGGACGGGGGCTGGGCGAGGTCCCAGTAGGAAGCGAACAGGAGCAGGAGGTCCTGGCGGAGACGGTATTTTTGACGGAGTTCAAAGACAGCCTGTTTGCCGGGGATGATGTTGCCGCCGTGGCCGTTGAGGAAGAAGATGCGTTTGAAGCCGTGTTGGAGGTAGTTTTCGGCGAGATCGATGAGAAGGTCGAGGTAGAGGCGGGGCGAGGCGGAGATGGTGCCGGGGTAGTCGGTGTGGTGGTGGGAGTTGCCGAGCCACTGGAGGGGGGCGAAGAGGGCGGCGTCACCGATGAGAGCTTCGGCGCGGCGGACGACTTCACCGAGGAGCAGGCTGTCGGTGTAGACGGGCAGGTGGTGGCCATGTTGTTCGACGGCGGCGATGGGGATGATGACTGGGGTGTCTTTGCTAAGGACCTGCACCGCGGGCCATGTCATGTTGGCGACGTACATAAATTTGCTCCTTCTGATGGTATGACAAGTTTTCGCAATCCGGTTTGGCGCGGGGCTCGTATACCGGGAAGAGCCTGGTGGAAACAACCCGCCAGCACCAAAGGAAGATATGCGACTGATGAATCAATTTGCGAAATGGAAGGGGATGCTTGCGGTGGCGGCACTGGCGGCCGGGCCGGCGATGTTTGCGTCGAGCCACCGGGAGGCATTCGCGGTATTGAACGAGCCTTGCGCCGACAATACGGACACGTATGCGTGGGTGTCGGACGGGTCCCACGACAAACTGTATCTGGTGATGAACTTTAACCCGCTGCATGAGCCTGGGCAGGGGAACCAGGGGTTCCGGGCGTGCAATGGGTACCGGTATGAGTTTCATATTGGGAAGGGCACAAGCCTGAAAGACCGGATTGTGTACCGGGTGGAATTTACCAATACGCTGACGCCTGAGAAGGCGCCGAGTGCGAGCGACCCGCTGGGCGGGGGCAACGAGATTCTGTGGCAGTTGACGGGCGGCAAGGAGACGATGACGGTATGGCGGGTGGCCGGATCGGAGAATCAAAACGGCCCCGGCGACGTGGTGTTGGCCGAGAATGTGCCGGTGCTGCCGAACAATCACGGGCCGCAGACGGACCGGCTTGTTTATGGGCTGGGCGCGTTTAAGGGCTATAACTCCGGCGACCCGACAAGCCGCGAAGTGGGGCTGTATGACCAGGCGTTTGTGGATACGTTCATTCACAAGCTCTCTAACGGCGGGCGGGTGATAGCGGGCCAGTTTGACGATCCTTACCAGTTGGATGAAAAGGGAATCTTTGACCTGGTGAACCTGGCGCGAACCGACCTGGGCGGGATAGCCGGCGGGCGGCGCGGGCCGGCGACGGATGTGTTCACGGGTTTCAACGTGTTTTCGATCGCGCTGGAAGTGCCGATGGCGGACATCTTCCCGAACGGGATTCCGCACAACGGTGTGGGGCTGTCGAATTCGACGGATAGCTTGCTGCGGGTATGGACGAGCATCAGCCGGCAGCAGGTGCAGATGGTGGATGACTCCAACATTCTGACGGGCGTGAAGGGCTCCGGCCGGTGGGTGCAAGTGGGGCGGAACGCTCTGCCGTTGTTCAACGCTGGCCTGGTGGGAACGCAGCGGCAGACGAAGTATTTGCGGTCGTCACCGGAGAACGATGTTAGTAACTTCGGCGCGGACATTCTGTTTCCGGTGTTAGTGCGGGACTTGGAAGCGCTGGGGGTGTACAAGGCGCTGGGGCTGCCGGATGAAACGGTGGCGTCGTTGAAAGGACCGCGGACGGATATTATCCGGGCGATCAATCTGGGCCGGCCGATACCGATTGAAGATGGGTCCACCGGGGATGTGATCACGCTGGACGCGGCGCTGGATTCGAGTTTTCCGAACGGGCGAAAGCTGGGCGGGGGAACGGCGCCGAACCGGAACCAAGCGAATGTGAACAGCATTCTGCTGAGCCTGATCGCGGCTGGCGATCCGGCGGCGGGCCTGGCCAAGGGTGTGGAGACGAACGATAAGAACTATTTGAATCGCTTCCCATTCCTTGCGCCGGCGCACCAGGGGCTGCTGCAAGGACACGGCGGCACGAATGCGACGCCGGTCCCGGATATTCCGAATCCGTAAATTACGGGCCCTCCTCCGGCGCGGGCCGGAGGAGGGCGTTTTTCTATGAGGAGAGCGTATGCGTTGCTTGGTTTGTTTGGCAGTCATGAGCCGGCTGTGGGGCCACGATATGTGGATTGAAACGGCGCCCTTGGGGCAGGCGGTGGGAGTGAAGCTGCGGGTGGGCCAGGAGCTTGTTGGCGATACGATTCCACGGCGGGCGAGCATGATTCGTGAGTTTGTGGCGGTGGATGGGAACGGGCGGAGCCAAGTGATGGGACGGGAAGGGAGCGACCCGGCGGGGTATGTGCGGGCCGGGGCGGCGGTGATTGCGTATTGGGGCCAGCCGAGCGTGGCGGAGATGGAGGGCGAGAAGTTTAATGCGTATCTGGCGGAGGAGGGGCTGGACCAGATAGGGAGAGTGGCCAAGGGAGCGATGGTGAAAGATGAGTTTACGCGGTGCGCGAAAACGCTGGTGGGCGGGGCGGCGGACCGGACGGTGGGGTTGCCGTTGGAACTTGTGGCGGAGGCGCGGCCGGCGCGGGGCGGGAAACTGCCGGTACGGCTGATCTATGAGGGGCGGGCGGAGGCGGGGGTGCTGGTGGTGGCGATCAACAAACGCAAACCTGGCGAGAAGGTGACGGCGCGGACGGACCGGGACGGACGCGTGAGGCTGCGGCTGGATGTGGACGGGCTGTGGCTGGTGAAGGCCGTAAAAATGGTGCCTGGCACCATTTTTCGGAGTTATTGGGCGTCGTTGACGTTTCAGTTGGAGGGGATGTGATGTGGCTGTTATTCCTGGTGACTGCGATGGGTTTGGGTGCGCATGAGATTGGGACGACGCGCGTGGAGGCGGAGTTTGGCGGTAGGGGCAAATATGTGATTGAGATTGAGACGGATGCCGCGCCGCTACGGGAGAAAATTGGCGACATGGCGGCGTTTGACGCAAGGTTCCGGCGGCGGGTGGCGCTGGCGTTTGATGGCGCCGAGGCGCGGCCGGAGATCGCGTTGACCGAAAAAGACGGAGGCGCGACGGTGCGGCTGACGGGAGAGGTTCCGGCGGGCGCGAAGAGTTTCACCTGGAAGTTCGGGTGGGTGTTCACCACCTACTCGTTGCAGGTAAAGGGAGGCGAGACTGTTTGGCTGGAGGGGGGGGCGGTGAGCCGGCCCATTGGGATTGCGAAGGGCGCGGGTTCCCGATGGATGGTGGCGCGGCAGTATCTGGCGCTGGGGTTCACGCACATACTGCCGTATGGGCTGGACCACGTGTTGTTTGTGTTGGGCCTGTATTTATTGAGCAGCACGCGGCGAAGCGTGTTGACGCAGGTGACGGCGTTCACGGTGGCCCATTCGATTACGCTGGGACTAAGTATGTACGGGTGGCTGCGGGCGCCGGCGGCGGTGGTGGAACCGCTTATCGCAGTATCGATTGCGTATGTGGCTATTGAGAATCTGTTCCTGCGGGAGGTGAGGGCGTGGCGGGTGGCGCTGGTGTTCTGTTTTGGGCTGTTGCATGGGATGGGGTTCGCCGGGGTGCTGACGGAGTTGGGACTGCCACAGGGTGAATTCGTGGCGGCACTGCTGGCGTTCAATGGCGGTGTAGAACTGGGGCAGCTGGCGGTGATCGGGGCGGCGTTTTTGGCGGTTGGCTGGCCGTGGAGCGAGCGGGCGTGGTACCGGGCGCGGGTGGTGATGCCGGCGTCGGTGGCGATTGCGTGCGTGGCGGTCTATTGGACGGTGGAGCGGGTGCTGAGTTGATATGCTGACTCTACAAAGCTATGACTACCTGGAATCGACGGAGCTTTCTGGCGGCGGTTGGCGGAGGGTTGGCGGCGCAAACACCGGCGGCGCGGCCCAATGTGCTGATGATTTGCGTGGACGATCTGAACGACTGGATCGGGTGTCTGGGCGGGAATCCGGACTCGGTAACGCCAAATTTTGACCGGTTGGCGAAGGAGTCCGTTTTGTTTACGAGCGCGCACTGCGCGGCACCGCTTTGCAATCCGTCACGGGCGGCGTTAATGACCGGGATAGCACCGGCGACGTCGGGAGTTTATCAGAACAACCAGCCATGGCGAACGGCGCCGCTGCTGGCGCAGACGCGGACGCTGCCGCAGCATTTTCAGGATCACGGGTATAAGGCGATCGGGGGAGGGAAGACCTACCATGACGCCTATCCGGACCCGGCGAGTTGGGAAGAGTACTTTCCTTCAAAGACCCGGCAAAAGCCGGAAGATCCGCATCCGGCGAAGATTCCGGCCAGCGGACTGCCGGCGATGTCGCATTTCGATTGGGGCCCGATTGGGGAAGGCGATGATGCGATGGGGGACCACAAGGTGGTGGACTGGGCGATTGGACAGATGAACAAAGAACACGGCAAGCCGCTGTTTCTGGCAGTGGGCATCTACAAGCCCCACCTTCCCTGGTACGTGCCGAAGAAGTATTTCGACATGTACCCGGTGGAGAAGGTGACGTTGCCGAAGGTGAATGGGGACGACCTGGACGACGTGCCGCCAATTGGAAAAAAGATGGCAAAGCCGCAAGCGGATCACAAAATTGTGACCGACCACGGGAAATGGAAAGAAGGGGTTCGGGCGTATTTGGCGGCCATCCGGTTTACGGATACGGAACTGGGGCGGCTGTTGGATGCGTTTGGGAAGAGCCCGCTGGCGAAGAATACCGTGGTTGCGTTGTGGAGCGACCATGGCTGGCACCTGGGCGAGAAACTGCATTGGCGAAAGTTCACGTTGTGGGAGGAGGCGACGCACAACGTGCTGATGATGAAGGTGCCGGGATTGACGGCGGCGGGCGGCCGTTGCGACCGGACAGTTAGCCTGATGGACGTGTTCCCGACGCTAACCGACATCTGCGGACTGCCAGCGAAGAAGGAGTGCGAAGGCGTGAGCTTGCGGCCGTTGCTGAAGGATCCGAAGGCGAAATGGGACCGGCCGGCGGTGACGACGTTCGGGAAAGGGAATCACGCGGTGCGGAGTGAGCATTGGCGGTATATACGCTATAGCGATGGAACCGAGGAGTTGTATGACCGGCGAGCGGACCCGATGGAATGGAAGAACCTGGCTGGGGACGCGAAGCTGGGTGCGGTGAAGGCGGACCACGCAAAGTGGCTGCCGAAAGTGAACGCGGCGGAAATTCCGAGTCGCGGTAACGGCTGAACGGCTGATAGAATCTGACATCAGGAGACCAATACCATGCGATTCTTTCTAACTGCCGCAGCTACGCTGCTACTCACCTCCGGCCTGGCCGTGGCCGGTGAAAAGGGCATGATGCACTGCTTTGCCTTTACAGTGATTCCGGAGGCGACCGATTCCGATTGGAAGGCGTTTGCGGAAGCGACCGACCAGTGGCCCTCGAAGTTCAAGGGTATACAAAAGGTGTGGCAGGGCAAACTGCGTGCGCCGTTGGCGCAGTTCACCGTTTCCGCGGAGGCGCGCAAGAAACTGGCGGCGGGCGAGAAGGACGTGGAGACCAAGGCCAACCGCCTAATGCGTCAACACGGGGTTTGTATGTTGATGGAAGGTCCGGGCACGTTGAAGGAGTATACGGCGTCTCCGTTCCACAAGGAGTGGATGTCCAAGTACGAGAAAGTGCGGGTGGCGGGCACGACGACGTACGATATTTTGGGCCAGTAGTATTAGGCCGACTGCAGGATTGCCTCCTGGCCTGGATTATCCAGGCCAGGAGGCGGGGTGATTTCGGCCCACTTGGCTTCGCTTGTCATTCTCCCTGACGCGATGATGTGGACGTGACGCACACCGTCATGACTGACGCGGAACGCGCCCGCGTTGTTTTCGCTGACCACTCTCCTCGATGCCTGACCGAGTGACTCCTCCGATTTCACATCCAGGTGCAGGTAGCGCCAATGAAAGTCGAGTACCTCCGGGCTCCATTCGCTGCGGATTTTCGATTGCCTCCACTTTAGAAAATCAGCGAAATCGGGGAATCGCGGGATTTCCATCCCAGTCCCCATCTTCCATTGGGAATTCTTGACCGTTGCGACGGCGAAATAATCCCTTGTCGCTCGCTCAACCCAAGCGAGCAGGTGGCGTATGGGTTCGCTCGGGGCGTTTTTGAGAGCGGAGGACGTCGCTTGCACGATTCGGATTTCGTGCTCGTGAGAGCTCCCCTTGAGGTGCCGGACGCAGCACGTCGCTGTGTAGCCGAAGTGAATATCACCGCTCAAGAACAGGAACCGCGACTGGCCCGATTCAGCCAGGAGCGCGAACAGCGATCCGGTGGCGTTCTCATTGGCAAACCACGATTCGGCGTCGAACGTATTCGCGGGGTGCTCGCGAAACAGTTTGCCGGTGGCGCTGATGGACTGCACCGCCTCAAAAGCATGGGAGCCGATAATCGGGGCGGCGGAGACGATGAGAAACGGAGGCGCATCTGGCGTGGCAAGCGCACACAATGAGGCGGAAAGGCGCCGGCGGGCATCGGAGTCCAACAACTCGACCGGGTTTTTGCCAGTATTTTTTGACCGGACAGTGCGTGTGTCGAGCACGAATGCCGGAAAGTGGGTTGGCGCGAGAAACGCCCAATGATAGTAGGAGAGCATCGCGTCGATGAAGGGAGCCGGTCGCCGGCCGCGTCGCGTAAGATACTCGACGATGGTCTCGCGCAATGGTCCATCGTGGCGACCGGGATCATTTCCGCACCCTTGGAAAATCCAGAAGGCGGCCAGGCCGTTCGCTATGCACCAGGAGGCGGCCGGTCGCGATTGGGAGTTGGCCTGCCAGTCGGCGTCGAGATTCCAATCGTCGGTAATCTCGTGATC
This sequence comes from Bryobacterales bacterium, assembly GCA_016789905.1. Lineage (GTDB taxonomy): Bacteria > Acidobacteriota > Terriglobia > Bryobacterales > Bryobacteraceae. The sequence continues at coordinate 98,835 of JAEUQC010000065.1, read as the reverse complement.
GTCAAACATCATGTAGCTGGGAATGTTCGCCAGTACCCTGCGCATCGCCGCACAGTTGATTTCACTCTCCCATTCGGTGCGAGCGCGTTCGAAGTAGAAGTGATTCCAACTCCAGAGCGCTGGATTCCACGCCAAGAGATACATAGCGACGAACTCTCCCAGGGAAAGCAAATGGCTTCCGGCTTCCTCGCTGTTCACGGTAAAGCCATACACGCTGTTTTCCTGGACGAACTTTCGGTCACCCGGTTGAATCTCATTCGGGCGTTTCACGTTTTGGTGGCCGTCCACCACACTTTCTTCCCAGCCAAGGAGGCTGCGCCCCAGGGAACTGAGAAGCGGCAAAAGTTCGGGCGCAACATCGTCGGCGTAGATTTGGTCCCCTGTTAGAAACAGGGCGGATGGACGCTCGGCAATCCTGGATTTGGCCGTGGCATCCGTCAGTTCTCGATCAAAGCCAATGACAAGGTCCAAGCCGGTGCCATGCAATTTGCGGCAAGATCCATGCAAAGCGGTCATCTCGGTTCGATCTTGCGACGGAATGACGAACGTGGGAAGCGTGTGCGGGGCGTAAGCGATCTCCGCCGGACGCAGCAGCCCATCGCCGCCGGTAAACCCCAGTATGCCGGGGTAACTTTCCAGCGTGAACTTCAAATCGTAAGTGAGGGTCTTGTCCTCTGGAAAACCGTCAGTGGAGCGAAACTGGATGAGGAAGAAGAAGAGGCGCTCGCCGAGTTTTTCCGGGCACGCCATGACGGTTTCCAGCGGGTTTGCCTTCGGCGTTTGGGCCACAGCCAAGCAAGCCTCTATGCTGGCGGGAACACTTGTCATGAGCCAGACTGTCACCTGATTGCGGTCCGTGCGGCGGAGCGCAGGGCCAGCCAGCAGAAAGGGCAGCCGCTCCGGAAGGCGAAGTACGTTGGGAAGTTCGCCATTGTTGGCGCCGGGAGAAGCGGTGACGGAACCCGTTGTCGCAAGGGTCGCAACCCCTTTGGAAGCCTTGCTGGTGACCAGCATTGCCGTCTTTGAAACAGTTGGGATCATGGGAGGATTCGGTGGGCAATTTCGATCACGGACGGGAGTGTATCTTCGTGTTCACTGGCGTTCGCGCTTATGGTAAGGTCAATCAGCGTTCGTCCGCCGAAGTGCCGCCGCTCGTTTTCTAATGGACCGCTATTATGTTCTACATAAACGCCTAGATTGGCGAGCCGGGATAAACTGCCGTATTTTTCGAAGTGAGGGTTCATCTCCCGCAGACGGATTTGCCACCGGTGTGTTCCAACCCAAAGCACAGCGCTTGCGGCGCTCAACTCTATGGAATGAGAGATGACGCCTTGCGCATTCGTGCGAGAGTTGGCGTCCGTGACTTCCTCTCCATCGATCTGTAGCGAATAGGGCTCGTCCGTGATCGGCCGTCCTTTCTCGTCCTGCAGGAATATCCTCAGAATCCGGTTGAGTGTCGCCATTTCGCATGGAGATCCGGCATTGAGTCTCTCGTAAAGCCGGCAGGCGAAGGTCTTTTCGCCGGACTCATGCCACCGGGTGGCGTCGCCCGGCGCCAGCCGGGATTGGGCATCGGACCAGAATCGGCGGCGGCATCCATCGTCGGACTCGCTTATCAAAGGGCAGCGCCACGAAGCCGGATTTACTTCGGTTCCGGGGCGGAACAGAATGACCGACACGCGGCGGTTCAGTGCGTAGAGACTATCGGCGAGGGGCTCAGCGGAGGAAAGGTTCTTGACCTCTTCGTGCAGTTTCGCGCTGTATACCACCACGGGATTGTTGGATCCGCAACTTTGATACGCTCCTCTGGCACCTTTGGCCGTACCTTTTCCCAGGAAACGCGGTGGAGGGATCTTGAAATCAGGATCGGCAAGAAAGTCCATGTATAGCCTGTAGAGTTCAACCCGCGTCTCACGGTCCAGCGACCCTGTCGGCTGCAACCCCGACATGTACTGCACGCGGCGAATCGACTCTACAGATCTGGGGTCCACTTCGGTATTGTGTCCACCGAGAGACAGACTGACTTTGTTGAGCATCATCCGGAGCACTGACCAGTCCCAGTCCTTCTCCTGGAAACGGCGCTCCCACAGGTCCGTGTTTCGAGTCAACAGACCGTAAACCACTTCGGCCCGGAGTCCAGCGCGTAGTCTTGCATTGCCGTCTTTCGCTCCGGCATCGTGTCCAAAGATCGAAAGGGGGGAATCCGGGTGCCGGGAAACGATGAGTCTCAGGTCGGTAAATGCGGATTTGGTCTCCGGCCGCAAATACGTCCCGCCTCCGGGAAACTGAACCTGATTCATCCGCCAGCAGGCTACAGGGTCGAGAGTTAGCCTGATTCGATTACACTCCCTCCCGGATGGACCGAGCCGGGTGGCGGCGTAGATGGGAAAGGGGGCATCGCGACTGAATTCCCCAGACACCGCGCCATTCAGCGGCCGCCGCAGGCCCGAAAACAGAGCCTTCTGTTTCAGGAGAGCGGGATCCAAGTTGAGTTTTTCGCCGGCCTCGACATACACTGCGAACGCAACCGGTAGTGGCTTCTTCAGTTCCCACTGATGGGCTCCCAGTCCGGGAGGAAAGTAGGATCCTCCTTTGTATGTCTTGCCGCCCGGCAGCAGGGCGGTAAGTCGATACTCAAAATCCTCCGTAGACGACGGAACAACGGCGGGAATCAGGATTGCCGCCCCGTGGCGAAATGTGCCTTCATGCAGCCCCAGCGTTTTCTCGATCTCTTTCGGCGTTTTGTTGAGGACCGCTCTGGCGCAGGTAACGTAACCCGTGATGGTGGTAGCGTGGGCCCCCTCCGCGGCAACGACTTTCACCAGCCAATGTGATCCACCTACGTTCCACCGCCGAATCCACTTTTCTGGAGCACGAAGAAGGGGGGGCGCGCCGGGTTGGACGACGTTCACAGAGCACTCCCCTGGGAATGAAACCAGTTGGCGCCGACGGCCCAATGAACCGCTCTCAGCCCGCACACGACCGGTTGTCCTGGTGTTCGATAGGAAGAGAGCGCGGTCGTCCATCCAATCCTGTCTCGCTCCTTCCGGCGGCGGAGGGTGGAGAACAAGCGGTTTGGGAGCATTTCAACTGTCATCGGGGCAGTGACCTTCCCGGTGCACCGATTTCGAACGCGCAATCCGGGGGAACACCTAAGACAGATGTGGCCGCCGGCAGGAAATCTTACAATCGTCTCGCTAAGTTATTGGCAGGGCGAGGGTTTCCGAATGTCGAATCCTGGTGTCCGCGCTGATGACTGTTCCGTTCGCTATTCTTTACGGAAGTCAACAAGGTTAGGAACGAGCGGCTGAAAGACTGACATCTCTCGCACCGGATAGGGCTAATTCCAGGGAATCCTTTGTTACTGCTTTCCTTTTAACTCGTCGAGCGAAACCGTTACCCGGTCCCAACCCTTTCCCGCTGGCAGTTTGGCCGCTTTCTTTCGCCACAGTTTTGCTTGTTTTTGATCGCCGGCGATGGCCGCTAGTTGCGCCTCCGTTTGGTACACGATGGCAAGGAACGGGTGCTGAGGATGCAGTTCCTGAGTGATGACGACATCGGCTTGCGCGAGCAGGAGCCGGGCGCGCTTGGACTGGTTGGCGCCAATGGCGGCGCGGGCTGTTTGCAGTAGCACCGTGGCACGGCTCAGCGGGCCGTCGATGGTCATGAGAACCGGAAGGACCGATTCGAGTTCGCTCCAAACCGGTTCGGCGTCCATGCGCGCGACGGCCACATTGAAGCGGCAGGCGGCGTTGGCAACCGTGTCGTTTTCCGCAGCCGCACAGGCCATGCGCCAGGCCTTGGCGGCGTCGGTGGTGTGACCGGCCGAATGCAGCGCGACGCCGAGCCCGAGGTACGCCGCTGCGCGGTGCGGGCTGTTGGCCGGCAGCGATTGCAGCGATTGCCGCCAGAGGGCGGCGGCCGCTTCCGGGAAGCCGCCGAGCGTGAGATAGCCGGCGAGTTCGGCGCGAAGGACGGCCTGGACTTCCGGAGAACAGTCCCGGCAGGCGGCAAGGGCGCGGCGCTCGTGTTCTTCGGCGGCGCGCCAATCGCCTCGATGGGCGGAGGCAATGGCGGCCATGCGGCCGCTGTTTGGGTCCTGCCCGGCTGACAACGAGAGGACGGCGAAAAGGAACAGAAGTGTTCTCATGCCCGCAGGATGACGGGCGGGGCAATAGTAACCGGCCGAGGGGTGCCTGTAGGTTGTTCATTCTATGAGGAAAAAATAGTTGAATCGATTGTGACTGACAGGCACCACCTTTGGGTGGGACATATGTTGTAAACATTTCCCGCCGGTCGCGGGCGAAACGGCGGAAAGTTCCCTAGAATAAGAGATCATGGCACTGCTGCTTGAATCCGACCTGCCCGGTTTGACCCTAGTTCGTAGAGGAAAGGTACGGGACGTATATGCGGTGGATGAGGAACGTCTGCTGATTGTGGCCACGGACCGGATTTCGGCATTTGACGTGATTCTGGGAAGCGGGATACCGGACAAGGGCCGCGTGCTGACACAGATCAGCCTGTTCTGGTTCCGGTTTCTGGCGGACATACCGAACCACCTGATTTCGACGAATGTGGATGAGTACCCCGAGGGTATAAGGGAGTACAGAGAGCAATTGGAAGGCCGGTCGATGCTGGTGCGGCGGGCGCGAATGGTGGATATCGAGTGCGTGGCGCGAGGCTACCTGTCCGGATCGGGGTGGAAAGAATACCAGGCGCAGGGCACCATTTGCGGGATACCGCTGCCGGCAGGTTTGCGGGAGAGTGACCGGCTGCCGGCACCAATCTTTACTCCGGCGACCAAGGCACAATCCGGGCATGACGAGAACATCGCTTTTGAAGAAGCGGCCAAGACTGTAGGCGTGAAGCTGGCGGGGGAGTTGCGCGACCTTACGCTGCAAATCTACGGCAAAGCGGCGGCGTACGCAGAGACGCGGGGCATCATCCTGGCCGACACGAAGTTTGAATTCGGGTTTGTGGATAACAAACTGGTGCTGGGCGATGAGGTATTGACACCCGATTCATCGCGCTTCTGGCCGCGGGCTTCGTATCAGCCCGGGGGCGCGCAGCCGAGTTATGACAAACAGTTTGTTCGCGACTATTTGGAATCGATCGCATGGAACAAGCAGCCCCCGGGGCCGGTGCTTCCGGACGAAGTGATAGAGCGGACAGGAAACAAGTACAAGGAAGCGTACAAAGTACTAACCGGCAAGTCATTATGAACTGGCTGGATGTGGTGCTGGGCGGGATTCTGCTGGCGTCAACGGTGGCGGGATTCATGAAGGGGTTTTTCCGGCTAGGGATCGGACTGGCGGCGACATTTTTGGCCTTTCTGCTGGCGTCGTGGTTTTATGCCGATGCGGGCGCCTGGGCGCTGCCGTATACGAGTTCCACGGGCGTGGCCAATTTTGTGGGCTACGTGCTGGTGTTTGTGGGGGTGATGGCGGCCGGGGCGCTGCTGGGACGGCTGCTGGCGCATTTGTTCAAGTGGATTGGCCTATCTTGGATGGACCGGGCCGGGGGCGGGCTGTTGGGGCTGTTGCGGGGCGGGTTGGTCAGCCTGGTGATTGTGCTGATGATATCGGCGTTTTTACCGGGAGACCCGCCGCGGGCGATTGTGCAATCGCGGGTGGCGCCGTATGTTTTGGACGGGGCGCAGTTGCTGTCCTTGACCACTTCGCCGGAGATGCGGCAGCAGTTCCGGCAGACGTACGAGAAAACAAAAAAGGCCTGGGTCGATCCGATTCGCGACCGGCTTGAAAAGATTGAACAATAAGCATGTATCTACTCATTTTTGACCTTGACGGGACGCTCGTCGATTCCAAACAGGACCTGATTGACTCCGTAAACGCGACGCGCGGGTTCATGAACATGGCGCCTTTGCCGGGCCCGGTGGTGGCGCGTTATGTTGGGCGGGGGGCGATGGCGCTGATACAAAGCGCGCTTGGGGAATCCGCACCAGTGGCGGATGTCCAAAAGGCGCATGCGTTTTTCATTCAGTACTATGGCGAACACATGCTGGATAAGACCGTTCTATATGACGGCGTTCACGAGGCGCTGGACGCGCTGCGGGAGCGCGGGCATACGCTGGCGGTTTTGACGAACAAGCCGGTGCGATTCAGCGAACGGATGATGGAGCGGCTGGGGCTGGGTAAACATTTTGTGCGTATCTATGGCGGCAATAGCTTTGAACCGAAGAAGAAGCCGGACCCGGTGGGGATTCACGCGCTGCTGAGCGAAACGGGGCTGCCGAAGCAGCGGACGATTATGGTGGGCGACAGTTCGGTGGATATCCGGACGGCGCGCAACGCGTCGGTTCGCGCGTGCGGGGTGACATGGGGCTTTCAGCCGGAGACATTCGTGGCCGAGCCGCCGGACTTTACGATTGATCATATGCGTCAGTTGCACGAACGGATTCTGATGGAGACGAGATAGACGCCATGCTGCCATTGCTGCTCGCCGCGTTTTTGGATACGTACACGTTTGTTGATATTGAGGCGGTTCGTGCGACCGGGGCGCCGGAGAGCTTTGTGCGGACGGCGAGGATTCCAGCGGCGCCGCCAAAGCATACCTGCGAGATTTTGATAGCGGGCGCGGGAATGGGCGGGCTGGGGGCGGCGCTGCGGGCGGCCGAGCGTGGGCACCAGGTTTGTTTAACCGAGGAGGCGACGTGGATTGGCGGGCAGGCGACGGCGGCGGGCGTTTCCGCGCTCGATGAGAACAAATTTATTGAGATGACCGGCGGCCCGCGGCTCTACAACGAGTTTCGCCGCGGTATCCGCGACCACTATAAGCGAACTTACAGACCATTTAAGCCAACCGATAACTTCAACCCCGGCGGATGTTATGTTTCCAGTTTGTGTTTTGAGCCGAAAATTGGTGTACAGGTTTTGGAGGAGATGCTGCGGGCGCGGAAGAACATACAGCTATTCCGGCGGACGCGGGTGCTGGATCTGGAACGCGAAGGGAGCGTGATCACTTCGGCGCTGCTGTGGCAGATTGACAAGCAGCAGGCGCTGAAAATAACGGCGAAGTATGTGCTGGACGCGACCGAAATGGGCGACCTGCTGCCACTGGCGAAAACGCCGTACACGGTGGGCTCCGAGCCGAAGGCGGAAACGCAGGAACCGCATGCGGCAGAAGCGGCGAACCCGGCGTGCGTGCAGAGTTTCACGTACCCGTTCATTATTGAGCACCGGCCGGGCGAGACGCACACCATTGCCAAGCCGGGAGATTTCGAGAAGATACGGGACCATCAGCCATTCGGATTCGCGTTCAACTATTCGACCGAGTACGGGTGGCGAGGGGCGTTTGCGTATCGCATGTTTGGCGAGGATCCGCCGATCCCGAATAACATGTCGCCGGGGCCGTTTTTCCCGTGGCGCCGGGTTTTCCAGGGTTCGGCGTACCCCGGCGCGCACACGGACCAAGCGTTGATGAACTGGCCGCGGCAGGACTACCACGACGAATCGGTGCTGGACCGAACGCCGCTTGAGACGGCGCGGGTACTGCAGAACGCGAAGAAGGTGTCGATGGCGTTCCTGTACTGGCTGCAGCACGACAAGATGACGCCCGGGCTGAAGCTGCGAGAGGACCAGATGGGGAGCGCGGATGGGCTGTCGCAACTGCCCTACATACGCGAATCGCGGCGGTTGCGGGCGCAAGGGATGGTGCGGGAACAGGACATCGTATTTGAGACGAGCCCAAGAGCGCGTGCGACGCATTTCGCCGATTCGGTGGGCACGGGGTTCTACATGGTGGATATCCACCCATGCGGAGCGAACGAGAAGGGCCGCATGATGATGCCGAAACCGTTTCAGATTCCCATGTCGGCTCTATTGCCGAAGGATCTGACGAATTTCCTGGCGGCATCCAAGAACCTGGGCGTGACGCATTTAACGAATGGCGCCTACCGGTTGCATCCGATTGAATGGAACATCGGCGAGGCCGCGGCAATGGTTGCCAGTTTGCGGCTGAAGGGCGAGGCGAGCACGGAGGCCGTCCAGCGGGAATTGGCGAAAGCGGGTATCCAGTTGTTTTGGTTTGACGATCTGCCTGAGTCCCACGCGGCGTTCGCGGCGATTCAGGAGGCGGCGATGAAGGGCTGGTTTCCGGCGAGGTTCGACGACCTGCACGCGTCGCCCGAGTCACCCATCACACGAGCGGAAGCGGCGCGGGCGCTGGCCGGCAAGTTTGGCCTGGCGGGAGCGGCGGAGAAGGCGGTTGTGGAGAAAAACTGGATGGCGGTGGACCACCGGAACTGGTTCCACGGCGACCTGCCGCTCTATTGGACGGATGTCCGAATGGCCGGGTTCGCTCCGGCGAATCCCAAAAGAAGCGGCCCGGTTTCCCGGGCCGAGTTCTTCACGCAACTGATGAAGTGAGCTACTTCTTTTCGGTGCCTTCGATGACGGCGACGCCCTTCGGCGCGCCTTCATTGGCGCCGCTAAGCGCTGCTTTGGCGCCGGAGCGGAGAAGGGAAGTCTCGCCCGGACCCTGGAAGAAGTGGTAGCCCGGACGCTCTTTCCAAGCCAGCGGTCCAGCAAGAATCTTGCCATGGGACAGTACGGCGTCCTTGATTTTTGTGACGAGGGCCTCATATTTGGGGTCGCCTTGTTTGAGGCCGGAGAAGCTGCCGAGATCGGTGCTGGCGACGAAGACAACGTCAACACCGGGAATGGCGGCGATCTTGTCGGCGATTTCGACGCCCGCGGGGGATTCGATCATGGCGACGATCATGATGTTGGTGTTGGCCTGCTGGCGGTAATCGGAGCCCCAGAGCGCGCCGTACTGGCCGCCGCCTTGGCTGCGCTTGCCGAGCGGAGGGTATTTTGCAAACTTGATGGCGTTGTGTACCTTTTCCAGGGACTCGACCATGGGGATGATAATGCCGAGGGCGCCGACATCAGTCGCTTTCTGAATGTCGCCTTCATTGGCGTCGGGGACGCGGATGAACGGGATGGCGGCGGCGCCGCGGCAGGCGTAGATCATGCGGGCGACTTCGGAGTAGGTGAGCGGGGAGTGCTGCATTTCGATCCAAGTGAAATCGAAACCACCGCCGGCCATGGCGCAGTAGATATCGGGATCGGACGAGGACACGGTGCCGCCGACGACCTGTTTTCCTTGGGCGAGTTTGGTCTTGACAGTATTAAAAATGCGTGGCGTCTGCCCTTCGGCTAGAAGGGCGAGTAACAAACCTGCAATGACAAATTTCATGATCGATCTCCTTCGTTTCCAGTTCGGGAACAAGCATACAGTGAAATAGGTCCGTTGCACCACTGATTCCTCAAAAAGCGATACACTGAGGCCAACCGGAAAGACCACAAGTATGGACCACAGCGGGACGCGTTTGAATGGAGCCGCGCTGCCAACCGACGAAAACGAGGCACCGTTTTTGCGGCAGTTACTGGACGCTGTGCAGCACTCCGTTATTGCGGTGGATCGCCACGAGAGGATCGTGTTTTGGAACTTGCCGGCGACCCGTCTGTATGGCTATTCGCAGGCGGAGGCGATAGGACGGCCGATTAGCGAGGTGACCGTTCGCGACCAGGACGCTCGCGGCGCCGAAGAAATTATGGATGCGGTGTGGGCCGGTAATACGTGGGAAGGTGAGTTCCCGGTGTCGCATCGCGATGGGCGTTTCATTCCGGCGCGTGTCCGGCTCTCTCCGTTGTATGGCGCCGATGGAACCGTATCAGGGATTATCGGCGTCAGCGAGGATATATCCAAGGAGTTGGAGGCGCGCGAGGCGCTGGCGGCGACGCAGGAGCGTTTTGCGCTGCTGGCCCGCAGTACTTCGGACGCGGTGTGGGATTGGGATGTGGAATCGGGCGTGCTGTGGGGAAACGCGGCCTATAACGCCTTGGTGGGGGAGGGCCCGCCCGGACAATCCGCTCGCCAGACCTGGCTTTCGCGCATCCATCCGGAAGACAGGGGACGGGTCGTCACGGCGGAGATTCCACTGGAAGATGCTTCGGGGCAGGGATCTACTTACCGGCAAGAGTACCGCTTGCTGAGCCAGGCAACGAACAAGTATGTCCTGATTTTGGACCGGGGCTCGTTTGTCCGGGACGGGAAGGGGCGGCTGCTGCGCGGGGTGGGGGCGTTGACCGACATAGGGGAGGTGGCGGAGATCGGGGCGGCGCTGCGGGCGAGTGAAGAACGATTTCGGATGGTGTTCGAGGAATCGCCGTTGGGAGTACTGGTGGTTGACCGGTCGTACAGAATTCAGGACGCCAATGGCGCCTACCGCCGGATGCTGGGGCTAACCGATGAGGAAATCGAGGGGCGGTCCATTGTTGCACTGACACACCCGGAGGACCGTCAAAGCTGCCAGCAGTTGCTGGAAGAACTGTTCCATTCGGAGGACGCGCATTTCCGGGTGGAGAAACGGTATATCCGAAAGGACGGAAGAATCCTCTGGGCGTCGGTGACGGCGGCCACGCTGCCCGTTCGGGACGGCGGGCCAGCGTTGGGGCTGGCGCTCGTGGAAGATATCACGGAGCAGCGCCGTGTGCGCGATGAGCTTACGGCCGCCAACGCGCGGGCGGCAGCGGCCATGGACGCTAAGCTGCGATTCCTGGCCCAGATCAGTCACGAGATTCGATCGCCGATGAATGGTGTGCTGGGGATGTTGGAATTGCTCGATGAGGAACCGTTGCGTCCGGCACAGCGAGAAGCGATAGCGATGGCGCGATCGGCGGCCGTGTCGTTGCTTGGACTGCTTGAGGAGGTGCTCGATCTGACACGGCTTGACCAGCAGCGGCTGACGCTTCGGCCGGGCGCCTATTCGCCGGGGCAGTTGGTGGTGGACGTGGTTGGGTTGTACCGAGAGAAGGCGGCGTCAAAGGGAATCGAACTGACGGATTCGATTGCGGAAGACGTTCCAGAGCGTCACGTCGCCGATGCGGCCCGGGTACGGCAGATACTTGTCAACCTTCTCGACAATGCGATGAAGTTCACCTTGCATGGGCACATTCGCGTGCAGGTGTCCTGGAACGGAGGCGCACTTCAATTCCAGGTGGAGGACACCGGCATCGGGATACCGGCGGAAAGCCTGGACTCAGTATTTGAGACCTTTTCGCATATCTCAGCGCAAACGAGCGCCAGTTTGGGGGGGACCGGGCTGGGATTGGCGATCTCCCGAAGGTTGGCGAGACTGATGGGTGGCGACCTTATCGGAGAGAGTGTTCTTGGCGACGGTTCGCGATTCACACTACGGCTGCCCGGCACCGGCGCGCCATTGGTGGAAGAAGCTCGGCGAGCGGTGCCGGAGGAAACGGGCTCATTCTCCGGGCGACGGGTGTTAGTGGTGGAGGACAATCCGGTGAACCAGCGAGTGGCGGCGGGTTTTCTGCGGCGGTTGCAATGCGAGGTGGATGTGGCGAGCAACGGCGTGGAGGGACTTTCGAAAGCGCTGGCGAGTTCCTACGATGCGGTGTTCATGGACGCGATGATGCCCGTAATGGATGGGTTTGAGGCGACCGAGGAGTTACGGCGGCGCGAACCCGCCGGCTGCCGGGTGCCAGTGATTGGGCTGACGGCGTTGGCGTCGGAGGCGGACCGGGAGCGATGCCTTGCCGCGGGGATGGATGATTACCTGGCGAAACCGGCGGATTTCCGGGCGTTACGCGACGCTTTGGGCCGCTGGGTTTCCGGAGGGTAGCGCGGGCGGGGGAGAAACCCATTTTGAAAGCCTGGCGTGGAGTTCCAGGAGACTGATCGGTTTCGGCAGGTAGTCGTCCATGCCGGCCTGGAGGCAGAGTTCTTTGTCGCCGGAGAGGGAGTTGGCGGTGAGGGCGATGATAGGCACGCGCGAGTTACCGTCCTCGAAAGCGCGGATGGCCGAAGCGGTGGCCCAGCCATCCAGAACGGGCATCTGGCAGTCCATTAGGATCACGTCATAGCGTTTCTCGCGGATAAGGTCGAGGACGTCCTGCCCATTGCCAACCGCATCCGTGGTGCAGCCCAGGCGAGACAGCATCATCAACGCGACTTTCTGGTTGGTGGCGTTGTCCTCCGCCAACAAGACCTTCGCGGGAATGGACTGCAGGACGGTAGGCGCTTCGAGTTCGGCGCCTTCGGTTCGGCGGATGAGGCGGCAGAGTGCGCGCGTGAGGCTGGCTTTTCGAAGCGGCTTGACGATGAACGCGGTACTGCCCATGCCCGCCGCTTCGGTCATTAGCGTCTGATCTCGAACCGCCGCCATAAAGACGACGGGAAGGAGGTCGGCAGTGCTTCTGGCCCGCATCCGCCGTGAGAGGTCGATTGCGTCGGCGCCGGAAAGATCGGCATCGACCAGCGCGGCCGCGAACTGCTCCTGCTCCGGCACTTCGCGCTCGACGGCGGCGCAGGCCTCGGCTTCGTTACGCGCGGTGACCATGGTCATGCCGAGAGACTCGATCTGCTGGCGCACCAGCAGCAGCCCCATCGGCTGGTTTCCCACGACGAGCAGACGCCGGCCCCGGAGCGAGGCGTCGGAAAGGGGGAGCGGGAGCGGCATGGGCATGGCGCCCACCTTCGCGGTGAACCAGAATGTACTGCCCTCTCCGGGCAGGCTTTGCACGCCGACGGCGCCCCCCATGAGTTCGGCGAGGCGACGGGAGATACTGAGTCCGAGGCCGGTGCCGCCGTGCTTCCGCGTTGTTGAGGCGTCACCCTGCGTGAAGGTGCGGAAGAGTTTTCGCTGCTGCTCTGGGCTGATTCCGGGGCCGGTATCGCTGACGGCGAAGCGGATCCCGATGCCATCGGGGAATTCTTCCGCCGCGGGCTCCACGAGAACGGTGACAGAGCCGCGGTCGGTGAACTTGATCGCATTCGAGAGCAGATTGAGCAGAATCTGACGGAGGCGGAGAGGGTCGCCGATCACGGCGGGGGGAAGCTCTCCACTGACGTAGAACTGCAGTTCCAAACCCTTTTGGCTGGCCGATTCAGCGACGACGTCGATTGCTTCCTCAACCATTCGTTCCAGATCGAACGGAACGCGCTCGACCTCCAGCTTTCCGGCTTCGATCTTGGAAAAATCGAGGATATCATTCAGGATGGCCAGCAGCGCCTCGCTGGACGCGCGGACGGTTTCCAAGCAGTCTCGCTGTTCGCCGGAGACCGGCGACTGGAGCAGAATGGAGGTCATGCCAATGATGCCGTTCATGGGCGTGCGGATTTCATGGCTCATATTGGCCAGGAACTCGCTTTTCGATCTGGTGGCGGCTTCGGCGGCTTCTTTCGCCTCCCGGAGCGCGGATTCCACGTGGCGCCAAGCGGAGACGTCCTGCAGCGTGCCGCGCAGGCCAATGATTCGCCCGGCTTCGTCGCGTTCGGCCTCTCCCCGGGCCACGGTCCATATCCGGGTTTCCTCGTCCCGCATCAGTTCGAGTTCGAGCTCATAGGGCTCTCCGGTACGGAGCGCCCGGTTCACGGCGGCGGTTAGCCTGGCCATGCTTTCAGGCGTGAACACCTCGTTGTGAACGGCGAACGCGGGCGCGGGCTCCCGCGGATTCCGGCCCGCGATACGGAACAATTCGTCGGACCAGGCTACTTTGTCTCCGTCGATCCGCCAAGTCCAACTGCCGACTTTGGCCAATCGCTGTGCCTCCCGGAGTTCGTTTTGGCGGGTTTCGAGTTCTTCGGCGGCGCGCTTCTCCTTGCTGATATCGGTGAACGTGGTGACCACACCGGAGGGCAAAGCGTCCGAGGTTTCCAGAATCGGCACGGAGTTCATGGCTAACCACCAGCTTTCGCCGGACGGCGCGACAATGCGCGTTTTGACGCCGAGTTGAGGTTTCCCCGTGCGCAATGTCTCCAGGGAGGGGTACTCCTCCGGGAGGAAGGGACGGCCATCCTCTCGAAATATGCTCCAACCCGGAGGAAGGCTCTTGCGACCAATCAGGTTTTCCCCTGGATGGCCGAGAAGCCGTGCGGCGTTTTCGTTGTGGGCCGTAACTTCGCCATCGCGGTTCCTTAGAATCACCGCTTCCGCCATTGCCTCCACCACCTGCCGGTTCAGCGTCTCATTTCGCTGGCAGCGGCGCTCGGCGTTCCGGTACGCGGTGACATCGCGCAGGACGATCACCGCGCCGATCCGGCGCTGGCCGGCATCGTGAATGGCACGGCCGGCGATGACGATTTCCCGTCCTGCGGCGGCGCAGTGCGCCGGGTACTCCTCGACGACGGGTTCCGTTGTGAGCAGACGGCCGATCAAGTCCGCCTTTCCGCCGGGTTGATTGCCAAGGTTCCACCCATCGAGATACTCCGTCTGCCTCCGGTATGCCCGATTCGAGAATACCTCCAAACCCGAATCCGAACAGGCGGCGACTCCTTCTTCCAACTGGTCAAGCACGTGGCGGAAAAACTCCGCCTCTCTCCGCCTTTTGTTCTCCGCTTGGGCCCATGCGCGCCGTTGGCGGACAAACCCGCGGGCGGCGGCGACGGCCGCGCAAAGAAGGGACACGACTCCAATCCAGAACCATCGCGCCGCCGTCATCCTGACTTCCGGCGGAGCCGCCATGGCGGCGACGGCGTTGCGTTCACACAATCCGGCAATCAGCAGCACGGCGAAGCTGAGCAGGATCGTCAGCACTTCGCCGGTTCGCCACTTCGTTTGGCCTTCCCCCTCAACTGCTTTCAACGGTGCTCCACTCATTCGACTTCCTTTTCCGCTTATCGGTAGAAAACGGGAAAGTGATAGTGTCCCCAATCCCGGGGTAACATAAAGCCGATGCGCTCCCCGCTGTTCCTACCAATTCTCCTGCTGCCAATGGCCATGGCCCAAGCGGCGGCTGACCTGGAAGCCGTTGTCACCACGGAACTTGGCGAATTCCGGTTCGCTTTCGCGCCGGACAAAGCGCCGCGCCATGTGGAAGAGTTTATTGCGCGGGCGCGAAAGGGATATTACGATGGCAGCGCGTTCCACCGCGTGGTCGCCAACGGAATCATCCAAGGCGGCGACCCGTTGCTGAAGAATCCCAAGACGCCCCGGAACCTATGGGGCACCGGCGGGCTCAATCTTCTGCCCGGCGCCTATTCCGATATGAAGCACGAGCGCGGCGTGGTTTCCACCGTGCGGATTCCAACAAAACCGAATTCCGACGGGGCGCAGTTCTTTGTCTGCGTATCCGCGCAACCGCCGCTGGACGGGCAGTTTTCCGCCTTCGGCATGGTGAACGAAGGGCTGGATGTGATTGATCGCATCTCGCAGGCGCCGGCGGGCGAAAACGGATTCACGAACACGCCAGTGCGTATCTTGAAGGTCATCATTGAGCCGAAGAAGAAGGAGCCGTTTTCCGATGCCACGATGGACCAATTGCGCCGCACGGTGAAGATGAATACGACGCTGGGGCCGATAGAAATCACACTGGAGCCGGATTGGGCGCCGAACCATGTGCGGGCGTTTCTGAGACTCCACGAAACGGGATGGTATCAGGGAACGGTTTTTCACCGGATTGTGAAGGACTTCGTGGTGCAGGGCGGCATGGGTCACACGCGGCCGAACCGGGCGCCGCACAATTCCGACCGGTGGGTGCGGCCGCTGCGGGGGGAGTTTCGCGAGGATGTGAAACATGTCCGCGGCATCGTGAGCATGGCACGGGGCGACGATCCAGATTCGGCCACCACTTCCTTCTTTTTGATGCTGGGGCCATCGCCGCACCTGGATGGGAAGTACACCGCGTTTGGACGGGTTACGGGCGGGTTGGAAGTGCTGGAGGGTTTCGAGAAAGAAGAGGTGGAAGGGGAAACTCCGAAGCGGACGCTGGCAATCCTGCCGTAGTCCATTCCTGCACTGCTACCCTGGATAAATGCGGCACGGCCGTATCCGAAACCATTCATGAGCAGGCCGACAATTACAGATCTTGTCCAGATCAAACGACTGGGCGAACAGAAGTTGGAAGAGAACAAGAAGCTGCGCCAGCATATGAGCCGGCACAACTTTGTGGAACGGAAACTGAAGGCGATCGCGCAGGATGTGGAGGCACGAATCGACTGTTTGCAGTGCGCCAACTGCTGCCGGACGGCGACGGCGAGGCTGGCGGACCGGGACATCGACCGAGTGGCCAAAGCGGCGGGAATGAAGCGGGACCGGTTTCTGCGCGAGTGTACGGAGATGACGGCGGATGAGGGCCGGATTCTGCGGCGCACCGAGGCGGGGTGTGTGTTTCTGAATGGCAATGAGTGCCTGGTGTACGAGGGCCGGCCGGCGTCGTGCGAGGATTTCCCGCATCTGGTGCGCGGGCCGGGTTCGTTGATGCACCGGATGTGGGCGATGCCGGAGCGCGCGACGTATTGCCCGATTACTTACAACACGCTGGAAGAGTGGAAGGACGAAGTGGGCTTTCAACGAAGCGTGTAGCGCTGATATATGATGGGGCGGCTATGAAACCCTGGCTCCTCACCTTCGCGCTTGTCGCATTGGCCAAAGATCCGCTGGCAACGCGGATCGCGCATTCCGACCCGTCCAAGTACCGGAAAATCAGCGGTGTACACGCCGGGCCGGGCGAACTGCATTTCGCCGGCATGTTTGACGCTTCGACGTTCAGCACGAATTTCATCTTTCTGCACCGCGGCGTGATTCCGCCGGGCGGGGGTATTGGACACCACTATCACAACCACATGGAAGAGATGTTCGTGATTTTGGACGGCGAGGCGGAGTTCACGATCGACGGGAGAACATCGGTGCTGCAGGGGCCTGCCGGGGCGCCGTGCCGCATGGGGCGGTCCCATGCCATTTACAACCCAGGTACGAAGCCGGTGGAGTGGATGAATATCGCCGTCGGGAGCATTAAAGGGAAGTACGACGCATCGGATCTGGGCGATGACCGCGTGGGGGCGGCGAAAGACGCAAAGCCGGTGTTCATCCGGATGCAGTTGGACCGGAAACTGCTGCGGCCCGGCGCCGGAGGTGTGCAGTACCGGCGCGCGCTGACACCGGAGGTTTTCTACACCAATTGGTCCTATGTGGATCATTTGCTGGTGCCGGTTGGCGGGGCCACCGTCGCGCACCGGCATGAAGGTGTGGAGGAGTTTTACTACGTAATGGCGGGGACGGGGACGGCGAAAGTGGGCGCGGAGACAGCCGCGATTGCCAAGGGAGACGCGGTGCCGGTGTTTCTGAACGAGACGCATTCGATTCAGAACACCGGAAGCGAGCCGCTGGAATTGATGGTGGTTGGCGTGGCGCGGCAAAAATGGGCGATTGACACGGTGGAGGTGAAGTGACCAGGTTTAGTTTCAGTCAGCAATTAAGATAATGTAGGAATTCCATGCGTCATTTCGCGATCCTACTCGTTGCTATGACAGCCCTGGCCCAACCGCCGAAGCTGAAGTTGTGGTCGCTGCAGCCGGTGGAGAAGCCGCCGCTGCCGGCGCTCACCGCGTCGCGGAATCCGATCGACGCGTTTCTCGCTGTGGAGCACACCGCGAAAGGGTTGACGCCCAACGGGCCCGCCGACAAGCTGACGCTGTTGCGGCGCGTTGCCTTCGACCTGACCGGCCTGCCGCCGTCGCCGGCCGAGCAGGACGCCTTCGTGGCGGACACGGCGCCCGGCGCCTACGAGCGGCTGGTAGAGCGGTTGCTGACCAATGAGCAGCATGGCGTACGGTGGGCCAGGCACTGGCTGGATGTTTTGCGCTACGCCGATCTGGATGGCATTGACGGATCGGTAATGCCGGCGGCACCGGGTATCTACCGGTGGCGGGATTGGATGATTCACGCGCTGAACCGGGACATGCCTTACGACCAGTTTGTGAGCGCACAGATTTTGGGCAATCGCCACGGCGGGCGGGCGCAGTTGACGGTATTCGGCACACGGAACCGGCCGGAGGCGAACCCGGCGGACCAGTTCGCGCTTGGGTTTTTGGCGCGCAGCGCGCTGAACGGCGGGGACCGAACGCAAGAAGTGGCGATGAACGCTGTGGAAACCATCTCCACGGCGTTCATGGGGATGACGGTCGGCTGCGCCAAATGCCATGACCACCGGTTCGATCCGATCAAACAGACCGACTATTACGCGATGAAGGCAATCTTCGATCCGCTGGTTGTCAGGCGTGTGGACTTGGCGACGCCGGAAGAGATCTATGCGCATGGTGAGGCGCTGGACTCCTATCAGCGCGCCAAGGAACCGATTGAGCGGGAGATCGCGGCGTTGACGGCGCGGTATCACGAGAAGCTGTATGAGGAACGGGTGGCGATGTTGCCGCCCGAGGTCCGCGAAATAGTGCGCAAGCCGGAAAACAAGCGTACCATCGCCGAGCAGAAGATCGCCGACGACTATTTTCCGGTGCTGCGCATTGATCCGCCGAAGATCAAAGAGATCATGCCGAAGGCGGAAATCGCGCGCTACGACGAACTGTTGAAACAGCAGAATGCCCTGCGCCGGCCAGCGGCGCTGCCGGCGCACTGGGTGGTGGAAGAGGACAGCGCGCGCCGCGGGCAGCCGAGCTACGTGCTGACCTCGGGCGATCCGGCACGTCCGGAGAAAGACAAACCGGTGAAACCGGGTTTCCCGTTCCAGCCCGCCGATTGGGACTTTCGGGATGGACTGCGGGAAGGGTTTGTAAGCTGGCTGACGGCGAAGGAAAACCCGCTGTTCGCGCGCGTGGCGGTGAACCGTATTTGGCAGTGGCACTTTGGCGAAGGTTTGCAGAAGAACCCCAGCGACTTCGGGTTGTTGGGCGGCCGGCCCAGTCATCCGAAGTTACTGGACTACTTAGCGGCCAGCTTCGTGGAGAATAACTACAGCATGCGGTGGCTGCACCGGCTAATTGTCACTTCTGAGGCCTATCGCCGCTCGTCGCTGCCGAGCGAGGCGAATGCCAGGACGGATCCGTCCAATACGTATCTGTGGCGGTTCCGGCTGCGGCGCCTGGAGGCGGAACCGCTATGGGATGCAATTCTGATGAGTGCCGGCGACCTGGACCTGACGGTTGGGGGCAAGTCCTTTCAACTTGTCAATCCCGACAAGAAGCAGAGCATCTTCCTGCCGAAGGAAGGGACATTCGCCGCGGGGACGAACCGGCGCGGGGCCTACATGACGCGCGGATTCATACCGAGCACGGAAGTGATGGCGCATTTTCTACAGTCGTTCGACGTGGACGACGGGCGGACGCCGTGCCCGGTAAGGACGGAGACGATTACAGCCCCGCAGACACTGTTCACGATGAACGACAAGCTGGTGGAACAGGCGTCGGCGCAACTGGCGGCGCGCGCGGGGAAGGAGCCGGACCTGGCGTCGGCGATTCGCCGGGCCTACCGGGAGACGCTTGGCCGCCCGCCGTCGAGCGTTGAACTGGACCGTGCGCTGAGCTTCACCGATAACGATCCGGCGCGGCTGAAAGCCGTAACTTGGCTGCTGTATAACCTGGACGAGTTTTTGTTTGTGAAATGACCACGATGACTACTCGACGCCACTTGATGCACCGAATGGCCAACGGATTTCTGGGCTCGGCGGTTGGCGCCCTATGGGCCGCCGACGGCCGGATGCCCGGCGCCCTGCTGCCGGGCGAGCCGCGCGCGAAATCGGTGATCTATCTGTTCATGTGCGGCGGCATGAGCCACATCGACACCTTCGACCCGAAAGACAACAAGTACGCCGGCACCATGATGGACGCGATTGGTTTTGGCGATAACAACGCGGCCATGAAGCGTCCGGTGATCCCGATTCTGCGGACCTACAAGCGGTATGGGCAGTCCGGCATTCCGGTGTCCGACTGGTTTCCCCATGTTGGCGGCGTAATCGACGAGTTTGCGGTGGTTCGTTCGATGTATTGCCACCAGACCAACCATTTTCCGGCGGTGATTGAACATGCCACGGGAAAGCCGTTTCGCCAGTTCGAGCACCCGAGCCTGGGCAGTTGGGTGACCTACGCGCTCGGCTCGGCCAACAAGAATCTGCCTTCGTTTGTGAACATGGGGCGGCCTTCTTCACCGGTTCAGCTTACGGGCGGTTACCTGGGCGCGGCCTACGCGGCGACACCGTTCCAGCCGGGCGATACGCCGATTCCCAACCTGACGCCGCCGGCCGGCGGCCGGGAGCGGCAGATGGAGGCGCTATTGGAATGGAACGCCGAGTTCCGTGCGGGGTACGCGTTGGATTCCGAAATCGCGGCCCGCTTGAAGGCGTACGAACTGGCAGGAAATCTAATGCGGACGGCGCCCGCGATTGTGAATTTCTCCACCGAGCCGGAGCACGTGAAGGCGCTGTATGGCATCGGGAACAAGGAGACGGACGAGTTTGGCCGGCAACTGCTGCTGGCCCGGCGCCTGGTGGAAAACGGCGTGAGATTCATCCAGATTTGCCACGCCGGCGGCGGGAACGGGTCCTGGGACGCTCATGGAGATATGGCGACGCATGAGCCGCTATGCCGCGCGGTGGATAAACCGATCGCGGGGTTGATAGCCGATCTCAAGCAGCGCGGGTTGCTGGACAGCACGCTTGTCGTATTCACGAGTGAGTTCGGCCGGACGCCGTGGTCGCAGAACACGACGGGCCGCGATCACAACGGGAAGGGATTTTCCACGCTTTTGGCCGGCGGCGGCGTGAAGGGAGGGGTGGTGGAAGGCTCAACGGACCCGGTGGGGTACAAAGCGATGGACAGTCCGCACTACATTGCCGACCTGCAGGCGACCATTCTGCAACAGATGGGGCTGAACTACCAGAAAATGGATTTCAATACCACCGGACGCGCGTTCAAGCTCATCGAAGAGGGGACAGGGCCCATCCGCGCCATCCTGCGTTAGTCTCGGTATCCGAAAAGCTTTTCCGAACGGATGCGTTCCGCCACCGGCGGCGGAACGAAACGTTCCCAAGTATTGTCGCCGTGCTGGATTCGATTCAGGATTTCGGCGGGCATGATGGGCAGATCGGCCGCGTCGAAGACGGGGAGGGAACAGATGCGGCTGTTTTCCAGCAGGTGCTGGTAGAGGTGTCGAAGGTGAGGCGCGACTTCGAGTTGATCCGCCAGGATCGCCGAACCGCTGGCGGCGTCCCACATCGGATAGACGTAGAGCGCCGTGTCTCCCTGCAGCAGTTGGCCGAGCGCCTCCAGGATTCCGCCGTTCACGTCGGCGTAGTAATCCTCCTGAAAGATGCTCTTGAGCGTTGCCAACCCCATGACATGGCCGATCGGGAGTTTTGTATATCGGCGCAAATAACCAGTAAGGCGGTGCGATGCTGTGAAGCTGGAGATCATCACCGGATGGCCGAGTGCCCCCAGAATATCGACTCGGGCCATAAAATCGACATGATCCACCTGGTCGGAGGACATGAGGTTTTTCAAGCTCATCTCCATCAAAACAACAAGGCGCTTTTCATCGATCTTTTTGTCAGCCACCATCCGCTCGCCGGCGCAATAGAGCATATCGAGCGTGACATTGGTGATGGGCCGAAAACTACCGCGTTGCAGCAACACGGGTCTGCCAAAGAGAATCTCGGCCGGCTCCACGGCGTCGCCCGTGGCGGTGAAGACCGCTGCATCGGTAAGACCCTGGGCGACTAATTGGAGGCTCATCAACCGGTTGTCAACGCCTTCAAAGGCCGGCCCGGCGAATTTGATCATGTCCACTTCCAGGCGGACGCGGCTCAACCCGTCCATCAGGCTGGCGATGAGTTCCCGCGGTTGATCATTCAAATAGAACGCGCCATAGATGAGGTTCACGCCGAGGATGCCGATGACTTCCTGCTCCCGCAGCGTCACCGGGTCAAGCAGCCGGATATGGACGAGAATCTCCGAGGGTTCGGCCCGCGGATCGTTTTGAAAGCGAATTCCCAGCCATCCATGCCCGCTGCCGGGCTGGGAACGGCGGTTGGTTGCCACGGTGTCGGCGAAGGCGAAGAACTTCGTAGTGGCGCCTCTGGCCGCGTCCAGGCGTTGCTGCAGCAGTACGTACTCGTGGTTGAGCATGCTGTGCAGCCGTTGGCGGCTCACGTAGCGGTTCGAGGGGCCATAAATGGCGTCGGAAACCACCATGTCATAGGCCGACATGGACTTTGCGACCGTGCCCGATGCCCGTCCGGTCCGGAAGAACCAGGCAACCACCTCCTGCGCCGCGCCAATTTCGGCGAAGGCGCCGTAGGTGGTCGGGTCGTGGTTCAGCCGGGCCGCCTTCTGGTGGGTGCTTACCGGGTCTTTTTCGATGGACGCCATTCTCTCTAGTGTCTATCGGCGCGCCGGGAAAAAGAAACACCCCCAGGTTGCCTCAGTTAAGTCTGAGATCTACGCCACCGCTGGAAACCATAGGAGGCGGCGAGTCCGAGACCGATTAGGACCATCGTCGCCGGTTCGGGTGTCTCCACGCCCTGTGGAGGCAGACCGGTGACCAGCGATTGCATGCGGCGATCGGTGCCGATCTCAAAATTGTAGAGAATGGCGGCGTTCAGCGAACCTTGCCCAACGGAATTCAGTACCAATGTTTCCGCCGCCGCGCGGAGGATGGTCTCGCTGGTTCCCAACTGAATCAGCCCACTTTGAAAACCGTCGCCATTGTCGTGAACGACATCCCAGAGCGCCAACTGCAGCGCCGCCGCGTTTTCGTTCGATCGTACGAGCCCGGCGTAATTTTCAAACAGCCAGGCGGCGCGCTCGCCGCTTTGATATCCATCGGGCCGTCCGGTGACGCTGTTGTAAGTGTTCATGCCGATCGAAGTGAAAAGGTCCACACAGTAGGCGAGCACGGATTGGCCATCCTTCAACACCCGGATTTCGGTGGCGTACGCGGTATATTGCCCGCCGTTCGGCGTCACCAACACCACGTCGGCACGGCCATAGCCGACCCCCGCCACAGTAATCGTTCCTGCACTCAGTGCCGATGCGCACAGCGCCGCCAAGAGAATCCGCATGTTGGCAGTATGCGCGGCGGAAAATGGGGACTCCATCGGAAGAACCCGTCGGGATTAGGATGTATCTTTGCGTAGTCCGTAGGGGGAATGTTCCAAGCAAATGTAGGGGTTAGCGAAAGAGTTCCGGCAATGTACGTGACAGGTTCCAGCCCTCGCCCCGCAGCACAATTCGCGGCGCCGCGCCCACCTGACTCCGCGCCTCGCCCAACGCCATGGGGCGTCCATTGGGATGCGCCGGGGAGATCAGTGTCACCGGCCGGCCGCCCATTATTCTCAGCGCATCCGGCAGATCGGCGTGTTTCAGT
Organism: Bryobacterales bacterium; assembly: GCA_016789905.1. Lineage (GTDB taxonomy): Bacteria > Acidobacteriota > Terriglobia > Bryobacterales > Bryobacteraceae. The sequence continues at coordinate 75,701 of JAEUQC010000065.1, read as the reverse complement.
ATGCCGGGTGCTACAGCTTGGTCCAGTCCCTCATGAATGCGTGCCGCCACGACGTCCATGTAGCTGACGATAGAACGTTCGATTACTAACTCCGCGACACGCCCATCGAGCGCCGCCGCCATCGCCGCGGCCGGTCCGGCCGCGCCTTTGGCATAAAGAGTAACTGGTTTGCCATCAAAATAACCTACGGCCGACTGCAGGTCGCTTGCCTGCATCTCCAATAGATTGCGGCCCAGCAGTATAGCCCGCGCCGCCAATTGGTAGGACTGCCGGTAGCCGGTGCGGCCGGCCGGTTTGTAGCTTTCGCCCATGCCGCGCGGATCAATGGCCAGCACCGTGGTTCCCGCCTTTGCAAGCGCCATCGTATCGGCATCGTTGCCTTTGCCGAAAGAACTGACGAAAACCGCCGCGCGGGCACCGCTGCCATGGAACAAGAGCGCCGGGATGGCGATGCCGCCCTCCACGGTTAACTCCAGCCGTTCGACGCGTATGCCGTCCCTTGCCGCTTCTCCCAACACGCGCACTGCCGGTTTGGGCGGCACGCCTTTCCATCCAATCGCCGCCGCCAGGCTCGCGGGAGTCGCCGGGCTCCGCCTCAGTTGGCGCGCATAAGCCAGATTGAGGCTCTGCACCGTTTCCGAGCCGCCCGAAGTCGCCAACTGCCCTGTTGGGGTGGCGTAGAGCAGGCTTTCTTCTTCCGGCGCCACTTCCGGTTCGTCGCCGGCGATCGTCCGCCCTTGTAGCCATTGGGCAAGAAAGCGGTAGGCCGCTTGCCGTCGAGGCTGGGACCAGCCGTGCGTATCGTCAAACTCAAAATACCCCGCCTTTTCCCCGCCGCCGAGCAGGTCAAACAGCCGCCGGTTCTGTTTGTAAGTAGCTCGTGCGCCATCAATGGGGAAGAAGTCCTGAATAGCGGTGGTCATGAGAAATGGCCGAGGGGCAAGGGCGAGCGCGAAGTCGCCGAAGTCCAATTCCTTTTCGACGAAGGAAGGGAACACCTGCTCGGCGTCCTGCGGTCCGGGCCCGGACCAGAGCTCCCGCCAGCGCGTCATGTAGCACGAGGAGACGATGGCCGCCAGGCGCGGCTCGACGGCGGCCAGGTAGGCAGCCTGGGTGCCGCCGCCGGAGTTGCCGGCGACGGCGATCCGTTTGGGGTCGATCTCTGGCCGAGTCAACAGGTAGTCGAAGGCGCGAATGCCGTCCCAGGTTTCGTAGCGGGCCATGGTGTGGCCCGTTAGCAGTGCTTGCAGGCCGGCCATGGTGTGTTCGGCGGTGCCGATTCCAATGCGCGACCGGCCGGATTCCGGATCGAAGTACTCGCTCCGCTCCCCCTGGCCGGGCGGATCGAAAGCCAGCACGGCGAAACCGTGCTTTACGAAGCCGATAAACGCGGATTGGTAGGTGGCCGACGCCTTTCCATTGGACGAGTGGCCGGCCACGCCAAGGACCGCGGGAAATGGTGGCGTTCCGACGGTGGGCAGGTAAAGATTGGCCGTAACGCGGAAACCGGGCTGGCTCTCAAAGATGACGTTCTCTACACGATAGCCGTCACGCGTGAACCGCCTGGTGACGAGCGGATTCAGCGGGGACTTCTGCGCAGGGAAACCACCCATTAGTGTCGTCATTTGTTGCAGCACGTATTGCTGGCGCGCGGCGATGGAGGCCCGTGTGTTGAGCGCCGCCACTTCCTTTTCCCGGCGGTCCCAGTAAACCTCGGCCTGTTTGGTCAACCACGCCTCAAACGCGGTAGCGTAGTCGCCGCCCACGGTGAGGGGCGTTTGCGCCATGAGTGTTAGCCCCGTCAGAAATGGTAGAAGAATGGTACGCATCGCTTCGCTTGTTGTATCAAAGCTCGGGCTCTTTCACCAGCCAGATAGCGGCGATCCCCAGGGCATAGATGCCGGCGCAAATGGAGCCCACGCGCGGGTAGTCCCCGCCGAGCGCGCTGAATAGCAAACCCGCGGCCAGGACGCCCGCGGCCGTCGCGAACCGGCCGGAGTTATACGCCAGGCCGCTTCCAGTGGCGCGCACGGCAACGGGGAACAATTCCGGCAGATAGACGGCCAGCCAGCCGAAGAACAGTGTGGCCACCAGTCCTTGGATAAAGACCACGGCATGAAATCCCGGTTGCAGCGGCGCGGTGAGTTGAAACATCGAGATCGTCAATGCGGACGCCCCAGCGCTAATGAGCAGATAGCTGCGCCGCCGGCCAATCCAACCGGCCAGTTGCGCGCCGGCCAGGCTGCCAATAGTCGCGCCAATCGCCCACCAGCCTTGCGTGGCCGCCTTGTATTCGGCATTCGCCGCGCCGGCCACTTTGTCCGCCCACGGAATCATCCACTTACTCGCCGCCCAGGCGCCCACCATGGGAATGGCGCTGACGACAATGGCCGCGAGGGTTATCCGCACAAGATCGGGCCGGAACAGATCGGCGAACGGCGCCGGCTTTCGGTTGGCGGCTCCGCGGGAGGCCAGCCAGGCTGGTGATTCCGGCAGTAGCGTGAGAATGGCGATGCCGAGCAGCGTGGGCGCCCCGGAAAGTTGAAAGATCCAACGCCAGGAATCGGGGGTGATGGGCCACTGCCGCGCCAGTTGCGAGAGCAGCAGGATGCCCGCGTTGAGGCCCGCCGACATGACGCCGGAGACCAGCGGTTTTGATGCTTTCGGCCAGCATTCGGCCACCAGCGCCATACCGTTTGGCCACATGCCACCCACGCCCAAACCCACCAGGAAGCGCAGCGCCAACATCTGCTCCGCGCTCCGCGCCCAGGCGCCAAGCGCCGCGAAAACGGAGTAGAAAAGGATGCTGATTCCCATCGCGCGAGTCCGCCCGATGCGGTCTCCCAGGTTGCCCAAAGCCACGCCGCCTATCGCCGCCCCCAACATGAGCGCCGCTGTGAATCGCGCGAACCAGTCGCCGCCGAGGGTGGCGGTGTAGCCCTCGCCCAGCAGGCTTTTCGAGACGGACAAGGCCGCGATGGGCATGAGACCGAGCTCCACGCCGTCGAAGACCAACCCCAACACGGATGCGGCCAGCACGGCCATCCGCGCGCCACGCGTCAATTCCATCCCCGCTAGTGTATATTGGCCCAGGTAGGTTATGCGTATCCTGAATCGACGCCATTTTCTGGCCACTTCACTCGCCGCCGCTCCGTCCGACACGGTTCGCATTGGGATCATCGGTGTGGGCGGCCGCGGCAACGCCCTGATGACGCAGGAACTGACGCGCGTTCCCAATGCGCGACTGACGCACCTTTGCGATGTCGACCAGGCCCGCCTGGAAAAGGCGCAGGCTAACGCGGCCAAAGCGGGCTACGGGCAAGTGCGCGGCAGCGCCGACCTGCGACGAGTTCTGGAGGACCGGGACGTGGACGCCGTTCTCATCGCCACGCCCGACCACTGGCACGCGCCGGCCGCCATACTCGCCTGCGCAGCGGGAAAGGATGTCTACGTCGAAAAGCCCGTCTCCCATAACTTGCGCGAGGGCCGGCTGCTGGTGGAAGCCGCCCGCAAGTACAATCGGGTGGTCCAGGCAGGGATGCAGTCGCGCAGCCGCCCCAGCACCCGGAAGGCCGTGGAAATTGCCCAAGGCAAAACGCTTGGCCGCGTATTGATGGCCAAAGCCTGGAATTCCCAGCAACGGGACGACATAGGCCGGAAACCAGACGGGCCGTTGCCTCCCGGCTTTGATTACGACACCTGGGTAGGCCCCGCCGAGATGGTTCCGTTCAATGAGAACCGCCACCACTACAAATGGCACTGGAACTGGAATTTCGGCACCGGCGACATGGGGAACGATGGCGCCCATCAGATAGACATCGCCCGCTGGGCGCTGGGTGCCGACATGCCGAAACAAGTAAGCGGTTCTGGCGCGAAGTACTATTTTGACGACGACCAGCAGACGCCGGATACGATGAACATTACGTTCGATTACGGTGGCAAAGGGCTGATCTGGGAGATGCGCATCTGGCACGATTACGGGTTGGAAGGTATTGATAACGGCGTTGCCGTCTACGGCACCGACGGCTTCCTGCACATCGGCCGCTGGAACCGGAAATGGGGGCATCGCCTGTTTGACAAAGCGGGGAAACTGGTGGAGGAGCAGCAGGACGGACTGCCGGACACGCACATGCAGAACTTCATCGACTGCGTACGCTCCCGCCAGCGCCCGAACTGCGATATCGAGATCGGACACATCTCCAGCGCGCATTGCCACTTGGGAAATATCGTTCATCGCACCGGCCGCAACGTGCGCTTCAACGCCGCCAACGAGTCGATCCCGAATGACACGGAAGCCAACGCCATGCTCCGCCGCAAATATCGCAACCACTGGGCGGCGCCAAAGGGGGTCTAATGTTACAACGCCGCCACCTGTTGCTGGGCGCGGGCGCTTTGCGGGCCCAGCCGGCTACACTCCACACCAGCGAAGAATGGGACAAGCCGTTTCTCTACCCGCTTCGTACCGTTTCCGGCCGCAATCTGGCGCGCCGCTACCCGGTGGAGCCGTCCACTGGAGAAAACACCGATCATGCCTGGCATCGCGGGCTCTGGTGGGGGCATGGAATTATCAACGGACACGACTTCTGGCGAGAGCTTGGACGCGACAAGACTTCGCGCCTTGTCCGCACCCCGGAAAAGGACCGGTTTGCCATGGTTACGCCCGCCGGCGAGCGAATTGGCACGAACCTGCAGCGCTACACCGTAAAGGATGATGGCGCTTTTCGTTATATCGACGCGCTTATCCAGGTGATTCCCGGGCCGGAGCGGGCCCTGACCTTTGGAGATACCGACGATGGAGGCTTCGCCTTTCGCCTGAACGATGCTTTCCGCGAAGACCGCGGCGCCCGGCTCATGAATGCGGACGGACTGGAAGGGACAAAGAACATTTGGGGGCAATCGGCGCGCTGGGTGGATTATTCAGCGGCAATTGACGGCACCCGCGCTGGCGTGGCCGTTTTCGACCACCCGGCCAATCTCCGCCACCCCACGCAATGGCACGCCCGTGGCTATAGCCTTTGCGCGGCCAATCCCTTCGGAAGCCGGAGTTTCAGCAAGAACCGGGGGCCGGATGGCGTCTACGTTCTCAAGCCCGGTCAGGTACTCACGTTTAACTATCGCGTCGTGATCCACGAGGGCCCCTGCGAGGCGAATCGCATCGAAGAGTTATACCGGCACTGGTCGCGCGGTTGAACCGGGAAGAGAACCCGGGTGAATCGGCCACCCGCCCACTGGGAGGTATTACCGGCCAAATAGGAATGGGCCGCGTCGCCCCTAACGGAGTACGGATCAGAAGTCCCATTGGTAGGTCTTCGTGTGCAGTGTAATGGTTTACGTTTGCGTTTACGCTGATAACGAGAAGGGATCTACAAAATGAAATTCGTGCAGAAATACCGATTCGCCGCCCGCTTGTGGAAAGAAACAAAAGGTCAGGATCTGATTGAATACGCGTTGATGGCGGGGTTTGTCGCCGTGGCGGCCGGCGCGGTGATGCCGGGTGTTGGCGAAAACATTAGCCAGATATTCTCGAAGATTTCCAGTTCGTTAGGTTCGGCGGCGTCGCAGGGTTCGTAATTCCAGCCGGTAGGCTTCGAGAACGGATTGAGCAGGGTTGGTTACGCCCGATAGAAGCACTCGCCGCCGATCCACGTTTCGCGGATGCGGATGTTCTTTTGTGCCTCGTCGAAATCGAAAAGGACAAAATCGGCCCTGTCTCCCACTGACAAGCCTCGTTGGCGGCCCGCGATTCGTCCCACACGTGCCGGGTTCCGCGTGGCCATGGTTAACGCCTCTTCCAACGAGAGGCCTGCAAACCGCATCAGATTCTCGACGCCCCGATGCATTTTTAGTGCGGATCCGGCCAGGCGAGTCTGCCCGGCCAGAACCACCCGGTCGTCCTCGGTCAAATCCACCGGCTGGTCGCCCAGGAAGTATCGCCCCGGCTTGGCCCCGGCCGGCGAACTGGCATCGGTCACCAGAATCGAACGATCAATTCCTTTGGCCCGCAACGCCACTTTCAGGAACGCCTCCCCAATGTGGATACCGTCCACAATGAAATCCGCGTTCAGCCGGTCTTCCGCCATCTGTTCCCACAAATAGTTTGGATGCCGTGCCATCACCGAGTGTGCGCCGTTTCCCAGGTGCGTCGATAGCGTCGCGCCCGCGCTCACGGCGTCCTGAATATGCTCCCGCTGGGCCGCCGTGTGTCCGATCGCCACGGTTACGCCCTCCCGCGTCAGCGCTTCAATGTAGGCCGGCGCGCCGGGCCACTCCGGCGCGATCGTGACAAGCTTCACCAACCCGTACGTCGCATCCTGCCAACGCCGGTACTCATCCACGTCCGGCGGCCGCACGTGCTGCTTCGGATGCGCGCCCCGCGGTCCGTCTTCCGCCGCAATATGCGGCCCCTCCACGTGAAAACCTTCGATGGCCACCCCTTCGGCCAGCGCCTCCTTGGCTTGGTACAGGTTCCGCAACGACCCAAGCATGCCTTCCCGGCTCCCCGTAATCACCGTTGGAAGCAGGCGCGTCGTTCCGCTGGCAAACTGCGTTCGCAACGACCGGGCGATATCCTCATGCGTCGAATCCGGCGAATTGTAATCCACCCCATCGAACCCGTTCACCTGCAAATCGATGAACCCCGGTGCCAAATACGGCAGCCCTTCGGTCGGCTCCACTAGTTCGTCGGTCAACTCGATCAGCGAACCGAATTCGAGCAGGATGTTCTCACCGCGCAGCGCGTCGTAGCCGAAACATTTCTTGGTCATTTTGTTTTATCCACAGCTTCCGCACAGGGATGCCTCTCTAACTGTAACAAAGCAAACGAAAAAAAGGTTGTGGATGAACACGCTTTTCCGCTGGTATCCATCCACGGAAACTGGTACAACTATTTACAGATTCCGCGGGATGCGGCGCACGAGGCTGATCTCGGGGGAGGTGGCCGGAGCGCTCTCCCGCGGATTTCTCTAGACATTCTCGACATCTGTCATGGCGTGATTCGCCCCATGCCTTGGCAAGCAGGTTCCGGGGCGCTAACTGAAAACGACGTCCCCGCCTCCGCGCTAAGGGTGTAAATCCATGGCACAGAAGCGGAGACGCCACTTACAGAAGGCGCCTCCGAACCGATCTAAAGGGGCCGTCAGCCAGTCTACAGCGCTGTCAGCCAGCCTTCCGTATCCGGTTCTGTACCGTTGATGATTCCGAAGAACGCCTTTTGCAGCGCTTCGGTCACCGGTCCGCGTTGGCCAGAGCCGATTTTGATCTTGTCGATGGAGCGAATCGGCGTCACCTCCGCCGCGGTTCCCGTGAAGAACACTTCGTCGGCGATATAGAGCATTTCCCGAGGGATCATGGACTCGGTGATTTCGATTCCCAGTTTCTTGGACAGCTTGATGATAGAGTCGCGCGTAATGCCCGGCAGCGCGGAATTCCCAAGCGGCGGAGTTACGATTTTGCCGTCGCGAATGACAAAGATGTTTTCGCCGGAGCCTTCCGAGATGTAGCCATTCGTATCGAGCGCGATTCCTTCGGCATAGCCATTGAAATGGGCTTCCATGCGAATCAACTGGGAATTCATGTAGTTGGCCGCGGCCTTCGATAGCGCTGGCAGCGTGTTCGGCGCGATCCGGTTCCAGGAGGAAATGCAAACGTCCACACCCTGGGCCAGCGCCTCTTCGCCCAAATACTGGCCCCATTGCCAGCAGGCAATGTAGAGGTCGAGCGGGTTATTGATGCCCAGCACGCCGACGTCGCTATAGCCACGAAGCAAAATCGGCCGTACGTAGCAGGCCTCGAGCTTGTTGACGCGGATAAGCTCGAGGGTGGCTGCCGTCATATCGGCTACACCGAACGAAATGCCGTCCATGCGGTAGATTTTCGCGGAATCGAGCAGCCGCCGGTAGTGCTCGTTTACGCGGAAAAGCCGTGGCCCGTTCGGGGTTGAATAGCAGCGGATGCCTTCAAACACCGCGCTGCCGTAGCTTACAACATGGGAGAGCACATGGATTTTGGCCTCATCCCAACGGATAAACTCTCCGTTACACCAGATTTTTTCAGTAGGCGTCAACATTCAACCATTATAAGCGGTTCCTGTTGCAACTCCCCCCGCCACTGGTGCATCCTACGGCCAAATGTCTGTCCGTGTAGAATATCGGGTGGCATTAGGAGAATCAAAACCATGCAAATCCGACGTGTGCTTCCGCAGATCCTGCTAACGGCCAGCCTCTTGTTCGCCGCGCCTAAACAACGCGTTTTGAAGCCCGGCTGGAATCTTTTCAAACCCGCGCAGGACGTGCAAATGGGGCAGGAGTACGCCAAGGAGATTGAAACGCAGTACCAGGTAGTCACCGATCCGGTGCTCCATGCCTACGTCAATAAGATTGGCGCGCGTCTAGTGGCCGGGATTGACGGCGAAAAGTTCCCCTTCACCTTCAAAGTTGTGAACGACCCGTCGATTAACGCCTTCGCCCTTCCTGGCGGTCCTATGTACGTCAACACCGGGTTGATCGCCGCCGCCGATAGCGAAGCGCAGATCGCCGGCGTACTGGGGCACGAAATGGGCCACGTTATGCTCCGCCACGGAACGAACCAGGCTTCGAAAGCCAACCTGATTCAGATCCCGGCCATGATCGCCGGTGGCATCTTTGAACAACAGGGCGGCATGATCGGCAGCCTGGCGCAGTTGGGAATCGGGCTGGGCGCCAATTCGGCTTTGATGAAATTCTCCCGCACCGCCGAAAACGACGCCGACCTTTTTGGAGCCCGGCTGGTTCACAAGGCCGGGTACAACCCGGTGGAACTCGCGCGTTTCTTTGAAAAACTGGAGGCGGAAAACGGGCGATCCAGCAAGATGCAGGAGTTTTTCGCCAGCCACCCCAATCCCGGCAATCGCATTAAGAACATCCAGGACGACATGAAGTTCTACCCGCGGGCGTCGTATGAATCCGCTGCGCTCACGCCGGAACTCGTCAAAGCGCGAGAGATCATTAAGAAACTTCCGCCGCCCCCGAAGAAGGCGGCGCCCGCCCAGGTGCAGGCCCCGCAGGGCCCCGCCGTTTCCACTAGCGTCCCCAACGGGTTCAAGATGCACCAGACCTCGCTTTACGCCCTCGGCTATCCCGGCGATTGGAATGCCCGCCCGGCCCAGGACGGCGTCTCCGCCTCGCTCACCGCCGCCGATGGCGTCGTGAAAGGCGCCAATGGCGCAGAAGATATCGGTCACGGCATCCTCATTAGCTTCGTGAAACCGTCCTCCACCGATATCAACGCGGCCACCGAGGAACTGCTCAGAGGGATTGTGCAAGGCAATCCGAACTTGAAGGTCAGCGGCAACGCCCAGACGGCGCAGGTGGATGGGTACCCTGCAAAACTCACCCCGCTACAAGGCCCGTCTTCGCTTCGTTCCGGGGAAAAAGAGAACGTCTTGATCCTCACCGTCATGCACTCGAAGGGCATGTTCTACGGCGTTTTCATCGCGCCGGAATCGCGTTGGCGCGTGGCGCAGCCCGAGTATCAGCAGATTATGCAAACCCTTCGTTTCAGCCGCTAGCCGGTTATGGAACACATCCATCCTGTCGCCCAAGCGGAGCGTGTCGATTCCATCGACACGCTCCGCGTCTTTTCCCTCCTCGGTATCCTGCTGCTGAACATCGTCTCTTTCGGGCTGCCCTTCGCCGCCTACATGAATCCCAACGTTTACGGGGGCGCCGATGGCCGCAACTACACGGCATGGCTCATTGCCGCCGTGTTGTGGGACGGGAAGTTCCGCTCCCTGTTTTCTTTGTTGTTTGGCGCCAGCGCGTTCCTGCTGCTGGAACGCGCCGAACGCCGCGGCGCTGGTATTGAAGCCGCCGATATCTATTAACGGTGTACTCTGTGGCTCATTTTGATCGGCCTGCTCCACGCGCATCTCATCTGGTATGGCGATATCCTCTTCCCTATGGTGTTGTGGGTCTGCTGCTGTTCCCGTTCCGCCGGCTTTCCGCCAAAGCGCTTATTTACTTGGGCGTGGCGCTGATTGTATTCCATTCCCTCCAAGGGTTTGGTGCCGGTTTCGGCATCGCCGAACTGCGGGCGGCGGCTGTCGCGGCTTAAAGAGCTCCAATCCCCACGCAGGAAGAGCAGAAGTCGATCCAGGAATGGAATCAACTGGCGGAAATGTTTGCGCCTCCAAAGGCCGAGGTTGAAAAGGAAGTGCGAACGCATCGCTCCGGCTGGGTGGATAACCTGGGTCAGCGATTCGGGCAGGCGGTCACCATGGAGTTCACCATGTTCTTCCAGTTCTTCTTCCTCGATGTGCTTGCCATGCTCATCCTGGGAATGGGGCTCGCCAAGGCGCAGGTCTTCAGCGCCACGCGCTCGGTGCGGTTCTATGGCACGTTCGCCAGCGCCGGGTTCGCTTTGGGCATCCCGCTTCACTACTGGGCGGCGTCTGGTTTCGACACTTCCGGCTTTTTCAATTACATCGCTTCGACGGCGGACGGCGGGCGGCTCGCCGTCGCGCTCGGCTATACCGGGATTGTGATGCTCGTATGCAAAGCGGGCGCCGGTTTGCTCACCCGGCCACTGGCCGCCGTCGGCCGCACGGAGCTCTCCAATTATCTGCTCACGTCCATTCTCTGCACACTGTTCTTTAACGGCTATGGGCTTGGGAACTTCGGCCAATTGGAGCGGCATCAACTCTACTACGTGGTTCTCGCCGTCTGGGCCGTCAACCTGACGGTGGGCCCCATTTGGCTCCGTTATTTTCAATACGGACCGGCGGAATGGGCGTGGCGCTCGCTCACCTATTGGGAGCGCCAATCAATGCGCCGCGCTGCTATCATGGAGTCCTCATCATGATACGCACTTCTGCCATCACCCTTCGCGGCAATCCCAAAAACGTCATCGGACCGGAGTTGAAGGCTGGCGACACAGCGCCCGATTTTGAGGTGGTTGACACCACGCTCAAAACCGTCACACTTGCCGACACCGGCGGCGGCGTTCGCATTTTCAGCGTCGTGCCCTCGCTTGATACCCCCGTTTGCGATATGCAGACCAAGCGGTTCAACGAAGAAGCCTGTGCACTTCCCAACGTTAAGATCTACACCCTTTCCATGGACCTTCCTTTCGCCATGAAGCGCTGGTGCGGCGCCATGGGAGTCGACAATCTGGTCATGCTCTCCGACCATCGCACCGGTTCGTTCGGCGCCGCTTATGGCACACTGATCGAAGACCTGCGTATCCATGCGCGAGCCATATTTGTGGTGGATGGCGATAACATAATCCGGCACGCCGAGTATGTCGGCGAGGTGGGCAACCACCCCGATTATGACGCGGCCCTTGCCGCTGCGCGCTCCCTCACCGCTTAACTTTCGGAGTCACCCATGAGCTCTCGCCGGGATCTGCTTCAGATCGGCGCCGCCCTGACGGCCACCGCCGCCGGCGCCCAGGAACACAGCCATCCGTCGGACAAGGAGACCGCGCCAGCCAAGAAGCAGGCGCGGTTCTTTAAGCCCGCCGAAATGGATCTTCTCGCGAAGCTGGTGGATCACATCATCCCGCGGTCCGATACCCCTGGGGCCGCCGATGCCCAAGTGCACTACTATATCGATTGGCAGTGCTTCACCAGCCCCAGGCGCGGCGCGCAACTGCGGAAGGACCTGGCCTGGATTCAGAAGCAGAAGTTTACTAACTCCGATCAGGTTGCGTTACTAACATCCTGGAGTAAGTCCACCGGCGAGCCGCGCCGCATTTTCCAAACCATAAAAGACCTCACCATTGATGGTTACTACGGCACCAAAGAGGGGTTGCAGTTGGAACTTGGCTGGAACGCCAATACCTTTGTTCGCGAGTTTAAGGGCTGCACCCACAAGGAGCATGCCTAAGCCATGTTCACCCAATCGTCCCCGGAAGTGCATGATGTGATCGTTATCGGCTCCGGCGCCGCTGGCGGCATGTCGGCCTGGAATCTTGCGGTTAACCATGGCGTCAACGTGCTGATGCTCGATGCCGGAGCCCGGTTCAAACGCGAAGAGTTCTGGACTCATGTGAAGCCGTGGCAGTGGCGCGAGCGCATTGAAAAGGGCCTGGCGCCGCCGAAGATTCAGCTTGATGTGAAGGAGCAGCCCTACGAATCGAAGGAGCCCAATCGCTTCGATCTCATCCGCGTCTGGGGCCGGGGCGGCAAGACAAATATTTGGGGCCGCGTCGCGCTCCGTTATTCCGACCTGGACTTTGAAGGCCCGGCGAAGGACGGCTGGGAGATCCCCTGGCCCATTCGCTATAAGGACCTTGCGCCCTACTACGACAAGGTGGATCAAACCATCGGTGTTTGCGGCGGTGATGACGATACGGATTCGCTGCCCGGTTCCCGTTTCCATCAGCCGCCGCCCGCCCTTCGCTGCGGCGAACGGTTCATGAAGCGGTCTGCCGAGGCTCTCGGCATTAAAGTTGTGAACCAGCGCAAGGCCGTCAACACGAAGCCTGCGAATGGTCACAACCCCTGTCACTATTGTGGCGCTTGCGGCCGGGGCTGTGACGTTTCCGCATTCTTTAACTCCACCGATTATTTGCTCGATCCTGCCGAAAAGTCTGGCCGGCTGAAGATAGTCGATAACGCCGTCGTCGCCCACATCCTGCTCGGCGATAACGGCCTGGCCAAAGGCGTCCGCTACTTTGACCGTTTCACCAAAGCCGAACGCATCGTCTACGGCAAGCGCATCATTTTAGGCGCCAGTTGCGTCGATTCTACGCGGATCCTGCTTAATTCCAAGATCGGCAACTCCAGCGGCGTCATTGGAAACTACCTGTGCGAACAGGTGCGGTTCCACATAATGGGCTTCGTTCCCGAACTGATGGGCACCAAGGCGCTGAATGACGATGGTCTCGGCGGCGAGCATATCTATTTGCCACGCTACAATGCCCGCGACGGCCGCAAACGGGACTATCTGCGCGGCTTCGGGTCGCAGTTCTGGAACACCGGTTCGCAGGCGGGAGTGGGTAACTGGGCCAAACAGCTTGAAGGCTTCGGGCTGGACTTGAAGCGGGGAATTAAAAAACGGTACCCGGCGCTGGTGGCCATGCATCCCTACGGCGAGGTGCTGCCATACAAGCAAAACCGCGTAACCGTCGAGGGCACGCCGAAGGACCGCTACGGCATCCCTATTTCGAGGATTGAGTATTCCATCGGCGAGAACGAGCGGAAGATGCTGAACGAGATGTACGATATGGCGGAGAGCGTTTTCAAGGGGATGAAGGCAGAGATGGTTCCGTTCGAACGCGGCACAATCGACCCCTTTGGCAGTGCGATTCATGAACACGGCACCTGTCGAATGGGCGACGATCCGAAGCGCAGCGCCTTGAACGGCTTCAATCAAATGCACGACGTGAGGAACGTCTTTGTTGTCGATGGGTCGTCATTCACCACCGCCTCGGAGAAGAACCCGACGATTACAATTCTTGCTTTGGCTTGGCGAGCTACGGATTACCTTGCCCAGCAGATGCGGACGGGCAATTTGTAACGCTCTTTCCCTGCTGGCGCTGTGGTCTGGACAAAGGAGAGCTTGGTCCCCGTGGCAACGAAGGCCTCGCGACCAGTACGAACGGATCTCTGACTCTGCCGCCAGCACCAGCCAGCGCCCGACGCGAAGCACGACAGCAGGGACATCGCCTTGGCCTGTCCCCCATTTCCCGTACCTCTTCGCAACCCTGGATAACAGGGCGGATTACAGGCTGTGTAATCCGGGCCGCCGGTGGCGATGCTCGTCTCGCATCGCTGTACCCCCATGCGAACTCTCTATTTGGTCAGCGGCGTCACCGTCAGTTTCCGGATCTCCACCGGCCCGTGGTCGCCCTGCACACTTATCGGCCCAGGCGCCGACTCATCCCAATCGTGTGCCATCGCGGTAAGCCCCTCCACGACACCCTTGTCGATAACTTTTTTGCCATTGACCGTCACTGTCACAAGCCGGCCCACCAGGCGGATGTCGTAAGTCTGCCATTCGCCCGGCGCCTTGCTCGCGTTCTCTGTTGGGACGATACGGCTATACAACGCGCCAGTCCCGTGCGAACCTGCCGGCTTCCCAAAGTCGTCGATAATCTGGATCTCGTACCGCCCGCGCAGTCCCAATCCGCCATTGGAGTGCGCCCCGATTTTGAACTCGCAGTGCAGTTCGAAATTCCAAAACGTCTCCGCGGAAACCAGATTATTCGCGCCGGCAACATTCTTCATAATGCCGTTTTCCACTTTCCATCCCAACTCTCTGCCCGGCACCATCGCCGCCCAGTTACTCAAATCCCTCCCGTTGAATAACTCAACCGCTTTCCCGCGCTTCCAGGAGTTATCGTCCTTATCCTTCAACACCGGCGCCCGTTTTCCAATGAACGCCGTTTTCTGCGGCTTTCCTTCAATGAAGTGCTCCCCGATAAGCTCACCCTTCACCAGCTTCGCCGTATAGACGAGCTTCGCCGGTTGCGCGCCTTTCCGGTCGAACGAAAAGGAGAGCAAGCCATCTTGGATCGAAAGGTTATTAATCACATTCAGATCGCCGCCCAGTGCGCTGATAAACTTGCCGGTCATCTTCGGCGTTCCCGCGCCATTCACCTCCAGCCACCACGCCCGCCGATTGGCCGCGTTTTCCACCTTGATATCCCAACGGCCGTTGAAATCCTTGTCTCCGGCGAAGGCCGAAAGCGCCAGCACGACCAGCAATAGAGTTCGCATGTCCGTAGTCTATCCAAAGTGATATCGTATTGCCCATGCCCACCGCGCCTCTCTCTCGCCGCCTACGGCTCGCCCCGCAGCCCGTGCCATTCGCCACCGGTCCCAATAGCATCGTCGCCGGCCGGCACTGGCGCACGGCACGGTACTCTATCGTCCGGCTTCAAACGCGGAGCGGAGTGACCGGCTACGGGGAGTGCGCGCCGATAGAACAGGCCCAGTTCGACGCCGCAATGGCCTTGATCAAGGACCGTGAAGCCACCAGCTTCGAGGTCGTCCGCACTATCGTCAGTGGCCCGATGGAGGCGGCCATGAACACCGCGCTTCTGGACATTTCCGGCAAGATCGCCAAGGCGCCGGTGTATCAACTGCTCGGCGGTCCTACCCGCACCAAGGTCAGGGCCATGGCGACGCTTTCGGCGCCGGACCCGCGGGCCATGGAGGCGCTTCGCGAGCAGGGCTATCTGGCTTTCCGCGTGCCCGTTAATAAGGACAACGCCCTCGCCGTTCTCAAAGAGCTTCGCGCTGCCGCCGGGGACTCGGTCGATTTCGTTCTCGACGGGGCAGGGAAGCTCTCCCCGGCGCAGGCCTCTTCGCTTGCCGCCGCCGTCGAAAGGTTCCATCCCCTTTGGATCGACGAGCCATGCCCGCTCGATAACGTCCGCGCCGTTAGCAAAATTAGCGATGAAAACGTGACTCCCCTCGGCTTTGGCCGCCATGCGCTCCGCCCAATCGAGTTTCAGGAGCTACTCCGGGAGCAGGTAATCGATGTCCTTCGTCCTGACTTGGCTCGCATGGGGATCTCCTCCATCCGCCGCGCCGCCGCCATCGCCGAGACGTATTACACGGCGGTGGCTCCTTATAACATCGGCGGCCGCATTGCCACCGCGGCCGGGCTCCACTTGGCGGCAAGTATCCCGAATTTTTATCTGCTCGATATTCCTCCTGGCACGGCCACGGTCAAGGACGGTTTCGCCGAACTGCCCACGGCGCCTGGTCTCGGCATCACCATCAACGAAGGGGAGTGGAACTAATGGAACGCCGGTTATTTCTCGGCGCGCTCAGCGCCACCGCCAAAGCGGCCGACATTTGCGGTTGTGCCTTGGCCCCCCAGGCCGCCACCGCGGCCTCGGAGCCATTCGCGACTGTTGGCAGCAAAATTCGCATCACGAAGCTGAAGGTGTTCGGCGTGTCCTTAACGCCTACGTCGGATCGGCCCTACGTCTTCGTAAAACTGGAGACGAATCAGCCCGGCCTATACGGCTGGGGCGAGGGGACGCTGGAGGGTAAGGCCGCCGCCGTCATGGCCTGTGTCGAGGATTTCAAAGAGTTCCTGATTGGCGCCGACCCGATGCAGGTGGAGCATCATTGGCAGGCGATGTACGTGCATAGTTTCTATCGCGCGGGACCGGTGATTGGCTCCGCGATCAGCGGTATTGATCAGGCCCTTTGGGATATTCGCGGCAAGGCGCTTGGGTTGCCTGTGTATAAATTGTTGGGCGGTCCAGTGGACCCGAGAGGAGTTCGCGGTTACTATCATCTCCGGGCCCGCACAAAGGAGGATCTCCCTCGGCTGCGAGAAGAGGCGCGCAGACAGGGAATCACGTGTTTCAAGAGCGGGATTCCTGGCTATTACGAATGGATTGAGACAAACGCCAAGATCAGCAGAGCGGTTCGGTCGATCGCCGACTTGCGAGAGGGGCTTGGGGACGACATTGACATCGGAATCGACTTTCATGCCAAGACGAGCCCAGCGGTGGCCAGCATCCTGGTAAAGGAGTTGGAGCCGTTAAAGCTGTTGTTTGTGGAGGAGCCGTGTCCGCCGGAAAACGTGAAGGCGATGCAGCGGATCGCCCGGCGTTCGACAACGCCAATTGCGACCGGGGAGCGGTTGGTGGCGGCTTATAACTGTCGGGAGTTGATTGAGATGGGTGTCGTCGATATTATTCAGACCGACATCAATCATGTTGGCGGCATTACGGCGTTATGGAAGGCGGGAGCGCTGGCGGAGGCGAGCGGAGTGGCGATGGCGCCGCATGCTTGCGAAGGACCCATTGGCGGGTTGGCGACCGTGCATGTCGATGCGGCGATGCCGAACTTCCTGGTGCAGGAGATATGCAGTGGAGTAGAGATAGGACCGCAGGAGAAGGTGTGGCATGAGTGGCTGGGATTCCCGGCGATGCGGATGGTAAACGGGCGTTTCCCATTGTCGGACCGTCCCGGCCTGGGCTTCGATCTTACCGAGGAGGCTTTGCGGAAATATCCATTCGGCGGCACTCGCCCAATGGCCCGCGTCTACCACGACGACCACTCCGTAGCCGCCTGGTAAAAATCAGTGTCAGACACTAGAATTTTTTACCGTGCGACGGATGTCTGACGTGAATTGGCGGGGTTTTTCGGCCGGCCTGCGGGTCTCGGCGCTAAACGTCGCCCGTAGATGATTTCCATTTGCTTTACGAATTCAGTTCCGCCGGCGACGCCTCCAAATCGCGTCGCCCGGCGCAGTTCTTCTATCGTTTCGGCCTCAACTTCCCGTCGCAGAGTCTCCCGCCACTCCTCAGGCGCGTATAGCCTGGAGAACTCCTCTCGATCCAGGAACCCTGGGTATGCGCATAATCCCGCGTGGGCCGCCGCGCTTGACCACGGGTACTCCGTCGCCTCTCGCACCATTCCCGCGCGCACGGGGTTCAGGTCCACATAGGCCAACGCCGCCCGGTAGTGCCGCTGGCTCATCGTCGCCGAACGGAACCGCGCCTCCCACAAATGCCCCTTACGCTCCAACCGCTCGTTGCTCACGCGGGCATACGTTGCATCCAGCGCCTGCATCATGCCCGACACACCCGCCGCGTGACCAGGAATCAACAACAGGTGCACATGGTTCGGCATCAAACAATAACCAGCCACGCGGTTCCCATATTCAATCGCATACCGCCCCAGCAGCCGCATATAAAGGCCGCGGTCGGCGTCCGTTCGAAATACAGCCGAGCGGAAATTTCCTCGCTGCGTTACGTGCAGCGGCACGCCTGCGGGCGCGAATCTTCCAGGTCGAGGCATCAACTAGGGAGTGCCCGCCGCGCCGAATTCCTCTCACGATTTCTGAATCCGGTCGTAGATCTCCAGCATCTCCCCCGCCGCGCCGGGGTCGTTGCCAAACCGCAGCCGGTTATAAGCCCGTGTAAACTCCGCAACCTGCGCTGACAGTTCCGACGGCGGTAACTTCTCGGCGAATTCTAATGGTGTAAACCACACCGGTTTTCGTATTTGCCTTTGTTCCAATGTTACTAATAACTGTTGATACAAAACAGTCGCGTCCGATGCGGCCGCGCTTCCCGAAACGAGTCTGGCCCGCTGTTGACGCTCCCGCCACCGCCTCCATGCCAACGGCCCCAAAAGCCACAATAAGCCCCCCGCCACCGCAAAGACGGCCAGCCAAATCACCCGCTCTCGCACCCATGCCCAGGTCTGTTTCAATCCCGCCCCAAGCCCGGCCGCGTCCCGCGTCCGGGCGCCGAATTTCGACCGCTCCAACGAACTCGCCAGCCGGAACTGCCGCTCCAGGTCATACTGCACCACCCAGTCCTGCCAGAATAAGTCGGCGGCTTCCACTAAGTTCGTAAGTTTCGCGAACATGGAGGGCGGCCGCAGTCGTGCAGAGGCGGGTGTGGCGTCATACGCCGTCCATCCGTTGCCGGGAATGAACGCCTCCACCCAGGAGTGCGCGTCGCTCGCCCGAACCGTGTACCAGCCATTCACGGGATTCATCGTGCCGCCTTGAAATCCCGTCACAACGCGCGATGGAATTCCAATCGAGCGAAGCATCAGCGCCAGGCTGGAGGCGAAATACTCGCAGTGCCCCTGTTTCCGCTCGAATAGAAAATGCGCCACCGGATCGGCCTGCTCTCCGGCGGGTAACTCCAGCGTGTAGCCGTAGTTGCGTTGCAGATAGTCAACCAGCCGGCGCGCCTGCAGCGCTGGATTGTTCTCTGTCCCAGCCGCGTCCTGGGCCAACCGGATAATTCGCGGATCAAACGATGCTGGAACTTCCAACAACCGTCGCAACTCGTCGCGAGTCAACAGCGCCGTCCCATCGCCGCCGCGGCCGTCGAAAAAGCTCAGCACACTATAACGCAGCACGGCCGGCAGGTCCGCCATCGTGCGCAACGTTCCATTGGACAAAACCGCGATCGACCCCACATTCGCTTCAAGCAACTCCGGAATGCCCGCGACAAACAACGCATTCATTCCCGTTTCCATTAACTGCACTTCGTACTTGACTCGCGCGCCCGGCCGTCCGCCGTGCGTTCGAATTGGAATGGCTGTTGTCCCGTAGCGGAGGCGAATCTGCTCCGCCAGGTCTCCGCTGGTCATCCAACGTTTCCCGTCGAAACGGGACATCGCGCTGCCCCGCCAGCGCAGGTTCAGCACCTCCCCTTGGTTTGGAAACTTAACATACATGATTGTTCGGCTGCTGGCTTGTATCTCACCTATCTTCCGCAGGTCCACTTCACCGCCGAATCCGGGTAAGTGAAACTTATTGCTAACCAGATTCTGGAGCGCCGCCCGTGCTGTCCGGGGCAGAATGAAGAACAGTCCCACCGTAAAGACCAGAATTCCTAGCGCGCTCACGACGCTAACCGCCACTATCCGCCGATGGAAGAATCGCGCTTGCCCTTGCGGAGACACGCGTGCCCCGCGCGCTCCGCGCCGGATTTCCCACACCGCGAACGTCGCGACCCCAAAGAATAGAAATAGCCCCAGAAACACAAAGAACAATAGGCTTGCCGATAGTAGCGCCGCCGCCAGAAGCTCGGTGAACGCGATGAGTACGGCGTATAACGCGTCCCGGTCGGTACGAAACGTCAGCCCCTTTACTACCGTCAGAAAGCAGATCAGCCGGACCGTCGAGCCCAGAAAATCTCCCGACAAATAGAAAAAGTCCAGCGGGTAGAAACCCATGTAGAGTATCACCAACGCGTTGATCAAAATCGGTGGTAATTCGACCGATCGTTGGAATACCAGCAGCAGGAACCGTGCCGTAAACCCGGCCGCCGAAAGCCCCAGTACCACCGGAGAGAGCTCTCCGGTGGACGCCAGCGCCAGAAACGCGCATACCAAAAGGCTGAGCAGCGCGCGCTCAAACAACAGGTCGGCCGATGTCTGGCGGTTCCTCACGGCAGCGCTTTTACGACCCCTTCCTGAAAATCACCCAGCGCCTGTGCTGGCACGCCCTGTGCGTCCAGCACGACGAAAAACGCCCCCCGATAGAACGGACGCACCGGCAGTCCCTTGTTCATCTTCTGAATCGCCTCAAAGGCAACAGTCTCGCTTGGGTACAGAATCCACAGGCTCGAAATGTCTTGAGGGCCTTTATACTTGACGCGCCAAACGCGCAACGGGTTTAAGGAACGGATACTCTCCGGCGCTGCCTCCACCGTCGCCTCTTGCATTGCTTCGCGGATCCAGCCCCCATGGATGAGCTTCGGCGGTTCCGTCACCGCGGGCGCCCCAGGCCCGCACGCCGCTAAGGGTAGCACAAGGAAAACAGTTCGACGTGAGATACGCATGTGCTTCCCATGGTAGAACAGGACTTGCAGAAATTATGGCGAAGCTGAAACCGTCCCTGAAGTCCTCCAAGGGACAGGAACCGAAAAAAACCGACCACGTACGGGATGCCAAAGGCGCCATCCCCTGCCTGTTGTTAGTCATTGGCGCGATTTTGCTGCTCGGCTGGATGTTCTCGGCCATGCTCAAGTCCGCTAAATAAGGAGTGCTCGCATGAGAATCGATGGACGCCAACCCGCCCAACTGCGTCCGGTCACCGTTGAACCGGACTATCTGCTGACCGCCGAAGGATCTGTTCTGATCTCTGTCGGACATACCCGCGTGCTTTGTGCCGCGTCGGTGGAAGAGACTGTGCCCGGCTTTCTTCGGGGCAGCGGCCAAGGCTGGGTGACGGCGGAATACGCCATGCTCCCGCGGGCGACCGTCACCAGAACCGCACGCGAAGTGAAGAAAGGACGGGAATCCGGCCGGACCATGGAGATTCAACGGTTGATCGGCCGCGCGCTGCGAGGTGTGGTTGACCTGAAGGTACTCGGGGAGCGGTCCATCGTTCTCGATTGCGACGTGCTGCAAGCCGATGGGGGCACGCGCACCACCGCCATTACCGGAGCGTTCCTGGCGCTCGGCCTCGCCGTCGGGAAGCTGGTGAAGAGCGGTATTCTCGGCGCCAATCCCATTCGAGACTACGTGGCCGCCACCAGTGTCGGAATCCTGAAAGGGGAGGGCCTCCTTGATCTCTGTTACGAAGAGGATTCTGCCGCCGAAGTCGACATGAACATTGTGATGACCGGCGCCGGCAAGTTCATCGAACTCCAGGCGACCGCCGAGCATAAAGAGTTTGACGACGCCCAACTGGCTGCGTTGCTCTCGCTCGGGCGCAAGGGCGTCTCCGAGCTGATAGAACTCCAGACGCGTTACGTGACGTTGCCGTGACTCTCTTCTGCGCCACCACCAACCCAGGCAAACTCCGGGAGTTCAACCTGATTTCCGGCGATATAAAAGTGTTGCCCGTTCCCGGACTGGCCGATATTGCTCCTCCGGAGGAGACCGGCGCGACATTTGCCGAAAACGCTTCGATCAAGGCGGCGTATTACAGCGGCTTTGTGGATGGCGTGGTTTTTGCCGATGATTCGGGGTTGGCTGTTGACGCGCTGGGCGGCGCCCCAGGCGTCTATTCGGCTCGTTTCGCGGGTGAAGACGCCACCGATGAACGGAACAACGCCCGGGTGTTGGCGGCCATGGACGGGCAGACCAACCGTAGAGCCCGCTTCGTGTGCGTGATCGCTGTTGCCGCGCGCCGCCATCCGCTCATGATGTTTGAAGGCTTTGTGGAAGGAGAATTGTTGACCGCGCCCAGAGGCGCCAACGGTTTCGGGTACGACCCGCTGTTCTACTATTCTCCGTTCGGCTGCACCTTTGCCGAAGCGACTGCCGAACAGAAATTTGGTGTCAGCCATCGGGGCCAAGCGCTGGCGAAGATGATGGCTGCCCGTTGGTCAGGCGATTTCTTGTTCCGGTAGCACCGATCGGTACAGTTCATCGTAGTTGGAGCGGGTCACAAGCGCGAATCGCACCGGCATGCGGGTATACTCCTGCAACTGTCGCTGGGCCTCTTCCGGCGGCAATTCCGACGCGGCCAACAGCAGTTCCCCGGCTTGGCGGCGGATCGGGATCACCGCCATGGAACGTACGATATGGGCCGGCAAAGCCCGTGCCGTGCTTAGCGGCACCTCCTCCGGGTCTACGCTTGTCAAAGGAACGCAGAGCTGCAAACTAAGCGCCTCATACATCTCCAACTCACCCAGCACGCCACTTTCCACCAGCCAGTCCTGCAGCCGCATGCCTGCCGGCTTCGTCTCCACCGCCACCGCGATTTGTTCGCTGGTGCAATAGTTCGATTGCACCAGCACCTCCTGCAGGGTCGGCCGATGAGCTTCCAGCGCAAACCGGTTCGGGTACTGGTGCGCCGTCTTCAGCCACACCAGCGGCTCTCCGTGGATGCGTGCCCGCCAGTACCGCCAAGAAGCTCGGCCGGCTGCCACCGTGTTGATAAGGTTGGCCAACGGGATCCGCATGGGCGCCATTAACGCTTGCCGCCAACCGTACATGCTGTAGACGATTCCCGCCCGGCACAACGCCTGTAGCGCGGCGATCGCCACCGTGAAGGGCGCCAGCGCCATCAGCGGGTGGTCAATTGGCGCAACCATCCCGTAGCAGAACACGAGATTGGCGAGCAGACTCACTGGGTTGCCAATTAGCCCCTTACGGTCTCGCCAGTGCCACCACCATTGGCGCGGCCCTCCCTGCCAGCCGTGCCGCTCCATTCCCTGCCAGACGATTCCAGTCACCCATCGTGTGCGTTGCTTGGTTGCCGAGTGCCAATCGCGCGGAAAGTATTCTCGTGTCGCCACCATCTCTTTTCCGGCCGGCAACAGGATTTGACGGAATCCTAGGTTTTTAACTCGAAATCCGTTTTCGTAGTCTTCCGTTAGGCAGCCAGGTTCGAAGATCCGGTTGTCGGCCTGTACCGCCAACCGCTCCAGGGCCCGGCGGCTGAATGCAGTGCCCACGCCCGCCGAGGGTAGGAATCCTCCAAGTCTTGCCCTCACGTAGAGATCCCGGTTCTGGAATTCACTGAACTCGTCAATATAGACGCCGTGGACCCATTCGCCCGCACCCGTCGCCAGCGGCAGCACCGGAATTTGAATCATGTCGTAAAGGGCTAAATGGGAGTTGATCGCCTTCAGCGATTGCGGATGGATCAAATCCTCGGCGTCATGGGTGACGACCGCGTCAAATCTTCTACCTGAAAGCTCTTCCTGCAACAGCATCTGTTGATAGATCCAATTCAGGCAATCGGCCTTTGATGTCGGTCCATTGTGCGGAACCAACGCCAGGTGTACGTTGGGGAACCGCTCCTCTAACTCCTGGATGGCCTCCACGGTCTTCATATCGTTGGGATAGGCACCGATAAACAGATGGTAGTCCGAGTACTGAATGGCGGTGAGGTTGTGCGTCACCATCTGGCGGACAACGCTGTCTTCCTGCCACAGAGGCGTAAAGATCGCAATACTCCGCTCCGGCTCCCCCGGCTCCTGCACAACTTGGGCGACTGTTTCGGGCCGTAGACGCAGCCAGATCCAAAGGCCGAACAGCACAAGGTCGTCGATCCCGCTTATGGTTAACCAGACGGCGAGGGGCGGAATGACGTAGGCCAATGACTCAGACAAAAGCACCTGTTAAATTAGTGGCTGCAACGCGGAGGAATTCTCAACATGACAAACCTGAATCGTAGAAATTTCTTGGGCTTAGCGGCTTCGGCTGCGCTGGCCCAGGAAAGCGGATTTCGCTTCGCGATCATCGGGGACCGTACCGGAACGGCCGCGCCGCAGATCCACGCCCGCGTCTGGCGGGACGTGAGCCTGTTCGGACCGGACCTGGCGGTGACGATTGGAGACACGATTCAGGGCGGAAACGACGCCACAGCGGCCGCGGAATGGCGCGAAATGGACGCAATTTGGCGTCCTTTTAGGCGTTTTAAGACAATTTTTACGCCCGGAAACCACGATATTTGGTCACCAGAATCTAAACGACTGTTTGAAACTGTGGCCGGGCACCCCGCGACGCATACTCACGTTCATGGCGGGGCGCTGTTCGTAATTCTCGACAATTCGCTCGCCGATGAGCTGGCGCCGGGACAGTTGCGTTACCTGGAGCAGCAGTTGGAGCGCCACAAGGATCTGCGGCCGAAATTTGTGTTTTGCCACCGGCCATCGTGGCTGCTTCCGGTGCGGATTGGGAACCGCAATTTCCCGCTACACACGCTGGCAAGAAACTTCGGTGTGGACTATGTGGTGAGCGGGCACGGCCATCAACTCGTTCATTTAGAACTGGATGGCGTGCAATACGTGGAGATCGGCAGTTCCGGCGGCACCATCGAACGCGGGTTGAAACTGGGCCAAGGGTTCAAGGACGGCTGGTTCTACCACTGGATCTGGGTGCAGGTGCGGGATGGGAAGGCGGAGATGACCGTGAAAGAGGTATTAGGTCCGGGCCGCGTCTTTCGCTTGCGGGACTGGGGGCCGGCCGGACCGCTATTCGATCCTTCGGACCCGGCGCTCTTCGATTCGCCTAAGCTTTAGAAACGAAATTGGAACGGATCGGGATAATTCCAGTGAACCGGGCCGAAGTCGGCCCTCAGGATTGGCGCGCTGTTCTCCCCCTCCGCTATTGTTCCAAAGTGCTGCTCGCCCGCAAGCGTCCGCCCCGGCACGCCTGGTTGGCGTAATCCGCTAAAGGGCAAATATCGCGGACCATTTCACGAAATCGTTTAGAAGGCGCGAACGGGCAGGGAGTAGGGGGCCACCGGCGAGCCATCGACGGTGATGACGAGTGGCTGCGTTCCTTGGGGGACAACCGTTTGAATTGAGAACTGCAACTGCAGGAAACTGCCGTTCGGGTTCACCGTCAGGAGCCGATGTTCAATTCCACCAATGGAGAGTGTAATTTTGGGCTGGGAGCCGACGGGCGCGGAGTTTTCCGGGAGGCCGGTGACCAATAGACTAATCAGTTCGCCATACCGGGCGGGGCGCTCCGGCGTGATGGAAACACCAAAGCCGGCCGTGACCGAGCTAATGGACGCCATCTGCTGGACCACTGGGACGGCGAGCGGGAGAGCGACTTCGGCGCCATTCTGGACGCGGACGACCGCGACGCCGGGCGCCAGGCCGGTTGGAACCGTAAAGGTGATCGTGGAGCCTTCGACGCTAAGGATTTGCGCCGGGCGGTCATTTACTGTCAATTGCAGCGGCGTGAGGCCATTGATGGACAGCCCGTTCAATTGTAATGTGGCGGTGGCGCCAGAAACGAGACCGCCATTTGTGGAAGGAGGAAGCGTCAGCCATCCGGCTTTGCTTGCGGTCACTTGTAAGGCACCCGTTTGCGTTGTCAGTCGTAGGCCATTCAAAACAGTGAAGTTGTACGTGTTTCCGGAGGTTCCCGGCGCGACGAGGACATTGGCCATCATGCGATTCGGGGAGGGGAACCAAACTCGCTGGACGGTGATATCCGGCGTGCCAAAACCGATGGAAGTGGAGGCATCGGAGAAGTTCGTACCGGAGATTTCCAATAGTGACTCAGTGCCGGAAGGCAGGGATGTCGCCGACAATGTAGCGGCATCAGAATCGGAAAGCGGGTTTGCGTAGTTCACAGCCGGCTGCATGAACAGACTGCTTTGGCCGTCGGCGCCGTAGGCAACCACGTGCATCGTGGTTCCAACCGCGGCCTGCGGCGCGGTGACGGTCAACCGGCCGGAGATCTCGTCAAACGAACGTACGGTTCCAAAAGCGCCATCAAACCCGATCTTTGTGGAGGCGTTCAATCCGGTACCAGTAATGACGACATCGGAGGCATCTCCGCGGGTGACCGATTCGATCTGGGGAGCGGCTCGCTCTACAACGCGGAGGCCGTAAGGGAGAACATAGAGATCGTTGTTTCGGGAGAAGATAAGGTGGCCCGGCGATTCGGAGGCAAACTGGCCGAACTGGAATTCGGCTTGGAGGTAGAAATCGGGAGAGGGGGCGTATCGTTGAATACCGCCGGGGGCGACCGAAACGACGCCGCTGATGGAACCGATCTGCAGACCGGGCGCAGGCTGGCCTCCCTGGATTAGGCCGGTGCCACTAATGACCACCAGATTTCGCGCGCCGGATGTATAGACGTGCGCTGGCTTAACGGCGCGCTGTCCTGGGAATGAATAGGTTTGAACGGAGTGAATCGATGAAGGAGTGTTGCGCCGCGTGACAGAAAAATTGATGCCATCTTTTGAGGTGTTGGCCACCACTTCAACGGTGGCGAAAGGAATTCGGCTGGCTGGATAGAAAACGGTATCGAACTGCTGTCCACCCGGAAGCGGCCGGCCGGCAGGGTCGACGGGAAGCACCACGTTACCCGGCGTGGCTTCCCCTTGGAGGGCCGGGGGGAGCGGGTGGGTATAGAGGAAGTATTGGCCAGGGGCCAAACCGTCGATTCGGTAGGAACCATCCGGGTGGGTGAGCGTGCCAATGGCGGCGCCGCCGGGAGAAACGGCGACGACACTCGCAAGGCCCATACCTTCGTTGGCGGCGGTGGCGACGCGCCCCGTGACAGTGCCTAATCCTTCTTTAAAGGCCCGCGTCGGGTAGAGAAGCGAAAGGCCGACGGCGTCATCGGGCAAAATGGGGCGGATCTTGGTAGTGGCTCGAGTAATCTCAGTCGCCATGGCGCCCGAGACGAAGGAATGCTGCAATCCAAGGGCGTGGCCGAATTCGTGGACGGCGGTGAGGAAGTACTGTTCACTCCAAGAGGGACGGGCGGCAATGTCCCTTGCGAGCACGACGACGGAACGCTGAATGGGCATCAAGGCGCCAGCGGAGGTGTTGACGATATCGTTTCGAACCGTAGGCCCGCCGTAGCCGTTTACGCCCGGTGGGAGATCTTCGAAAACCACGTCGATAGAAGGAGTTGCGGCGTTCTGGTTGGCGCCTTGCTGGATGATGCCGCCGAAACGCAACCTAAGCTCGGAGGTTTCGATTTCGCTCCAGACGCGTGCCGCGGCGCGAATTTGGCTGACCACGAGGGGGAATCCATCAGTAGTTGCGTAGTTGGAGGGGCCGTTTTCGGCGATGTGGTAGGTAACGGTGTTGTTGCGAAGGGCGGACAGGTCGAACTTTTCGGGGATGGCGTTGAACGGGGCAGAAGTACCGTTGTATCGGGTGAAGTGGTAGTAGCCGAAAGAAGCGGTGCTCAGTAGAACCGAAGCGAGCGCCATTCGTACGAACGTTCGCGTCATCGGGTGACTCCCTGACGGACCCGGACGGAAAACTCGTCAGCAGTGAAGCGCATCCCCTCATCGGCGACGGGCCGTCCGGTGCGGCTGTTCACCAAGCCTTCGCGGATGGCGTCCCGGCTGAACACGGTGCTGCCGTTGGCGTCCTTCGTGACCTGAAAGATTCCCTGGGAGAGCCCGATTATGTGGGTAAGGCCGGACTTGGCGGTCCACAGGAACAGCACTAATTCAGAATCCGACGGGAACGACGGAACGCCGGAGAATGTCTGTTGGCTGCGTCCGATGGTGCCTCCGGGCAAGACCACATCGATGAGTTTGGCCGAGGGCCCCTTGAACTGCTCAGCCACCTGGACCTGGTAGTGCGAGTAGTAGATGGCTCCATGTTGACGGACGTTAGACAGGCGGATTCGGCCACGAACGATCGAGGTGGATTTGGCCACCATTTCGTCGAAGGTCAGTTTTTCGAGCGTTGTCGCCGGTAGCGACGCGCCGAAGGCCAAAAGGATTGTCAACAGGAACCGCATGACGGCAAAATACAATGCAACTGGAATGCCATTCATAGGCCATTTGTTTTTAGCGCGATAGGGACGGCGCTGGGAGAGCGGGCGTGTTGGACTGACACACTATATGGGACAGCCGGGACCGCAAACATTTTGGGCGTTGGATGTTTTCGTTTACTGTACGACGAAAAGCGGGATTTTGACGGCATGTCGAACCTGTTCAATGGTTTCGCCGTAAACGAGGTCGCCGATTTTTCCATGCCCGTGGGCGGCCATGACGATTAGATCCGGGCGAACCGTTCGGGCAACACGCACGATTTCGGCGGCAGGCGATGTAGAGTGATGGATGAGGTAAGTACATGCAACATTTTGATTTGAAATGCTGTTTGTGATTCCTGATAAGTAGTGGTCGCCACCGGTGACTTCTGCTGTAGAGCTTTCGGGGCCGTAGACCTGGCTGGTGGCGCCTTCTTCCACATGGAGGAGGACGAGTTCGGCGCCGGACTGGCGAGCGAGTGCGATGGCGTGGCGAAGCGCCAGCCGATCCGAGCGGGAATGGTCGAGCGGAACGAGGATTTTCCGGTATAGCGGGAGATCGGCGTCTGTGGGGAGGAGGTCCAGGACGGCGATATTGGCAAGCGGCACGGCCTTCGGCGGTTTTTTGCCGGTGAAGGGTTCAATCAACAGGTAGGCGAGGAGCGTGGCAAGCGCGAGCGTAGGAAGTAATAGGTAGTACGTGCTTGCTACGGATAGATTTATCTTTTCAAATGTATTCTTTACAAGCCAACCATTCAACAAAAGGATTACCGCAGCAACCGTGACTGCTAAGGCTATTACCCACGGCCGATTAGCGAAATTTCCCATGCGCTGGCGATCGCTGGTGAGCCGGATCAGGGGGATAATGGCGAACGGGAGTTGGAGGCTGAGCACAACCTGGCTGAAGATGAGCAGTTCATATACCTTTTGGTCGCCAGAGGTGTAGATAACCGCCACGGCGGGGATGAGCGCGATGCCACGGGTGATAAGCCGGCGCAGCCATGGATTCAAGCGAAGGTTTAGAAAACCTTCCATAACAATTTGACCAGAAAGGGTTCCTGTAAGCGTGGATGCCTGGCCGGACATGAGTAGCGAAACGGCGAAAAGAGCGCTCGCCACGGCCGTCCCGAGAATGGGGCTGAGCATCTGGTGGGCCTGCTGAATTTCGGTAACAGCGACACCGCGCTGGTAGAAGACGGCGGCGGCGAGGATGAGAATGGCTGCGTTGACGAGGAGTGCGGCGTTCAGCGCGATCGTCGAATCGATCAAATTGAAATGGCAGGCTTTCCGCTTTTCCTCTTCGCCGAGGCCGAACTGACGCGTTTGGACGAGCGAGGAGTGAAGATAAAGGTTATGCGGCATCACGGTGGCGCCGAGAATGGCGATTGCGACGTAGAGACTTTCGTTGTCGATGGATGGAATAAGTCCAACCGCTACAGCGCCCCACGATGGTTTTGCGAGAAACAGCTCGATGGCAAAGCATGCCCCGATACCAAGAATGAGGCAGCGAACAATCCACTCGAACTTTTGTACTCCAAGTTTTAGCAAATAAAGTATGAAGAAAGAATCGACTGCTGTGAGCAAAACCCCCCAGAGGAGCGGAAGGCCGAAGAGCAGATTCAAGGCGATGGCGGCGCCCAGCACTTCTGCCAAATCGGTGGCGGCGATAGCGATTTCGCAGAGAATCCAAAGCGCGAAACTGACCGGACGAGGATAGGCTTCCCGGCAAGCCTGAGCGAGGTCGCGGCGGGTGACAATGCCAAGCCGCGCACTCAGGGTCTGGAGCAGAATCGCCATGGCGTTGGACACGACAAGGACCCAAAGCAGTTTGTAACCGAAGCGGGAGCCGCCCTCCAGATCGGTGGCCCAATTGCCGGGATCCATGTAGCCGATGGAGACCAGATAGGCCGGACCGGCAAAGGCAGCTAATCGCTTCCACGTTCCGGGAACGGAGGTGGAGACACTCGAGTTTAGTTCTGCCAGGGAGCGCGGGTTGGAATGAATCACAGTTTCGCCTGCGAGTTAACTAGAGTTTACCACACCATTTGTCAGAGGCGTAGATTATACTTTTCGAATGGCGGGCGAGCGCAGACTCGGTGATTTGGCGGGTATCGGAAAGGCGATGCTGGCAGACTTTGCGTTATTACGAATTAGCAGCGTGGAGCAGTTGGCGGAGGCGGACGGGGACCGGTTGTACGAGGAGTTGTGTGAACGAACGGGGACCAGACAGGACCCGTGTGTGCTGGACACGCTGCGTTGCGCGGTGGCGCAGGCCCGGAATCCGCGATTGGCGAAAGAGCAGTGCAACTGGTGGTATTGGAGCCGGCAGCGGAAGGCGGGCCGGCTGTGATTGCCGCGTATCTGGAAGCCGGACAAGTTTCGGTGCGTGAGTTCCCCAAGCCCAAAGGGAATGTGCTGATTCGGATGACGACGGCGGGGATCTGCAATACCGATTTGGAACTGAAGGCTGGGTACTACGGATTTGCCGGGATCCCGGGCCATGAGTTCGTGGGAGTGGTAGAGCGCGGGCCGGCCGGGTGGGTGGGGAAACGGGTGGTGGGTGAGATCAACCTGGCTTGTGGAAAATGTGAATGGTGCGAGGGCGGGTTGGGTAGGCACTGCCCGCGGCGCACGGTGCTGGGGATTGTAAAGCATCCGGGGGCGTTTGCGGAATACCTGACCTTGCCTGTGGAAAACCTGCTGGCGGTGCCGAAGTCGATGCCGGATGAGGTGGCGGTGTTCACCGAACCGGTGGCGGCGGCTTGCGAGATTCTGGAGCAAGTGAAGATCCCAAAGGGAGGGGAGGTGGCGGTGCTGGGGGATGGAAAATTGGGGCTGCTTATTGGGCAGGTGCTACTCGCGAATGGCATTACGGTCCACCAGTTTGGGCGGCACGCGGAGAAGTTGCGGATTGTAAAGCGGCAGGGGGCGCTGGTTGGCGGGAAGATTCCGGTGGCGCGGTTCCAATGGGTGGTGGAGGCGACAGGAAGCGCGGCTGGGTTGGCGACGGCGGTGAGCATGTGCCGGGCGCGGGGAACGGTGGTGATGAAATCGACGGTGCATGAGCGGGTGGGGATCGATATGGCGGCGGTGATTGTACCGGAGATCACGCTGGTTGGGTCGCGGTGCGGACGGTTTGCGCCGGCGCTGAAGTTGTTGAAAGAAGGCAAGATCGACGTGGATTCGATGATTCACGGAGAATTTGCGTTGCGCGAAGCGGTGAGCGGGTTTCAGCGCGCGGCGGAAACAGGTACGCTAAAGATTCTGTTGAGGAACCGATGAATCGACGCCAGTTTCTAACCACCGCGTCCGCGGCGAGTGTTTCCGCGCAGGCGGGCCGGAAGCGCAACATTGTCTTTATTCTGTCCGATGACCATCGTTACGACGCGATGAGCTGCGCCGGGCACCCGTGGCTGCAGACGCCCAATTTGGACCGGTTGGCGGCTGGCGGAGCCCATTTCCAGAACGCATTTGTGACAACATCGCTATGTTCACCGAGCCGGGCGTCCATTCTGACTGGGCTCTATATGCACGCCCACAAGGTGCAGGACAACTTTTCGCCGTTGAATGAAGCGTTGCCCACGTTCCCGGGGCTACTGCAGAGGGCCGGGTACCGTACCGGGTTTTACGGTAAGTGGCATATGGGTGGGGATAGCGACGAGAAGCGGCCGGGGTTTGACGATTGGTACAGCTTCTTTGGGCAGGGGCAGTATGAGAACCCACCGGTGAACGACAACGGGGTAAAGAAGACCGAGCAGGGGAACATCACCGATATATTAACGGCGCGGGCGTGTGAGTTTATTGACCGGAATGCGGCGCGGCCATTTTGCCTGTATTTGAGCCATAAGGGCGTCCATTTTCCGTTTCAGCCCTCGGCGCGACATAAGAACTTGTATGCCGACGCGCCGATCCCGCGGCCGGCGACGATTTGGCATTCCGAGGAGCGTTACGCGGAAAAGCCGGAATGGGTGAAGAAGCGGCGGTACACGCGGCACGGGGTGGAGGGGCTATTCGGTCAGGTGATTTCGTTTGAGGACGCCTATCGAGAATACATGCGGTGCCTGTTGGCGATTGACGATAGTGTGGGCGAGGTGACCAGGGAGCTTGAGTCGCGCGGGTTGTTGAACGACACGCTGGTGGTGTACATGGGCGATAACGGCTACATGTGGGGCGAGCATGGCCTGGTGGACAAGCGAGCGATGTATGAAGCTTCGATGCGGGTGCCGTTGATTGCGCACTGTCCGTCGCTGTTTCCAAAAGGGCAGAAACCGAAGGAGATGGTGTTGAATCTGGACCTGGCGCCGACGTTCCTGGAGGCAGCGGGGGTGACGGGCGGGCCGGCGATGCATGGACGGAGCTGGTTGCCGGTGGTGCAGGGGAAGGCGGCGGATTGGCGGAAGGACTTTGTTTATGAGTATGAGTGGGAGCGCGACTACCCGTATACGCCGACTATTACCGGGCTGCGAACGGAGAAGTATTCGCTGATGCTGTCCGAGGGGCTGTGGGATTTGGACGAATTGTACGATTTGGAGAAAGACCCGGGGCAGTTAACCAATCTGCTGAAGAGCGCGCGGATTGGGTATAAGCGGGGGCGGATGATTGAACAGATCTCCGATCCGCAGTTGAAGGCGACGGTGGCGGGATTGCAGAAGCGGCTGGCGGAACTGCTGCGGGGGACGGGCGGGGACCCGCGGCGCGCGGGGGAAGCGATTGCGGGGTATGCGAATGCGTTGTAGGGGGCGAGTTAGGGCCGGATAGTACTACTGTGTGATAAGCGAAGGGAGCAACAGAAAGGGCAGGTGGGAAGGCGTTGCTTTAGAGTTTGCGCGATGAGGATACGCAAGGTGGCGATGGAGTGTAGACTATGCCGCGCGGCCCGCCCCGCGAGGTGTCCAGTTCTGCGGTAGCTCGGGTAAGGTAAGTTCGAGCAGTCCAGCGCGAGCGGAGGGGGAAAAACGGCTTCGTTCCGCTGCTGGACTGATCCGCGTCTCGGTGTGAGACTACTTGAGAAAGGGGCTTATTTCTGTTCGAGTCCGAGCGATTTCGTGGCGCTGGTGAACCACTCCAACACGCGGCGCTGGGTTTCGAGGCTGAAACGATTGAAGTCGCGCGGGGTTTCGAAGGTCAATGCGGGGTAGACGACTGGTTTGACGGTGGCGGCGACGTCAGCGGCGCGGGTGTAGCGGTCGAGTTGTGGGGCGATGAGCAGGACCGGGCGGGGTGCGGTGAGGCGGAGAGCCGCGTCGAAATCGAAGGTGAGATTGGCTTCGTTCCCGCGAAAGAGACCGAGCCGCGGCATGAGACCGTGGACGTGCGAGTAGTGGCCGATTCCTTCAACGCCTTTATCCATCGTCGCGCGGCGGAGGGCGTCGAAACCGGCGACGGCGGCGAGGGAATGGACGCGGCAGTCGAGGGCCATGGTGAGCAGGCCGACTTTGGCGCCGAGTGAGTAGCCCATCAGCGAGATGCGGTTGGCGTCGAGCATTTCGATTTGGGTACAGGCATCAATGGCGGCGCGGGT
The DNA here is from genome assembly GCA_016789905.1 of Bryobacterales bacterium. Classification (GTDB taxonomy): domain Bacteria; phylum Acidobacteriota; class Terriglobia; order Bryobacterales; family Bryobacteraceae. The sequence goes on along the minus strand of JAEUQC010000065.1, from coordinate 42,561 downwards.
GTCGGCTACCATCTTTCCCATCAGGGACCAATTCGGGTAGCGCTGGTAGAAGTTGCGGCTGTCGAGCACGCGGGTGCCGAAGCCGATCTGATCGAAGGTCAGGACGGCGAAGCCTTTGGCGACCAGGGCCGGTATGCTGGGCCGCTGATTCATGCGGAGATCGTTCACTTTGCTGAGCCACGGCGATTGGATAGACCAGCCGTATTGATAGCTATAGCCATGTAGCCAAATGACCACGGGCAGCTTGCCGGCCGAGTGGTTTGCGGGGTAGAAGAGATCGCCGATGATGCCGTCGCCGATTGGTACCTGTTTCCAGGCCATACCTTCTTTGGCGATGCGGTCGCGGGTTTGCGCGTCGGTGGAGGGGCGGCGGAACTGCGCGGCGAGCCAGTTATCGGCATCGCTTGCTTCGAGCGGGGCGCGGCGCAACTGCCTGTTTGGCGCGGATGGCGGCTCGACTCCGAGAGCCCATTCAATTTGTATCTTGGGGTCGGCAATGGGGGTGAGGGGGATGGGCGCTTTTGGCAGGCGGCGCCAGTCTTCGAACGTGTAGCCGTGGGACCAGGTTTCGAGTTTGGGGCGGGGATGGCGGCCAAAGACAGAGTCGAAAAAGTCGCAGAAGATTTCGATGTCTTCGGCGGTGGTGCCATGTTCGCCGGCGCGGAGGTGGAGCCAGATGTTCTGCTCCTTATTGAGGAAGCGGTAGACGCGGCGGGCGTCGCGGTAGGCCTGTTCGAAGCCGACCGGATTGGCGGCCGATTCGGCGTAGCCGGTGTAGAGCATGAGGCCACGGGGGGCGACGAGGGAGAGGAGGGTGTTTTGATCCACGGGGAGCTTGTCCTCCCGGCCGGCGAAGAAGCGCAGGCGGGGATGGAACCAGTGGGACTGGCCGGCGGTGAGGAGTTCGATGCTTTCATTGGCGAAGGGATCGGTGGTGAAGCGCCAGGGGTTGGACTCGCCGCTGTTCCCGCTGGAGGGGACGACGGCGCCGATGCGTTCGTCGAAGGCGGCGGCGAGGAGGGCCATTTTGCCGTTGCGGGAGTGGCCGGTAAGGCCGATTTGCGACTTATTCACTTCGGGGAGAGTTACTAAGTAGTCAACGGCGCGGGAGGCGGCCCAGGCCCAGCGGGCGAGGACGGGAAAATCGATGTTGGGGTAGATGTCGAGCCAGGCGTCGGAATCGTCGCCGTTGGCGTAGCGGGGATCGGTGGCGTGATAGACGCAGGCGATATAACCGCGGCGAACGGCAGTATAGACCCAGGGGCGATTGGCGGCGTGGTTGGTGAGGAAGACGGGGAAGGGGCCGGGGCCATCGGGGATGATGAGTTCCAGGCGGAGGGTGGCGCGGTGGCTGGGGCCAAATTCAAGGCGGACCTGGCGGATGGTGACGGCGCCATCGCGGCGGGCGGCGGTGACGGCGGCGCGGAGGTTATTGGGGGTGGGCGGGAAGTCGCCGAAAATCCAGTGACGCACGTCTCGGCGGAGGATCTGTTTGCGGGCGGGCCATTGAGATGGAGAGGTTACGCCTTGCAGGGGATCGGGCAGGCCGGGAATGGAGGGCAATTTGTCAAAATCGGGTGGGAGTTCGCCGGTACGCTTGAGCCATTGTTCCCAGGTTCGGTCGTGGGGATTGAGGCGGCCGTCCGGAGGCGGGTTGGTGGGGCGGAGGAGGGAGAGCAGTTCGGCGAGGGTGGCGGCCGGGTTGGCGGCGAGGAGGGAGAGTGTGGCGAGAAGGAATAGAGCGGGACGCATGGAACTGTTGCCAGTGTAATGAGAGAATGGGTTCCGCCGCCACATGAAACGACGATCCTTACTCCTAAGTTCGATAGCCGTCTGGGGACAGAAGAAGTTTACCGATCCGGCGCCGCCGAAGGTGGCGGCCGTGAGCGGGGCGAAGGCCGCGGCGAAGGCGAACGCGGAGGTGACGCGGCACAAGAAGCCGGCGGCGCTGCGGAAGGATGCGGTGACGGAGGATTGGGCGTCGTTCCTGGGGCCGCGGCATAATGGCGTTTCGCGAGAGACGCGGCTGAACAAGCGGTTTCCGTCCAGCGGGCCGCCGCTGGTGTGGGAGATGACGAAGGGAACCGGGTATGCGTCGCCGGCGATTGCGGGCGACCAGTTAGTGTTTCTGTACCGGCGGGGGAATCAGGAAGTGGTGGATTGTCTGCACCCGGAAACCGGGGACCGGTATTGGCAGCATACTTACTCGACGTCATTTGAGGACCGTTATGGGTATAACAATGGGCCAAGATCGAGCCCGGTAATTGATGGGGATAGAGTCTATGTGGTGGGTGCGGAAGGGGTGCTGCACTGCCTGCATCTGGCATCGGGACAAGTGTTATGGCGGCGGCAACTGCGGGATGAGTTCAAGGTGCCGCAGGACTTCTTCGGAGTGGCTTCGACGCCGCTGGTGGAAGGTGAGGTGCTGATTGTGAACGTGGGAGCGCCGGGCGGGCCGTGTGTGATTGGTTTGGACAAGCGGACGGGCCAGATGCGATGGGGCGCGGGCGCGGAGTGGGGCGGGAGCTATGCGTCGCCGATTCCGGCTGTTATCCATGGCAAGCGGCGTGTGTTTGTGTTTGCCGGGGGCGAGAGCCAGCCGCCGACGGGGGGCCTTATCATGCTGGACCCGGTGACAGGAGCGGTGGATTTCACATTTCCGTGGCGGAGCAAGAGTTATGAGTCTGTGAATGCGTCGTGCCCGGTGATTGTGGATAACTATGTGTTCATTTCGGCTAGTTACAGGACCGGCGGGGCGATGTTGGAAATTACTCCCGACTTCAAGCACAAAGTGGTATGGACCGCGCCCGAATTTGGACTTCATTTCAACACGCCGATTCATAAAGACGGCTATCTGTACGGGTTCGACGGACGGAACGAACCGGACGCTTCGCTGGCGTGTGTGGAGGTAAAGACAGGGAAGGTAGCGTGGCGGACGAGCCTGGAATGGAAAGAAGTGTTTCAGGCCGGGGGGCAGCAGCGCGAACAGATGATGAGTTTGTACCGGGGGAATTTGTTGCAGGTGGACGGGCGGTATCTGGTGCTGGGGGAACTGGGACATTTGATGTGGATGGAGTTGACGCCGGCGGGGTTTAAGGAGGGTTCGCGGGCGTGGCTGTTCGCGGCGCGGGAGACCTGGTCGTTGCCGGTGCTGAGCCGCGGGCTGTTATACGTGGTGCAGCATAGTAAGGACGTATTGCAGAACAAGAGCCCGCGTTTGCTTTGCTATGACCTTCGGGAGTAGGGTAGAGATGTGGACAAACGGCTAGCAAAACGGCATAAACGACAAGTGGCGCGGGCGCAGGCGAAGGTGAAGATTTCCGAGCCGGATGTGCGCACGCATGAGGAGATAGCGGCCGCGCGGGAAGCAAGCAAAGCGAACGCGCCGATTGCGACGGCTGGAAAAGTGTCGGCCTCCACGGGGCCGGTGCGAAAAACCGGCGGCACGGGGAGCGCGGCGCGGACCGACGCTGGGTGAGTTGGCGCGCCTATCACGAGGCGACCAAGCACACGCCGGAACGGTTGCGGCGGGCGAACTACACATTGGACTGGGCGAACATGCCCAACCCGTATCGCCACTATGAAGGCGTGCCCGTGCTGGACCTGGCGGCCGATCCGGCGGCGCCGGAGATATCGGCGTATGACGTGTTGCGCGGGCGAATGGGGACCGGCTTTGTGGGCCGGCTGTCGGCGTTGCTTTTCTACTCGGCATCGATCAGCGCGACGAAAGTGGCGCCGAACGGAGGGACGTACGCGCTGCGGGTGAACCCATCTTCGGGCAATCTGCACCCTACCGAGTTCCACTTTGCAACCCGCGGAATGGCAGGATGGCCAGATGGCTTGTACCACTACCGGCCATCCCAGCACATGGCGGAGCAGCGTGGGCGCGGCGATTATGAGTTCGATTCGCCGCTCGTGTTTGTGTTGACAACCATTGCGTGGCGAGAGGCTTGGAAGTACCGGGAACGGGCCTACCGGTATTGCCTGCTGGATATGGGCCACGCCTGGCAGGCGTTGGAACTGGCGGCGAGGGCGCTGGGTTGCACGTGCGAGGCGACGGGAGCATTTGACGATGCGGCGCTGGCCGCGCGGCTGGGCCTGGCGGAGGATGAGTGGCCGTTACTTGTGGTCACGGTACGCGGGATGGAGGAGCAAGCCGGGTGCGCGGGGCCGATGGAGTTACTAAGGGGAACTCCGAATGAGTTATCGCCGGATGCAAATGTTCCAGCGATGATCGCGGATGTGCACGCCGCGACGCGCGCGGGACAGGGAAGTTGGCGGAGGGTGTGGCCGGTGAGCGATCTGCCAGCGGTGGGCGGACGCGCGTTTGGGGAGACGGTGCGCGGAAGACGGTCGGCATTGGACTTTGTTGGCGGGGCGCGGGCGATGCCGATGGAGACCCTGCTGGCGCTGCTGGCAGTGGCGCGGGTTGGACCGTTGACGATGTACCTATATGTGCATCGAGTGGCCGGGCTGGCGGCGGGATTGTATCGATTTACTGGGGAATTGGAACTGATTCGGGCGGGCGACCAGCGCGTGGCGGCGGCAGGGTTGAGCCTGGGACAGGACCTGGCGGGGAACTGCTGTGTGGCGATTTCCATCGTCGCGGAGTTGGAGGGGGCCCAGAGCGAGTTCGGGGAGCGCGGTTACCGGTATGCGCACATTGAGGCCGGGGCGTTGGGGCAAAGGCTGTACATTGCGGCGGAGGCGCTCGGATTGCGGGCGACGGGGATTGGGGCGTTCTTCGATGACCGTGTTCACGCGTATCTGGAGTTAGAGACGGGACAGGTGGTTTATCACTTCGCGATCGGGTATCCGGTGGCGGACCCTCGGCTGGAGTATTGATGTTAGGGATACTGGTTTACGGCGACAATCATTTCATTGTGGCGGGGCCGCGGCCGGACGCGGAGAAAGCGCGAGCGCTGGCGCGGCAATGGACGGTGATACAGATTGGCGGCGTGGCGCCGGTGGCCGGATGGGAAATGCGGACCAGGGCATTCCGGGAAGATCTGCGGTGGGCCACGGTGGTGGAGGGCGGCGGTGCGCAATCGGCGGCCGTGCAGGTGTTACTGGAGGAATTGGGGGTGCGCGGCGTGGTTATCGATCATTGGCCGGAGCGCTAATCGAGCGGCTGCGCGGAGAGAACCGTGTTGTAGGGGTGTACAAGGAACATCTCATAGGAGCGCCCGAACTGGACTTCCCTGATCTGACGGCGTGAGAGATAGACTCGTTTATCGCCCAGGGCGACGAAGCCGCCTCTGTGGACTGGTGTGTTGGGAAAAGGCGAGAGCGGACCGGAGTAGGAGACGATGGCGGGGGCCGGTTCAGAGTAGATTCGCCAGGACTCGCGCAGCGACAGGCTGACCAGGACGGCGGCGCCGAAGAAGACCAGCGTGAGGAAGTTTACTCTGCCGGCAAAATACATGGCCACGCAGGCGCCGAGCAACAGTGCGGCGCCGATGGCCAAGGTGACGGCATTCATGAGGAACATACGCCTTTGCATGGGGGCGAGGTTGCCCCGGCGGTTGGCCGCGACGAAATCAGGAACGATAAGTCTTTTCTTTCGTTGAAACATACCCGCAAAGGCGCGATTGCGCCGTGAACGGGACCAAAGTCAGGCCGGCGACCAGAGGCCGGCGGAGGCGCCGACCCAATCGAGCCCTTTATTGTGATCGACGCCCATCATTTTGCCGCGGCCGAGACGAATGAGGGTGGCGACGGCGACAGGTTGATCAATCCAAATGAACATGACGCGGATTTCGGCCTGCGTCGGGCCGGCAGGCGTTTCGATGAGAGGCTCGAAACGGCAGCGGCGCTGGAGAATCCACTGCGAGCGTTCGGCGACGGGGATGGCATCGAGTTGATCGCGGGTTGGCCCAACTGCGACGCCGAGCCCGGCGAAGGAATAGAGCGGTTTCAAGACCCAATCGTCGAGGTCCGGCGGCCATTCGGTGAACGCATTGAGGAAGCGGGTGAGCGGCACCGTTGGATGTTGCAGGAACGGAAGGGCGTATTTGCTGATGCGGAAATAGTAGTTGGGGTGGCCGGCCCATTCGACATCGAGGTCGTCAGTCCAGGCAAAGGCGGGTTGGACGCGGCGGCGAAGTTGTTCGTCGGCAATTGCACGATTGTAGATTCGATGGATGGGGACTTCCACGCCGTCGAGAAGGTAATAGAGCTTGTTGGCGCGTTTTCGCACCTTGGTGATGCAGACGGCGCGGACAGCAAACCAATCCTCTGTAATGTTGAAGTCGCAGAGTGTCTTCTGGTTGTCAGGATCGATTTCGAGCAAGACAACGTTTTCGGGAGCGTGGCGGCCAAGTATCGCTTCGCCGAGAAGGGCCCTCGCATTCGGAGGAGCGGCGTGTTCGAGCGCATATTGTTCGCAAAAAGTCTGCGTGAGTACGGACTGAAAACAGTAGAGGGAAGGGAAGCCCTGTATTTCGACGAGTTTCGGTTCCGTGCGTCCCTCGGCGTCCCGCACGAGGCCAAAATCGACTTGCACGAAGAGGGGTTTTTCCGGTTCGTTGGGAACACGAAAGGCGGGAGGGATACAGTGACTCGACAGTTCGCGATAAGTGGGGGACTGTAACTGAAGCAGGAGTACTTTGGCGGCCTGAATGAGAGTATTGGTGAGGGACTTCGAAAGAAAACAGGGAGTTTCGGCGACGCGGAATGGAAGGTGGACGCGGCTGCGCTGGTTCAAAGTTTGCTTCACCGCCGCGTAGGACTCCGGTGTCCAATCGCGCAGGAAGCGGCGACGGAGTTCGGGAATCATGCCGTCACCAGAAAGCGGCCGTTCTCCATGATTTGCAGGCCGTCGAGCCAGATACTGAAGCGGCGACCGACGATATCGATGTGGGTCTTGGAGACCCAAGTGGCGCCGGTATGATCGCCGTACGGGTGGCCGAAGGCAATGTGCATACCGGGGATTTTTTCGTCCTGGAGAATGTTGCCGATGACATCGCGCACGCCGATGTTTGTGCCGATGGCGAATTCACCGACGCGGTCGCTGTTCTCGCCGGAGTGTGTATAGTCCCAGAATTCAGCGGCTAACTCGCGGTTGGCGCTATCGACGGAGTGGACACGGTTGGCCTTCACGTGGACGGTGAGCGGGGTTTGCTGGAGGTCACCGTACTTGGCACAGAGATAATCGCCGACGACGCCATCGACTACATAGACGCCGTTTACTTCGCCGGGCGTGGTCCAGACCTCGCCGCCGGGCAGGTTGCCCCAGGTGTTGGCGCTGATGATGCCGGAGGTCTTCAGCCATTTGTAGTCCGGAGACATGGCGGCGACGATATCGGTGCCGGCGGGAGTGGTGGCTCGAACCGTTTTGGCGTGGCGGGCCAGTTCCAAGAGCTTCAGGCTCAGCCGGTCTACAGCGTCATAATCTGCCCTCATCCCGTGAGTCATGATCTCCGGAGTGATGTTGACCATGTGGGCGTGCCGGATTTTGCGGCGATTGACGACCTCGGTCATCTGCATGCGGCTGGGAAGCTCACCTGTTTTCGCTTGGGCGCAGAAGATGCTGACATTGGCGGATTCGAGGTCGTCCAGAATAGCGCGGGGCATTTCGATGAGCGGGCGTGTGCCGGCGTGTTCGAGAACCCAGACGTTGTGGGGGGCATGGAGGGCGCGGAGTTGTTGGCGAAGGGCGGCGGCGATGGGGGCAGTCTCCAGATCGGTGATGATGGTGACTTGCTCATCGGGCTGGACGCGGAGGCAGGTGTGAATGGCGTTGCGGGCGCCGGTTTCAAACGCGGGGTCGAAGGTGAGAGCGTCGAGCATTACCCCACCGCCTTCATGTCGAGAGGGCCGGCCGGACCGACTTCTGATTCCGTTTCACTTACTATGTAGTCGACGACTTTTTTGAGATCTCCTGTTTCTCGCCATACGCGTAACTGGCGGTCGGCTCCGGTACCGTTGCCGATGAGGCGGCGGAGGTTGGAGATCTCCTCCCGGCTGCCGAGTTCGTCAACGACATCATCGATGAATTCAAGGTACTGTTCGAGGAGTTCGCGCATGGGCACTTCGACGCGCTTACCGAAGTCGATTAGTTTTCCATCGAGGCCGTAGCGGGCGGCACGCCACTTGTTTTCCATGATGAGGGCGCGGCGGTACATGCGAAAAGACTGGTTTTTTTCGTGGAGTTTGTAGAGTTTGGCGACGGTGGCCTGGATGAGGGCGGCGAGGGCGATGGTTTCGTCGGCGCGCATGGGAAGGTCGCAAACACGGAACTCAATGGTGGGAAAGGCGGGATGGAGCCGGATGTCCCACCAGATGCGTTTGGCGTCGTCGATGCAGCCGGTGGAGACGAGTAAGTTGACGAAGTTCGTGTATTCGCTGTAACTGGGAAAGTACTCCGGGATGTTCGTGCGCGGGAACTTATCGAAGACTTTGCAGCGGTAGCTTTTGAGGCCTGTTTCCATGCCGCGCCAGAACGGGGAGTTGGCGGAGAGGGCGAGCAGATGCGGCACGAAATAGCGGGCGGCGTTCATCAGGTGGATGGCGGTTTCCGGATCCTCAACGCCGATGTGGACGTGGAGGCCGAAGATGAGGTTCGACCGGGCGACCATCTGCATGTCTTCGATGATGGCGTCGTAACGGGCGTCGGGATAGATATCCTGGGCACGCCAGTCAGCGAAAGGATGGGTGGCGGCGGCGGCGAGGCGAAGGTTATTCTTGTGCGCCAGGTGAATGAGGTTGGCGCGGAGGAGTTTCACTTCGCGGGCGGCTTCCTTGATGTCGCGGCAGACAGAGGTGCCGACCTCAATCACCGACTGGTGCAGTTCGGGTTTGACGCGCTCCTTCAGTAGATGGTGACCCTGTTCGATGAGTTCGATGGAGATGTGCGAGCGCAGGTCACGCGAATCCGGATCGATGGTCTGGAATTCCTCCTCGATGCCGAGATTGAATGTGGGTTTCATGGGGCGGGAACGAACCGGGACCAATGAAACTGGTTGTTGGCGGGCACATTGTTTAGCGCGCGAGAGATGGCCAGGCTGGCGACGGCGTCGATGACCCAGTGGAAGTTATCGGCGCCGACGGATTGGATGTCGGCGTCCGGGGCGGGATTCATGAAGTCTATGGCGTAGGGGACACCATTTTCGACAGCGAATTCGACAGTGTTGAAGTCGTAGCCGAGGGCGCGGCAAAGCAGCAGGGCATCGCGCTCGATCCGTTCGAGCAGCGGCGGATCGATTTCCGGTGGATTCAGCACGTACCGCTCGGCGTGAGGCCGGCGCGGGTCATAGTGCATGATGCGCACTTTTTCGCGGCCAACAACGAAGCAGCGGAAGTACTCAGTGAAATTCACTTCGGCCTGGAGCACCATGGCCAGCGTTCCGGTGGCGTTATAGGCCGAAAAGAACTGCTCGGCGTTATCGACCTTGTAGACATGCTTCCAGCCGCCGCCGAGGTGCGGCTTCAGAAAGGCGGGGAAGCCGATGTAATCGAAGATTTCGTCCCAGTTGAGCGGGTAAATGAGGTTACGCATCGATTGGGAGGTTGTGCCCTCGGGGTGTTCGCGGTGGGGCAGCATAACGGTGGGGGGGACGGCGACGCCGAGTTTGGCGGCCAGGGCGTAGTTGAAGAACTTGTCGTCGGCCGACCACCAGAAGGGGTCATTAATGATGTGGGCGCCATTCAGGGCTTCATTCTTGAGCCAGGCGCGGTAGAAGGGAATGTCGTGTGAGATGCGATCAATGATGACGCTATAGCCCGAGGGCGCGGCCATTAACACACCGCCGATCTTTACATGTTCGGCGCGGACATTAGGAATGCCGCGGGCGTTGATGGCATCAACAAGCGCCGGAGGAAAAGAGTTCTCTATGCCATAGATGATTCCGATTCGTTTCAACGCGCCCTCCTGTTCTACTTGCCGAAAAACTTGACCGCCATGCGCTCCCACCATTGCCAGTCGTGTCCCGCGCCGTCGCCCCAGACATCAAGCACGTGGGGTATTCCTTTGTACGCCAGGATTTCGCTCAGCCGGCGATTCTCATCGAGGCAAATATCTGTCTCTCCGGTGGCGAGCACGATGCGCAAACGGCGAATCTCGTTCAAGAGCGTATTATCGCCGATGTTGGGGAGGAAATCGGGAGGATTGTTGAAGTAGCAGTTGTCGTCGAAGTAGCCTTCGAGAAAGCGCCGGATGTTGAAAGCGCCGCCGAAGGAAATGAGGGAGTCGATGAGTTCGGGATGACGAAAGGCGAAGTTGGCTGAATGGTATCCGCCGAAGCTGCAACCGGTGACGGAAACGCGCTGGGCTGGGTTCCGCCCGGCGATGAAGGGGAGAACCTCTTCCCGCAGGTAGGCATCGTACTCGAGCTGGCGTTCGGCGCGGGCCGCGGGTGGAATGTCCTTGTCGTACCAACTCTCGCGGTCGACACTGTCAACGCAGAAAGCGTGCAGTTCGCCGTTGGCATAGCGGCTGTAGATGGCGCCGATCATGCCCCGATTTTCGTAATCGTAGAAGCGGCCCATGGAGGTTGGAAAGACGATGAGCGGCGCGCCGCCGTGGCCGAAGACCAGCAATTCCATCTGGCGGCGGAGGATAGGGCTGAACCAGGAGTGGTATTCGCGCTGCACAGGAAAGCCTTTATTTCATTGTATCGGGTATGCTGAATATCGTGCTTTCCGCGATGCGCCAGAACCTTGCCACAGAGGTAAAGGCTTTGGCTATTTCCTGTGGATTCGACCTTGCTGGTATTGCGGCGGCCGGACCGCTGGCCGAGGCGGAACACTACATGGATTGGGTGGGCCGGGGGATGGCGGGCCGGATGGGGTATCTGACGGATGAACGCGCGGAGAAGCGGCGCGATCCGCGGCGGCTGTTGCCCGCGGCGCGCAGTGTTGTCGTGGTGGGGCAACTCTACAACGCTCCGCTGCCATATTCGCGGACGATTGAGGATGAAACGCTGGGGTGGATTAGCCGGTATGCCTGGGGCGACGATTATCATGACGTGATGAAGCGCCGGCTGGCGGAATTGGACGCCCGGCTGCAGGTGTTGGCGCCGTGTGAAACCAAGATCTGTGTGGACACGGCGCCGCTGCTGGAAAGACCGTTAGCGCGGGCGGCGGGCCTTGGCTGGATTGGTAAGAATACGTGTCTGATAAACCAGCAGAGAGGTTCGTGGTTTTTCCTGGGCGAGTTACTAACTTCGCTTGACCTGGCGGCGGATTCGCCCGCGGCGGACCGGTGCGGAAGTTGCACGCGGTGCATCGACGCGTGCCCGACGGCGGCGATCGTCCGGACAGGGCACGACAACCCCACGTGGGAGCTCGATGCGCGCCTGTGCATTTCCTACCTGAATATTGAACTGAAGGGAGCGATTCCCGAAACGCAGCGGGCAGGGATGGGGCGCCACGTCTTTGGCTGTGACATTTGCCAGGACGTCTGCCCCTGGAACGGGCGGGCGGCAACGACGGGCGACCCGCCATGGCAGCCGCGCGTGATGGCGCCCCCGCTGGAGCAGTTCGCCACGATGAGCGCCGTTGAGTTTCAACGCCTGTTCCGTGGATCGCCGATTGCGCGGACCAAATACCAGGGTTTTTTGCGGAATGTCGCGGTGGCGATGGGCAACGCGGGCGCGGCGCGATACCGCGAGCCGCTCGAAAAACTTTGCGGCCACGACGATCCGGTGATCGCTTCTCACGCCGCATGGGCGCTGGGGCGAATAGAATCGGAATCGACATGCGCCTGAGCCTGTTCGCCGCGTTGACGTGCCAACTCATTGCCGCTCCGGCGCCGATCAGCAAGGGCTTCGATCACTTCTACAATCTGGAGTACGATCAGGCGATCGCGGAGTTTGAAGGCGAGATCAAGCGGAGCCCGAACGACCCGTATTCGTACACCCATATGGCGCAAGCGCTGCTCTACCGGGAGTTATTCAACGCCGGCGCGATAGAAACGGAGATGGTGACCGGCAGTAATGTCTCGCTGGCGCGAGCGAAGATTCTGGCGACACCGGTGGAGCAGAAGCGATTTGATGACTCCGTGACGAAAGCGATTGCGCTGAGCGAGGCGCGGCTGGCCGCGAATTCCCGGGACACCGAGGCGCTGTATGCGCTGGGTGTGGCGCATAGTTTGCGATCAAACTATAACTTCCTGGTACGGAAGATATGGCGCGAATCGCTGCGGGAGTTCACACAGTCGCGGAAGATTCATCAGCAGGCGCTGCAGATTAAACCGGATTTTGTGGACGCGCAGTTCGTAGAGGGCGTACACGACTACATCGTCGGATCGTTGCCGTTTGCATTAAAGATGGTGGGATTCCTGATTGGATTTCGGGGCGACAAGGACGGTGGTATCCGAACGGTGGAACTGGTGGCGCGCGAAGGAAAATCCAGCCGGGTGGACGCGATGATCCTGCTGGCAGTGGCCTACCGCCGTGAGCGGCAGGCGGAAAAGGCAATCCCTCTATTGCAGCAATTGATCGCGATGTTTCCACGGAACTACATCTACCGGCTGGAGATGGTGCAGATGTATGCGGACCTGGGCCGGAAAGACGAGGCACTGGCGGTGTTGCGGACGATGGAGCAATTGAAGACCGCGGGCGCAGCGGGGTACAAGAATCTGCCCCCGGGAAAAATATACTATTCGCGCGGAAATCTATTGTTTTGGTACCGGGAATACACCGCGGCCATCGCGGATTTACGGCGGGTGACCGCTGCCGGCACTGAGGCGGGGCTAAATACGCTGGTGAATGCCTGGCTGCGGCTGGGGCAATGTTACGACACAACGGGACGCCGGGAAGACGCGCTACGCGCCTATCGTCAGGCGATTGATGGAGCTCCGGATAGCGATGCGGCCAAGGAGGCGAGGCGGTATTTGAGTTCGGCTTACCGCAGGTGATGGCGGTTGTTGTATTTTAGGACGTATGCGTTGGCTCCTCCGGGTCCAGTTACTTCTTTGGGTTCCCGTGTTGCCGGGCCAGGCACCGGAGCCAGAGGTTTTCTCTCCTCTTGGAAGGTCGTTTAGCGCGATGCCGGATGAAGAGCGCCAAATTGAGAAGGCGGACCTGGCGTTGGCCAAGGGAACGGGCACGGCGGAATTGTTGTTGGCGGCAGCCCGCGCGCGCGACAATGTGCTGCGTTTCAGTGAGTCTATTCCCCTGTACACACGCGGGATGGATGAGCATCCGGGGGACGCGAGGTTTCCGCGTTTCCGCGGGCACCGCTTTATTTCGATTCGCCGGTTTGATCCGGCGATCACGGACCTGAAGAGGGCGGCTGACTTGGCGCCGGCGAGCTTCGATGTAAGTTATCACCTGGCACTGGCCTATTACTTGCGGGGTGATTATAACCACGCGGCGCGCGAGTATCAGCGATGCCTGGCCATGGCGGCGACCCCGCAACCGGCTCCGGTGTTGAAGGGTATGCCCAGCGGTTGGCGTTCCTGTTACACGATGAGCGATGATACACGCGTCGCGATTGTGCAATGGGCATGGTGCGCATTGCGGCGGGCAGGGAAGCCGGACGAAGCCGCCCGCGTTCTGGGTCCTATCCGGGCGCAGATGGACGTGAAAGAGAATGTCTCTTACTTTCGCACCCTATTGCTATATAAGGGGCTTCGAACGGAGTCGCAGACAATGGCTTCACCGTTCGCGGGGAATGTCTCGCCAACAGTCGGGTATGGCGTCGGCTTGTGGCACTGGCTGGAGGGACGTAAGGAGCGGGCGTGCGCTACGTGGGAGCGGGTTTTGACGGACAAGAACTGGGCGGCATTTGGATTTATCGCGGCGGAAACCGAGATGGCCCGGGGCGCCTGCAAACCGGCTAAGAAACGGTAGCGGCGGAAAATGCCCGGAGTAACTTCTGGTAGGTCTGCTCCAGCGCTTCAATGTGTACGCGGGTTTCTCCAACCACGGTCATGAAATTTGCGTCACCGGGCCAACGGGGCAAAATGTGCAGGTGAATGTGCCCGGCCACGCCGGCTCCGGCGCACTCGCCCAGGTTCATGCCGAGATTGATTCCGGGAGCGGCATAAGTTTCCTGAATGATACGTTCGGTCTGCCGAGCCAGGCTCATCATTTCCGCGGCCGTTTCCGGCGCAGCCGCGGCGAGGGAGCCGACATGCTCATAGGGGACCACCATGACGTGACCGTTTGAATACGGATATAGATTCAAGACAACGTAGTTGTGTTTGCCCCGGAAGACGATGAGTGATTCGGCGTCGTTCTGCGCGGCCACCTTCTCACAGAAAACACAACCGCCCCGGGAAGGGGCGGTTCTGGTGACGTATTGATATCGCCAAGGACTCCAGATGTGGTCCATGAGTGTGCCGCTATTCCGAATCGTCTCCGTCGTCGTCATCGAATCCGGTGTCGACGCCGCCATTGACCAGATCCTTCAGCTCCTTACTCGGCTTGAAATACGGGATCCGTTTGGCTGGAACCTCCACCCGCGAACCCGTTTTTGGGTTTCGCCCGACGCGCGGCTGCCGTTGGCGTGTCCGGAAACTGCCAAAGCCCCGGATCTCAATCTTGTCTCCCTCGCGCAAGCTGCGGACGACGCTGTCAAAGATGGCCTCAACGATGACTTCGGAATCTTTCCGCGTCATTTCGGTGACTTTTGAGACCTCTTCGATCAGATCAGCCTTTGTCATGCCCATTCCTCTCCGTTCCTTACTCGCCGCCGGCGGTCGATTCCGCGGGTCCGGCGTCTTCGGTCTTTTGCGTTCCTTCAGCCATCCCAGAACGCGCGGCTTCTTCGGTGGCCGTTGTTACAGCCGCGGCCTGCTTCTGATATTCTGACATCCGCTGTCGCTCTTCATCCACGATGGCGGCTTTATAACTTAACCCGATCTTCTTTTCCGCCGCGTTCAGGCGAATGATCTTAAATGAATGCTCCTCGCCAACAGGTAAGGCGGGCTTCTCCTTCCCGGCAACGCCAACTATTTCCGAGGAGTGACATAATGCCTCAACGCCGGGCGCCACCTCGACGAAGACGCCAAAGGTAGCCGACCGGCAGACCTTTCCGCGTACCGTGTCTCCCACATTGTGGCTGGCGAAGAACGACTCCCATTGATCGGGTTGCAACTGCTTAACGCCGAGCGAAAGCCGGCGAGTGGGAGCATCAATATTCAAGATGACGGCCTGTACGACTTGCCCCTTCTTCAAAACTTCCGAAGGGTGTTTGATGTGTTTGGTCCAAGAGAGATCGGAGACATGCACCAAGCCGTCAATGCCTTCTTCGATTTCGATAAACGCCCCGAATTCGGAGAGTTTGCGAACGCGGCCTTCGACGACGCTGCCGATCGAGTACCTCGATTCGACAGTGGTCCAGGGATCGTCTTCGAGCTGCTTGATTCCCAACGAGACGCGACGGTCGCGCGGCTTGATGTCAAGGATAACGCTCTCCACGGTGTCGCCAACTTTAACGACCTTGGAGGGGTGTTTCATGCGCCGGGACCAAGTCATCTCCGAGATGTGGATCAACCCTTCGACACCTGCTTCCAGTTCAACGAACGAACCGTAATCGGTGATAGATACCACCCGGCCTATGACTTTCGCCCCAATCTGGTAGCGATCATGGACCGACTCCCAGGGATCCGGAGCCATCTGCTTTAGGCCGAGCGAAATTCGTTCTTTGTCGCGGTCGAACTTTAATACTTTCAGTGATAATTCCAGACCGACCTGGACCAATTCCGAAGGATGCGTAACGCGGCCATAGCTCATGTCGCTGACATGCAACAAACCGTCGATGCCGCCGAGGTCGATGAAAGCGCCGTAGTCGGTGAGATTCTTGACGATTCCTTGGATGATGGAGCCTTCGGCGACTGTTTCGAGAAGCGCCGATTTCCGGTCGGTGACTTCGGTTTCGAGGGCGGCCTTACGGCTGACGACGACATTGCCGCGACGGCGGTTCAATTTCAGGATACGGACCGGGATGTGCTGACCGACGAGCGAATCGAGGTTGTAGACGGGCCGGACGTCAACCTGGGAGCCCGGCATGAACGCCTCAACGCCCACATCCACCATCAAGCCCCCCTTGGTTCTGCCTGTAATGTGGCCGCTGACGAGCAAGTTGTCGCGGAAGGCCTGTTCGAGCGTATCCCAGGATTTCGTATTCTGGGCTTTGCGGTGGGAGAGCGGGACATAGCCTTCCGGCGTTAGGGTACCGCCCTTTTCCACCATCACTTCAATGGTGTCGCCGGGATTCACGGCAGGTTTGCCGTCGACCACTGGAATTTGAGCGATGGGAACCACACCCTCGGATTTGTAGCCGAAGTCGACGATGACGTCGTTGGCGGTGACCTTTAATACATAGCCCTGCAGAACCTCGCCTTCGGCCGGAGGAGCAAAGTGGCTGTAGTCGTCGAGCATCTCCTCGGACATCATCTCTTCTGAGAAGTATTCGTCCTGTGGCGAGTCTGGATCGGCCGGGAGGGGCGGGCCAGGGAGTCCAGGTCTTCCGTGAGGCGGGTCCGGCGCGAAGCCCGCCGTGTGCGAGGGCTGGGGCGTCGGAGTCGCTGGAACTGCTTCGTCCGGGGTCGGTAGTTCGGGATTGTTTCCCATTGCCTATTCTCCGTGCACGGCGAAGGGATCTCATTCAATCCCGTGGAACGCTTGACCCGCTGCCGGCCGCAAAAGATCCGCTCGATCCAGATGCGGAAGGAGCGCAAAGTTACTCCGAAACTATAGCGGATTCAACGACATGTGTCAACGGCTTCGCAGTTTTGTCATGAAATTGGCTAAACCCCTGCCCCGTCCGCGCCGATGTAATAGACAGGAGCATGTGTTGTTGGAAGTATCCCCAGTTCTCGCCCCAACGCCGCCGGAAACAATGCAGGACCTGCAACGGGCCCACGCGCGAATGCTTTCTGCGCTGAACCACGAAATCCGAACGCCGCTCACCGGAATTCTGGGGATGTCGGATTTACTGCTGGAATCGTCGCTGTCGGCCGAACAGCGGGAGTACGTTCAGTCCACTCGGCTTTGCGCGGAGAGCCTGTTGGAATCGTTGAGCAACGCCCTTGAGTACGCCTCTGTAATGGCGGGACAGTTACGGCTTTCGGAGGCGCCGTTCCATTTGCACGAAGTGATCCGCACCTCTGTCGCGGCGATGCAAGGAAAGGCCGAAAGCCGGGGACTGCTGATTCAACTTCTTTCGGAACCGGTGGAACAAAACGCGCCGGAAGTAGTGGTTGGAGACGCCGTCCGTCTGCGCCAAGTGGTAGGCATACTGCTTTCGCACGCGATCAATGTCTGTATTCAGGATGAAATAACGGTAGCGGTGTCCACATACTTCGCGGCGCCGGAGCGCCGCTTGATCCTAACGGTGAGCGTTGGTGACAATGGCGCGGATGTACCATCTGCACGGCTTGGCCAGTTGTTCAGCCCGCCAGACATCGGCGGCTACAATCAGGCGCGTCTGGAACTTGGGCTGCCGCTCGCTTTTCAATTGGTACAGGCGATGGGAGGCCAGTTGGAGGCCGAAGCCGTTCGGGGCGCGGGCACTTTCTTGACGATCACGCTCCCTTTGGGCGTGCCGGATTCTGTTTCCGACCATGGGATTCGATCCAGCACCACGGCCCCGAGCCGGCCGCAACTATTATTGGTGGAAGACAATGACGTTGCGCAACGGTTTATGCGCACGGTTCTGGAGCGCAAGGGGTACGACGTTCGGATCGCGCCCAGCGGCGCCGATGCGATTGAAGCGGTTTTGACAACACCGTTCGACCTCATTCTGATGGACGTCCAGATGCCGGAAATGGACGGCCTGGAGTGTACCCGGCGGATTCGGCAAATGCCTGGCGGCCGTGGCGTACCGATTGTCGCGTGTACTGCCAATACCGCGTTCGAAGTGCGGAACTCTTGTTTGGAAGCAGGGATGGACGATTTCCTTTCAAAGCCCGTACATACCGTTGAACTGGTGGAAATCGTCGCTAAGTATATCGCCGCGCGTTAAAAACGGCCCCTCATGCGATAATTGGTGGGTCAAATGTCTGACCCGAAAACCCGCCGTGAAGCCCTTTATGACGCGCTAGATTCCCGAATTCTTGTCCTTGACGGAGCCATGGGGACGGAGATGCAGCGATGCAATCTGCACGCCCACGACTTTGGCGGCGCGCAGTACGAAGGCTGTAACGAAAACCTGGTGCTAACGCGCCCGGATGTTGTCCTGAAAGTGCATAGGGACTACCTCGAGTCCGGTTCCGACATTATTGAGACCAACACCTTTGGGTCCATGCCGGTTGTCTTGGCCGAATACGGGCTGGAGGCGAAGGCGTATGAGATCAGCGCGCAGGCGGCGCGGCTGGCGCGGCAGGCAGCGGACGAATTTTCGACCCCCGCCAAGCCCCGATTCGTCGCTGCTTCCATTGGTCCGACGACCAAGATGATCTCGCTGACAGGTGGCATCACCTTCGATGTGCTGGCCGACAACTACTATGAGCAGTTCCGGGGCCTGATCGATGGTGGCGCCGACATCCTATTAATAGAGACGTGTCCGGACACACTGAACGTAAAGGCGGCGCTGCGGGCGAGAGAGCGGCTTTGCCGGGAGTTAGGTTACCGGATTCCAACGATGGTATCCGGGACCATTGAACAGATGGGCACGATGCTTGCCGGGCAGCCGGCCGAAGCGCTCTATGCGTCGGTGGCCCATGCCGATCTGCTTTCGATTGGCTTGAACTGCGCCACTGGGCCGGAGTTCATGACGGACCATATTCGTTCGCTGAACGAAATCGCCGAGACCCGAATCTCCTGCTACCCGAACGCGGGACTTCCGAATGAGGAGGGGAAGTACCTGGAAACCCCGGCCTCACTGGCGGCGCAGTTGGAACGGTTTGCCGACAACGGATGGCTGAACATTGTGGGCGGGTGCTGCGGAACTACGCCGGCGCACATAAAAGCGATTGCGGAAATGGCCGAGGGCAAAAAACCACGCGGCATGAAAACGCGAACGCACCGGTCTTTCTATACCGGCAAGGATCTGGTGGAAGCGGATGAAACGAACCGCCCATTGATCGTTGGAGAACGGACGAACGTAATCGGTTCGCGTTTGTTCAAGAATCTGATTGCCGAGGAGAAGTGGGACCCGGCAATTGATATCGCCAAGCGGCAGGTACGAAACGGCGCGCAGATTATCGATGTGTGCCTGCAGTCGGCGGATCGGGACGAACTGAATGATATTCCTCAGTTCTATGACTTGTTGCTGAAGGGCTCCATCAAGGCCCCGATCATGATCGACACAACGGACCCGAAGGCCGTTGAGCTGTCGCTCAAGTATTGTCAGGGCAAGTCGATCATCAACTCCGTCAACCTGGAGGACGGCGAGGAAAAGTTCGAAGTGATGTGTCCCATTGCCAAGTCCTATGGAGCGGCGCTGGTGGTGGGGACGATTGACGAAGATCCGATTCAGGCGCAAGCCTTCACTCGAGAGCGAAAGCTGGAAGTGGCGAAGCGCTCGGTGGATCTGCTGACCGGCAAGTACTCGATTCCGGTGGAAGATATCATCATCGATCCACTGGTGTTCCCTTGCGCGACCGGGGATGAGAACTACATTGGCGGCGCGGTAGAGACAATTGAGGCGTTGCGGCTTGTAAAGGAGAACATCCCCCACGTCAAAACGGTGCTGGGTGTGTCCAACATCAGTTTCGGTCTTCCGGCGGCGGCACGTGAGATTGTCAACTCCGTGTTCCTGTATTACTGCACCAAAGCTGGGTTGGACCTGGCGATCGTCAACGCCGAGAAGCTGGAGCGGTTTGCCGGCATACCGGAACACGAACGCCGGCTGGCGGAGCATCTGCTGTTCAACTCGCCACCTGTAGATGTTCCCGAGGACCATCCGCAGTTCGAACTCCTGCAAAATGTGGCGGAGGACTGGCGCCAACAATCCAAAGATCAGCGGGCGGCCGTCAACCAGTTCCATATCGCGGCGATTACCGAGCACTTCCGCAAGGCGGCCCCGAAAACAAAAGCCAAAGCCGCGGATCTGCCGTTGGATGAGCGACTGGCGAGCTACATTATTCAGGGCTCAAAAGACGGGCTGGTGGAAGACCTGGACCGTAAACGCGCCGAAGGCGTCAGTCCGCTGGATATCATTAACGGCCCATTGATGGCGGGGATGAGCGAAGTGGGCCGGCTGTTCAATAACAACGAGTTGATTGTGGCTGAAGTGCTGCAATCGGCTGAGGCCATGAAGACCGGCGTGGCCCACCTGGAACAGTTCATGGAGAAGGCCGACACGGCGGCGCGCGGCAAAATTGTGCTCGCCACGGTGAAGGGCGATGTTCATGATATTGGCAAGAACCTGGTGGAGATCATCCTGGCCAACAACGGCTTCACCGTGGTGAACTTGGGCATCAAGATTCTGCCGGAAACGTTGATTCAGGCCTACCGGGAGCACAAGCCGGACGCGATCGGGCTGAGCGGGTTGCTTGTCAAGAGCACACAGCAGATGGTGATTACGGCCGATGACTTCAAGACGGCCGGAATCGACGTGCCGCTGCTGGTGGGTGGGGCTGCTCTAAGCGAAAAGTTCAGCAAGACCCGGATAGCGCCCGCCTATGGGGCGCCGACGTTTTACTGCAAAGACGCGATGACCGGGTTGCGGGTGATGAATGAAATCACCGATCCGGCGACGCGTGAAGCTGCCCTGGCCAGCGCGACATGGCACGAGGGCGCCGGCGAAGTGCCCGCGCCGGTGGAAACCGTGAACACCTCCGAGCATCGCGCGACGAAAGTGCGCATTGATTTACCGATTCCCCCGGCGCCCTACTATGACCGCAAGAAGCGCGATGTTCCCCAGTTGGGTGAGGTGTGGAGTTACATTAATCCGTTCATGCTATTCGGCCGTCATTTAGGGTTCAAGGGCAACTTTGAGAAGCTGCTGGCCGAACGCGACCCGAAGGCGATGGAGCTGTTCCATCAGGTGGAGGACGTGAAGCATTGGGCGGCCACGTTCATGAAGGTCCGGGCGGTTTGGCAGTTTTTTGAGGCGGAGCGGAACGGGAATTCCATCCAATTGTTTGCCCACCAGGGAACAGAGCCGATCCATACATTTCAGTTTGGCCGCCAGCCCAAAGAGGATGGGCTTTGCCTAAGCGACTACATCCTGCCGGCCGCTGACGACGGGCGGCGAGACAACTTGGCGCTGCTGGTGGTAACGGCGGGCGAGGGGATACGCGAGCGGAGCGAGGAGTGCAAGGCGAAGGGTGAGTACCTGAAAGCCCACGCCCTGCAGGCGCTGGCGATTGAGACCGCGGAAGGCGCCGCCGAATGGCTGCACCGCCGGATTCGCGAAGACTGGGGCTTCCCGGATTCGCCAACGATGACCATGCAGGAGCGGTTCACGAGCCGCTACCGCGGCAAGCGGTATAGCTTCGGTTATCCGGCGTGCCCGAACCTGGATGACCAGCAAGGAATCTGGAAGCTCCTGCGCCCCGAAGAAATTGGGGTCGAATTGACTGAGGGGATGATGATGGAACCGGAGGCAAGCGTGAGCGCGCTGGTGTTCCAACATCCCGATTGCGCCTACTTCACCGCGAGTTCGGTGGAAATGGCCGAAGTCTAATGGAGCCGGTCCGGAAGGCCGTCGCGGTGCTCGACGACCTTTTCTTCACCGTGAAAATTTTGGACGCGGCCAAGCGGGCCGGTTGGGAGGTGGTGTTCGTGAAAGAAGAGGCGAGGCTCCAGGAGCTGGCAAAACAGTCTCCGGCCCTTATCCTGTTCGATCTGAACACGAAGGCGGTGGACGCGGTGGCAGCAATCCAGAAGCTGAAGCAGCAACCGGAGACGAAGTCCATCCGCCTGTTGGGGTTCGTTTCCCATGTCCAAGTGGATTTGAAACAGCGCGCTCTGGAGGCTGGAGCAGATACGGTGGTCGCGCGGTCGGTGTTTTCCACGACGCTGCCATCTATCTTCACGCGGCACACCGAGACGGCAAATCCATAGCAATGGCCGGCTGGGCGGGTTTGCCGGTGTAACGCAAAAAATTTGATGCCGTCAGCATAGGCCCAAGTATCTGTAGAGGGGTATGCGCACTAACCCGTGCGTCATTCAAATACCTACAACGGAGTCAGATGACTTATGAAGACGATACTTACGCAAATGGCGGCGACCGCTCTGCTGTTTGCCGGCTTGACGTTCGCGCAGGCGCCTTCGGCGCGGGTGCGTGTTGTTCATGCGAGCCCGGACGCCCCGGCCGTTGATATCTACGTTGACGGCGCGGTGGCTTTAGATAACATCGCCTACCGGGGTGCCACCGACTACGTGGAGTTGCCCGCAGGACAACGGATTTTCCAGGTTTTCGCCGCCGGTACGTCCACCAAGGTGGCCGAACTGAATGCGACACTGACACCGGGCAGCACCATGACCGTTATCGCTGCTGGTTTCGCCGCCAAGTCTCCTGGATTGCGTCTTTTGGTTTTGTCCGATAACATTCCGAACGATATGACGAACGCTTATGTCCGCGTGGTGCATGGTGCACCCAGCGCTCCCGGAGTGGACGTGTATCTCGGGTCTCCCTACCAGACGTTGGCGAAACGGGAACCTGGCTTGACGGGTGTTCCGTTTGCCGCGGCATCTGGGTATCTGTCGTTGCGTCCGAACACGGGCTACATGGCGCGTGTGACTCCGGCGGGCACAAAGACGATCGCGATTGAAAGCGGCCGTCTATCGTTCCCTGCCGGATCGGCTTGGACTGTAATTGCCTTGGACACGACGGGCGGCGGGACGCCGTTCGGATTCCTGGCCTTGCAGGATCGGTAGGATTTTGCCGCGCTGCCTTCTTACTCGGCGATTTGTTTCCACTCGCCGCGGATGATGGCAGCGCGTATCTCTTTTGCCGTGAGACCCATGCGGGACATGCGATCCGCCAAAAGAACTTCTTTGCGGCAGACGGTGCAACCGGCGCTGTGGTTGTCTCGCTGGCAGTCGAGCAGGCTGCGATGACCGTGGCCTCGGTCGCAATAACAATAACAGGGTTGCTGGGCGAGTACCCCGGGAATGCGTTCAGCGATTTCGTAGATGCGGGCTAGTTTGGGATCTGCGAACATCTTGGCGCTGAGGGTTTGCGGCAGGGGGAGTGCGTCTCGTTCGGTGTCGTAATGGGCGGGCACCGGAGCTTCGGCTTCGGCCTTAGGCGGTTGGGGCGTATTGGATGTGCAGGCGACAACAAACGCAAAGGCCAGTAGCGGGAGTAGACGCATATATAACGAGTAGCATGAAACGGCGGTCTCCCGTTCCCGCTACACTGGTTGTACGTGATTGGCGGGCAATTTTTACGGAATCTGATTGAGCGGCGGAATCTGCTGTTCCAGTTGGCGAAGCGCGACTTCCGGCAGCGCTACATTGGATCGGCGGCCGGATGGCTGTGGGGTCTGGTGCATCCGTTGGTGATGTTGACCAGTTGGACCTTCGTTTTCCAGTACTGCATGAAGTCGGAGATGCCGCCGGGGTCTTTGACCAGCAATTACACGATATTCCTGCTGGCAGGGTATCTTCCTTGGATGCTGTTTCAGGAGACCGTCACGCGTTCCGCCAATTCGCTCCTGGAACACTCCAATCTCATCACCAAAACGCTGTTCCCATCGGAGATGCTTCCCATTAGCGTCTTTTTCTCGTCGCTTGCGAACCATGTTTTGGCGTTGTTGTTGTCCATTGCCGCCATCGCTTATTTTGAAGGCGGCGTAAGTGTCGGCGTACTGCTGCTGCCGCTCTATATGGCGCTGATCGGGATGCTGGGCGTGGGGATCGGCTGGGTGTTTGCAAGTCTGCAGGTCTACGTGCGCGATACCGCGCAGGCGGTGCTGGTGCTGTTGACGTTTTGGTTTTGGATGACGCCGATTTTCATTACTGAGGACAAGATTCCGGAGAATTTTCGATTTCTGATTCGAGGCAATCCGATGTCGCTCTTTGTCCGTGCGTACCGGGAAAGGCTGCTGGCCACCGAGATGCCTCCGGTGGAGGAGTTGCTAGTGTTGTTTGCCTGGAGCGCGACGGCTTTCCTTGCCGGCGGCCTGTTCTTCCGGCACCTGAAACGAGGTTTCGCCGACGTGTTGTAGCCCTATCAATGGGCGCGAATGAGTAACACGCCGACCGGGCGGCGTTGGGCATCGAAGCCGACGACGGTGACTGCGTTGGACTTGGCGTTGATATTCTGTAGCGCGGGTTGCTGCTGCAACGGGGGCTGTCCGGGCTGCGCGGGCTGGTTCGGCACGGCGCCGGTAAAGGCGACGCCTTCGGGGTTCGGGATGATTTGCAGGTCGCCGGAGACAAGGTCGTAGATGAGGATCTGTGTGGCGGCCGGCTCGGTTCGCGTGCCGCGAGCGATGAGTTTACGCGTGGCCGGGAAGATGGTCATGGGCTGTACGGACACGAAGCCGGAAGGCGTGGGGAGGAGGCGAGCGCTGGCGTTTTCCAGGTCGAAAAGTACGATGCCCGCATCGCCAACCGTGCGCGCGGTGGCCTGCGCGTACAGAATGCCCATAGCGGGGAAGGCGTTCACGTTCGCGAAACTGGAGACCTCCGGCGGGAGGTCCAGCCGGAAGGCGGAACTGGTGACGCCGTCGAAGACATAAAGCGTGTCGCTGCGGCCTTGTTGCGCAGGGTCGGTATTGGTTCCGTAGACGTAGTCGTTCACGTCGTTGGCGGCGTTGCCGGTGATGTTGAACTGGCCTTGGCCGGGTAGAGAGGTTTCGGTGATTTGGCGTGTGTTGAAATCCAGAGTGACAAAGCTGGAGGCGCCACAAGCGGTGCGAATCAGCGTTTCGGGTGTTGGCGAAGTGGGAACGGCGAGGCGGCGGGCGAGTTCCAGGCTGAACGTGCGGAGCTGCACAGTGCAGGAGGCGGCGAACCTGCCTTCCGAGAAGGCGAGGACCTGGGGCTCCTGTCCGGCGGCAAGCGGGAAGCGCAGGAAGCCATCCCTCGATTTGTCGGCTGCGCGGGCGAGAACGTAATACTGGCGCGTGGGTGCGTCGAACTGCACCGCGGCGCGGAAGCGGTTGGCGACCGCCGCGCCCCCGCCCGGGATGCCCCCGCCGCCCGGTATGCCCCCGCCGCCCGGGATGCCCCCGCCTCCGGGTACGCCCCCGCCGCCGGGAACGCCTCCACCCCCTGGCGCACCGCCCCCGCCACCCTGAACCGGCGCTGCCTGGGTGGGCGCGAGCAGCGGAAGCCACCCAGCGGGGAAGCTAACAGCTTGGAGAACTTCACCCTGCGCATTGATGATGCCGAACTTGGCTTTGGTGACGGTTTCGAGCGAATCGACGGCAATGATAGCTTGTTGGTTTTGACCGAGTCCAACAGGAACGGAGGCGAGTTCTTTTACTCCGTCGCCGAGGTCTACTTGCAAGTTGTTGATGTTGACCGCTCCGCCACCGCCGCCGGGAAGCACTCCACCGCCCGGTGCGGCTTCGGTTACTTCGCCGGTGTCCGGATCGATAAGCGCCAAGCGGATGGGCGTGCCGGGCATCACCGCATTGAAATTTCCGCCTGGTGCGGAGCCAACGTTTGAGGCTTTGGCGGAGAGTTCGACGGCGCGTGGCTCCGCGGCGGGTTGAAGAATCGCAACTTTGGAACTGATGCCTGTGGCGGCGTCCCCTTCGGCCGGGCCAACAAGCGCAGCGATGGCGTTGCCGTCGTTGCTGGGCGTGAATGGCGTCTGAATCTGCGCGTTGGCGGCAGTGTGGCAGCCGGATAGCGATTCTGCCTTGCGGTTGTCGAAATCCACGAGAATGGCCGGATAGCAGCTATCCTCGCCGCGTGGTCCATTCAGGACGAAGTATCCGGGACGGAGGTCACTGGCGGTGAGGGCGCGGAGGTTCGCCGCGCCCTCCGGAAGCGGAAGATATTCGATTTTCGGAGCGGAGAGGGACTGGAAGGTCACCCGGTTGCCGGCATTATTGGCGGCCAATAGAGTGACGACGTCTCCCTGGGACGCTGTGGGCGGGAGTTCAAGCGTCACTTGGAATTCGCCTGGGACATCCAGGGAAAGCCGGGCGGAGACCGGTGCATTCATTCCGCCGACCGCGGCGCGAACGGCAGTACGAGGAGCGATCGGGTCACCTGCGGCGGGCAGCGCGCCGGGAGCCGTGGGCGGATCCGTTTGCCCGAGTCCGGCGACGCGCAGGGTAAGCGTCTTGCCGGATGCGGCTCCGGCGGGGCCAAAACCTCCTTCGGCGGCGATCGACGGGCTGGGGGGAACGACGGTAAAGCGGGCCGGGGCGCTTTGCTGTTCGCCGCGGCGAACGACAATCTGGGTGACGCCTAGTGGTGTATCGACGGGGACCTGCGCAACGATCCTGGAAGGTGTGATGGAGTAAAGCGGTATGGCCCGCTGGCCAATGCGGACTTCAATGGCGGGGTCCAACGCGGAGGTCGGCAGCGGAGTGCCGGGCTCGGCTTTCCAGCCGGCGGCGGGACCGAGATTGATGCCATTAATCCAGATGATGCCGCCCGGCGAGACAGGTGACGGTGCGGGCTGCTGCGTAAACGCGTTGACGACGCCGCGAGGATTGACGACGGGCGCTGTGGGAGCTTGGGCTTGCAGTGCCGCCCCGCCCGCAATTAGACAGACGACCACGGAGGTTCGCATTCTACTGTAAACCCGGGTTGACGAAAAGGGTTTCGCTATACTGAAGAGTCGGGACCGCATCCTGTATTTCCCCTTTTTCTACTATGAGTTCCACTCCAGCCAGTTTACCGGCGGCGCTTCCCATTTCCACCCCGGAAGCCGATGCCAAGCGGGCTGGGTATCGGGCGCTGGCGCTCTTATCGTTCGCCCATTTCTTTATTGATTTGTATTCGAGCGGCTTGAGTTCGTTCCAGCCGATGCTGGTGGAGCGGTTTGGCTTGAGTTTAGCGCAGGCGGGGCTGTTGGCGGGGATGTTGATATTTTCGAGCTCCCTGCTACAGCCGGTCTATGGGATCTTGTCCGATAAATCGGGCTCCAGGCTGTTTACAGTCCTGGCGCCGGCGATGGCGGGCATCTTCATCTCCTCGCTGGGCGTGGCAACCGGATACCCAATGTTGATAGCGATGGTGTTGTTAGGCGGCATGGGCATCGCCTCGTTTCATCCGCAGGCGTCGGCGAATGCGACGGCTCGCATTGCGGCGGGCAAGTCCAAGTGGATGGCGGTCTTCATCAGTTCGGGCACTTTTGGCATGGCGTTCGGGCCGGCGTTTTTCACGTTTCTCGCCGGGCGGTATGGGTTGGAGATGACATGGCTGGGCGCGGTGCCGGGCGTTCTGGTAACGCTGCTTTTGGCGCTACGGTTCCAGTTGGCGCCCCGTTCGAAGGAGACGTCGAACCACTTCGATCTCGCGCCGCTTTTGGCGAAGTGGAGACCACTTTCGATCCTATTCGCGCTCGTGTATGTCCGCAGCATCGTCCAGATGGTGTTCGCGCAGTTCCTGCCTTTGTATCTGAACCGGGAGCGCGGGTTTTCGGTGCAATCGGCGGCGCTTGGGTTGACGCTCTACCTGGCCTTTGGCGGGATGGGCGGCTTTGTTGGCGGGAATCTGGCGGACCGTTTTGGCGGCAAGCGGGTGATTCTTATATCCATGGCTGGATGCCTGCCGTTTCTGGCCCTGTTTTTCCTGACGGATGGCTGGTTGGCGCTGGCATCGCTGGCCTTGGCCGGATTGTTGCTGTTGTTTACGATTCCCGTGAATCTGGTGATGGGGCAACGCCTGGCGCCGTCGCAGGCGGGAACGGTTTCAGCACTGATGATGGGCTTTGCGTGGGGCAGCGCGGGGTTGGTTTTCATCCCGCTGGTTGGATGGGCGGCGGATCGAGTGGGGCTGGGTACGGCGATGGCGGTGGTGTCGGCGTTTCCGGCGGCAGGATACTTTCTGGCTCGGATGATTGACGAAAATGCGTAAGGCAATTTGTTTGTTAAGCGGCGGCTTGGATTCGGCCACCTGCCTGGGCGTGGCGCGACGGGAAGGGTTTGCGAGCTATGCGCTGAGCTTTGATTATGGACAGCGCCATATCCATGAGTTGGACGCGGCGCGGCGCGTGGCCCAGCATTTGGGAGCGGCTGACCACCGTGTGGCCCATATCGATCTGCGCATGTTCGGTGGCTCCGCGTTAACGGCAGGCATTGACGTGCCGAAGCACCGTTCGACGGCGGAGATGGAGACCGGGATTCCCATTACCTATGTGCCGGCGCGAAACACGATTTTTCTATCATTCGCCATGGCGTGGGCGGAAGTGCTGGCAGCGTCAGAAATCTTTCTGGGCGTGAACGCGGTTGACTATTCCGGGTATCCGGACTGCCGGCCGGAATTTGTGGCCGCGTTTGAGACGATGGCAAACCTGGCGACGAAGACGGGTGTGGAGGGGACGACAACTCTGCGCATCCATACGCCGCTGCTGCATCTTTCAAAAGCGGGAATCATCAAGCTGGGCATGGAGTGCGGCGTGGACTACGGGTTGACCCATAGTTGTTACGACCCGGCGACGAACGGACGGCCTTGCGGGGCGTGCGATTCGTGTTTGCTGCGAGCCAAGGGTTTCGCCGAAGCCGGAGTGCGCGACCGATTGTTGGACCGGTACGGGCTGTGAAGATCGCTGAAGTGTTCTATTCCGTGCAAGGGGAAGGGAAGCTGGTGGGAGTGCCGTCGGTGTTTGTGCGGACGTCCGGCTGCAACCTGCGGTGCGGCTGGTGCGATACGCCCTACACTTCCTGGACGCCGGAGGGAGAGGCGCGGAGCGTGGAATCGCTGGTGGAACAAGTCTCACGGTTCGGCGCGAAACACGTGGTCGTGACAGGCGGGGAGCCGATGATTGCTCCGGAAGTGGTGGCGCTGACCGAGGCGTTGCGCGCGCGCGGTCTGCACATTACGGTAGAAACGGCCGGCACGGTGTTCGCACCGGTGGCATGTGATCTGATGAGCATTTCGCCCAAACTATCGAACTCCACGCCGGACGATTCAAAGTGGGCGGCGGTTCACGAACGGACGCGCATCAATCTGGACGTGTTGCGAAAGATGATCGGGTCGTACGCGTACCAGTTAAAGTTTGTGGTGGCCGCGCCGGCCGATCTACAAGAGGTGCTGGAGCTGACGCGGCGGTTGGATGTGCCTGCGGGAGAAGTGCTGCTGATGCCGGAAGGGCGGACGCCGGAACGGCTGCGGGAGCGGGCGGCGTGGCTGGTGGAGTTGTGTCTAGTGCACGGGTTTCGCTACAGTCCCCGGGTTCATGTGGATATCTGGGGCGACCGGCGCGGCGTGTAGGTTTTTGATTCGTTGTACAAGGCGCTCGATTGCCGCGGCGACCGGTGCCGAAGGGGACGCGCCTATGCGGAACGTAGCCGCTTCTATGCCGAAAATGGTTACGCTGGCCGGAAGGCGATCGAGAAGCCGCGCCAGTTGAAGAGCCTCGGCGACGCCAAAGGTGTGGGAGGAACTGCGAAAGACACTTGCGGTGGCCGGCGCGCGCCGGCCGTCCCACACGACAATCTCCCCCGGCGGTGCGCCAGTGACTACAGCATCAATGAGAATTAGTTCGTCACAACCCTGCCAGGCTTCAATCAGGGAAAGGCCGTCGCCGGAATGGGCCACCTCGCCGAGTTCACGAGCGACCAGCAGTCCGGCGGCGTCGTCACCGCGATGATCCGTGCCGCAGCCGATGATTCGGGTCATGTGCGTTCGATGGAAACGCGCAAAAAGTGGGTGGCGCAGGAGATGCAGGGGTCGTAGTTGCGAACGGCCTGCTCGCATTTCCAGGTAGCTTCTTCGAGCGGCCAGGCGGCCACCTGGGCCGCGAAATCCCGCAGGTCATCTTCGATACGCTTTTGGTTCTGCGATGTGGGCGGGACGATTTTTGCGGTGACGATGAGGCCGTTATCATCCACGGCGTAGCGATGATAGAGGATGCCGCGCGGTGCCTCAGTAATTGCCTGACCAACGCCCCGGCGGACCTCAACCTTCGCGCTTGCGCTGGCCGGCGGCGCGTACTCCTCAATAATTCGCAGCGCCTCCGCGCAGGCGAAAACGAGTTCGACGGCGCGGACGATAATGCTGCGGAATGGGTTTTTCACCGGCGGAACTAGGCCCACATCCTGCGCGGCCTGGCGCGCCGGGGCGGGCAGTTTATCGAAGTTCAGGTTGAAACGCGCCAGCGGGCCGACCAGATAGGAGCCGCTGCCGCGGTGGACGGAGTGGAGTGAGTTGGAGTGCTTGACGTGCTGTTCGAAGAAATGATCTTCATATTCGGCGGCGTCAATATTGAGTCCACGATTGGAGACGAGCCGGCCTTCATTAAAGGGATACTCATCCGGATGGGCGAGCGCGACGAATTCGTAGTCCTGCTCGAAGTCGGGAAACTCAAATCCAGCGACGAGCTTGACCGTCGCGATGGAGGCGTCAAGAGCCCACCGCAGGTCATCCCGCATGGAGCGGAGTTGCTGTTTGGAAGGCGTCTTGGAAAAACCGCCGACGGTGGCCGAGATGGGGTGGATTTCGCGGCCGCCCAGGACGCGAACGATGTGGTTGCCGATCTTCTTCAGCCGCAAGGACTGTTCCACAATTTCGCGGTGATCCTTGGCCATGGCCAGCACGTCCTGGTAACCGAGGAAATCCGGCGCGTGGAGCATGTAGACGTGGAGGGCGTGGCTTTCGATCCACTCACCGCAGTAGAACAGGCGGCGCAGCATCCGGATGGCGGGGTCAATCTGAACCCCGAGCGCGCGTTCGATGGCGTGCACGGCGCTCATTTGGTAAGCGATGGGGCAGATGCCGCAGATGCGCGCCGTGATGTCGGCGACTTCGGAATAATGGCGTCCGCGGAGAAAGGCCTCGAAAAAGCGAGGCGGTTCATAGATGCGCAGCTTCACGTCGGTGACGCGGTCCCCATTGAGTTTGATGAGAATGGCGCCTTCGCCTTCCACGCGCGCCAGTGTATCGACGCGGATGGTCCTGGTTTTGCCGTTCATGTGTGGTCGCACTCCTCACTGGCCTTTCGAAACTGCCAGGCCCAGGCATTAAAGCCGCGGAACGCGCGGGCGATTTGAGGATCCGTCTGGCCGAGCACGCGAAACTGCTCGGAGATGGAGGCGGTGTTGGCGCTATCCATCGGACCGTAGCAGCCGAAGCAGCCGCGGTCGAACGCAGGACATATGGCGCCGCAGCCGGCTTGGGTAACAGGCCCCAGGCAAGCGATGCGTCGCGCAATGGCGACGCAGACCGTCTCGCGCGATTTGCACTCCATGCATACGCTGTAGGTGGGGATATTGGGCCGGCGCCCGGCAACCGTGGCCGCGATTAGTTCCACGAGCTGGTATTGATTGATGGGGCAGCCACGGAGTTCGAAATCGACCGGAACATGTTCGGCGATTGGGGTCGATAGTTTCAACGTGCTGATGAACTTTGGCGAGGCGTAGACGAAGCGGATAAACTCGTCAACATCGCGCCAGTTGCGAAGTGCCTGAATACCGCCGGAGGTGGCGCAGGCGCCGATGGTGACCAGCTTCTTCGATTGCCGGCGGATCTCTTGGATTCGGTGTGCGTCGTGGTGCGTGGTGATGGAGCCCTCCACCAGGGCGATGTCGTAAGGGCCCTTGGACATTGTGCGGCTGGCTTCGGGGAAATAGGCGATCTCAATCGCGTCGGCGACAGCAAGCAGGTGGTCTTCAGCGTCGAGCAAGCTGAGCTGGCATCCGTCGCAGGAGGCGAACTTGAAAACACCGATGCGGGGTTTTGTTTTAGAGCTCATAACGATCCAACAGAGGAGCGATTTGGGAGAAAGGGAACACCGGGCCGTCTTTGCAGACGAAGTGGGGCCCCCACTGGCAATGCCCGCAAAGGCCAATGGCGCATTTCATGTTTCGTTCCATCGATAGAAACAACTGATCGCCGGACAGTCCGCGAGCCAGCAACTCCCGGGCCACTACGCGCATCATGATCTCCGGACCGCATACCATGGCCGTGGTCAACACGGGGCGTAATCGAAGCATTTTGAATAGTGTTGTCACGACGCCGACGTGGCCGCGCCAACTGACGCCGCCGTAATCGACAGTGGAAAAAACCTGCGTGTCCGGAAGTTTGGCCCAAGCGGCGAGTTCTTTGCGAAAGAGAATATCGCGCGGATTGCGTGCGCCATACAAGACGGTCAATCGGCCATAATGGGAACGGTTGGCCAGGACGTGGTAGATGACCGGCCGTAGCGGGGCCAGGCCTATGCCGCCGGCGGCGACGATAATGTCGCGGCCCTTGGCCGCCTCAATCGGCCAGCCCTTGCCGAATGGGCCGCGTACGCCGACAGTCTGGCCCGCCTGGCGCGTCACAAGTGATTGCGTGGCCGCGCCAACGCTGCGGACGGTATAGGTAAGCGACTCCGGCCGGGTGGGATCTCCGCTAATGGATAT
Source organism: Bryobacterales bacterium (assembly GCA_016789905.1). GTDB lineage: Bacteria > Acidobacteriota > Terriglobia > Bryobacterales > Bryobacteraceae. The sequence goes on along the minus strand of JAEUQC010000065.1, from coordinate 10,238 downwards.
GGGGAGTTCGCCAACGCCGCAAACCCAGAGCATACTGAATTGGCCAGGAGTGAAACGGCCACGGGCGCCTTTCGGTGGATCCAGAACAAGCGTGAAGGTGTCGGGCGTCTCTTTGGTAACTTGCCGGACCACCCACGGCACGGGCCGCATGGCGTCTGCTTCAGTGTGCGGCATATAGGTCCAGTAACTGCAGTCGCGTGGCGTCCAGGCGGCCGCCGACTATTTGGGAGAAGCGTTTCAGCAACTCGTAACCGAGTTCTTTGTTGCTTTCGCATTTTTCGCGAAGGCATTTGCCGTCGAGGGCAATGGCCCGCGTCGAATCGACTGCTCGGGCGTGGAACCGCCACTGGTACGGCGGGACCAGCCAGGACCATCCAAGAATCTCGCCCTCATCCAACGTGTCTACAACAATGGGGCGGCGCTGCGGCGGGGAGATCTCCACCGACACACGCCCTTGCCGGATCAAATAGAAATGATTGGCCTCCTCGCCTTCGCGGAAAATGTACTTCCCGGGTTCGAAGCGGACGTTGGAAGCGCACCCGACCAGTAGTCCGATATGCGCCGGATCCAGTTTGGCGAAGAAAGGATGTTCCGCGATGATGTTTTCAAGACTCTGTATTTCCATGATTCACCGTTCCGCGAAGGGCTTGGGCCTCTTCGGTAATGTCGATCCCAGCGGGGCACCAGGTGATGCAGCGGCCGCAGCCAACGCAGCCCGGCGTACCAAACTGGTCGATCCAGGTAGCCAATTTATGGGTGATCCACTGGCGATAGCGCGCCTTGGGGGAAGTGCGAACGCTGCCGCCGTGGATATAGGAAAAACTGGTTGTGAAGCAGGAGTCCCAGCGCCGCCAGCGCTCGGCGTGCGTGCCGGAAACATCGCTTGCATCTTCAATGTCGGTGCAAAAACAGGTGGGGCAAACCATGGTGCAGTTCGCGCAAACCAGGCAACGGCGGGCAACTTCATCCCACCGGGGATGCTCAAAGTTCTCAATCAGCAGGTCGCGCAGTCCGGCGGTATCTAGGTGGCGGCGCTGGCCGGTTCGGGCGAGAGCAACGGCCTCATCCGCGGCGCGGCACTGTGTGTCAGTCGCCGGCGCGAAGGAGAGTTCGCTTAGCACCTCCGCACCTCGATCGGTGCCCGCCTCGGCGAGAAACCAGTGATCCGACGCAACGTCCATTTCGGTGAGCGTGATGTCGGCCGTGCCGGCCGCCACAGCGGGTCCGGTGCCCATCGAATGGCAGAAACAGGTAGGTGCCGATTGTGTGCATTGCACCGCAACGAGGAACGCGCCTGCGCGGCGCGCCGCATAGATTCTGTCGGCGTAAGGACCGTTTTGCAGCACACGGTCCTGCATTGCGATGGCGGCCAGTTCACACGCGCGAACGCCGAGCAGCGCCACGGGGCGCGCGGGCGACGCGGTGTTTGGGAGAATCTGGAAAACGCCATCATCGTTCCGCGCGTCGAACAGTTTCACACGCGCCGGGTGGAAGTACTTCTTCCAGCTCTGCGGACCCAGGACGTAGCCAAACAGGGCCTGGTCCTGGCGCGGAACAAGGGAATACCTGCCCGCTTCCTGGTGGTCGGTTAGACCTCGTGGCAGATCGCCGATTTCTTCAATCCGGTCGTAGACAATTGCCCCGTCTTTGACGGCGGGGCCGAAGATCGCGTAGTCGCGATGCGCGAGTGACCGGATAAGTTGCCCGATCTGGTCTGCCACGATTCGAACCCGAATCGTATCAGCCATGCCCCGATGGTATACCTGTTTCTTCGCCGTTTCAATGGGCGGCAATCGTCGGTTCGCGCGATACTAGCAAGTGCCATGCCGGCGCTTCTTTCTCCTTCGCTCGATCAAATCTGGCAGGACGTGCTGCGAATGGCCATTGCCTATGGGCTGGCCTTGCCGATTGGCTGGAACAGGGAACGCGAGGCGCGGAGCGCCGGATTACGCACGTTTCCAATCGTCGCCATCGCCAGTTGCGGACTGGCCATGCTGGGAACGAGTTTCGCCAACCCAACCTCGGACGCGTTATCGCGCATTTTGCAAGGTCTGGTGACGGGCATTGGGTTCGTTGGAGGCGGGGCAATTCTGCGCGCCAAGCACAGCGTAAGCGGCACGTCTACCGCGGCCAGTGTCTGGAATGTCGGCATTCTCGGCGCGGCGACGGGTTTTGGATATTGGCATATCGCGTTGATGCTGAGCCTGGTGAATTTTCTGACGCTCCAATACCTGACGCCACTGAAGCGGGAAATCCACCTGGAACTGGAGCGGGAGAAGGCTCGCGATGGGGACTCGCCGCTCGACGATTAGTGATACGATCCCTAGTCGATGCGCCTACTGATTGTTGTCCCTATCCTGTTGTTGGCTGCCTGTAAGGAGAAGCCGGCCACATCCGTTCCATCGGAACCGGAAGTTTCTGTAGCCACGTCCGTTGCGTTCACCGAGGGGCCGGCGCAGGGCCCGGACGGACTCATCTATTTCACCGATGTGGCCAACAACAGGATTCTCCGCTTCGACCCGGCGAAGAAGAAACACGAGGTGTTCCGGGCCGATTCCAATCGCGCCAACGGCCTGTTGTTCGACCCCCAGGGCCGCCTGATCGCTTGTGAAGGCTCCGACGGGGAGCGGAATCAGCCCCGCGTGACACGCACCGACCTTAAGACCGGAAGGGTGGAGGAACTCGCGACGAAGTTCGAAGGGCAGTTGTTCAATGCGCCGAACGATGTGACGATCGACGCCAAAGGCCGGCTGTACTTCACGGATCCCGCACCGGACGCCACATCGCCGGCAACGAAGGCGAAAGGGACGACCGGGGTCCCGGGTGTGTATCGCATTGATCCGGACGGTAAAATTAGCCGGTTGCTGACGGCGCCCGAAACGGAGTGGCCCAACGGGCTTGTGATTTCTCCTGATGACAAAACTCTGTATTTGATTGAGGCCAACAAAGTGGACGGCGGTACGCGGGCGATCCGCGCGTTTGATCTGTCGCCGGATGGAACGCTGTCCAACCAGCGCATACACCACAACTTCTATCCCGGGCGCAGCGCCGACGGCATGGCCATTGATGTTGATGGCAATATCTACGCGGCCGCCGGGTTGCATCGCCTGCGCGGTACACGCGAAACGCTCGATACAAAATGCGGCGTTTATGTCATATCGCCGCAGGGGAAGTTAGTCCGTTTCCTGCCGGTGCCGGAAGATACGATCACGAATACAGCCTTCGGCGGCGCGGACGCAAAGACTCTCTACATCACAGCAGGCAAGACTCTATTTCAGGTCCCAAACGCGATTGCGGGTATGAACCGGTAATCACTTGGCGGGCCGAAAGGTCTCCCACGCGCCGTCCTTATTCTGCAGTTGTAACCCCGCGGAGTCTTTGTACTGCGGGTGCTCGCCAATGGAGAATCGACGCACGTGCGGGGCTGGCGTGGCCCGCGTGGTGAGCGGCGGATTCTGGTTCTTCGGGCCCTTGCCATCCTGGTAGGTGCGGGGGTGAAACTGGATTGCGCCCGCGGCGATTGTGTAAGAACCCTTTTCGATGATCTGGGACCGTTCGCTGCGATTGTAGTCGTCGGCGTCGAGTGTGTAGGTGTACCGCCCGTCGGTGTCGAAGCGAAAACGGTGGACCTGCTTGAACTGCATCATGGCTTCAACAGCGCTGTATTCCCACTGTTTGGTGATCGGGTTGTAACGGGTCGGCGGGCGGGAGACGATGACCTTCTCCCATTGCCCGACCGGCGAAGTGCCGCTGGTGACGGCGGGCGACGAGGCCGGGTCGTTCCACTTCAACGTGGCAATCAGGCTGGAGACGTCAGGCGTACACGTCTGCATCGCTTGCGCGTGAGAAGCGTTTACCAGCACGCCCACGTATCGGCCTGGATAACGCAGTGCGATGAGCAGCGTCAGCATTTTGCCCGTGGCGGCCGTTTCGGTTTCGGAAAACCGCGAAATGCTATCGGGAGCACCCGGCAGCGGAAACGGTTTTGTGTTGGCGGCGCCAACAAGCTTGAACTGCTTTTCCACCACAGCCTTCCATTCGGCGTCGATGTCCTGGGCGGCCGTACCTAGCGACGGCTGCGCCCGATACAGTCCGATTTGGCAGAAGTATCGATTCTTCTGGTCTACTTTCGACAGCTCCACCGAGTCTTTGTGCGAACGCTGCGTATAGCCGGCAGGCACTGAAAAAGAATAGGCGTCGAACACCTGCGGTTGGGCGGGAAGGTGGGAAGTTACGAGGAAGAGAAGGCTACAGAGCCGCCCCGCCGCGTTCGGCGTTGCGGATCCGGATGGCGTCACCGAGGTCATATATGAATATCTTCCCATCGCCGATCTTGCCTGTGCGTGCGGCCCGCAGGATTGCCTGGACAACTTCTTCGCACCGCGCCCCGGCAATCACCAGTTCGAGCTTCACCTTCGGGATGAGGTCCACCTGATACTCTCTTCCCCGATAGACCTCCACGTGGCCTTTTTGCCGGCCATGTCCGCGCACCTCACTGATGGTCATCCCGTTGATGTCGATGGCCTTCAACGCTTCCTTCACTTCTTCCAGCTTGAAGGGTTGAATGATGGCTTCGATCTTCTTCATAAGGGGCCTAGGCTTCCAGATTGTATCCTTCTTCGCCGTGAATCGCCAGGTCCATGCCCTGCGTTTCGTCTCGCGGATCCAGACGAAGGCCGCCGGTCACCGCGGCTGTAATCTTCAACGCAACCCAACTGCCAGCTACCGCCACCACAATGCCGATCGCCGCGCCGGCCGCCTGCGCACCGAGTTGGCCCCAGTTGCCGCTGGGCAACTTGACCGATTCATTAATGGCTGGGTTGGCCAGTAGCCCAGTCAGCAATGCGCCAAGAATGCCGCCGACTCCGTGGACGCCGAATGCGTCGAGCGTGTCGTCGTAGCCAAACTTGTTCTTCACCACCACCACCATATAGAAACACGCAAACCCTCCCGCCAATCCGTACATGACGCCGGAGAAGGGAAGTACGAACCCGGCGCCCTGGGTGACCGTCGCCAGGCCCGCCACCGCGCCGGAGATGGCGCCCAACGCGCTTGGACGCCCGTTGTGCCATTGTTCTGCGACCAGCCACGCCACCGCGCCCGCAGCGGCCGCCAAGTGCGTAGTGACGAAAGCGCTGGAGGCTAGGGAAGACGCGCCGAGCGCGCTGCCGGCGTTAAACCCAAACCAACCTACCCACAGCAGGCAAGCCCCGATAAAGCTTAGTACGAGGCTATGCGGCTTCATTGGTTCCTGCGGATAACCGCGGCGCGGCCCAACGACCATGGCGCAGACCAGCGCGGAGACGCCCGTTGTAATGTGGACCACTGTGCCGCCGGCAAAATCGAGTACCGGAATTGTGCCACCCAAGAACGCGTTCAAGTATCCGCCCTGACCCCACACCATATGCGCGACCGGAAAATAGACAAGAAAGGACCACAAGACGGAGTACACCAGCAGCGCGTTGAACTTCATACGCTCCGCGAACGCCCCCGTGATCAACGCCGGGGATATAACGGCGAACATCATCTGGTACACCATGAACGTCAAATGCGGGATTGTCGGCGCGTAGGTCGTGTTCGGCACCGCGCCGACGTTGCGAAGCATCGCGAATTCGAGTCCTCCGAGGATTGCCGTTCCGGGAGCGAAAACGAGGCTATAGCCTATGGCCGCCCATAGGAGCGTCATAACCGCCATCATGATGAAGCTCTGCATCATGGTGCCAAGCACATTCTTCTTCCGCACCAGCCCGCAGTAGAAAAGCGCCAGACCGGGCCCGGTCATCATCAGCACCAGCGCGGCGGAGGTGAGGATCCAGGCGTTGTCTCCGGCCGACTGCGCGGCGGCGACTGCGGCCTTCAGCGCCTTGATTTCCTCGGGTGCGCTTTGCGCGGCAACGGGAGCGGCGGCCAACAAAAGGGCGGCCGCGAAGCGGTTCCAATGTAGCAATGGTTGGTCCTCAGACAAGGAGTATGGGAGCCGCCATACGCGGGCTGGCTCGACCAACCATATTGCACCGTAAGCGATGCCGGGCGCCGATGGTTTTTTCTATGAGGCCGATCAAAAATGCTGATCGCCCCTATTTCGGGAGGCTCCGAATGCGAATGTTCTTGAAATCGAGATTCGTTTTCGGGTCGTGCGCCTGTAGGCTGATTGGCCCCGGTTTCAATTGGGCGTGACGGCCCTTGGTCCCATCGGCCTCCGGATAGGTGTCTTCCCAATCGGCGATCGGATAACCGTTCACCCATGTGCTTACGTGGCGGCCTTGCGCAATTACCGTTTGCGTGAAGAACTGATTATCGGAGGATACGACGCGCCGCGCGGGTTGATTGGAGTAAACGCCGCCCGTCCCGAAATCGACGGGTTTCGCACGGTCATTATCTTTGAATTCGTTCCGGATCTGCACCTCGTATCCGGACCAGAAGGCATTCGTCCGGCCGCGCAAAAAGATCCCGCTATTGGGGTGGAATACGGGATCGGCTGAGTTGGCGCGGATGTCGAGCTGCAGGACGAAATCGTCGAAAAGCGCTTTGGTTTCCAACTGCCCGGGCCCCTTAAGAACGTGCATCTGCCCTTTTCGCGCGGTCCATTCGGCCGGCTGCGCGGGGGGCGTTCCGGGCTGGACGCTTTGCCAGCCGCTCAGGTTCTTACCATTAAAAATCGGCGCCAGTCCAAGCGGCCGCAGTCTGATGTTCCGGAATTGAATTGGCTTGTTCTTGTTCACCTGCAGGCCGATATAGCCGTTCAAAGACTTGGTGTCGTTCAGATCGACGACTTTCTTACCGTCTAGTTTTACAAGAATGCGGGAGCCCAGGGTGACGATCTCAAATTCATGCCACCGTTGCGGGTTGATTCTCGCCTTTCGGAGCGGCGCCGCATGTTCGACGATGCCTCCGGTGGGAAACTTCGGATGGGCGTCGAAAATCTGCAATTCATAGCCGGTTTTGTGAGGCTCGGCGCCCTTCTTTGCCCGGAGAAAAACTCCGCTATTTCCATCGGCGGCGGTTTGGAATTCGAGTTTCAGGACGTAGTCGGCGAACTGTGTCGTGGTGCGCAGCCACCCGGATTCGGCGCCGTCGGAGTTGAGCGTTCCGCCGGCCGCCTTCCATTTCGCTCCGCCCTCGGCGGTCCATCCCCAAGTGGTCTCGCCATCGAACAGCATCAGCCAGCCCTCGGCAATGTCCTTTGAGCCGAGGGCGTTCACTTGGGCCACTAACGGCAACGCAGCCGCGAGCACAAAACCGAACAGTCTCATACCCTTCAGGATACTGAATCAATCGGCGAGCGATTCTTCCAGCAGCCGCGATAGGGAACGGTGTTTCGATTCGGCGGTACGCAGTTCATCGGCCAGGTGCATGCAGGCTAGCACGGCGATGCGCGAGGAGTCCGCATTGGAACCCCGCGCAATTTGATTCATCAATTCGTCGACGCGGTGGGCCAAGTCCTCCACGTCCGATTCCTTGCCCGTGGTGACGAGAGAATAGGAGTGATTGAAGATGGTGACTTTGACGGTCTTTTTTTCAGGCGGGGCGTCGTTAGCCATGGTGGCAAAGGCGTTAGCTGGCGCTGAGAAGGTCCATCTGGCCTAACAGCTTTTCAATGCGAGCCTTCACTTGCTTTCGCTCCACCTGGAGAACTTCCAGCTCTTTTTCAGCCTTGCCGGCGTTCGCCTTGAAGGCGGCGAGGGCCTCCTCGGCGTCGGCGCGAGCGGCTGCGGCGAGGCTCGCTTCGGATTCGGCCGCGGCCAGCCGTTCCTTCAACTCGGCGTTTTCTTCCTTCAACTTGCCGACAAGCTGAACGGCCCGGAGGATGCGATCCTCCAGGCCGGATAGTGTATCAGTATCTTCTAACTGCAGGTCCATACGGTTCCTCTTTGCAGCGGTAGAATTTGCGGACTAGGCGAGCGCGGCCTTGGCCTTGTCAACCAGGGCGGTGAAAGCGGCGGCATCGCGGGTGGCGATGTCGGAGAGCATCTTGCGGTTGAGGTCGATCTGCGCCTTCTTCAACCCGTTCATCAGCCGGGAGTAAGAAATACCGTTGGCCCGGGCGCCGGCTGAAATGCGGCAGATCCACAGCGAACGGAAGTCGCGCTTCTTGAGGCGACGGCCCTTGTAGCCATAGGAAAGCGATTTTTCCACCGCTTCCTGCGCATACCGGTGCAGTTTCGACTTGCTGAGAAAGAACCCCTTGGCGAGCGCCAGGACTTTCTTTCGATTATCTGTACGTTTTGTACTTCTTTTTACGCGGGGCACGTTTGTCTCCTTGAGTATTTAGGTGGCTTGGTTAGCCTGGGGCCGGTGAATCGGGCACGTGCCGCGCGCCACGATCACTCGGAGGGGGAGGGCTGCGCTTGCCCCTAGTAGGGCAGCATCCTCTTCATTTCGGGCGAGTTGGTGTCGTCCATGATGGCGGACGCGGCCAATCGGCGCTTGCGAGAAGAGTTCTTGGAGGTCAAGATGTGCCGGGCAAAAGCGTGGCTGCGCTTGATCTTGCCCGTACCGGTCTTCTTGAAGCGCTTGGACGCGCCCTTGTGGGTTTTCAGCTTTGGCATTGGTTGATCCTGGAAAACGTGCACCCAAGGCGCACTGCCTCTCAGTATAGCAGGTTACAGCTTCCAGTTCAGCTCCAGATATGCCAAATGGCCGCTGGATTGCTTGGGATAGATGGCCTGGATGGCTTTGCTGGCGTCCGCGTAGCCGTAGTAAAAGTTCACGCCCCAGTTTTTGTTGATCGTGAAGTCGGCGGCGACATCGTACAAATTCGCCAGGCGGGTCTGCCCATTGGACGGGCGTCCGATGTAGCCGAATGACCAGGGCTGGTAGACGCCCCCGCCGAGGTACCACAAGTCGTTCGCGTTCGCGAGATTCAAATGGTGGTATTCGGTATTGAGCGCTAGCCGGGCGTGGGGCTTGAGCGAAAAAATGGCGAAACGGTCGTCGCTGTTCATACCGTTATAGAAGGGCATCCGTGCGTAGGGCCGGGGCGTGGGCAGGATTTGGAAGAACGTGCCATGAGTGCCGTCGGTGGGATTCTTGTCGCCAGAAGCGCGGTAGTATCCGCCGCGAAGCCATGGCTTAACGGCTTTGGCGAAGGGAAACTGCCAGCCGGCCTCAAAGTTCCCGGCGCCGGCGCGATGGGAAAGCTGACCCCAGCTTCCCGATTGAAGCACGCCCCACAGCAGGAGGTCGAAATTGCCGTTCGGCGTTTTCCAGGCGTGCAGATAGTGCGCGCCGTAGGAGCCAATGCGGATGTTGTTCCCCATATCGGCCTGGCGGGCGGCAAGCGCGCGGTTGTCGGTTTTCAGCACGCGGCGGAAGTCGTCGTAGTAGATGCCGAACAGGCGAAGTTCGCCGGCGGACTTGTCTTTCCCGGTAGCGCGCGTCGCGGAGAGGTAGGAAAGGGCGGTTCTGTTCCAGCCCCAGCCATCGGTCTGGAATACGCCGCGGGTGGGCACCATGCCGAGCGCGGTGGTGGTCCAGGCGCCGTGCTTGTGCAGGATCTGTCCGCCGTCGAAACTTCGGCCGACGTGCGTCCACAGGAAGTGGCCGATCAGGCGTTGCTGGATACGGCCGGCCTTGAGGGCGGCAAGGGTGGCATCGGACGGAACGACTTCGCTGCCGTCCAGAAACTCGAATCGACCGACGCGGAGCGAGGTGTTCTTGGTTGCTTTCCAGCGGTAAAAGCCTTGTTTCAGGAAGACCATGGCGGAATTGGTGTTCGCATGGTTGCCAGAGAAGTAGTTGGCGCCTACGCCAAGGGCCCCGCGCGGCGCCGGTGCAATCGCCGAGTCGGGCAACCCCAACAGGACCGGGGCTCCCAGTTCAAGCGTCAGTTCATGGTTCTTATGCTGGTGGACGATCCCCAACCGCAGCAGCGAACCGGAGAATGTGTAGGCTCCACCGACGTCGTCACCGAACCAGTTCCAATTCTCAACGCGGGTCCGGAGGGAGGCGGTGAACTTGGTTTCCTGCGCAAACGCCATCGCGGCGGCGAGGAGCAGTAAAATAATAGGACGGCAGTACATACCTGATTTAACACTCTGAAAAATTTCTTGCGCAGTGACTGCCGTCACATACACCGAAAGCGATGAGTCCGAAGATAAGAACAAGACGATGAACTGGCAGCGAATAGCGGGCGTGCTGGGTGGAATGGCGATCGGACTGGGAATTTTCACATTTACCTACGCCAAAGGCGGATCGTACATGACCAACGACCCGGCCGCCTGCGCCAATTGCCACGT
>JAEUQC010000042.1 GCA_016789905.1 Bryobacterales bacterium | reverse complement strand
CCCTTCCGGACGCTGGTCTTGCTAAACCATCGCCAGCCATCCGGACCAGATCTTTGAAAATCGAACGAATTTCACCCGCCTGCCCAAATTCCGGGCAGGCGATGGCCTACGCCCGAATTGCGTCCAGCATCCGCCGCGTCTCCGCCGTCAACTCAAATGGCGCCAACGCCGCGTTCACGGAATCCAACCGGCTCTCATACGCCGGAAATTCCACCACGCTGTTTAATCCGGAATGCCGCAAATCCGGGTTCACCGGAAATGGCAATCCGGCGAGCGCCTCCAACACTTCTTCCAACTGGCGCGACTCTACACACAGCCGTACTAGCAGCAATTCACCCTCCTCGCGGGAGGCCAAAACAGTCGACATACCTTTCTCCTTGGAAACGCGGCAAACCGGCTTTCAGGGAGAGCAAGTGAGGTAGGTCCTGAGGGAGGCCCGATTCGCGTTTAGCACTTTTTTCCGTGGTTGCAAGTAGCTTGGGCTGGCCGGAAGCCAACTCCTAAATCACTCCACGTGCCCTCAGACTAACATCGCTTCGGGGCCAAATCAAGTAAACAGATGGCCCCCTAACCGATGGAAAATCTGCTTATTCCCTACCCAGTACCGCCCGGCTGTCTATCCGGCCTACCCGCGTTAGAAGGTACTCCACCTCCGCCTTTGCGTTCGCCGTCAGCCCAGCCCCAGGCTTCCGTTGCGCGTCCGACGCGATCATCCCACGCCGCATCATCACATACTTCCGCACCGCCAGCCCTACCCCTTGCTGCTGCTCGTATCGCAGCAACGGCAGGTGCGCGTCAAACAGGTCGTGCGCCGCGTCCCGCTCCCCGGCCTTCTGCAAACGCACCACGTCCGCCAGCATGTCCGGAAATGCATACCCGGTCATCGCCCCGTCAGCCCCCCGCTCCATCTCAAAGTCCAAAAATAGCCCGCCGTTCCCGCAAAGGATCGAAATCTCTCGCATCAACCCCTCCCGCGTGAACCCCCGCAGTGCCGAAATCTTCTCCAGCCCCGGCCAATCCTCATGCTTCAGCATCACGCACGACGGATTATCACTGATAATTCGCCGGATCACGCCCGGCGTCATCACCACCGTCAGCGTCAGCGGATAGTCCTGCAACACCCACGGCACCTCCGGTCCAATCGCCTCCACCGCCTGCTTAAAGTAGGTGACAATCTGGTCATCGGTCCGCAACGACGGCGGCGGCGCTATCATCACCCCCGCCGCGCCCGCGTCCATCGCCGCCCTCGTCAACGACGTCATCGCTGCAAACCCCGGGCTCGAAACCCCCACCACCACTGGGATCCCAGGCGCCCTTTGAATAAATCGCGTCGCCACCGCGATCGCCTCGCTCTGCTCCAGTTTCGGCGCCTCGCCCATTATCCCCAGCACCGTCAGCCCCGTGGCCCCGGCACGCAAGTAAAAGTCCGTCAGCCCATCTATCGAGTCATAATCGATTCGGCCATCGGTGAAAAAAGGCGTCGGCGCAATCGGATACAGCCCGCGCGCGGTGTTGTCGAGTCGCATTAACGTACATTATCTCCCCATTTGATACGATGACCATCGACATGAATCGCCGCTACTTCTTCTTCGGCTCCGTCCTCGCTGGCGCCGTGCCCGCCGCCGGCTTCGGCAGTGTCCCTTCCCTCCGCGCCCTCGGCTATAAGCCTTTCTACGACAAGCTCAACGTCGCCGCCGTCGGCTGCGGCGGCCAGGGCGGCGTCATCCTCAACAATGCCGCGCAAACCGAAAACATCGTCGCCCTCTGCGACGTCGATGACAACCGCGCCGCCGCCAACTTCCAAAAGTTTTCCAAACAACCGAAATACAAAGATTTCCGCGTCATGCTCGACAAAGAGGGCAAGAACATCGACGCCATCACCGTCGGTATCCCCGACCATATGCATGCCACCGTCGCCCTCAACGCCATGCAGCGCGGTAAACACGTCTACGTCGAAAAACCCCTCACGCGCACCGTCTGGGAGGCTCGCCTGCTCCGCGATGCCGCCGTCAAATACAAAGTCGCCACCCAAATGGGCAACCAGGGCTACTCCCACGAAGCCATCCGCGCCACCGCCGAAATGATCTGGTCCGGCGTCATCGGCGATGTCACCGAAGTTCACGCCTCCTCCACCCCAGGCACCCACCCCACCGGCTACCGGCAGCCCGCCGCCGAAGCCAGCGTGCCCGCCAACGTCAACTGGGACCTCTGGCTCGGCTCCGCGAACATGCGCGCCTTCAGTCCAGACTATGTTCCCTATAACTGGCGCGGCTTCTTCGACTTCGGCACCGGCCAACTCGGTAACTGGGGAATTCATGCCCTCGGCCCCGTTCATCTCGCCCTCCAACTCGGCGCCCCATCGAGTGTTGAGTTACTCAGCCAGGAAAATCAGAGTAAGTGGACCTTCCCGTCCCGTGCCGTTCTGAAGTTCGATTTTCCCCAGCGCGGCGGCCTCCCGCCCGTCTCCATCTTTTGGCATGACTCCGCCGTCGCCGATGCCCCCGACGCCTACAAAGTCCCTGGCGTCACCGACGAACTCGTCCTCCCTCGCAGCGGCAATCTAAGCGACAAAGGCCGCGGCGCCGCTCCGCGCATGGACCCCGCCGAAGCCGCCGCCCGCCGCGCCTTCGCCAATCGCGATCCAAACGCCCCACGCATCGGCGCCGGCGGCCCCGGCGTCAAAGTCTTCGGCGACCAGGGCCCTCGCCCCCAACCCAAGCCCGGCGTTCTCACCGGCAATGGCGCCGTCTTTGTCGGTTCTAAAGGATTGCTCTCAACCGTCGAACGCGGCGAAGGCGTCAAACTCCTTCCCGAAAACCGCTGGAAGGACTACACCCTTCCTCCGCCACTCCTCACCCGTTCGCCAGGCCACATGACCGATTGGGTCCGCGCCTGCAAAGGCGGCGATATGTCCTGCTCAGACTTCAGCATTTCCGTCCCCTACGCCGAGTGGGTCCTCCTTGGTGTTATCGCTTTCCGCGTCCCCGGCAAGCTCATGTGGGATAGCAAGGCGATGCGCTTTACCAACAGTGAAGCGGCCAACAAACTCCTCCGCCCCGAATTCCGCAAGGGCTGGGAACTCAAGCTGTAAGGAAAGGAATAGGATCATGGCAAACCATAAGATCGAAGAAGTGGAAGGCATCGGCCCCGCCATCGGAGAAAAGCTGCGTGGCGCCGGAGTCGCCACCACCGATGCGCTCCTCGAAGGCGCCAAAACCCCAGCCCAGCGCAAAGCCCTCGCCGAGTCCACTGGGCTCAGTGAAAAGCAGATCCTCAAGTTCACCAACATGGTCGACCTCTTCCGCATCAATGGCGTCGGCTCCGAATTCGCCGAACTCCTCGAAGCCGCTGGAGTCGACACGGTTCCGGAACTCGCCCAGCGTAACGCCGAAAACCTCGCCAAGCGCATGGCTGCCGTCAACGAGGAAAAGTCACTCACTCGCCGCGTCCCCTCGGAAAACGAAGTCACCCGCTGGGTCGCCGAAGCCAAAACGCTGCCCCGCATGATCGAATACTAGAACTCGCGCTATTTCTTCCGCCAGGCGTCGAACTTCTTTTTGTTCGCCTCATTCAGGTTCGGATACACACCGTAGATCGGTTCGCCTTCTAACAGCAGCTTCCGCTGAAACTGCTCCTGCTCGTCGTGCTCCAACGCCTTGTCCAGCACCTTATCCGCAATCGCTGCCGGAATCACCAACACCCCGTGCCGTTCGCCAATCAACAAATCTCCCGGCGCCACCGTCACTCCTCCAATCCGTACAGGCACCTGGTAGTCCACGCTCATCATCAGCGGGCTCACGCTCGAAGCATGACCGCACCGCAAGTAGAAACTCGCCGGCATCGCCGCCAAGTCCGGCACATCGCGCATGCAACCGTCCACCACCATGCCCGCTCCGCCCCGCATTAGAAACCGCGTCGTGACCATCGCGCCCGAAACCGTTGACCGCGTCTCTCCGCCGGCATCCATCACCAGCACATCTCCCGGCTGCGCCTCTTCCGCCGTTCTGTAGTTCAACTGCGGGCCCGCCCCGTAGATCTTCTCCCGCAAGTCCTTCCGGTTTGGAAGATACCGCGCCGTTCGCGCGCGCCCCACCATCCGCCGGTCGTCATGCAGCGGCTTCAGTTCATTGATGAAGCACAGCGGATACCCTTCCGCTGTCACCGCCGACCACGCCGCCTCCAGCCCGGCCCGCATCATGCGCCCAAACAGCACCCGGTCCGAGGCACTCAATTTCTCCGCCACATGGGCCGGCAGCGTCCGTTCTGGCGCCTCCACCGTCAACCCCTGTGCAAAAAGACCGCCAGCCGCACAGATCACCCAGAAAATCCGCATGACTTAGACTATACGCCAAGTATTCACTCCGCACCCGCACCGGAGCCCGCAGCAGCTCGCGAGCGTTATCCTCTCCAGAGGCAGCTACTCCTGCAGTACTTGTACCGGGTCCACCTGCAACGCCCGCCGCGCTGGCAGCACGCAGGCCGCCAGCCCCACCACTGTCAGCGTCACCATCCCGGAAGCCAAGATGACTGGCTCCAATGGCTGCACGCCGAACACAATACTCGCCACCGCTCGCTGCATCGCCACTGCCCCGGCCAGACCCGTCACCAGCCCGAACGCCACCAGCCCAAGCCCCTCGCGCAGCACCAGTTCCACTACTTTCCCCGCGCTGCTTCCCAGTGCCACTCGAATCCCGATCTCCCTTCGCCGCTGCGTCACCAAATAGGCCAGAACGCCATAAATTCCCGTCGCCGACAGGAACAGAGCCACCGCTCCAAACGCCATCGCGAGCGTCATCGACGTTCGCTGCGGTCCCAGTGACAAGTCCAGCCGCTCCTCCATCGTTCTCACATCGAACATCGCCATCTCCGGGTCAATCGTCCTTAGCGCCAATCGCATCGCCCGTCCCGATTCGCCCGCGCCCGGCGCCGTCCGCACCGCCAAAGTGAAAAAACGCTCCGGCCGCTGCGCCATCGGCATATAGTACATCCCAACACCCGCGCCATCGGCCAGGCTCGCTTGCTGCACGCGCCGCACCACGCCCACCACCCGCATCCATTCTGTCTTCGCGTTGGGCAGCATATCGCTACTGTCATTGGGCCGGTACATCCGCTGCCCCACCGGGTCCCGCTCGCCCCAGAACCGCCGCGCCAGTTGTTCGTCAACAATAATGGTCCGCTCGCCCTTCTCATCGTCGCGCTCATTGAATTCCCGCCCGCGGACCATCCCCATTCCCATCGCGCCAAAATACCCCGGCGTCACCCGCACGTTTCGCGGCGAAATCACAGACTCGCCCGGCTTCCGTTCATACCCTTCGGCGAAGATTACTCCGTCGCTGTAGTTCCCGCCCAGGGGGATATTCGTCGTCGCCCCAGCCGCAACTACACCCGGCAACTCCCGTATTGAACGCAGCAGCCGCTCCTGCAGCGCCCGTATTTTCGCGTTGTCGTCATAGCGCGCGGCCGGCGCACTCGTCGACGCTGTCAGCACTCCCTCCCGCGCATATCCCGGGTTCACCGCCAGCAGGTTGCGGAAACTCAGCAAAAATACTCCCGCCCCCACCAGCAGCACGAAGGCGAACCCTACCTCGGCCACCACCAGCCCCTGCCGTAGCCGCTTTGTTCCCCTTCCGCTCGTCCCCGTCCGGTTGTCCTCCCGCAGTGATTCGCTCAGGCTTGCCGGAAACAGGTTCGTTACCGGCAGCAGCCCCATCGCCACCCCCACTGCCGCCGCCATCGCGAGGGAAACCAGCGCCACGAACCCGTCAATCTGTACCTCGCCGGCGCGCGGCAACTGATCGATCCCGACCGTCGCCAGCACCGGCAGTAACAGGTACGCCGCTCCCACTCCCAGCGCTCCGCCCGCACCCGTCACCATCACACTCTCCACCACCGATTGCCACATCAATTGCCCGCGCCCCGCCCCCAGCGCCAGCCGGGTCGCAATCTCTTTCCGGCGCGCCGCCAGGCGCGCCATTGACAGGTTCGCTACGTTCAGCGCTCCAATGAAAAGCACCAGCACCGCCGCGCCCCACAGTAGGTATAAAACATTCTTCACACTTTTCACCAGGCGGTCCTGCAGCAGTTCCACTTTGGAGTGGAATCCGGCCGTCAGCAGTAGTTCCTTTAGGTGCGGCGTCCGCTCGATATTCGCTCGGTTCATCGCATCCACCTGCGCCTGCACCTGTTCAAGTCCTACTCCCGGGCGCAGCCTTCCCGCCAGCGTGTAGTTGTTCGAGTGGTATTCCCGCTTTTCGGAGTCCGTCAATGCTAGCGGCATCCATAGCTGCGCCTTGGGGTTCACGAATTGAAATCCCGCTGGCATTACACCGCTCACCGTGTAGCTGCGGCCGTCCATCCGGAGAGTCTGTCCAACGGCGTCGGCCCGCCCGCCGAACAACTGCCGCCATAGCCCGTCGCTTAGAATCACTTTCCGGTCGTTGCCGGCCGCCGTGTCGGCCTCTTCGAATCCCCGCCCCAGCGCCGGCGGCGTCCGGACCAGTGTGAAGAAGCCCGGCGTCACCACCATGCCTTCGATCCGCTCCGCCACACCATTCACCTCCAAGGTGCGCGACCGCGGCCGGAATAGCGCCACATCGGTCCACCCCGCTATGCCGGTCCGCCGGTCCAGGTAATCCGGTGCGGAACTCTCGCCTAGTTCGGCCACGCCAGCCTTCGGATACAGGTTCGACATCATTACGATCCGCTCCGCCTCCGGCACCGGGAGCGGCCGGAGCAGCACGGAGTTCACCACCGCAAACGTCAACGTGTTCGCTGCCACACAAACCAGCAGCGTGACAACCACGGCCGCCGTAAATCCCCTATCCCGCATTTGCGCCCGAACCGCCATCCGTATGTCGCGAAGGATCGAATCCATCATCAGAAGCTTCTACGCACCGGGCGTCGCGTTTGTTCGCTTCTTTCCGTTGGAACTCGCGGGAAATGACGCACCCCTGCTCACCGAGACTTGTCCACCAGTCGCGGCTGAGAATGCCGACGCCAAACCGGCTAAAAAACCTATGCGCTTGCGGCGCGGGTGATGTACTGACGCTCGCGATGTCGTACCAGGTGGTAACGTGTGTTTTCGACGTGGTCAACTCTTGGTGAGCGCCGCGGCTTTCCTTCCCAGCGGGAATCGGATCCGCCGTTGGCCGGAGGCAGTTTGCCCGTGAAAACCATGAGAAAACGAAGAATCGAATTGTCCGGTAGATTCTCGTTCTCCAAAAGCCGTCGAAGGAAGGCGTCTGGGAACAGCGCTACCGCACTATCCATTGGTACGAGTGCGTAGTCGCGGCGTCCATCCGCAGCGACCAACGCGACCCGACTCCACCGGTGGCTCGCCTGACCGGCTCGCCACAAAGGTAACCCGGCGCAAACGCACAATTCAGCAATGCCGCTCCGGCCAGCGGCCGATATTCGTGAATATTCGCACCAACCGCGTTGATCACCGCGTCCGGCGCCAAACCGGCAACCCCGAGCAACGCTGCGCCGTCGGCGGCCAACTCCCGAACTTCCCGCCAGAACTCTGTTGGAAGCGGTTCTTCCACGAACGCACTTGCCGCGGGGTTGACCGATCCCTGGGGTCGTTCCCTAACAAACGTCAGCCGTGCAGGGGGGGATACGAATATCGGCCACCGTCTCTAAGCGACAGTTGTTACCCCCGATGCGCCGGAGCAGTTCCGCTATTCACCGCGTCTCGACGACAAAACCTGTCTTGGCGTCAGCCCCGACAAAGATATCCGATCCATCCCGCCACGCAGTTGCGACACGGAGTCCCTTACTGTGTGCGAACCATCCGCCCGGAGACTTCAAATACTCAAACTCATCCTCATTTACCGTCACCGGCTCGCATCGTCCCGTGATCGCCAACCCCGCGTATCCGGTAACTGCACGATTCTTCCTGTCGAGTGCCTCCACCGGAAACGTCAACCATGCCCGAAGACCCGCTTCCCGATTCCTAATTGATAAAACGCCGAATCGCTCAAGTGTTCGCCGCGCCTTCGCATCGCTGGATCCTTTCGCGAAGCCAATGCTGTCATCACGACCAAGATCCCCCATAATAATCTTCATGCGCCATCTCCTCGGCTTCTCCGTATTCGCCGCCGCCTTGTTCGCCCAGCCTCCCTCCAACTGGCAATCGGCCACTACCCTCAACGGCGTCGACATGAAGCGGCTGACCCCGGCCCAGCAGAAGGTCGCGCTCGGGGTCCTCCGCGGCTCGGAATGCCCTTGCGGGTGCCCGATGCAACTGGCGCAATGCCGCGTCGAGGACCCCGCCTGCTCCCAAAGCCTAGCACTTGCTAACTTAGTGGTCACCGCCGCCGCCGCGGGCAAAACCTCAGCGCAAATCCGCCAGGAACTCGCGGCCTCGCCGCTCGTCAAAGCGGGCGCCCAGCGCAATCGTATACTTCTCGATCCTGTCACCATCAACCTTCTTGGCGCCCCTGTGAAGGGCCCCGCCAACGCGCGCGTCACCATCGTCGAGTTTTCCGACTTCCAGTGCCCTTTCTGCGTCAAGGCCATCCCGCAACTCGAAGCCGTTCTGAAGGCCTTCCCTAACGACGTCCGCCTTGTCTACAAACAGTTCCCGCTCGACCAGCACTCCCAGGCGGCCCTTGCGTCCCGCGCCTCGCTCTCCGCGCACGCGCAGGGCAAGTTCTGGCCGCTGCACGACAAAATGTACGCCAACCACCGGGCCATCAATCGCCAGACCGTTCTTGAATGGGCCAAGGAACTTGGTCTCGACATGTCCAGATTCACCAAACTCCTGGACGCTCCCGAGACCCAGGCGGCCGTTGACCGGGACATAGCCGACGGCACCCGCGCCGCTGTCAGCGCCACGCCCACCATCTACATCAACGGCAAGAAATACCAGGGCGCGCTTGAATTGAGTCAGCTTGGCCCCATCATAGCCAACGAACTGAAGTCGAAATAGGTCCAGTCCACACTGTACTTGCGGAGCGATGACCTCACGTCCGGCTCGCGCCCGGCGAAGCCGCGGAATATCTCCATCGCGTGAGCGCTGTTGCGGCGCTCCAGCACCAGGCCGCGAAGCTGTTCTGCCGCCGCGGGCAGGTTCGTTTTCCACTACGCGGAAGGAGCGGTGGTCCTTGCCACTTATCGATTGGTTGCCCGTAGAAACAACTCTTCCGCAGACCGCCAGATGATCCGGCCATGGGAAAGAGGGTCGGTCCTTCCTGTGCGGTTTTGCGAAGACGGCTTCCTTACGTTCCATTGCTTCCCGGCATGGGAAGCCTTACATTCCCGGGTTATGCGGCTGCGCTGCGAAAGGCAGGTCACCTGGGGTGGCCGTTCCACGAGGTCCCAAGCTGTTCAACGCCAGGCGTAAGCAGAGGCCCATCCCGTGGAACAGCGTCTCCAGTTGCCGGTGTGTCAGGAACGCTGGGCGGTCCGGCGACGGCGGCGTGGGTTTGACGTAGCTGCCACTTCTCCTCGGCCGTCCGGGACGGCCGGTAATCATGGCGAACTCGTAGCCGCAGAGTTGCCGCACTAACGCGAATCGCCCGGCTTGTACGCGCGGCCCCGTCCAGTTTGCCCAGGAACCCCGAGAGCTTCGCCAACGAACTGAAGGCGAAGCAGGTTCAGTCCACACCGTACTTGCGGAGCAGTGACTTCACGTCCGGCTCGCGTCCGGCGAAGCCGCGGAATATCTCAATCGCGGGGGCGCTGTTGCCGCGCTCCAGCACCTGGCCGCGAAACTGTTTTGCCGCCGCCGGCACGCCCGCGCCGAACACCGTATAGGCGTCGGAATCCAGCATGTTCGACCAAAGATACGAGTAGTAGCCCGCCCCATATGCGCCACTGAAAAGGTGGGTAAACGAGGACACCGGGTTCGCTTCCGCAATCGGCGGCACCGGCAGGTAGCGGTCGAAAATGCGCCGTGCGTATTGCCGCAACCCGCCGGGCGCGTCGTTGGATTTGTACTCACTATGCAGCAGAATGTCCATGGTGCTCTGCCCGGTCATGCTCAGCAGACGCGTCCCGC
This sequence comes from Bryobacterales bacterium, assembly GCA_016789905.1. Lineage (GTDB taxonomy): Bacteria > Acidobacteriota > Terriglobia > Bryobacterales > Bryobacteraceae. Next base: position 52,387 of record JAEUQC010000042.1, on the reverse strand, counting down.
CGCGAAAGGTGCGGGACTTGCGGAGGCCCTCTATGTAGGCGTCCGGGAGTTTCTCTCCCGTCTCGTAGTGGCCGGAGATCGCAGCGAGCACGTCCTTCTCATACAGGAAGTTTTCCATCAATTGCGACGGTAGTTCGACGAAGTCCCAGGCGACGGTGGTTCCCCCGATGGCAGGATGCGGTACACGGCTCAGCGCCAGGTGCAAGTAGTGGCCCATTTCGTGGAAGAGCGTTTCCACTTGCCGGTGTGTCAGCAGCGCCGGGCGTCCGGGCGATGGCGGCGTGATGTTGGCGTAGATGCCACCCACATGCGGGCGTCCCGGATAGCCGGTGATCATTGAGTTCTGCCACGCGCCGCCGCGCTTGGTCTCTCGCGGGAAAAGGTCCATGTACAGGTATGCGACCGGTTTGCCGCCCTCGCTGACCCGGTAATAGGTCACGCTCGGGTCGAGCACTTCGGTGTTCTCCACCTTGGTGAACTCCAACCCATAGAGCTGGCGCACAAAGGCGAACAGGCCCGCTTGGACGCGCTCCAGCGGGAAGTACGGACGGAGCTGTTCCTGCTCGATTCCATTTACCTTTCTGGACAGCTTGTCGGCGTAGTAGACCACATCCCACGGCTGCAACGCTGGCGCGGCCGGCCCTTCCAATTCGCGGCGGAAGGCCTGCAATTCCGTGAGATCGCGCATTGCCGCCGGCCGCGCCGCCGTCTCCAGTTTGCCCAGGAACCCAAGAACATTGGCTCCGCTTCCGGCCATGCGGTCTTCGGTCTGGTAGTCGGCGAAGGAGGCGTACCCCAGCAGCTTCGCCTTCTCCGCGCGCAGTGCGAGTTGCCGGTCCGCCAGCGGCGTGTTCACGTCGCTCGCCAGGGTGGCGGCGGCAAACGCGACGCGCTGCCGGAGGGCCGCGTCGCCGGCCTGTGACGCGATCGCCGAGGCCACCGGTGCTTGCAGCGTCAATCGCCAGCCCGGCTTTCCCCGCTTCGCCGCGTCGGCTTTGGCAGCCGCTTTTAGCCACGCCGGCAATCCGCGCAGCCCCGTTTCATCGGTTACATAGTGTTCCCACGCCGCGGTTGCTTGCGTCAGGTTCGCTCCGAACCGCAAAGAGAGCTGCTGCAACTCGCGGTTGATTCCGTTCAGGCGCGTTCGCGTCTCCGGCGCCAGTTGCGCGCCGTTACGCCGGAAGGCTTCCTGCGTCACTTCCAGTAGCCGCCGGTCCGCTCCGGTTAACGCCTTCGCTTCCGCGGTTTTCGCGAAGGCGCCGATCCGCGCCGCGGCTTCCGGGTCCATGGGCAACGCCTGGCGAAAGGCCATGGCTGGCGGCACGGAGGCCGCGATGGCTTTTTGAAAAGCTGGCGTGGTAGCGGTGGATTCAATGGTCCGCACGATGTTCAAGGCGAAGGCGAGATCCCGGTCCAGGTCCCGGAAGGCGACCACGGTGTTCTGAAACGTGGCTGGAGAAGTTTGCTTCTTCCACGCCTCCAGGCGTTTCCGCGCCTCGGCCAAGTGCGCCTCAAGTCCGGGGCCTATATGCTCCGGCCGAATCTGCGCGAAGGGAATCGGTTTTTCGGGCACCTCGTGTTCGGTGAGCAGAAGCGGATTGGCCGCGGCGAGAAGCAAGAAAAATGACGTCATGGCTGCTGCCACCATTGTCGCGCGATACAGTAGACCATCATGCGTCCCCTTCTGTTCCTGCTTGCCGCGTCCGCCTTATTCGCCGAATTTCGCGCCGCCGTTGTGAAGGTTGACATTACGCCCAATAGCCCCCAGTGGCTGCTTGGCTATGGCGCGCGCCAGTCGACCGGTGTTCATGACAAGATCTTCCACCGAGTCGTGTTGCTGGATGACGGCAAGTCGCAATTCGCCCTTGTCAGTTCGGACATTTGCCTGGTTTCGCCGGTTGAGTACGAGAAAGTGGCGGCAGCGCTCGAAAAACGAACCGGAATCAAACCCGTCCACTTCTGGTGGTCGTTCACGCATACGCACTCCGCTCCAGAGGTGGGCCCGCCGGGCTTGGCTGTTGCTTTTCTTGGTGACCGCTACACGCACAAAGTGGACCCCACTTACACCAACATGGTGGAAGCGGCGCTGCTCGACGCCGTGGCGGAAGCGAGGCAAAAACTGCAACCGGCCAAGCTTGGCGTTACCTGGGGCGTCTCCTACGCGAACATCAATCGCCGCGCCCGGGATGTGGAAGGCGAGACCTTCCTTGGGCTGAATCCCGATGGCCCGGTGGACCGCCGTTTGGGGCTGTTGCGGATCGACAAGGTGGACAACACGCCAATGGTCCTGATCGCCAACTACCCCATTCACGGCACCGTGCTGGGAGGGCAGAATCTGCAAATCTCTGGAGACGCTCCCGGCGTGGTGAGTGAATACGTGGAGGCGAAGACGGGCGCTCCGCTGCTGTTTATCAACGGCGCGGCGGGCGATCAGGCGCCCATTTATAGCGTCTACCCGGACTTCAAGTCCGGCCACCTTTCGCAGTTCCGCGTGCTGCTTGGCGACCGGATTCTGGACGCGAACCGGCAACTGCAAACCACGGTGAAGAACCTTACTCTCGCCGCGAAGGCCACGGATGTCGTGACCCCCCGACGGGCGGGCCTGACGTTTCCGGATGAACTGAAGGCATATGCCCCCGACGGCAACGTGCGCTTGCCGATCCGGTTTTTGAAACTCACGAAGGACATTGCGATCTGGTCGGCGCCGATTGAACTGTTCTGCGAAGTGGCGATGGGTGTCCGGGAGCAATCAAAGTACAAGAATACGTTCTACTTTGGGTACACAAATGGCTGGCTGGGGTACCTGCTGACGCCGAAGGAACTGAAGCTGGGCGGCTACGAGCCGCGTGTTTCTCCCTACACGTCGCAGGCGGCTGCGGACCTAACGGGCGCGGTGCTCGGCCAACTCCGTTGACTGCCACTTACGGGAAGCGATAGCGTATAGGCACCCCTTATGCGCTACCTAATTCTGCTGGCTTTCTTGTCCACGCTCTTTGCGCAGGACTTCCGCTCCACGCTTGCCGGGACGGTTACGGATCCTACCGGGGGCAGCGTTGCAGGGGCGAAGGTGCGCGCCGTGAATACGCAGAACAACGCCGCTACCGAGGTGACGTCCAATGACACGGGCCGATACTCGATCTCCTTCCTGATTCCCGGCAAATACGTTGTGACGGTGGAGGCCGCCGGATTCAAGCAGTACGTTCGCGAGAACGTGGAGTTGCAGATCAGCACCAGCGTCGGCCTGGATGTGCGGCTCGAACTGGGAGCGATCACGGACAAGGTAACGGTGACCGCGCAGATGTCGCAATTGGAAACGGAGACGGCGTCGCGCGGCGGCATTGTGGATAACGAACTGCTGGCAGGCGTTCCGAACGCGGGCCGCAACGTATATAACGTGGCATTTTCAATGCCGGGCGTCCACAAGCCATCGACGGCGCAGGGGACGGAAATTTCGCTGGATGGACTGGCAAACTCGCGGACGGCGATCAACGGGGCGGCAAGCGGCACGGGCGGCACGGATTCGAACACGGACGTCCTGATTGATGGCACGAGCGCCACGAAGGGCGACCGGCAGGTTATTATGATTCCGTCGCTCGAATCGGTGCAGGAGTTCCGTGTGCTGACCAACATTTTCGACGCGCAGTACGGCCGCACCGGCGGCGGCATCATCACGACGACGACGAAGTCCGGATCGAACTCGTTTCATGGAGCGGTGTTTGACCGTTACTTCGATCAGCGGCTGGGGGCCAATAGCTGGTCAAACAACCGGAATAACATAGCGCGGCCGACGAACACCTATCATAATTACGGTTTTCAAACGAACGGTCCGGTGTGGATTCCGAAGCTTTTCGATGGACGGAACCGGCTGTTCTATATGCTGAGCTATGACGCGAGCCCGACGAATTCGCTGTACACGACGCAGTGGACCACGCCGCTGGCGGAGATGAAGACCGGCGACTTTTCCAACCTGCTGGCGGCCAACGGGCAACGGGTTGTGATCTACGACCCGATGACCACACGTGCTTCCGGCAACACGTTTGTCCGCTCGCCGTTCGCCGGCAACCGCATTCCGTCGAATCAGATCAATCCGGTGGGCGCTAAGATCGTCAGCTACTACCCCAATCCCACACAGCAAGGCGACGGCCCCGCGCGCATCAATAACTTCTTCCAGGCGACGAACAACAAGGGGGAGCTGTGGCAGTGGACGGGCCGGATCGACCTTCGCACGGGAACGAAGAACGCCTATTTTGGCCGGTATGGCGAGACGAACATGATCCGCTGCTGTGATCAACGCTACCCGGATAACAGCCCGGCCGAAGTCAGCACAATCCTGCCGCGCGGCCGGCGGGGGCGCACGCTGACGCTTGACTGGACGCGCACGATTAACGCCTCCACGACATTCAATCTGCGGGCCGGCTTCTCCCGGCTGGAGAACCTTTCGGGGAACGAACAGACGACGAATTTCGATCCGGTGTCGCTCGGCTTTCCGGCGTCGCTGGTGTCGCAGTTTTCGCGACCGCAGTATCCGCAGGTAACGATGGGCACCTATCAATCGCAGGGCGCCGGACCCTCCGTGCAGGGCGATGATACTTACACGCTGGCGGCATCCGGGGGCAAAGTGATCTCCAATCACGTGATGAAATTCGGTGTGGAGTTGCGGGATTTTCGAACGACGAATCTGAACTTCGGCCCGGCGGGCGGTTCGTTTGCCTTCACGAAGCTGTGGACGCAGGCGGATCCGAACCGTGCCGACGCGCTATCGGGAAATGAGATAGCCAGCGCGCTGCTTGGCTACCCTACCAGCGGTTCGCTGACGCTGCCGATCACGCCGGCCTATCGCGCCAAATACTACTCCTTCTTCTTCCAGGACGACTGGAAGATTAACCGGCGGCTGACGCTGAATCTGGGCCTTCGCTGGGATTACGAGAGCCCAGTGGCCGAACGCTATAACCAGATGACGACGGGCTTCGCGTTTGACCAACCGAGTCCGATCGCTTCCCAGGTAGCGGGAAAGCCCGGGATTGAAAACTGCGGCGCCTGCCGCGCACTGACGGGCGGCCTTACCTTTGCCGGGAAAAGCGGCGACGCCCGCTACGCCTTTGCGCCCGACCGGAATAACTTTCAGCCCCGGATTGGCGCGGCGTACGCACTGAACAGCAAAACCGTTCTGCGCGGCGGCTTCGGCCTGTATACGCTGGGCCAGTGGGCGCTGGGGGGCACCACGGGCTTTAGCCGAACGACGCCGGTGATCACGACAGTGGACAACCTGACCCCGACGGCATCCATGTCCAACCCATTCCCGAACGGGATTCTGAAGCCCATCGGGGCCGCGCAGGGGCTTTCCACCGATCTGGGCCTGGGCCTGAACTTCGGCTACAATGCGCGGCCGCTGCCGATTTCCAAGCAGGTGTCCTTTGGCTTCCAGCGAGAACTGCCCTTCGGAATTTTTCTGGATGCGTCCTATGTTGGGAACTTTACGACCGGGCTCCCGATTGCAGGCCAGTTGAATTCGATTCCGGTTTCCGAACTTGGCAGGGCGGCGAACTACTATTCGGACCGGGTGACGAATCCGCTCGCCGGGCTGTTGCCGAATAACGCGGCCCTGAACGGGGCGACGATTCCGCGCCAGTCCCTGCTAGTTGCGTTTCCACAGTATTCTGGCGTGACGGCAACGAACATCCCCGCCGGGCGGAACGACTATAACTCGCTGCAGGTGTCGGCAAAGAAGCGGTTTGCGAATGGTGTCAACTTGCAGGTGAACTACTTTGCCGGGAAGACGATTGAGGCGCTGCTTCCGCTGAACGCGCAGGACATTAGCGCGGCCGATATTCTGAATCCGGTGCTGGAGCGGAGGCTGACGATTTTCGATGTCAGCAAGAAACTGGCCATCCTTGGTACCTACGAACTTCCGTTCGGCAGGAACCGCTCGTTCCTGAACCAGATGCACCCGGTGGGCAATGCACTGCTGGGCAACTGGCGGCTGGGGTGGAACATTACATTGCAGGGCGGGTTCCCGATCGATTTCCCGAACGCAGCCCCGCTTGCGGCGCGGAGCGCGAAGCTTTCGAGCGACGAGCGCACATTGACCCGCTGGTTCGATACATCGCTATTCCCCCGGGTGGCGGGTCCGGCGCCGTTCACGCTGCGGAACTTTCCGACGCGCTTCCCCGATGTGCGGTACATGGGGGTGGCCAACTATGATTTCTCACTCTCGAAGGATTTCGTGATTTTCGAGAAGCTGAAGACCCAGGTGCGCGCCGACGCGATTAATGCATTCAACCGGCCCTATTTCACGCAGTTGAACGGCGGGGCGCCGAATGTGACGAGCGCGAACTTCGGCCAACTGGCGCCGGCGCAGAACAATTCGCCCCGGGTGATCTACCTTGAGTTCCGCATGACATTCTGATGCTGACGCGCCGCACGGTTCTGGCGATGGCGCTGGCGCGGCCCCGGTTGCCGGTGAGCGCCATTACCGATGAGATCGCCCATACCGAGGCGGAGGCGTTCGCGTTTTGCCGTCAGTATGGGCTGCGGGCCATTGAATTGCGAAACGTGCCAGGCAGCAAGCGCGGCTACTGGGATCTGCCCGCGACGGGGCAAAAGAATTTTGCCAGCGAGTGCAAGGAGCAAGGCGTCAAGGTCTCCTTCATTGACAGCGGCCTGCTGGCGGCGCCGCTGCCGGGAACGGTGCCGGAGAAGCCGCCGGGGGCCGCCGAATGGGGGCGCTATGGGCGCCGGATGGAGGATCTGAAGCGCGTGCTGGAACTTGCCCATGCGGTGAACTGCGAGCAGGTTCGCTGTTTCGCGTTCCGGCGTGTGGCCGTGCCGCGGGCGATCTACCAGCAGATCGCCGATGCGATTGGGCCGATGGTGGAAATGGCGGCCAAGGCGCGGGTTCGTTTGCTGCTGGAAAACGAGGCGTCGTGCAACGTGAACACGTGCCGGGAGATGGCGGAGTTCGCCAAGCTGATTCCGAGCGAATGGTTCGGCCTGAACTGGGACCCGGGCAACGCCGTCCGGTTCGAGACGGCGTTCCCGGACGGATACGCGCTACTGCCGAAGCGGAGGATCCTAAATGTTCAGGTGAAGGGGAAGGGAATTCTGCCAAACGGCCCGGAGAAGGTGGATTGGAAATCGACTCTACAGGCGTTGCGACGGGATGGCTATGAGGGCCATATTGGCCTGGAAACCCACACGGGGAATCGGCAGGCGGATTCGCACGGGGCTATCCGAGCGTTGCTTCAGTTGACGGCGACCTAACCGAGCCGTGCCTTGCGACGGGCCTTAGTTGCGAGCGCGCATGCTGCGGCTGAGGCGGCGCGTGGCGCGGTCCGAGATCATGCCGGCTACCTGACCGAGGAGTTCCGGAATGTTTTCGGTTTCAATCAGCATGGAGCCGGCCATTTTTGCCGCTTCGTACTGTTCGGGACGATAGGTGGAAAGAATCGCCGTTGCCGGACGGTAGTCCAGCCCGCGGGCATGGGCCACGACGCGCAAACCGCTTTCGAACGACTCCATGTGCAAGTCGCTCAAAATAAGGGAGTACTCCTTCATGTCCATCTTCGCGATGGCCTCCGCCGCTGACGCCGCTGTGTCCACACCGTAGCCTCCCGCGCGCAAGACCGTTTGCAGGGTCAGTCGCGAGGCCGGATCGTCATCCACAAGTAATACCTTCGCCATTTCAAAGGCACTCGGCGTGGGGAATACTGGACATTTGGCTGCAGCCATCAAGGTCTCCAACACCAGTGTAGGAGATATACGATTTTTTCCAAGTACCAAATTGAGGCACGGACTAGTTCTTTTCCTGTTACATATGTAAATGGCGGCCTGTGCGATTCTTAAAAGGTTGAAAACAATAAACTTGTCAGTTATCGGGAATTAACTATCGATAATGAAATTTTCGCCGGAGGGAGGTGTTTCGATGTCCGGTACCAAAACCACCTAGACGATACTCCTATTGCCGCCGTAGTTTTATGCCTAGGGTCATGCCGTCGCGGAGTGGGATGAGGCTTGTGAGGAAGCGGGGATCGGCGAAGAGACGGCGGTTAAATGTGTCGACACCTTCGGTCTCATCGTCCTGGGGATCGAGGACTTTGGCCTTCCAGAGCGTATTGTCGGTAACGAAGACGCCGCCGGGGCGAACGCGGTCCGGGGCGACGTCGAGGACATCGGGGTAGCCTTCTTTGTCGACATCGTTGAAGATCATGTCGAACTCGCCGGTGGTGGAGGCGAGGGCGGTGAGCGCGTCGCCGGTGTGGACGGTGATGCGGTCCGCCAAGCCGGCGCGGGTGAAATAGTCGCGCGCGCGGCTGGCGTTGGCGGGGTCGCCGTCGGAATAGTGGATTTCGGCGCCGGGGCCGGCGGCGCGGGCGAGCCAGATAGTGGAATACCCGATGGCCGAGCCGAGCTCGAAGATGCGGCGGGCGCCGGATAGCAGGACCAACTGGGCGAGGATGGAGGCGCAGCCCGGGCCAATGATGTTGATCTTGTTGGCGTAGGCGTAGGCCTCCATTTCGGCCAGAAGCGGATCTCTGGCGGGCAGCAGGTCCGCCATGTATTGTTCGAGAGCGGGGTTGACGATCATTCCTTAAACACCCTTGCGAAGATTTTGCCGACGTTGGCCAACTGGCGATCCATGGAGAAGGCGGCTTCGATTTTTTCGAGGCTCAAATGGCGGCGAACGTCGGGATCGTTTTCGATGGCGGCGCGGAAGTTCGCCTCCGTTTCCCAACTCTTCATGGCGTGGGATTGCACCAATTTGTAGGCCTGTTCGCGGAGCATACCGGCGGAGGCGAGGTCGAGCAGCAATTGTCCGCTGAAGATGAGTCCCTGGGTCAGGTTCAGGTTGCGAAGCATGCGTTCGGGGCTGACTCTCATGCCGTCGACGAGCCAGATGGTTTTGGCGACGAGGTAGTCGGTGAGGATGCAGGAATCGGGGAGGATGACGCGCTCGACTGAAGAATGGGAGATGTCCCGTTCGTGCCAGAGGGAGATATTCTCGTACGCTGCCTGGACGTTGCCGCGCACCACGCGCGCGAGGCCGCAAATCTGTTCGCAGGTGACAGGATTGCGCTTGTGGGGCATGGCGCTGGAGCCTTTTTGGCCGGGGGCGAATGGCTCTTCAGCCTCCCGCACTTCGGTGCGCTGGAGGTGGCGGATTTCCATGGCGATTTTCTCGCAGGTTGCGGAAACGAGGGCGAGCGCGTTGATAAAGGCGGCGTGTGAATCGCGGCTAATAACCTGCGAGGCGATGGGGGCCGGACGCAGACCGAGGCGTTCGCAGATGCTCTCTTCGGCTTCCGGGCCGATGTGGCCAAAGGTGCCTACGGCGCCGGAGATCTTACCGCAGCGCATGTCTTCGGCGGCGCTGGCGAGGCGATTGCGGTTGCGGCGGAGTTCATCGAACCAGAGCGCGAGTTTGAGACCGAAGGTGTAGGGTTCGGCGTGAATGCCGTGGGTGCGGCCCATCTGGACGGTGTTCTGGAATTCGAAGGCGCGTTTCTTGAGCGACGCCATTAACGATTCAACGCCGGCGAGGAGCAGCATCGCAGACTGTTTGACCTGCAGGGCCTGGGCGGTGTCGACGACGTCGTTGGAAGTCATGCCGTAGTGGAACCAGCGGGAGGCTTCCCCGGCGCCGGCGGCGGCCATTTTCTCAGCCACGGCGGTGGTGAAGGCGATGACGTCGTGCTTCACTTCCTTTTCGATGGCAAAGAGGCGCTCGACGTCCACGGCGGCGTGGGCGCGGAGGGCGCGCGCGGCATCCTGGGGCACTTCACCCAGGGCGGCTAGCGCTTCGCTTGCCGCTACCTCCACCTCCAGCCAGCAGGCGTACTTATTCTCATCACTCCATATGCGGCCCATCTCGGGCCGGGTGTACCGTGCAATCATGCGTCCTACCAGTCTAGTAGGTGAAGACGGGGGTTTGCTTTTTGGGTTCGGCGACGTGGAGTCTTGGCTTCACACCGCGGGTGGTGAGGGCCTGTTCGGCCATTTGTTCCACCAGGGATGGGTAGTTGGTGTTCTCGCTGAGGTGACCGAGGATGAGCGTGGAGACGGAGGTATCCATGTCCTGGGTGATGAAGTCGTAGGCGGCGTCGTTGGAAAGATGGCCTTTGCGGCCCATGATGCGCTGCTTGATGGACCACGGGTAGGGGCCGACCTTGAGCATCTCCAGGTTGTGGTTGGATTCGAGCAATAAAAGATCTGTGCCGCGCAGGTGCATTTTGATGGAGTCCGGCATGTAGCCGAGGTCTGTGACGACGGCAGCGCGGACGCCGGCGGCGCGCACGGTGTATCCAACGGGGTCGACAGCGTCATGGGGGATGGTAAAGCTGCCGATTTCCAGGTCTCCGATCTGGAAGCCGGTGCCGGCGGAGAAAGTCTCCTTGGGCGTGCGTATTTCATCCCAATCGAGCACTTCGGCGGTCAAGTGAGTGCAAAAGACGGGTTTGCCGACTGCGCGGCCGACGACGGGCAAGCCGAGGATGTGGTCGGAGTGTTCGTGGGTGATGAGGATGGCGTCGATGGTATCGAGGCTTTCGCCGATGGCTGCGAGGCGGGCGACGGTTTCGCGGCGGCTGAGCCCGGTGTCGATGAGGACGCGAGTCTTCTCTGTGCCGACGAAGACACAGTTGCCGGAGCTGGAGGATGCCAAGACGCAGAACTTGAGAATAAAGAATACCCTCAAATAGGGTACCTCGATGCGATGTAGTACCGATTCTTCACAAATCGCCAACAGCGGTGAGATTTTTGGCGGGCGCTGCCCACTATCAAGTAGAGGTAACGAACAATGGCTGTCACAAAACCACGCAACCGGTTAGTAAATTTCCGAGTGAGCGAAGACGAGTTTCAGAGCCTGCGAGAGGCCTGTGAATTGGGCGGCGCCCGAAGCATTTCCGATTTTGCCCGCTGTGCGGTGCTGACGGGCCAATCCGGAAAGCCGGAAACGGACGATGTGCTGCGTTTGCGGCTGGCGTTGATCGAGGAAAAGATGGGCGAAGTGGACGCGAAACTTTTATTGATTGCCCGAATGTTGCGTGACACGGCTCCGCCGGCGACAATGACCGCCGGGGTTGCGCAGTACAGCTAGTTGTAACGGAAGAAGGGAGGCCTACGCCAGGACCGGATCCGGTTTCGGGGCGTCGGCCTTCTCGTCGACGAGTTGCTTGGTTGGATCGATCAGGGTGAAGAGGAACGCGCTGACCAGCAGGCACAAGGCGAGGGGGATGAGAGGTTTGTTGTAGCTGCCGCCAAACCAGGTGACCATGTACCCGAAGAGGACCGTGCTGAGGAAGCTGCCGACTTGGCCGGCCATATTCATAGATCCGCTGACCGCGCCGGCATATTTTTTGCCGACGTCCATACAGACCGCCCAGGAGACCGGGAGCATGCAGTCCATACAGCCGTAGCCGAGGGCGAGGAAGACGACGGCGAGCTCCTTGCTTTCCACTTGCGAGGTGCCGAGCATGAAGAGGCCGGAAAGGGCGAGGCCGGCCGAGCCGATGACGCGGCGGCCGATTTTCAAGCCATATTTTTTGGAAAGAAAATCACTGGAGAGCCCGCCGAAGAGATTGCCGCAGGCGCCGAAGAGGAAGGGAAGTGTGGACCAGAGTTTCATTTCATCCTCGCTGAAGCCGCGGCCGCGCTGCAGGTAGGTGTGCAGCCAGCCGAGGTAGAAGTAGGAGCCCCAGCAATAGGTGTGGTACATGGCGAGGATCATCCAGAAGTTGCGCGACCGCATGACCTGTTTCCAGGGCAGGGAGACGTGGGCGGCGGCGACTTTGGGGGCGCCGATCAGTTCCAATTCCTTGTCGCTAACGCCGGCTTTTTCACGCGGGTTGTCGCGCGCGTAGAGCCACCACCAGACGCACCAGACGACGCCGACGGCGCCGAAGATGTAGAAAGTTGAGCGCCAGCCGTAGGCCTGCTGGATGGGAACGACGAGGAGCGGGGAGATGGCTCCACCGAGGCGGGAGGCCATCCAAGTGATGCCGACCGCGCGGGCTCGTTCATGTGTGGGGAACCAGCGCGAGACCATCGCGGAGATATTGGGATAGGCACCGGCCTCCCCGGCGCCGAAGAGGAAGCGGACGACGAGGAGCACGTAGTAGTTGGAGGTGAGCCCGGTCATGGCGGTGAAGGCGGACCACCAAAGGACGATGCGCGTGAGGATATTGCGCGGGCCGTACTTATCGCCCCAGACGCCGGCCGGAATTTCAAATGCCGCATAGGAGAGCGTGAACAGACCGACCACCCAGCCCCACTGTTCGGTACTGATGGAGAGTTCATCCTGCATGCGCTTGCCGGAAACGCTGATGCACACGCGATCGAGGTAGGTGATGATGGACAGCAGAAAGAGAAGACTGAGAATCCGGTAGCGATACGGCATAAGCCGCCTATTCTTTCACAGGTGATAGGATTCGTGCATGCGCTTGGCCTTGGTGGTTGCCGGAGGATTGGGATTGGTGAGCGGGGCGGACTGGCCTGGCTTTCGCGGGCCGAATGGAACGGGAGTGGCCGAGGGGCGCCCGCCGGTGGAGTTCGGCCCGGCGCGGAATGTTGCGTGGAAGGCCACGCCGCCGATGGGGAAGTCGTCACCGGTAGTGGCGGCGGGCAGGCTGCTACTCACGGGGCATGAGGGCGACCGGCTGTTGACGGTGGCCTACGACGCGGGGACGGGCCGGGAACTGTGGCGGCGGGAACTTATGCGGCGGAACACGCAGAAGCGCCATAAATTGAACGACGCGGCGGCGCCAACGGCGGCGGCGGACTCGAAGCGGGTGGTGGTGTTTTTTAGTGAATTCGGGCTGGCGAGTTACTCGCTGGATGGCAAGCCGGAGTGGACGATGCCGCTGGCGGCGATGGCCAGTATGCAGGGTGTATCCGCGTCGCCGCTGCTGCATGGAGATTCGGTTTATCTGGTGGTCGATCAAGCGCGGGACAGCTACGTTCTGGCCGTTAACGCGGTTAACGGCCAGAGGCGCTGGCGCACGGCGCGGCCGGACGCGGTTGGTGGTGTGTATTCGTCACCGGTGCTGTTCGAGGGCGGGCAGGAGGCGGTGCTGGGTGTGCTTGGGGATATCGAGTTTTCGGCGTACTCGCTGCAAACGGGGGAGCGAGTGTGGTGGGTTTCCGGGCTGCCGAGCCAGGCGAAGACCTCGCCGGCCGTGGCCGGGGACCGGATTGTGCTGTCGGTGAACGCTATGGCGGAGGAGTCGCAGATCCCGGTATTCGCGGCGCTGAACGGGGGCAAGGCGCTGGCGCTTGCCGAGGCGAAAGGGGTGCCGCGCGCGGTGTTCCCGACGGTGGACCGCAACCGCGACGAACAGATCGACGAGGCGGAATGGGCAGAGTTCCGGACGCAGGCGTTGCAGCCGTCGGCTACGCTCTGCCTCCGTCCGCGGGGCCGCGGAGATTTGACGAAGACGGCGGTGGAATGGCGTGCCACGCGAGCCGTGCCAAATGTGCCGTCGCCGCTGGTAACGAATGGACTGGTTTACACGGTTCGGAATGGGGGTGTTGCGGGAATCTATGACGCGGCGACGGGGGCGGTGAAGAAAGAGTTCCGGCTGCCTGGGGCGCTGGGAGATTACTATGCTTCGCCGGTGGCGGCGGGCAAGTATGTCTACTTTGCCAGCATGGAAGGCAAGATGACGGTGCTGGCGGGCGAGGAGGCGGTCCACTCGGTGGCGATGGAGGAAGAGATTTTCGCGACGCCGGCGATTGCGGGTGATTCGCTCTATGTGCGCACGCAGGGAAGTCTTTACTGCTTCCGGCGGCCGTCGGTTCTCAAGACAGGCCCCGGGGCGCTGCGCGAACGCTCCCCCCAACATTAAATTGGTGCCTGGCACCAATTTAATGTTGGTTAGTGGCGGAGGAGGGCTTGGGCGGCGGTGGTGGCTGCGTTGACGAGGTCGGCTGGTTTCAGGCGTTTCTGCACGACGATGGAGAGCAGGGCGCCTTTGCGGGCGACGACCAGTTGATTCAGTTCCGGGTTCCAATAGGCCTTTTCGCCGACATTGGGAACCCATTCGAGATTCTGCGGGCGAACCTGACGCTGGTGGCCATCGATTTCGACGCTATAGCCTTTAGTCAGTTTTTCGTAGCGGGCGGCAAGTTCCTTGACGGCGTTTGAGACGGGTTCGATGCGGAAGCTTAACGATTCGTTGGCGCGGGGCGGGAGGCGTTTGCCGGACATCAGCGCTTCGCGCAACTGGGGGCCGGTGGGCGGAAGGCCCATCCAGAGATAGCTGCAACTGTCGGCGCGGACGGCGCGGATGGGTTGCGAATCGGGGATCTCAAAGATCTGACGCACGTCCTGTTCGGGGAGCACGGCGCAGGGATCGATGGCGGCGAAGAACGCGAACAACAGCGGAGTCATCATGCCTTCAAATGCTTGGCGAGGAATGGGATGCCGGCGCCGCCATGGAAGAAGTGATCGCCTTCGAACACCTCGTGCTGAACAGCGTCTGGCACGCCGAGCGCAGTATAGACCTGCTTCACGTGGGCAAACGCCGATTTGCTGGCGGCAACGGGGAAGATGGGGTCGCGGTCGCCGCTTTCGACATAAAGCGGGCGGGGGGCGATGAGCGAGGCGACATCGTAGTTTTCGCACCAATTGAGAATGCCGGGCACGTAATTGTCGATGCAGTGAGACATGGCGACGATGGAATCTTTGAACGTGTTCAAATAGCCGCTGATCATGGCCACTTTGATGCGGGGTTCGAGGGCGGTGGCAAACGAGGTGACGGTGCCGCCGCCGGAGATTCCCATGAGGCCGACGCGGGCGGCGTCGAGTTCCTTGCGGGATTCGATCCAATCGATGGTGCGAACGACGTCATAGGCGCGCCAGCCGACCATGGTTTCGCCGAGCAGGAGGGCGGCGCCGGCGACGGGCTGGCAGGCGGAGTTGCCGAGGCCGCGTTTGGCGGAACGCTCGTCGCGGCGGCAGCCGAAGGCCATGGGTTCGACGGCGACGGCGGCCATGCCGGCCTCGACTACCTGAATGGCGAAATCGTGCTGGTAGCCGGCCTTGTCGGTGCGGTCGCGGCCCTTATCGTCGATGCCGACGATGTCATCGACACCGCGGCCGTGGCCGGGGACGCAGATCATGGTGGCGAGGGGGCCTTGGGCGTTCTTCGGTGTCAGCAGATAACCGAGCTGGGCGACGCCGGGCTGGGTTTGAATGACAAACTTTTCGCGGCGGTAGGCGGGGAAGTCGCGGACTTCGAGCGTCACCGGCTGGAGCGGCGTTTTGTCCTTGGGGAAGCCGCCAACGAGTTCGAGGACCTTGGCGCGGAGCTTCTTTTGCCAGGCTTCGGTGGCGCGCTTGTTGCCGGGTTTGTAGGTGAGCGCCATGGGAGCGTTGGCATAGCGCTGCATGGTCCAGTGGACAGGGTCAAAGGCGGGCAGGGAGACCTTGCCATCGAGGCCATCGAGGGCGCCGCGATAGGGGGTGGATTCGGCGGCGGGGGCGGCGGCGGATGAGAGCGCGGCGGCGGCGAGCGTGAACTGGCGGCGGTTAAATCTGGTGGCCATTAGTCTTCGTCCTTGTGCTTATCTTGCAGCTTTTCGACCAGCGCATTGGGCGGGTTGACAAGCAATGCAATTAAGATAACGAAAATCGCGGCGAAGGCCATGCCGCCGACGATGAGCCAGTCGATCGCGGGGAGGAATATCACACCTCCAGTTTATATGTTCACGTCCTGTACTTCGTCGAATACATTGGCGGGCAGCGAGATGCCGGAGACGCGAAGGCGTTCGAGAATGGCGGGTGTTTCGCCGCTCCATTCGAAGCGGCCCTGGACTTTGCCTTCGGCGTTGACGCCGATGCGGCGGAAGTGGAAGATGTCGCGGACTTCGATGTGATCCTTGTGGATGCCGACGACTTCGGAGATGTTGATGATTTTGCGGGAGCCGTCCTGGAGGCGCGAAACCTGGACGACCATGCGGATGGCGCTGGCGAGTTGCTGGAGGATGACTTTGGAGGGGATTTCGAGGTCGGCCATGAGGATCATGGCTTCAAGGCGGGAGAAGGCGTCGCGAGGGGAGTTGGCGTGGATGGTGGTCATGGAGCCTTCGACGCCGGTGTTCATGGCCTGGAGCATGTCGAGGGCTTCGGCGCCGCGGCACTCACCGACGACGATGCGATCGGGCCGCATACGGAGGGCGGTGCGGACGAGTTCGCGCTGGCTGATCCCCCCCTCTTTATTGAGGTTGGCGGGGCGCGTTTCAAATTTGATGACGTGGCGCTGCTGGAGCTGGAGTTCGGCCGTGTCCTCAATGGTGATGATGCGTTCATCGGAGGGGATGAATCGGGAGATGGCGTTGAGGGTGGTGGTTTTGCCGGAGCCGGTGCCGCCGGAGATGAGAATGGTGGCCTTGGCCTGGACACAGGCGGCAAGGAACTGCAGCATGGTAGCGGTGATGGTGCGGTTGGCGATCATCTCATCACTGGTGATGACATGGCGGCCGAAGCGGCGGATGGAAAGCGAGGGGCCATCGAGGGCGAGGGGCGGGATGATGGCGTTGACGCGGGAGCCGTCTTTGAGCCGGGCGTCGACGATAGGTTGGGCCTCATCGACGCGGCGGCCAACCTGGGCGACGATCTTTTCGATGATGTGAAGGAGGTGGGCGTTGTCGCGAAAACGAACCGGGGTGAGCTGGAGGCGGCCCTGGCGTTCGATGAACACCTTGTTGTAAGAGTTTACGAGGATATCGGAGATGGAGGGCTCTTTGAGGAGCGGTTCGAGGGGGCCAAGGCCGAGCACTTCGTCGAGTACCTCTTCGACGATTTTGTTTTGTTCGGCGGTGGTCATGGGGACGCGCTCGTCATCAAGCAGGCGTTCGACGACACGGCCGATTTCGGAGCGGACGCGCTCTTTGGGGATGGAGGAGACGCGGTCGAGATCGAGGACGCCGATGAGCTTTTTGTGGATCTCGGATTTGAGTTCGAAGTAGCGATCGGTGGTGCGGGCGGCGTTGGAGGTGGCGGGGTGGCGGTCGCGGGGAGTCTCTTTTTCGGGCGGCGCGGCGGCGCCGGGGCGGCGGGCGGCGGTGGTTGCGGGGCGGGGAGCCTTGGCTACCGATTGCGTAGCTTTGGCGGCCATCAACTGGGCGAGTGAGGGCCGTCCGGCTGGCGGAGTGGGGGATTCGGGTGCTTTGGGATCAGTTGCCACGGGCGGGGGTTTTTATCAAACCCAAGGTAGCATGAGAAGTTGCTGGGGCTGGGAGGGATCGCGAATGCTGATCACGAAGTTGGCTCGAACTCTGTGTGGATCCGTGAAGAGCCTGCTTTCCGCTATTTTGCCCGGGCATTCGTTTGATTGTGAGGCACCGCTCGATCCCAAAGCGTATGTAGAATGAAGAAGTGATGGCAAATTGCGCGGTCGTTTCCGATCCGGAAGTTATGAATGGAACGCCGTGTTTTCAAGGCACGCGCGTACCATTCAAGAATCTGATCGACTATTTGGAGGGCGGTCACACGCTCGGAGAATTCTTGCGCCAGTTTCCAACCGTGTCTCGTGAGAACGCAATCCAGGCGCTTGAAGAAGCGAAGGAATCGTTGTTCGCAAAGATTGCATGAAGGTTTTGTTGGATGAGTGTCTGCCGGTAGATTTCCGGCACCATTTGCCTGGGCACGAAGTGCATACCGCGCAGTGGGCGGGGTTCAAGGGCCTTAAGAACGGACAACTTCTCCAGCAGGCCGAGATTGCCGGTTACCAAGTTTTTCTCACTGTGGACCAGGGTCTCCCGCAACAACAGAATCCCCTCAAGCGAAGCATATCTGTGCTGGTCATTCGAGCGCGAACCAATCAGATGGAGGATCTCCTGCCAGTCGTTGGAGGAATTCTGGCAGCGCTCGACGAGGTTCAACCCGGCCAGATCGCCTTCGCGTCTTGACTGGTTAGTAGGCTAAGTGGGGCTTCCTTGGGGAGTGGCCTGATCGGGGGGGGGCTTAAGTGCGACCGGCACCGTTCCTCCCCCTTGACGATATACGTATCGACTTCGGAACGTTCCTCCTTCGTGGTTCACACGAATCCTTCGAAAAGACAACCGGAAAAGGAAATCAAGACATATCGGTTTGGGTGAACTGAAGTGGTCGGGGCTGTGCCCTTTGGATTGAGCCGAGGAGTATGGCTAGAATTCGGTTCTGCAACGCGTCGAGATCGGGGCCCTCCGCGTTACAGAGGATGACGCTGCCCGCGCTCAGTTCGGGGAACCAATGCATGACGGTGGTTGTTCCCGGCTGCAGCCCTCCGTGTGTCACAAAGCGGTGGGCGCCACGAGTCCCCGTTGCCCAACCGAGTGTTGCGAATGGGACGAGCGTCCCATCGGCGAGGCTTTGCGATGTCCACATTTCCCGAATCGATTTCGCCTGAAGGAAGCGACCGCCGTTGAGCTGGATGAGAAAGTCCGCGTAGCCATCCGCGGTGGCGAGCATGCCGCCGCCAGGGTACTTGTTGCTCGCGTCAAACGGGGGTGCGTTCTCCCAATTGCCCGTGGTGGTTTTCCGATACAGCCGGACGCGGTGCGGGGTGAGGGCCGGCGAATCGTCGAGCAAGAAGTGGCGCATCCGGGATTCGAGGAGTTGGCGGAACGGTTGGCCGGTGGCCTGTTCCCGGGCGGCGCCGAGAAGGGTGTAGCCATCGGTGGTAAGGCCTGTCCTGGCGCCAGGAACAAACTGGAGCGGGGACTTGAGGAAGATGGCGATTGCCGCTTTCAAAAGGCTTGGGTAGTGGGTGGTGCTGAAGACGTCCTCCAGGCCCGCGTATTCACGAATGCCGCTTTGGCGGGAGAGAAGGCGGCGGATGGTCACCGCGTCGTAAGCGGCGGGGAGGGTAGGAATGAACTTGCGAACGGAATCGTTGAGGGCGAGTTTGCCTTCCTCCACGAGTTGCATGGTGAGGACGGAGTTGACGGGTTTTGATAACGATGCCAGACGATGGCGGCTGCGGGCGGTATTGGAAATTTGTTGTTCGAGATCGGCTTGGCCGAGCGCGACTGAGCATACTACTTTGGTGGCCCGAATTACGGCGACGGAGATCGCGGGGATTCCCTGCTTGCGAGACTCCGCTTGCACCGCGGCCCGAATTGACGAGCAAATATCGGCGGCGGGGAGAGCGGCGAGGAAGGCGAGGGCGAGGGCAAGGGATCGCATTTTCGGGGTTTGGCGATTTGCGGGTTGGGTCTGGTGTGCGGGGTGGTCCCGGCAAACTGAATGTCACGGAATTGACGGCGCTTCTGAGTGTCTCCTGCCTTCGGTCATTACCGGTCGCGCCGCGCCCAATGAGCAGAATCCCGGCCTGCAAAGGACTCAACGCAAAAAGCGCGCGCAGTGGCCTTCTGCCGTCTTGTGTTCAGAGTTCTCGCATTTAAGGGTGGCGCGAGATGGTTCGGCTGCGTGATCCGCTGGAGCACTGTGGGGTGTTACTGAGGCCGATGCTGTGGGAAACGCTAAATCGATTGCGTGTGCGGCTCGGGCGGGTAGGATGGAGAGCGGGGAAGACATTCCCGCGGGCTCAGAGTGCTCCTCTCTGGGTGATGGTGCTGCGTCCGGAGTTCGCCGCTTCTAGCTGGGATGCCAGATAATGTTGAACGTGACCCTGACCCGGCGGCAATTTGCGTTGGCGGCGGCGCTGCAGGCGCGGCGGCGGCCGAATGTGCTGTTTATCCTGTGTGACCAGTGGCGTCGGCAGACTATGCCCGGTGCCGGAGATAAGGATCTAATCGCTCCGCATTTGGCGCGGCTGACGCGGGAAGGCGTGGAGTTCACGCGGGCGTATGTTTCCAATCCTGTTTGTACGCCGTCGCGGGCGGCGCTGCAGACGGGGCGCTATTCGCACGCCGTTTCCATGCCGTGGAACAACCGGCTGCTGCCGGCTGATACGGGTTGTGTGGCGGAGGCGTTTGCGGCGGCGGGGTACAAGACGGGCTACATCGGGAAATGGCATCTGGACGGAGACGGGAAGCCGGGGTTCGTGCCGCCGGGGGCGCGGCGGCGCGGGTATCAGTATTGGGCGGGGTTCAATCGCGGGCACCTGTACTTCAATTCCGTCTACTTTCGCGATGAGGATAAGCCAATTGCAATGGCTGGTTTTGAGCCGGACGCACAGACCGATCTCGCCATCGATTTCCTGAAACAGAACCAGAGTTCGCCGTTTTTCCTGTTCGTATCCTTTGGGCCTCCGCACACGCCCAGGCGGCCTCCGGCGCGTCATGCGGCGACGTATAAGCCTGGCTCGTTTTCGTTGCGGGAGAACGTTCCGGCAACCTACGAGGCCGAGGCGCGGAAGGGGATGGCGGGTTATTACGGGCTGTGCACGGCGCTCGATGAGAACGTGGGGCGACTGTTGGCGACATTGGATTCGCTGCGGTTAAGGGACGACACGATTGTTGTGTTTACGGCCGACCATGGGGACATGCTGGGGAGCCAGGGGCTGGAGCACAAGGGTGTTTGGTTTGAAGAGTCGGCGGGGGTGCCGCTGCTGATGCGTTGGCCGGGACGGCTGGCGGCGGGGACGCGGCAGGACTGGTTATTTAATAACGTTGATATGGCGCCGACGCTGCGGGGGCTGTGCGGGCTGACGGCACTGGAAGAGGCACAAGGGGAAGACCGGTCCGCGCTGGTGCTGGCGGGCGGAACGGGCACGCGGCCGGAGTCTGTTTATGTGCAGGGGCGGCTGGGCACGGCGGGCGAATGGCGGATGGTGATCCGCGGCTGGGACAAGCTGGTGGTGGACCGCGAGTTGAAAGTTACGCACCTTTTCAACCTTGCGCAAGATCCATACGAGAAAGAGAATTTGGCGGGAGACCGGGCGACGGTCCGGCGCCAGGAAGAGCTATTGGCGCTGATGCGCCGGTGGATAATCAAGGCCGGCGACCGCGTGCCGTATCCGGGGCGCGCGCCGGCAGAGGAGCAAAACGAATGAGTGAAAAGATTGATGTAGTGGCGCATCTGCATGCGGCGCCGGGACATGAGGCGGTGGTGCGGGAGGCGCTGGAGAGCTTTGTGGCGCCGACGCGAAAGGAAGAGGGCTGCCTGCGCTATGACCTGTTCCAGGATGTGGCGGACCCGTTGAAGTTCACCTTCATTGAAGAATGGACGAGCCCGGCGGCGCTGGAGGCGCATTCGAAATCGGCGCACATCGCGGCGGGAAGGGCGAAGATGGAGGGCAAGCTGTCGGCGCCAGGATGGGTGCAGGTGGTGAAGCAGATTCTGTAGCGGGCAGTGACAGCGGCGGCCCAGGTGCGCGAGGAGCCTGGGCCGCGATTCGGGTGCGGGGTTCAAATCTACAAGAGGTGTATGGGATGAACGAGGAGCGGCAGCGGCTGGCGCAGGCGGATGGATTGGAAGCGCATTGGCGGCGATGGGGCACGTATGTGTCCGATAGAGCCTGGGGAACGGTGCGGGAAGACTATTCGCCGAACGGAACGGCGTGGGACTATTTCCCGTTTGAGCACGCGCATTTGCGGACGTTCCGGTGGAGCGAAGACGCGCTGCTGGGATGGTGTGACAATCACCAGCGGGTTTGTTTTGGACTGGCGCTTTGGAATGGCCGGGACCCGATTTTGAAAGAACGGCTGTACGGGTTGAGCGGGCCGCAGGGTAACCATTCCGAGGACGTGAAGGAGCTGTACTACTACCTGGACGCGACGCCGACACATTCCTATTGCAAGGCGCTGTATAAGTATCCGCAGGCGGAGTTTCCGTACGTGCGATTGTTAGAGGAGAGCCGGCGGCGGGGGCGGCTGGACCCGGAGTTTGAACTGATCGACACGGGTATCTTTGACGATGACCGGTATTTTGACGTGACAGTCGAGTACGCGAAGGCGGATGTGAACGACACGCGGATTCGCATTACGGCGGTGAACCGGGGGCCGGAGGCGGCGATGCTTCGGGTGCTGCCGACGGTGTGGTTCCGGAACACGTGGACGTGGGGACGGTCGCGCGAGTTGCCGCCGTATTTGGCGGCGGAGGGCGAAGAGGCGATCCGGCTGAGCGAGGCGGCGCTGGGCGAGTATGTGCTGACGTGTCCGGGTGCGGAGGAGTTGCTGTTCACCGAGAACGAAGGGAACAGTTTGCGGCTGTGGGGCGTGCCGAACCGGAGTTACACGAAAGACGCGTTTGGGCAGTATTTGATAGAGGGCAACGCGGCGGCGGTGAACCCTGCGCGGACGGGAACGAAGGCGTGCGGGCTGTATACGTGGGAGTTGGCGGCGGGGGAGACGCGGAGCGTGACGCTGCGGCTGGCGCCGCGCGGGGGGGCGGAGGCCAGCGATGAAGAGGTGCTGGCAAAGCGGATTGACGAGGCGGAGCGGTTCTATGCGTCGGTGCCGTCAGTGCCGCTGACCGCCGATGGCGAAGCGGTTTGCCGGCAGGCGTTCGCCGGATTGCTATGGACGAAGCAGTATTTTCACTACGTGGTGGAGGACTGGCTGAAGGGGGATCCGGCGACGCCCACGCCGCCGCTGGGGCGCCGCTACGGGCGCAACGCGGAGTGGCAGCACCTGTTCAATGACGATGTGATTTCGATGCCGGATAAGTGGGAGTATCCGTGGTATGCGGCGTGGGACCTGGCGTTCCATATGGTGCCGCTGGCGATGATCGACGCGGGGTTTGCCAAGCGGCAGTTGGGGCTGTTTTTGCGGGAGTGGTACATGCATCCGAACGGGCAGATTCCGGCGTACGAGTGGGCGCTGGGGGATGTGAATCCGCCGGTTCATGCGTGGGCGTGCTGGCGGGTGTTTCAGATTGACCGCCGGCTGAACGGGAAGGCGGACCATGCCTTTCTGGAGGGCTGTTTTCACAAGCTGCTGATGAACTTCACGTGGTGGGTGAACCGGAAGGACACGCTGGGGAACAACGTGTTTGAAGGCGGTTTTTTGGGGCTGGACAACATTGGCGTGTTTGACCGGTCGCAGCCATTGCCGACGGGCGGAGTTCTTGAACAATCCGACGGCACGAGTTGGATGGCGATGTACTCGCTGAACATGTTGACGATTGCGCTGGAACTGGCGCAGCGGAACCCGGCGTATGAGGACATTGCGAGTAAGTTTTTTGAGCACTTCCTGTATATCGCGAGCGCGGCGAACGGGCAGACGGCGGAATCGCTGTGGGATGAAGAGGACGGGTTCTACTACGACCTTTTACGGCTGCCGAGCGGGGAGTGGTTCCGGATGAAGATCCGGTCCATGGTGGGAATCATTCCGCTGTTTGCGATGGAGACGATTGAACCGACGCTGATAGATAAGCTGCCGGGATTCAAGAAACGGATGGAGTGGTTCCTGCGAAACCGGCCGGACCTATGCGGGAATTTGGCGTCGATGACGGAGAAGGGGATGGGCGAGCGGCGGATGCTGTCGCTGGTAGGGCCGCAGCGGCTGCGGCGGATATTGGAACGAGTGCTGAACGAGGAAGAGTTTTTGTCGCCATATGGGGTGCGGGCGCTGTCGAGGTGCCATGCAAGAGAGCCGTATTCGCTGGACGTGGGGGAGACGAAGTACGAGGTGCGGTATGAGCCGGGGGAATCGTCGACGGGACTGTTTGGCGGGAATTCGAACTGGCGGGGGCCGGTGTGGTTTCCGGTGAATTATCTGCTAATTGAATCTCTGCAGCGGTTTCATCATTATCTGGGCGAGGATTTCAAGGTGGAGTATCCGGCGGGGAGCGGGAACAAGCTGGACTTGTGGGAGGTAGCGGCGGCGCTGTCGCAACGGATGTCGGCGCTGTTTCTGCGGGGGAAAGACGGGCGGAGACCGTCGTTTGGGCCGTACCCGAAGTTCCACCATGATCCGCATTTCCGGGACCATTTGCTGTTCTACGAGTATTTCCACGGGGACACGGGCGCGGGGCTGGGGGCAAGCCACCAGACGGGGTGGACGGCGCTGGTGGCGAAGCTGTTGACGCAGAATGGAGAGTAATGCGTTTTCTATTATTGGCGGTCTTTAGTTTGGCGCTGGGGGCGCAGGCGCGGCACGGCGTGGCGGCGAAGCGGATGGTGATTCGCGGGGCGACGGTGGTGGAGGGCAACGGCACGCCGGCGGCGGGGCCGCTGGATGTGGCGATTGAGAATGGGCTGATTGCGGCAGTGGGGCGAGTGCCGCGGGCGGCTGGGGATGTGGAGATCGACGGGAAGGGCAAGTATGTGATGCCCGGGCTGATCAACATGCACGGGCACCTGCACAATGAGCGGGGCGGCGCGCCGATGGACTACCAGTACGTGTTGAAGCTGTGGCTGGCGTGCGGGATAACGACGGTGCGCGACGTGGGAAGCCCGTTGACGCAGGCGCTGCACGTGCGGACGAAGGGGGAGGCCGGGGAGATGGCGGCGCCGCGAATGTTTGTGTATCCGATGCTGGGACGGGTGCGCGATCCGGAGGCGGCGCGGCGGCGGGTGCAGGAGATAAAAAAGGCCGGCGCGGATGGGATGAAAATAGTGGGCACGTGGCGCGACACGATGGACGCGGCGCTGGACGAGGCGCACAAGCTAGGGCTGCCGGTGGCGCATCATATTGGCGTGGAGGAGACGCGGGCCGATGACGCGATCCGGAACCGGGTGGCGACCATTGAACACTGGTATGGGATTCCGGACGCGGCCATAGCGGACGGTGTGCAGAACTTTCCTTCCACGTACAACTACATGAACGAAGGGGACCGGTTCCGGTATGCGGGGCGGCTGTGGCGGGAGGCGGATTGGGACCGGCTGCTGAAGATCTTCGACGCGATGATCGCGAATGGCGTGGCGTGGGACCCGACGCTGGAGATCTACGAAGCCAGCCGCGACCTGCAGCGGGCGCAGACGCAGCCATGGTTCCGCGAGTACCTGCATCCGGCGCTGGAGGATTTTTTCAAGCCGAACCTGGAGAACCACGGATCGTACTTTTTGAACTGGTCGACGACGGATGAGGCGTATTGGAAAGAAAACTACCGGATCTGGATGCGGGCGGTGCGGGAATTTGCAAGGCGCGGAGGCATTGTTACAACTGGCGAGGACGCCGGGTACATCTATCAGATGTATGGATTCGGGTTGATACGGAACCTGGAACTGCACCAGGAAGCGGGGTTTCATCCGCTGCAGATTGTGGAGCAGGCGACGCTGAACGGGGCGCGCGTGTTGGGGCAGGAAAAGCGGCTGGGTCGGGTGCGCGCGGGATGGGCGGCGGACCTGCTGGTGGTTAACGGGAACCCTTTGGAGGACTTCAAGCTGTTGTATCCGGTGGCGGCGAACGCGGGAGTGAAGCCGGGAGTGGAGTGGACGATTAAGGGCGGCATTCCATATTCGGCGCCGCGGCTGATGGAAGAGGTGAAGGCGATGGTGAAGAGAGCGCGCGAGGGGAAATGACAGCGTTTGACCATTTGGAGAGAACCCGGCTGGTGTTTGGAACTGGACGAATTCACAAAGTGGGCGGGTTCGCGCGGGAGTTGGGATTCCGGCGGACGCTGATTGTTGCCGATAGCGGAATGGAGCGGGCGGGGCATGTGATGACCGTGCTATCGGCGCTGGCGGGGGAGGGAATTGAATCGACGCCGTGGTCGCAGTTCGATGCGAATCCGGACTCACGGATGGTGGAGCGGGGGCGGGAGTTCGCGGAAAAGTTGGGCGTGGATTCGATTATCGGGCTGGGGGGCGGCTCGTCGATGGATTGCGCGAAGGCGATTAACTTTGTGTTGACGAATGGCGGGCGCATTCAGGACTACTGGGGGTACGGGAAGACGACGAAACCGCTGCTGCCAATGATAGGCATTCCGGCGACGACGGGAACGGGGAGCGAGGCGCAGAGCCATGCGTTGATTTCCGACGCCGAGACGCATGTGAAGATGGCGATTGGAGACGCGAGGGCGGCGTTCGCGGTGGCGATCCTGGACCCATCGGTAGCGGCGACGCAGCCGCCGGCGGTGCGGGCGACGGCGGGGTACGACGCGATATCGCACGCGGTGGAAACGCTGGTGACGACGAAGCGAAACGCGGTTTCGCAGTGTTATTCGCGGGAGGCGTGGCGGCTGCTGGAGCGATCGTTTGAGCGGCTGTTGGCGGATGGGAATGACCTGAACGCGCTGGCGGACATGCAGATGGGTTCGTGGTTCGCGGGGGCGGCGATTGAGGCTTCCATGCTGGGGGCGACGCATGCGCTGGCGAATCCGTTGACGGCCACTTATGGCATAACGCATGGGCAGGCGATTGCGGTGATGTTGCCGCACGTTGTGGGCTGGAACGCGATGGCGGAGTATCGGGAGTTGCATGCGGATTTGCCGGGGCGGCTGCGCGAATTGGCGGCGGCGGCGGGTCTGCGCGGCTCGCTGCGGGCGCTGGGAGTGGAGGAGGGGCGGCTAGAAGAGTTATCGCTGGCGGCTGCGCAACAATGGACGGGTAAGTTTAATCCGAGGCCGTTCGACGCCGCTTCGGCTTTGGAGCTTTATCGATGCGCATATTAGTTGTGGGTCTACTGACGGCGGGACTGGCGATGGCTGAGTGGCCGCAGTTTCGCGGGAACGCGTCGTTGACGGGTGTGGCGACGGGCGAGTTGCCTCCGGAGAACTTGAAGCTGCTGTGGACGTGGGAGGGCGGTGAATCGTTTGAATCGTCACCGGTGATAGCGGGCGGCGTGGCGTACATCGGGGCGGGAAACGGGGACCTAGTGGCGATTGACATGGCGACGGGGAAGACGAAGTGGAAGTACAAGACGGGGGCGGAGTTGGGAGAATCGACCCCGGCGGTGGGCGGCGGGGCGGTTTTTATTGGCGATTTGCGCGGCGGTTTTCACGCGGTGGACGCGGCGACGGGGAAGGCGCGTTGGACGTTTAAGACACTGTCGGAAATCAAGTCGTCGCCGGTGGTGGCGGGGGAGCGGGTGCTGATAGGTTCTTATGACCAGAGTCTGTATGCGATCGACATTAAGACGGGCAAGCAGGCGTGGAAGTTTGAGACCTCGGGGCCGGTGCATGGTACGCCGGGGATTGCGAATGGGGTGGCGTATGTAACGGGGTGCGACGAGCATTTCCGGGCGGTGCGGATAAGCGATGGGAAGGAAGTGTTTCAGGTTTCGAGCGGTGCTTACACGGGAGCATCGCCGCTGTTGGTGGGGACGATGGCGTATTTCGGAACGTTCGGAAATGAAGTGTTTGGCGTGGACATGGCGGCGAAGAAGATTGTCTGGAAGTATGAGCATCCAGTGCGGAAGTTCCCGTTTTATTCGAGCGCGACGCTGGCCGGGGGGAAAGTGATTCTGGGCGGGCGGGACAAGATGGTACACGCGATTGACGCGAAGACGGGGAAGGCGGCGTGGACGTTCGCGACGCGGAGCCGCGTGGAATCGTCGCCGGCGGTGGCGGGGAACCGGGTGTTTATTGGGTCGAATGATGGGCGGATGTATGTATTGGACGCGGCGACGGGGAAGAAGCTGTGGGAGTATGAGGCGGGCTCGGCGCTGTCGGCTTCGCCCGCAATTAGTGATGGGAAAGTGGTGATCGCGTCGCAGGACGGACGCGTGTTTTGTTTTGGCGGGTGAGCGTTATTGGCCTTCGCCGTAGATGATGGTGCCGCCGACGCCTTTATCCGATTTGGCGGCGGCGATGGTGACGTTGCGTTTGCGGTCCTCATGCTGGAAGACAAGTTGGATGGCCTGATCTCCGTTGGTGGTGGAGACGGAGGAGACCGATTGAGAGAAACCTGCGGCTTTGTACTTATCTTCGAAGAATGACTTGAGGGAATCGAGCGATTCCGAGGACTGGAAGACGACGCTGCCGCCATCGCCATTACCAGAATTGGCGGAGAGGCCGCCGACGATGGTGGCTCCGGCGGGGATGACGACCCAGGCGGGGGTTTTGACACTGGCGCCGGCACCGATTTCGGCGTGGCCGTCTTCGGAGTCGATGGTGAACTTGCCGTCTTTGATGGCGTCGGCATCGACGGTTATGGTCTTGCCGTCTTTCTTGTTGCGGATGGTGACCTTGCCGGTGCTTTCGTTCACGTCGAGAACTTCAATGTCGGGATTGGCGGCGGCGGCGATTTGAACGATAGCGGAGATGGGGTTCTTGGCGGCCTTCTCCACTTTCGAGACGAAGATGTAGGTGACGACGGAGATGCCGATAGCGGCGATGAAGATAAGGGCCATGAGGCCAATTAGGATCCAGCCCCAGATGGGCATTCCCTTTTTTGCCGGGGCTGCCTGCGGCGGGGGGAACTGCTGGTAGGGCGGATAGCCCTGTTGTTGGGGATAGCCCTGTTGCTGCGGATACCCTTGTTGTTGCGGGAAACCTTGTTGTTGGGGGTAACCTTGCTGCGGCGGATAGCCCTGCTGCGGCGGGTACCCCTGTTGTTGCGGGTATTGGGGCTGTTGGGGGTACTGTGGCTGCTGCGGATTTTGTGGGGCCGACATGCGCTCATTGTGGCACACGCGGCAGAGATAGAATAGGGCCATGCGAGCAGCACTGTGGCTATTGGTATCTGTCGGCGCGGTATGGGGACAAGAGACGTTTACAGCCGAGGTGGCGCCGATACTGAAACGCCGGTGCGTGGCGTGCCATGGCGCGGGTATGCAAACCAACGGCCTGCGAGTGGATGACGGCGCGGCGCTGGTGGCGGGCGGGTATTCGGGGCCGGCGGTGGTGGCTGGAAAGCCGGGGGAGAGCAAGTTGCTGGCGCGGCTGAAGAGCAGCGAAAAAGGACACATGATGCCGCCGGCAGGGCCCCGGTTGACGGCCGAGGAAATTGGCGTGATTACGCGATGGATTGAAGGCGGGGCGAAGGTGCCGGCGTCGCAGGCGAAGGGTCCTGGGCGGCGCGCGTCGAGCCACTGGGCGTTTCAACCGGTGAAGAAGGCGCCGGTACCGGCGGGGGTGAGTGCGATTGATTATTTTGTGCGGGAACGGCTGAAGAAAGAGGGGCTGACGCCTTCGGCAGAGGCCGACCGGCGGACGCTGGCGCGGCGGGTGAAGCTGGACCTGGTGGGGCTGGCGCCGGCGCCGGAAGAGGTGGAGGCGTTTGTGAACGACAACCGGCCGGATGCCTACGAGCGGCTGGTGGATTCCTACCTGGCTTCGCCGCACTATGGAGAACGGTGGGCGCGGCCGTGGCTGGACCTGGCGCGGTATGCCGATAGCGATGGGTATGAGAAAGACAATGTGCGGCCGCACGCGTGGCGGTACCGGCAGTGGGTGATCGATGCGTTGAACAGTGACATGGGCTTCGACCGGTTCACGATTGCGCAGATGGCGGGCGATTTGCTGCCGAACGCGACAGTGGAAGACCGGGTGGCGACCGGGTTTCACCGCAATGTGTTGACGAATCGCGAGGCGGGCGTGGACCGGGCGGAGGCGCGGTACGAACAGTTGATCAACCGCACGCAGACGCTGGGGACGACTTGGCTGGGGCTGACGGTGGGGTGCGCGCAGTGCCATGACCACAAGTACGACCCGTTTTCGCAGCGCGAGTTTTATCAGCTTTATGCGTTCTTCAATGAAGCCGACGATGTGGATATCGACGCACCGATGCCGGGCGAGCGGGGGCCGTATTTGAAGGCGCTGCCGGCGTACCGGCGAGACCGGGAGAAGCTGCTGGCCGATTACAAGATTCCGGAGTTGCAGGCGCGGTGGGAAGAGAAGATGCGCGCGGCGTACGCAAACCCTGGGAAGGACGCGGAGTTCGATTTCTGGATTACTTCGATGTCGGCGATGGTGGACCACGCCATGCGGATGCTGCATAAGAAGCCGGCGGAGCGGACGATACGCGAGAGTGAGATTCTGGCCGACTACTTTATTGCCAATCCGGGTCCGGAGTTTGGGCGGGATAAGGAGTTGACGGCGAAGTTCAAAGAACTGCGGGCGAAGTTGGGTGAAGTGAAGAAAAACATGCCGTTCCTGACGCAGGCCTACACGCTGGGGGCGCATCCGGAGAAGCCGAAGACACACATAACGATCCGGGGCGACTACAAGGCGCTGGGGATTGAAGTGCAGCCGGGGACGCCGGCGGTGCTGCCGCCGATGGCTGTTCGGGACGGCGAGCCGGCGCGACTGGCGTTTGCAAGGTGGCTGGCATCGAAAGAGAATCCGCTGACGCCGCGGGTGACGGTGAACCGGGCATGGCAGGAGTTTTTTGGCAAGGGACTGGTAAGTACGTCGGAAGATTTTGGCGCGACGGGCGAGAAGCCGTCGCATCCGGAGTTACTGGATACACTTACGGCTCAGTTTATGGAAAACGGGTGGAGTTTTAAGAAGCTGCATAAGTCGATTGTGATGTCGGCGACTTACAGGCAGTCCTCCAAGTACCGGCCCGACGCGGCGGAGAAGGACGCGGGGAATGTGTTGCTGGCGAGGCAATCGCGGTTGCGCCTGCCGGCGGAGTTGATTCGCGATACGGCGCTGCAGGTGGCCGGGATATTGAACATGGAAGTGGGGGGCAAATCCGTGATGCCATTCCTGCCGAAGGGGGTGGGCGAGTTGGCATATGGCGGCTCCAAGTGGAAAGAGACATTCGGGAAAGAAGCTTACCGGCGCGGGTTGTACATTCACTATCAGCGGACCACGCCTTATCCGCTGCTGGTGAATTTCGACGCGCCGGATTCAAACGTGGCGTGTTCGCGGCGACGGCCATCGAATGGGCCGCTGCAGGCGTTGAACCTGTTGAACGACCCGGTGTTTATTGAAGCCTCGAACGCGTTTGCCGACCGCGCGGCGGCGATATCGACGGCGACGGGGGAGCGGCTGGCGGGGATGTTCACGCTGGCGCTGGGGCGGCCGCCGACGGAGACCGAGCGCGGGGCGCTGGCGCGGTATTTGGACAAACAGACCGACGTGTTGCGGAGCGAAGGCAAGCAAGGCGAGTTACTGACACAAGCCGCGTGGAGCGGTGTGGCACGTGTGTTATTTAATTTGGACGAATTTATCAACCGGGAATAACTTCCATGACTTTTTCACGACGCGACTTACTCAATTCGTTTGGTTATGGGATTGGCGGGATGGCGCTGGCCGACCTGCTGCACGGGGCGGCGCCGAACCCGCTGGCGCCAAAGAAGCCGCACTTCGCGGCGAAGGCCAAGAGCGTGATTTTCATGTTCATGGAGGGCGGGCCGAGCCAGATGGACCTGTTCGACCCTAAGCCGGCGCTGCAGAAGCACCACGGCAAACCGCTGCCGCCGGAGTTCACGAAAGACCTGAAGCTGGCGTTTACGAAGCCTACGGCGGCGGCGCTGGCGAGCCCGCGGACGTTCCAGGCGTGCGGAAAGAGCGGGATACAGATCAGCGACTATTTGCCCGGGCTGCGGGAAGTGGCCGATGAACTGTGCGTGGTCCGTTCGATGCACACCGAGGCGGTGAACCATCATCCGGGACAACTGATGCTGTTCACGGGGAGTATTCAGTTTGGCCGGCCGACGGCGGGGGCGTGGGTCACGTACGGGTTGGGCAGTGAGTCGGAGAATCTGCCTGGGTTTGTGGCGCTTTCGAGCGGCGCGGGCACAAGCGGCGGCGCGTCGAACTTCATGAGCGGCTTCATGCCGTCGACTTACCAAGGGACGATTTTCCGAAATTCGGGCGATCCGATTTTGTATCTGTCGAACCCGGAGGGGATTTCCAAGAAGACGCAACGGGTGTCGCTGGACGCGATTAAGGAGCTAAACGAGGAGCGGCTGCGGCAGGTGGCCGATCCGGAGATCGAGGCGCGAATCCAGAGTTATGAACTGGCCTACCGGATGCAGATGAGCGCTCCGGAGCTGTTGGATTTCTCCAATGAATCACAGGAAACGCTGGAGATGTATGGGATTGGGAAGGAGCCGACGAACCAGTTTGGCACCAACTGTTTGCTGGCGCGGCGGTTGGTGGAACGGGGCGTGCGCTACGTGCTGCTAATGGACGCCAGTTGGGATACGCACACAAACTTGAACAAGAAACTGAAAGAGAAGTGTGATTCGACGGATCGCGGCTCGTCTGCTTTGGTGAAAGACTTGAAGCGGCGCGGACTGCTGGACCAGACGCTAGTGGCCTGGGGCGGGGAGTTCGGGCGAACGCCGATCTCGGAGATCCGCAATACGTCGGACCCGGACAACGCGGGGCGTGATCATCACCCGACGGGCTATTCGATGTGGCTGGCAGGCGGAGGGATAAAGGGCGGCGTGACGATCGGGGAGACGGACGAACTAGGCTTCACCATTACGCGCGACAAAGTGCATGTACATGATTTGCAGGCGACGATGCTGCACTGCCTGGGCATGGACCATTTGAAGCTGACGTATCGCCACATGGGCCGGGATTACCGGTTGACGGACCTGGGCGGGAACGTCGTGAAACAAATGCTGGCGTAAATGGAAAACGGGCCAACGCCTGGCGGCGCTGGCCCGTTTCTGGGTTTGCATTCGATCAGGAGCGGGCGGGGGCTTTGTCGACGATCTTGAACTTCTGTTCGTCGAAGTAGAGCACCTTGCCGGAACGGTAGCTTTGCACGGCCATGGTGATGAGCACCTGCGCGCGACCGGCAGTTTCGACGTCGAGCGTCGGCTTCTGGCGCGAGACCATGCAATCAAGGAAGTTGGTGACGTGCGCACGCATGGTGTCGACTTCTTTGACGGGGATCTTCACTTCGTCGGTGCCGAACTTGTACTTGTCGCCGCCGATGGGCTTGCGGGCGCCCTGGCGTCCGGAGACTTCCGGTTTGAGGGTGATATGCGGTGCGAAGCCTTCAAAGCGGCCATGCTCCACCATGATGATGGTGCCTTCGTGGCCGCGGATGAGGCCGGGAATATGCTG
This sequence comes from Bryobacterales bacterium, assembly GCA_016789905.1. GTDB lineage: Bacteria > Acidobacteriota > Terriglobia > Bryobacterales > Bryobacteraceae. The sequence continues at coordinate 19,647 of JAEUQC010000042.1, read as the reverse complement.
CGAGTTCGCCATTGAGGAGCTGAGGACGAGCGAATGGCCAGCGTTGTATTCGGCGATCAGGTGAAAGGTATCCGGCACTTCACGGTCAGCCTTGGTGGGATCTTCGGGGAGTTTGGAGAACTCGTAGATTCCGCCGCCGGCCATGACCTTGTGCGGGAACTGCGGCGAGGGCCAGCAGATGTTCATGGGCGCGACGACGTGGAAGAACAGATCGGTGGCGATGCCGCCGGAGTAGTCCCAATACTTACGGAAGCGGAAGAAGCGGTCCGGGTCCCAATCGCGCTTGGCGGCCGGGCCGAGCCAGGTCTTCCAATCGATGTAATCGGCGCCTTTGCCGTTGGGGCCGGCGTTCTTATCGATGGGCCAGTTCCATTCGCCTTCGACCGAGTTGCGGTGGTAGGAGCCCTGACTCATCAGCATTTTGCCGATAGCGCCATCGGCGATGGCCTTCTTCGCCTGCGCCCACTGGTCGCCGGAGGTGGTTTGCGAGCCAACCTGCATGACGCGCTTGGTGTCCTTCACCGTTTCGATGAGCATTTTGACTTCATCGACAGTGTGGCACATGGGCTTTTCGCAGTAGACATCCTTGCCGTTGCGCATGGCTTCGGCGGCGACGGTGGCGTGCCAATGGTCCGGGGTGGCGACGATTACGGCGTCGATATCCTTGTCGTTGACGACTTCCCGCCAGTCGAGCGTGCCCTTGGCCTTGTGACGCTCCATGTTCATGTCGACACGCTTCTGGTAGGTGTCGCACACCTTCACGATCTGGCACTTGCTGGTGTCCGCGCCGACTTTGGCGAAGACATTGGCCACGTAGCTGCCGCGGCCGCCGACGCCTACGACGCCGACATTAATACGATCATTGGCGCCCAAAACGCGACCAGACATCTTGGCGCCGGGCTTGGCGGCGAACGCGCTGCTGACGGCGCCGACGGTGCTGGCGCCTTTCAGAAAGTCTCTACGATCCATACGGGGAAACTCCTTGGTGCGGCAACCTCGGCCGCGAGGTCGGCTGTACTGTGTGTGGTTACAACCACTTCCATTGTACAGGCAGTATTGCCCTGGTTCTATCGCAATTCTGGATGGGAGTTGCGCGCGGTAACGACGGGAACGGAATCCACAGCGGGCGCGGCAGGTGCTGTGTTTTCCGATTTATGGCGGGTTCTGGAGAACGCGGTATGCCAGATGGCGATCGTAATGACTGAGGCGAGCGACATGAGAATGTTCCCCAGGTCGTGGATGGCACCCACCGAACCGGCCTGGCGCGCCAACATGCGAAACGAATGACCAATGGCATCACCGGTGCATTGGATACCAAGACCCGCACTGACGGCAAGCAGCAGGAAGTTTCGCTTCCGCAATTGCATCAGAAACCGCCAAAGGATCAAGTTCATAATGGCCGTCAGGAACGTAAGGTCCCTAGTGACGGAAGTCATGAACGCATTAGGCCTCTTTTCGAAATGAAGAAGCACGGACAGCCCCGCGACGACAAAGGCCCCGAGCGTCAACATGCGGAGCAGACGGGCCCGGGTTGGCATTTCCCTTCCGACCCGGTAGATCAATTGAAGCACCAGCAGGAACACAGCGAACTGGGACGCCAGAGCCAAGGCCCAGTAGATTTTCTGCGCGCTGGAGAGGGTCCAATTCCCATTGCTGACGTAGGAGGCGATAGGAGGAACGACCCCGACAAGCAACAGGACGAGTATAAGGGCAAGCAGGTAATACTGGCGCCACCATCCAGACAAAAGCCGTTGCAGGGTCAATATCGCCAGGACAAGCGTTACCGTCGTCGTGATCCCGTAAAAAATCTGCTCGACGTTCAACAAAAAAAACCTCTACCCACGAATACTATCGACAGGCAGAGGCTTTTCGATTAGAGCGATTTCGAAGATTCGGACCCTAGTAGATGACGTCTTCCACTGGGGGCGGAGGCAGGGGGCCGAACTTCAGGTATATGACATCTTCCACCGGAGGGGGAGGAAGCGGTCCAAACTTCAGATAAATCACATCTTCGACCGGAGGAGGCGGAAGCGGACCAAAATTGAGATAAATCACATCTTCCACTGGGGGGGGAGGAAGCGGGCCAAACTTCAGATAAATCACATCTTCCACCGGAGGAGGAGGAAGAGGGCCAAAGTTTGCGCTCCGTCCAAACGCAACACTGGAAACTCCGGTGAGGAGCAGTGCCGCAATAGCCAATCGAATCATCGGATTCACGTTCTTCATGAGACCACCTTCGCCTGGCAGGCTAACGATCAAACCCTAGATTCCATCTAGGTTGACCCTACGCCCTCTTAGAGGACACCCTTAGTCTAAGAGAAACTAGAGTACCAGCTCCCTAGGATTTTTCCTAGATTGGGGAAGGTTTGTTCCCATGCCACTTTATTTGGGGTGATGGGATGAAGAGAAGACAAGAAGGCGCGCAGAGGGGTGTTGCGCCGTGGAAGAGGGGCGTCGTTAGGGCGAATGGCAAAAAGCCTGTGGAGCCTGCGGGCGGCGAACGCACGGGGTTGGGGCGGCCCGAGGGGCCGCTGGCAGTCCAAACCTCGCGGTAATCCAAACCACGGCTCATTGCTTCAGCCGGGGAGAGGGCGACGATTCAACGCCGCTAATCGCCGCGATCAGTGTAGGATGTATGCTCCAGCGGGGCGTCATACTCCCGGCGAGGGGAGCGGCTACGGCGGCCAGCCCACTCCAACCGCATGTCGTTACTCACCTCTTCAAGCGTGTTCATGCTGACGGTGTGCTCTTCGGCCGCGAAGGCGGTGAGCATACAATTGTCACAAACGCCGTTGATGAGGCGGGGAATGCCCTGCGCCCGCCGATGGATTTCGGCCAGGACGGAGGGGGCGAAAACCCTTTGGTCTTCCATGCCGGCACGGGCCATTCGGGAGTTGATGTATTCAATCGTTTCGGCTTCGCTGAAGGGTTTCAGGTTGTAGCGGAGAACGATTCGCTGTTTCAATTGGCGGAGGTTTGGCGCGTCGAGCTTGCGGTCCAACTCTGGCTGGCCGGCGAGAACGATCTGGAGGAGCTTGCCGCGGCGATTTTCCAGGTTGCCGAGTAATCGAATCTCCTCGAGCACGTCCCAATCAAGATTGTGGGCTTCGTCGACGATCAAAACGCTCGTGCGGCCTTCATTCGCCTGCTGGATCAAGACGCTGTTAAGGGCGAATAACACCTCCGTTTTGGAGGTCCGTTCGCACCGAAGGTCGAGGTCATAGGCGATCATCTCGAAAAACTGCTGCGGATTGATGCGGCTATTGAACAGAGACGCATATTCAATGTATTGCGACTCCAGATACTCACGGAGGCATTCGAGCATGGTCGTTTTGCCGGTGCCGACCTCGCCTGTGAGGACAATAAAGCCTTTGCGGCTCTGGACGCCGTAGATCAAATTCGCAAGCGCTTCTTCGTGCTGCGGGCTCCGATAGAGGAAAGTCGGATCCGGGCTGAGACTGAATGGGTTTTCTGAGATGCCGAAAAAGGCGTTATACATAAAGAGCCTGAGTAGCTGGATCCGGAAGCCAACTCCCTGTCATCGTACCATGAGTCAGCCCGGTCCCGTGGCTACCCTAACCATCGGCGAGATAGGGCTAAAGCTTGAACGAATCAGCCGATTCCAGGGATAATCCTATTCCCACTCGAGCTTCACCCATCCGCAAAGCGCGGCGCCGCCCCCGCCATCGATGGCGATACGGCGGGTTTTGGGGAAGGGGAGTCCGGGAACGACGGCTTTGCGGATGCCAGGCATTCCGGTGACCGTCATACGAGCTTCGGGGGTGGAAAGGTCTGGCGCGATCGTTTTCGACCGGAACCCGGCGCCCCAGCCGATGGGGAACATGCAAGCGTCGGCGCCGAGACGGGACTCTTCATCCCTGAGCTTTTCGACGGTTTCGATGAGCGGTTTGAGCGCCGCGTACTTTGCATATGCCGCGTGTTCGCCGATGACACGCCTGGCCTGGACGCGAACGGCTTCGCAAACGCCCTGGGGCAGGGAACCGCGGCCGTCGAAAACGGCGCCGGGCTTCGCCATTTCAGCGAACTGCTGGCCGGGTTTCCATTCCGAGGGTCCGGCTTTGGAATCCGTACGGACGACTAGGACGCGGGTCTGATAGACGCGGAAGGAATCGGCCGGGGTGCGGGCATCGGTGAAGGCGAGCCCATCCAGGCCCTTCCGCCCGCCGGCCGCGTCGAGCGCCGCCAGGGTCTTCCAGCGCAGACCAGCGGTGGCGCATTCGGTCCAGAGTTGCCGGGCCTTATCGGCATCCATCGCGCCGCAAAGCCAGGCGGTGCGGAAGGCGCCTTTGATGGCGGAACCGGGAAGGAGCCGACGGCCGCCGCCGTGGGCAAAACGCGGGATGTGCAAGTCTTCGGTGCGCGCCTTTTCCCAAATGGATGCCAAGCCGCCGGAGGCAAAGGGAATCTTCGCCGAACTATAGCTCTGCGCATATCCGCCCCATTGCGACCATTCCAGCCGTTCGGCTTTGCGCAGTTGATCGAGGTAGCTTTCCAGCCGCGGGTTGCGGGCGAGCAGCTTGAAAATACGTTCCTGGTCGAGAACGCGAACCTCATTTTGCCACACCATGTAATCGATGGGCGTGAGGAGTTCGCCGGAGCCGGCCAGGGTTGGCGAAAGGACCGTCACTCGGAAACGCCGGTTCATGGGGCCGGAGCCTCCTCCTGCCAAGGTAAGGCGAGTCCGGCACCATAGCGGACAATGGGGTGCGGGATACCCTCGACAGCCAATGCGGTGATTCGCCCGCCCGGTTCGGTGTCGCTGGCGAGGATGGACCCTTCCCGGACGAAGCGCAGCGCGGACTTCGGCTCCATTCCGGCGGCCCAGCCGGCGCGGCTAAGCGTTCGGTAGGCGCCGCCGTCCCAGGAGACGGCATCGGCGTCGGCGGGCGCGAAGAGGCCGAGCGACCACCACTTTCCAGCGGCGATGGGCGCACCGGCATTCCAGCCGGCGATGGCGAGCAGACGCGCCAACTCCCCCTCCTTAAACCTTGGGCGGCGGGAGCGGCCCCAGCCGGCGTTGCGCCAGCCGCCGATGCCCTCATCGGCCAGCAGCCGAAAGGCGGCTTTCAGGCGGCCGGACCAGAGCGCCGAGGCCTCGTTGTTAGAAAAGACAAAGAGGGCCCAGGCGCCGGCCTGCTGCGGGAATTCGATGCCGCTGGCGGAGGCGGTGGCGGCGGCGACGCCGGAGAATCGATCGACGCCGGCGCGCTGGCGTTCGAGAGGGCGGTAGGGACCGCCAGCGCCAGCGCGGTCAGCCGGCTGCAAACAGCCGCTGGCCAGGTCGAGCACCCAACGGTTTTCGTCGAACTTTTTCGCGGCCAGGTCCTGGATGGCGGCAATGGAGGCGAAACGGACTGCCTGCAGGCGCACACGGCGAAGTCCGGCGTGGGCCCGGAGCGTTTCCGGCAGCGGCGCGTAGAACACGTCGTTCTGCACCGGAAACAGCGAACTCATGCGGGTGAGCCGGGCGCCGGTTTCGAGCCACTCCGGCAGCCAGCCGAGCAGACGCATGGCGTCGCTGATGGCGCCGAAGAGCGAATCGCTCGGCACGAGCGAGGCGGGTTCGTCCGGGCGGCCCGCGCCGCAGCGCCAGGGGGTGATTGGCTGTAGTTGAACCAGGAGAGCTGGCCGTTCAGTCGGCATGGGGTGTTATTCAGAGAGGCGTAGCGCGAACTCGTCGGCGAGCACGGCCTGCTGCAGGGCTTCGGTGTTGGCGGCTTTGGCCACTTCCTCTTCCTGCGCGCCGTCGGCATAATAGCGGCGGCTGCGCCAGACGACCCGGATGTTCTGGAACTCCACACGGCCGCTGCCCCGGGAACCGCCGCCGCCGAGGGCGGCATCCTCCATTAAACGCAAGCCTTGCACGACGAGCGGCACCAGTTTCTGATCGCCCTCCTGGAGCAGACCGATGACGATGCGCACGCGGAAGCGGGCGCCTGCCGGAACACGTTCCAGGGTGCGGGGGTTGGCCTGAGCGGTAATGCGGTCGATGGCGTTCTCGCTCTTGACCTCGGTCAACTCGTCGTCCAACTGTTCGCGCATCTGGGCGGTGATGGACTCCAGTTCCAGCGGGGCATCGTAGATGGCGAGCCGGGCCGGGGTGATGTGGCGGGATTCGACGGCATCTCCCTTGACGCGTTCCATGCGGCCGGGATTGCGGCCGAAGAGCAGACAGATGGGATCGTCGGAGCGGTCGCTTTGGTGGATACGGACTTCCTGGCCGCGGCGGCGGGAAAGGTACACCATCTCGTCGGGAGCAGTGAGACCGAGGGCCTGCTCGAGCAGGCTGCGCAGCCGTCCGCGGAGCGAGGAGCCGGGAACGACGGGGCGTCCGAAGGCATCCTTAACGACCGGATTATCGGCGCCGCCGATTTCAAGCGAGCCTTTGCCGGCGCCGATGTGAAGGCCGGTCAAACATACCAGCGAGGCATCGAGGATCAATTTGCCGGCGAGGCGGATTTCGGGGACTTGGGATGAAGAGCTCATGGTATTCCTGGGTTCGCCGTGATTATTCGTTGTACGCGATGATGGCTTCGAAGAGGTCGCGGAAGCGGTCGTAGCCGCGGGTCTCATTGCGCCGTGTGACTTGGAGCAGCAGCTTTTCGAGCGGGTCCAGACTGCGCAGGCCGTGCCTGGCGATAGTATAGGCGAGGCGGGCGCGCAGCATAACGAACTGATGCTGGCGGTCGGCTTCCGGGGCGCGGCAGGCGCGGCGGACGGCGCCATAAAGGCGGCGAAGCTGGCTGCGTGTGCCGGCGTCGAGATCGCGAAGGCGGGCGACGAGAACGTGGGCCTGATTGTCGAGATAAAGGCTGTCGCCAATCAGTTTGTCGTACTCGATTTCGATGGGGCCATCGGGGCGCCGCATATCCGGACGGCGGTCACCGCCGAAATCACGCTGGCCGCCGCCGCGCTGGCCAGGGTCGCGGGGCCGGTCGTTACCTTGGCCACGGCGATCATTCCCTTTGTTGGGATTGGATTGGCCTTGCTGCTGGGCAGGCTTGTCTCGGTCCCGCGGCGGGCGGTCTCCCCGTGGCTCGCGGGGGGGGCGGTCGCCGCGCTGTTCGCGGGGCGGGCGGTCCGCTTTGGGCTGGGCTGGCGGGGCGTCAGCCGGTGCTTCCGGGGCTGCTTCGGGGGCGGGAGCCTCCGCGGCGGGCGCGGGCTCCGGCGCTTGCGTTTCCGGCGCTGGGCCGCTGGCGGCTTCCGTTACCGGCGCTTCCGGTTCCGTTTGTGGAGTATCCGATTGCAATTCTTCCGACATACGTAAGTTTCGAACTCTCTTTCCCTATTCCTGCCCGCGCCAACCGCTTTCGAGTTGGGCCCAATCGAGCGCGACTTTTCCAGCGGGCCGCAACTGTTTCTGCACCTGCCCGCGGCCGATGAGGTCGCCGAGGAACGCGCGCCACTGTTTTTCGAATTCCGAACCGGTGCGGTCTCCGGCGAGGCGCCGCAGACGGCGATGAAATCGCCACGGACGATCGACGCTTCGTTCCCGCCGGCGCGCCCGGGGGGACGCCAACAGGTCTCCGGCGCCGCGCACGCCGTAGAAATCTTCCAACTCCTCGAATACCTCTGGCGGGCAGTGGTAGACATCGCGCAGTTTGCGAATCCGCTGCTTCAAGCCCTCGGCGTCTTTCAACGCCGGCCAGTCGAGAATCCGGCCGAATAACGCGAAGGCGTCTCCGCCGGAAGACTTCACGGTTTCTATCGTCGCGCGGTTTCGCTGCCAGAGGCTGGCCAGTGTTTCGCCCGGATTGGCAACTGTAAGGGCGGCAGAAACGGATGCACCATCGGCGAGTTCGCGGCCGCCGGGGAGGTCTCCGGCAAACAGGGCGAATACGCGGTGGAACTCGCTGGCAACGCTAAGCAGGGCGTCCCAGGCACCGGCCACGGCGAAATCGTCACCGCCGCTGTAGAGAATGGAAACGCGGCCGGTGTGGACTGGCATGGCGACGATGCGTTGCAACTCACCGGCGACTAGGCCCTTGTAGAGAATCGCCAAGTAGAGAAAATTTTCGGCGGAATCGGCCAGTTGCAACCGGGCGCCGGCACGGTCGATGTCGCAGCGCAACATGCCCCAGGCTTTTCGTCCATGGGCTCTGCGAGCCAATTCCTGCGGGGCGGAGGGAGGGATGGAGACTGCGGCGTCGTCCGGGCCGGAAGCGGAGGCAAGCCCGGCCCAGGGTTGGGCGACGGCTTGTTCCGGTTTGTCGATGGCGAAGGCGGCCGCGCCGGTGTGGGCGAGCGGAGTCTGGCGCTTGGCGCGAATGCCATCCTGCAGCCGCTTCCAGACGTTCGGCCAACTGCCGAGGTTTTCAGTCCAGGTCCAGTGCAACTCCAACATGTCACCGGTGGACAGGGCTATTTCATCGCGGAGTTGGGCGAGATAGGCATCCGCTTCGAGCGCGGTTGGTTCCGGCAACAGCATGAGGAACGAACCACCGCCGGCATAGCCGACGAGCAGGGGAGACAGTTTGCGCTCCTCCAGGAACCGGCGCGGGGTGGATTCGGTGAGCTGAGAGATCCATAAACTGCGGTCGGCAAAAGACGAGTTATCGCTCGTGCCTGACACGAAGCGTTCGATTCCGCGAAACTGAGCGTAGAGGAATACTTGAAGCGACATGGCGTTATCCGATGAGGCTGCCGCGAAAACTCAATGTAACACGGCTGAGGGGCCTTCCCGCAGTTGGGTGGTGGAATCGCCGGAGCGGCTCGAGATTTTTCTGCTCGCGCGAATGCCGAATGTATCGCGGGAAAGCCTTCGGCGGGCGCTGGCGCGGGGTGCATGCGAGGTGGACGGCGTAATGCGCCATTTCGGCTTCCGGCTGGGTGCGGGCGCGCGGGTGGAATTGCACCCGGCCACGCGGCTGACCGAGGTGCCGCCCGAACAGATACCGCTGGAAATCCTTTACGAAGATGACCAACTAATCGCCATCAACAAGCCCTCTGGGATGCTTGTCCACCCAACCAGCCACGAAAGAATGGGAACCGTCGTCAACGCGCTACGCGGCATGGGCTACAGCGGCGCGCACATTCTGCACCGGTTGGACCGGGCGACATCTGGGGTGCTGCTGGCGGCCAAGGCATTGCCGCGGCATTCGCCGTTGGCTGGGATGTTTCAACTGCGGCAAGTGGAAAAAAAGTACCTGGCGATTGCCGCCGGACTGGTGGACTGGACCGAACGGGTGGTGGACCTGCCGATTGGGCGGGACCCGGAACGGTTTCCGCCCTGGAATGTGTCGCCGGGCGGAGCCGAGGCCCAGACATTTTTGCGCGTGCTGGAGCGTGGCAACGGGTGGGCGTTTCTGGAGGCGGAACCGGTCACCGGACGAACAAACCAAATCCGGATTCACTGCGCCGCGATCGGCTGTCCGTTGGTGGGCGACGCGGTGTATGGCGGCGTTGCGTCAACGCGACTAATGCTTCATGCGTTGTCGCTGCGTTTTCCATTGCTCGACGGCGGGATGCGAGAGGTAGTGGCCGCGCGGCCAGTGGAGTTCGCACTCTTTACTGGTGTGCGGTGACATGTCAGAATCGGAAGTGGGTCAGCGACATCTGGGGGCCGGCGTCTCAGATTCCCGCGCACTGTGCCGATAAGCCCAGTAGGAGTTTCTGCCGTCGATACATGCAGTTCCTGCGTAGCCTCGCTGCGCTTCTGGTGGCTCTCACGCCGCTGGTGGTGTTTCCCCTGTCTGGGCAGCGGTATAGTTTTGAACATTACGGACTATCCAGCGGGTTGACGAACCTAAGCGTTCGGGACCTTGCGCAGGACCGCGCTGGATTACTCTGGGTGGCGACGGGCAACGGGGTCTACCGGTTCGACGGACACCGGTTCGTTCGTTTTGGGGTCGACAAAGGCCTGGCAGACGACTCGACCCATGGTGTTCTGGGCGCGCCGGATGGAACGGTGTATGCGGGCACCAGCGGTGGAGTTAGCGCAAATTGGGGTGGCGGTTTTCAGGAACTGCTGATTTCCGGCAGTGGCGAATCTGTGCCTTGCATCGGCGCCGGGTGCATGGCGCTGTCGCCAGATGGGCGCCTACTGGTGGCGTCTCCAGCAGGGCTCGCCCGCCTGGAAAACGGATCGTTTCGAATTTTTCCAGGAACCGAAAAATGGGGATTGCGATCCGTGCTCGCACTGCCCAGCGGCGACGTGTGGGTTACCTCGCTGAAATCGGTTTACCGTGGCAGGATCAAGCCGAACGGCAATATGAGCTGGGACAACAACGCAGAGCGAAGATGGCTTCCGGAGGGGGAGTATAGCGCTCCGGTGCTTGATGGCGGCAAACGGCTGTGGATTCGCTCTCGCAATGGACTCTTCTTATTGGAACCAGGTGCTGGGAGGTTCCAGAAGTCAGATCTCGAATTTCCATCCGTAGGCCGCCTTGCTGGAATCTCGGTGGATGCGAAGGGAAGAATCTGGGTGCCAACGTTTGATGGGCTATGGCACCGGAATGAAGCGGGAGGGCAAGCCCGGTGGGTGCGGTACTCCTCTGCACAGGGTTTGCGGGCGGACCCCGTCAGTGCCGTTATGTGGGACCGCCATGGAACTCCGTGGATCGGTTTGGAGGCCCATGGGTTGGCGCGATGGAATGGATATCCCGGCTGGCGAGGATGGGAGATGGCCGACGGGCTGAGCAACAACGGGGTGATGTCTTTCGCGCGGGACGGGGTTGGCAGATTTTGGATCGGGACGAAAAGCGGGTTGAATCGGATGGACGAGGACGGACGGTTTCATGTTCTCACTGCCCGCGATGGGATGGCCGCCGATGATGTGCGAGCGCTAGTTGCGACCCCGGACGGCGCGATTTGGGCGGGCAGCAACGAGGGCGGATTGACGCGCGTCGGCGCCGATGGTGTGCTTACCCGCTTCGGAAGCGGCGACGGGCTGGGATCGACACGAATTGTGTCGATCACGGTGGAACGGGATGGGGAGTTGTGGCTTTGCACGCGCGCCGGCCTTTACCGGGGGGATTGGCGAGAGCGCCACCCGCGATTCCAATTGCATGAAACGCCGTTGACGCGGGAGCCTCGCGGCGTGTACAAAGTAATGCGCGGCCGGGATGGGAGCTTCTGGGTGGCCTCCTCTTTCGGCCTTGCCCGGCAACGGAACGGGCAATGGCGCCAATACTCGACGGCCGATGGACTGAAACGAGACGGTATCGTGTTCCTGACGGAACGCGTCGCGGGCGAGATATGGATTGGGTACACGGGTGTGAATGGGATCTCCCGCCTGGAATTGAACGGTGACGGCTCGGTTCGGAGCGCCGTCCACTTCGGACGCGGAACGGGATTGTTAAGCGACAACATTAGTTTTGTGGATGTCGATAGCCGCGGGGAAATGTGGGTGGGCACCGACGTGGGCGCCTCGGTTTTCGCGTCTGGACAGTGGCAGCACCTCGATCCTTCCGATGGGATGATCTGGCACGATGTGATGCTCGGCGGGTTTTTCGCGCATCCGAATGGAAGGATATACATTGGAACATCGAGCGGCTTTTCGGAGTGGACCCCTGACTCCGGCGCCGTTGCGGCGCCACAGGCCGTTATTACTTCCGTGTCGAGCGGGGGTGTCGAAATTCCAATGTCGAAATGGCCGGATCTATCGCTTGGTTCCCGCAACCTCCATATCGAGTTTTCTAATCTTAGACTGCTGGACAAAATGGCCTACCGCTACCGTTTCCTTGCGAAAGACACGGGAGAGAACCCGGATGCGGGGTGGGTGAGCACAGAACACCCTGTCGTTGACCTGGCGTTGCAACCGGGCCATCAACGTTTTGAAGTGCAGGCTTCTCGCGGCGGCAGGCCCTTTGGCGGCGAAACGGCATCGCTTGCCTTTTATGTAGAGCCATACTGGCCGGAATCGCGCTGGTTCCGGGGCGCACTGCTAGGGTCAGCGGCGCTGCTGGCCTGGCTTGCCTGGAGGCGCCGGCTTTCATCGCTGGAAGCGCAGCGGACGGCGCTTGAGACCGCCGTTGACGACCGCACCCGGGAACTCCGGGAACAGTCCACGCGGATCGAACACCAGAAGTCCGAAATCGAATCCCTGCTGCAAGCGGCGCACAATGCCAACCGGCTAAAGGGAGAATTCCTGGCGAACATGAGCCACGAAATACGCACCCCGATGAACGGCGTGATTGGCATGACATCGCTCGCGCTGGCGACCGAGTTGTCTTCCGAACAACGGGATTACATCGAAACGGCTCGAACTTCGGCACAGAGTCTCTTGCAGATTCTGAACGATATCCTTGACTTTTCCAAGATTGAGGCTGGGCGGCTGGATGTTGAGTGCGTCCCGTTTTCCCTGCGGCGCACCATTCAGGACACGGCCCGCCCATTCCTTCCCGCGATTCGAGCGAAGAATCTTACGTTCAACATCTCAATTGAGCCGACGCTTCCCGACGATTTGCGCGGCGATCCGCTGCGGCTTCGGCAGATACTGAACAACGTCATTGGGAACGCGTTGAAATTCACCGAAAGAGGATCGATTGGCCTCTGCCTCTCCCTAGGTGAAGATCATACGGACGAACGGCCGGTGATTCACTTTTCTCTCAGTGATACGGGTATCGGGATATCTGCCGGGCAACTGGAAGTTATCTTCGAGCAATTCCGGCAGGCGGACGGATCCACAACCAGGAAGTACGGCGGGACAGGATTGGGCCTATCGATCTGCGTCCGTCTGGCCCAGTTAATGGGCGGGCGCATGTGGGCGGAAAGCATTCCAGGGGAAGGCACCACTATTCACTTCGAACTGGCGTTTTCGTGCGCCGCAGGCGGGCAGCGGGATACGCCGGTGGTGGAAGTCGAAGCGGGCCGGTCGCTAAAAGTCCTGCTGGTGGAGGACAATGCGATTAGCCAACGGTTGGCCCAGCGGCTATTGGAAAAGCAGGGACATAGCGTAACAGTGGCGTCGAATGGCGCCCAAGGGGTCAGCGCGTTTCGTGACGGCGAATTTGATCTGGTGCTGATGGATGTGCAGATGCCCGAGCTTGACGGACTCTCCGCCACGCGCTTCATTCGCGAGTTGGAAGAAGGACGGCGGACGCCAATCGTGATGCTAACGGCGAATGCCATGAAAGGCGACAAAGAACGCTGCCTGGACGCCGGGGCCGACGGTTACCTTACTAAACCGCTTGAATTCGGCGAACTGATCCGCACGATTAAGGAAATGACGGCCAGCCAGCCAACCGCCTAGAACCCTCGGCTGGGCCGGTATCCGGGACGCGCACGCACCCTGTACTTCTTGCCGGCGTCGTTAGCGATTTCAACTGCAATTTTCCGGAATCCCTCATTCGGGTTTTGCTGCGGATAGTAGGTCACCGTATACGAGTTGCCCAGATCCTCGCGAATGGATTCGAAGGCTTCCACCTGCTTCTGCCAGGTTTTGGCGAAGTAAGCCTTGCCGCCGGTGCGGGTGGCCAAACGTTTGAAGACGCCGCTCGATATCGCGTCGCGGCTGGCCTCAGCGGTGGAGATTACGTAAATGGGTATTCCCTCGTCTTCGGCCACAGCGCGAACATCGTCGGGCGCCACCATGCTCGCGTTGTCCGGACCGTTGGAAAAAACGATGACGACTTTGCGCCCTGGCACCTTGGCCGCATCCCGGAGGGTGAGCAGCAGGGTGTTGTAGAGCGCGGCGTCGTCGCCCGCCACGGCCTTGCGGAGTCCCAGGATGGCTTCGTTCCGATCCTTCGTCAAGTCCGCCGCGCGGGTCAAGTTGCGGCTGAAGGTATAAACGGCCACCGAATCAGCGCGGTCGAGTCCACGGACGAAATCGGCGATCGCATCGGAGGCGTACACGAATCCACGGTACATGTAATTGCTGGTGTCGAAAAGCACAAAGACGTTGGTTCCCACAAAGGCGTCCGAACGGACATCGGGGCCGGCCTTGGCCTCCTCGCTGACGGGTTGTGCCGCCAAGGGCTTCATCGAACCGTCATCGAGAATCTGCATTACGGGTTTGTTTCCCTCGGCGAAGGTATTTAGTTTCTGAACGATACCGTCTTCCGTGATTTTGAAATCGCTGGGCTTCAATCCATTGACGTAGCGGCCTTTGCTATCGGTCACGGTAAAGCCAAGCACCACCATGTCGACTTTGACCCGAAAGGTGGGCCGGCTGTTTTCCTGCGCCAACGCGCTCCGTCCGGTCAGCATCGCCGTGGCGCTGGCGCCAATCATTTTGCGTCTCGATGTCACTCGTATCTCCCTAGCCATCGTGATGAAGAAAAGTGTACCCAAACAAGCGGCTTTTTGCAGACGCTATTCGCCGCCAGCGGCTATGGTTGTTTTTGCCGCTTTTGCCCGCACCTCTTCGCCGACGGAGCGCATGGACCGCAGAAGCGCCGGCCAATCCTCTAGATGCGTCGCGAAGATCTTCTCCACGGTGCTCTTAGTCCATTCCGGCACAGCGACGTTTAATTGCGACGGCGCCATGTAGGCCGAATCGGCGACGGAAGCGAAGTAGAGCAGGCTGGACTCCCAGCTTTCCGCCATGATGCGGCTGGAATAGCCCATTAAAGTGGGGAAGGTCCGGATGTTGAGAAGCTCCGGGCTGTAGCTGTTGGTCAACGTTGGCTTGGATGTGCCAAAGGCTCGCGAGACGGCGGAATAATTTGCCTCCGCCGGAGTCTGTTTCGCCATCTGCCGAATCTCGCGAGCCATGGCTTCGCCTTCTTCGGCGCGCGCGCCGTGCATAACCTTCGCCATCAAGAAAAGCTCTGAAGGAGTGACGTTTTCGAGCGCCTTCTTCACTTGCCCCTCGGCGAGCCACTCGCCAACCTGGTGGGCGCGCGCCGGCGGCGCGAACTCACCCAACACCTGCGTCACTCGTATTCGCAGCGCCGGGTCGAGCGCCGCTTCGGCAAGCGTTATCTCGCTGAATCGCAGGTGCAGCGCCACCCACTGCATCTGGGCCGGCGTCACCTTCCAGAACCGCTGAATCTTTGAACTCTGGACGATTTGCGGCACCAGATCGCCCCAGATGAGGGCCTGTTCCCGGCTTGGAATGAGGAAGTTCTGTTCCGCTTCTGCCAACGCATAGGGCAGACCGCTGAGCGAACCTACCAGCCGTCCACCTGAACTGGCAGGCCATCCGGAACCCACCACTTCCGTCTGCCTCCAGGTCTGGGCGGCGCCCTGCAATCCGAGGAAATCGTGGCTCCGCACGAAAACGGGATTGGTATACAGGATCTGCGCCCCAGGAGGAGCGTAGTGGGCATAATTCAGTCCGACCAGCGTGTCGCGCAGCAGCGGCGCCAGCAGCCCGCGCAGTTCGGCGAGCTTCGTGGCGTCTCCGGCCGCCTTTTCCACCTGGGCGCGAAGATTCAGTTTCCGCTGATTCTCAATGTGCCGCTCACTCCAATAGCCGAAAATCAGCGCGTTCTTTTCCACACCGCTTAGACCGGCGCGCGGCAGTTGGATTTCCGAGAGACGGCCGGAGACGCGCGAGATGATGGAAGGGTCCAGTTTCGCTCCCTTGCCTAGCGCGTCCAGATGGGCCGCCAAGTCTCCAAGGGCTTTCAGTGAGACGAGCCGCTGGGCCTCGACGACACGAATCATGTCCTGCACCAAAAGGGTCTGGCTATCCTGATCTTCGGCGTTCGCGGCGCCGGCCAACATATCGATTAGCCGGTCCTGCGGGTTGGCGCCATCCGGAGCGCCGGTGGCTTTCAGGAGCGCCTGTACGCCCGCCCAACCAGCGTCGAATGTATCGCGGTCGTTGCGGGCTTTGGCGAACGAACCAAGAATGCCGGTCATGACAGCGTCGGCGTCCTTTTCCGGAATCGCACCTTGGCGCACGAGAATCTGCCAAATGGAAAGCAGCCCCTGCATGGTACCTGCTACGTTAGAGCGGGCACCCTGGTCGCGAATGGCGCCTACGGCGGTGATGGTATCCAGATAGGTGAG
This sequence comes from Bryobacterales bacterium, assembly GCA_016789905.1. Classification (GTDB taxonomy): domain Bacteria; phylum Acidobacteriota; class Terriglobia; order Bryobacterales; family Bryobacteraceae. The sequence continues at coordinate 3,723 of JAEUQC010000042.1, read as the reverse complement.
CAGGGTCGCATCGCTGAGGGCGCCCGTCTCATTCAACAGGGAATATTGGGCGCCGTTGGCTCTATACTCTCTTGCCAGGCGGTCCACTGTTGCCGCCGCCATCGGTTGAGGACGTTTCCGGTTCATGTCGCTTAGCGCCATGAAGATCTTCAACGGCTCGTTCTCCACCGCTTTTCGGCACAGCGCGAAGAGCGCTTCCAGCAAATCGTCAGGATCCTTCCAACCGCTGGCGGCCCTGGTGAGTTTGCCGTCGTATTTGCCGTGCGGATGCTTGATGAATAGCTGCTTCCAAATCTCGACTGTTCCCGGAATATGCGGCTTGCCGTTGTCGTCGAAGCGGAGGCGCGTGGTGAGCAGCAGCAGGTCGGTATTGGCACGGAAAACCGGCCGCGCGGGGCCGGGGCTGGTGACTTTTCCGGTGACGGCGCCGTAGAAACGCTTCAGGCGGCCGGACTGAGTGAGGTACTCCTGCGCCGGACCGCTGACGCGCATCAGCGAATCGTAATAACTCGCCAGCCAGCCATCGTCTTTCGAGTTCAGCTTGTCAAAGAAAGCGGCCGGGTCCGCCGGCGAGGCGCCCGCCAATTCCGCCCAGATCGGCTCCGCTTTTGCGCCGCCCGGCACTACGGCCCTGCCGTCGCGAATGGTATACATGCCACCAAAGAAATCCAACACGTGGGAAAAGGCCTTCAGCCGCATGACCTGGACCGAAGCCTTCAATTTCGTTGCCACTTCGCGGTCCAGTTTCGACATCCCAAGATAGAGACGGCACAGTTGCGGATCGCTCAAATACTGGTCAATGAATTCGCCCTGCTGCTTTTCCTTTGTCCCCAGCCAATAGTCCGGTCCATAAAGGACGGGGACCGCGGTCGGCTGGAATTCATATTCAAATGGACGATTCGCGCGCAGAGCCTGTTCCAGTTCCGCAAGGGGGAACCCGGAGTCGATGGTCAAAAACGCACGGGAGGCGTTGACTGTTTCGAGCACCACTTCGGCGCCGCAACCGCCACGCATTCGATAGCCGAGCGCGCGCAGCAGATCTCCTGTTACCGGCGATTCACATTGCTCGACACGAATCTTCTTAGCTTCTCCGGCCAATTTGCTCAGTTCCCGTGCCTGCGAGAGATAGCGCACCACCAGTTTCAAATACTCGGTCGGTTCCAAGCCCTCATTGCTGTTGGCCGCCTGGTACCCGTTGGTGACGATATTGCGCGCCAACGCCGGCAGGATCTCTTCCTTGGGCAAATCGGGGCTCAGCGCCGCCATTCTAGAAAAACTCCGCAATGGGCCGGGGATGTTTATGGTGGTGTACTCCGCGCCCAGATCGCTTTTCGGGGAGGGAACAGCGATGCCTCCAGCCAAACGGGCGTGCTTCCGCGCCGCAACCAAATCTCCGGCCAGAAGGTCCAGCGCCACCAACCGTTTGGCGTGGCGTGGCAGTTCGGGGGACCCGCCCTTTTCCAATAGCGTGACTAACTTTTCGTAAACCCCCCGAGCGGACGGATCACCGTGACGCTCGAGGAACTCCGCGGCGATGCTCATGGCGACAGCGTCGTTCGGTGCCTCCCTAACGGCGGCCAGCAGCATGCTCCTAGCGGCCGAGGCCTGGCCCTTCTCTTCCATCTGGCGTGCCCGAGTGGCCAGTTCCTGGCCCATAGCCAGAGTCACGCAACCTACGAAAAATAGCGTCAAATTGAGTCGCATTGTTCTCCGTCCCCGAGAATAGTGCTCCTACTCTAACACTACTTCCAGCCCCCGGACAGGACGGTCCCGCACCTCGGAAATAGAGTTAACATCCCTGGAAACAAAAAGAACCGGGCATATGAGGCCTTTTTTGTCCCATATGCCCGGTTCGATGCCGGAGCCTGTCCAGACTGTTTCTAGTGGATCAATTGTTCGCCACTGCCGGCCGGTGCCGTTGTGACCGGATCGGCCAATCGGGCGCGATCCGGGATCACCAGCGCCTGGTAGCCCTGGGCCAGATTCTTGCTGCCGAAATCGCTAATGAACGCGTAGCCGTGCGCGAACTGGAAGTCGCAGCCAACCATCATGTAGCCCTGGAAACCGGGACGGGAGCCAGACACGGTGAACGTCCATTGTTCGCCACCGGCCAGAGTGGGCGAATTCAGCACAGGGAACTGCGCCTGTGTAGTGGCGTTGAAAGGCGTGGGGAAAAATGTGGCGGTGCAGCGGCCCGTCTGCGTAGCCGTCGAGAGTGTATCGCGGGAGGTGTTGCTGACGGACACACCCGTGTCGAAGCCGGCCTGATTGGTGAGGAACTGGAACAGGAGCGTTGTCCGGCAGGCATTCAGGCCGACGATTGGCGTGGGGCCAATCAAGCCCTGGAAGCGGGGAGCTGGGTCGATTTGCGTGGCCACACCAATTCCGGACTGCGGACCGAATCCGCCGCTGGTGCTGATGGTGGTCGCCGCCGGCTGAGGTGAGTTGCCGTAGGCCAGCACGACCGCGAACGTCACGTTTTCCGTGCTGTTCACATCGGTTTCCAGAACTTCCCAGGAGACTTCGCCGGACGGTGGAACCAGTTTCAGGCCGCCCTCAATGGCGTTGTCGGCCGCGATTGCCGTGAACGGCGCGCCTGGGGTGGACGTTAGTCGAGCCTTCGTGGTGGGCTGTTGGTTGGCGTCGAGGGTGGAGCCCAAGGCGATCTCCCTGGTGCTGACGAATACCTTTACGCCGGCCGGAATTCCGGTAAAGACGGCGCGAAGGATAGTTCCCGAATCGGCGACGCCCATGCGGTTCAATCCGTTCGTTGCCGGAAAGAGTGTGTTGTTATAGGCGCTTTCTGTGTTGTAGTTGAAGCCGGGACTGTCCTGTGAGAAGACTGACTGCGGTTCAGCCAAGGTGGTCGTATATGATCGTTTGCGGAAAGCGTTCTGAAAGCCGGATGCTTCGCTGAACTTTATGAGCAGCGTGCGGCCGCCGGGGGTCGAGTAGGTTGCCGAAGCGTTGTTGCCGGCAAGGTCAATGTTGTATCCGGTGCAAGCTGTCAGCGCGATGGGGGTGGCAAGAGCCGTGTCGCCGGGCCCGCGGACTTCGTACCCAATGGCCTGCCGCACAAATCCGAGCGTCTGCTGCTGGTTCACAATAGAGGCCACCTGCGCGCCGGTCATGGAAATAAAAACAAACGCCGCCGAACCTACCGAAAGGTTATTGGCGTTCAACCGGATGTTCTTGAACCTCAGCACGCGGTCCGCGCTCGGTCCAGACGGGTTCAGGGGAACGTTGGTGAATGACAGGGAATTGAAAGAATCCAGGCGCCCTTGAAACACGTTGTCGGTGTTGTTGCACACTGCCGTAAAGCAGGGCCGTTGATCGGGGCCCAACGTGTTGTCGAGGATCAGTACGGCTTCGGTCAACGCCGGAGTAGGCGGGATGGTGGCCACCGCCGGCACCATCACTTTGCTCGTGACGGCCGTATTAAAAAACAGCGTGATATTCACGGTGGGAAAGGCTCCGGCGGTGACAGGCGCGCCGCCTCGGCAAAGCACAATCAGGTCTCCCGCCACCTCGGTTGTACCTGTTGCACGCAGATTAGTGGGAGTGGGGGCGCTCGCCGTACAGGCCATCTGCCCGTAGGCGGCGGGAACAAACGCCAGGGCCAACAGCCCAAGCGCGCGCACAAGAATTCGCTGCATAATTCCTCCTGGACGTGCGAACGCGGGACGCACGGATAGCCTTACTATACCAAAACATATCCAGGTA
>JAEUQC010000008.1 GCA_016789905.1 Bryobacterales bacterium | reverse complement strand
GAAGCCTGGCGGGCTGCTGGTGTTGGAGACGGTCAACTATCTGCCGCACTACAAAATGGAGACCGACCTGCGGTTCATGATTCCCGTCTACAATGCCGTGACGCGGCGCCCATCGCTTCCCTGGCTGCCTTTCGATCATCTCTACCACTGGTCTCCCACCACCATCAAACGTGCCGCCACAACGGCGGAGTTCCGCGATGTGAAGCTCCATCATCTGATGGGCTACCGTTCGGAGATGAAGCCTAATTTCGGTTTCAGTTTGGCATACACCGCTTGTGAGTTGGTGGGGCGAAGCCTCATCGCCGCCAGCGGCGGGCGCTGGGATTTTTGGCCGGTTCTGCTGGCCACGTGCCGCAAGTAAACGATGGGTGTTCTCCTTTGGGAGCACAAGGAAAGCCGCGTATACTTGAGTTTTGCCATGCTGAACCCGCGGTACTGTCCCGCGCTGCAATTTGACGCCGCCCAGAGAATGAGTTTTGCTGTTGGCTGTCTATGAGAAATCGGGATCCGGAGACACCCAGTTTGCCGGAAAAAGCATCCTTGTTCACCAGGTTTATCGCCAAAATTGACCCGCGGAGGCGTGGCCTGACGCCACCGGCCGCCCAGAGCATTCGCGGAAATATGATCGCCATCGGCGTGGCGCGCATTGGGGCCATCCTCCTCGACAGCCTGGTCTACGTCCTCACGGCCCGCTATTTCGGTCCGGAGGACTACGGGCATTATCTGGCTGTCTTGGCGTTTCTCACCCTGGTTGACGTAGCGGCCGACATGTCCGTGATGGATATTGCCGTGCGTGAGATGTCGCAGCATCCGGATGAAAGCGGCGGCTGGCTGGGCGCGCTCACGTTCCTGCGCACCGGCCTTGGCGCGCTCGGTATGGCGGCCTTCACGGCCTATTCTCTTTTCCGGGGTCTCAACCAGGCACACCAAAGCACCCTCTGGCTGGGGCTGTTGATCCTGGCCGCCGGCTCTCTCCGTACGCCGCTGGCCATCTTCCGCGCGCAAATGCGCATGAACTACGAACTGGCCATTATTCTTGCCACGCGGCTCTTCAATTTGCTGTTGTTCATGTGGCTCATCTCATTGCACAGCCCGGTCCACCACTTTTTTGCCGCTGTATTGGGTTCGCGCGCGCTTCTGGCGGTACTCAGTTGGGAGTGCGTGCGCAGGAAGTTTCCCGTTCGTCTCTCCATCCAAAAGCAGCAGGTTTTGCTGCTGGCCAAGGAATCCCTGCCCATGGCGCTCAGCGGCCTTTTTGTGGCCATTCAGCTTAAAGCCGACATTCTCATCCTGGCCCAGCACGCCGGCAAGGAGCTGGCCGGGTTGTACGGCGCGGTGGCGCAACTGCCGGAGTATTCGCTCTATCTGCCAGTGATCATTTCAACGCCCCTGCTGCCGGTCATGAGCCGGGCCTTCCGGAACTCCGATGTCCAGGAGTTCACAAAGTTCTATCAGCAAATGTTCGACGCCATTCTTGCCTTGGGCATTCCAGCCGCCGTGCTGACAGCCGTTATGCCGGCGGCGGTGGTGAAACTCCTGTTTGGAGACGGCTACGTGGCCGCAAGCGCCTATGTGCCCGTTCTGCTGCTGGCCACCATGGCCATGTGGGCCTCTCATGCCATGGCCATCGCCGCCGTGGCGGGCGGGCTGCAACGTCATTTTATTTGGATTCAGTCCGTGTGCGTGGTTCTGTACGTCGGGCTGAACTGGATTCTGATTCCCGGCCTGGGGCCGATGGCCGCCGCCTACGTCCGGTTGCTCACCGCCGCGCTTGCGCCGGTATTAACGTATATTGTCGTTCGCCGTTATGTAGGGGCCGGGCTTGGGTTTGCGGGGCTGGGGCGCACCTTGCTGGCGGGCGCCGGCATGGCCGCCGCGCTGGTCATGGTTGAGGCCAGTTCCGCGTTGCCGCTCATTCCGGCGGCGATGATTGGTGTGGCTTTTTATGCGCTGGCCATGTGGGCCATGCGGCAAACCAGGGAAGCAACGGCATAATAGGAGGGGACACGGAAATGATTCTTAGTGTGGTAGTTGCCACTTATAACCGTCAGGATACGATTCAGGTAACGCTCGACCGTCTCGCCAAGCAGACGCTGGATCCGGCTCAGTTCGAAGTCATTGTCGTTGACGACGGCTCGCCCGACACCACCGCGGAAGTAGTGCAGGCCATGATTCCACGCATGCCCTACAAGCTGCGCTTCTACACCCATGCCAACCGCGGCCCGGGCGCCACGGAGAATCGCGGCATCGCCGAAGCCGAAGCCGATCTTATTCTCCTTATTGCTGACGATATTCACCTGGAGCCGGGCACGCTGGCCGAACATGTTGAATTCCATCGCCGCCGCCCGGAGGATCACTTTGCCGCCCTTGGCCAGGTGTTGCAGTCGCCGGACATGCCGCAAACCACCTTTCAGAAAAAGTGGGATCCCTTCAAGTATTGGGAACTGGAAGGAAAAGAAGTCGAACTGCCGTATTGGAAATTCTGGGCCTGCCAGATCTCGCTGAAAAAAGCGTTTATGCAAAAGAACGGCCTTTTCCGGGAGCATAAAGGCGCCGCGCACGAGGATGTCGAACTCGGCTACCGCCTGTCGAAGGCCGGGTTGCGCATCATCTACGTGCCGCGCGCGATGGCCTACCACTATCATCCGGAAACCCTGGCCAGCGCCATCCGGCGATCCTATGAACGCGGCAAGCATTGGCGGTTTATTGAGGAACACGTGCCGGATCCGCAAATCTGGGTGAAGTACCACATCCTGAATTTCCGTACCCTGGGCTACCACTACCAAACCTACCGGAACCTGTCCGCCACGCAACTGCCCGGTGAGGACCGAAATCTTCCCTGGCTTCTCACCCGCCAGCTCATCCGCTGGGTTGCCTTCAACCGGTTCACCATTCCGCTTTGGATCAAGACCCTGGAAGCGGCCGAGGACTCCCCGGTTCTGGCCTCTCTGCTGCACCCCTACAGCTACCGCGGAACCGTTTTCTATCACTTCATCAAAGGTCATGAAGATGAGATCCGGTCGCGCGGCAACCAGGGCAGCCCTTTTATGACGAGTTCCACCAGCGGCGGGCAGCACTAGCCAATGACCGGGGCGCGCGCGCTGGCATCCCAGCTAGGGAAACCGGGTTTGCATCTTGCCGCCGCCGCCGCCGGCCTTATCCTGGCCGCGCTGGTGGCGCAGATTTGGAATCTGGAGCCGCGCTATGCTTTTGCCTCCATTGCCGGGCTGCTGATTCTCGCCGCGTCCATGACGGTACTGGACCGCCTGCCGGATCTCATGCTGTTTGTAATGGCCCTGAATCTGCCATTTACCGGCATCGAGAAGACGTTCCTGCTGCACAACGAAACCACCTATGTCGTCGGCGGTGTGGGCGTCGGGCTGCTGGAAATTCTGGTGGTTGGACTGTATCTGTTTTGGGCTCTCCGCATCTTTGTTATCCGCGATGAACCTCTGCCCAGGCCCACCATGCTCGATGCCTGGGTGTTCGCTTTTTGGCTGGCGCATCTGGTGTCGGTGTTGAACGCTGTGAGCAGCAAGCTGGTGCTGTTTGAAGTGGTGCGGCTGGCGAAATACGCGCTTGCCTATTTCTATCTGGCGCACAACATCCGGCGCCGGCACTGGAAGTGGATCTCCGCCGCCATTCTGTGCGCCATTCTCACCCAAACCGGCATTGCGCTTGTGCAGTACAAAACAGGGAAGCTTCTCGGCGTCGGGCAAACCAAAGGCGCTGCTGAAAAAAGCTACGACCAGTACACGGTGCCTGGATTTGAAGATGTCCGCCGGGCCGAAGGAACCACCTTCGATTCTCACGCCCTCGGTCTTTTCCTCGCCATGACGCAGCCGGTGGCGCTTGCCCTGGCGTTAACCAAACGCATCAGGCCCGCCTACCGTTTCATTGCCGCCGGCGTCTGCTCGTTTGGCATGGCCGGGCTGGCCGTCAGCTTCGCCCGCGCCGGATGGGTTGCTTTTGTGGGATCCGCGCTCGTAGTAGGCGTGTGCCTGGCACGCGGGCAGTACCGCCACACGTGGCGCCGTAGCATCCCGGTGTTGGCGCTGGCGCTGCTGGCCGGCCTGATTTCGTTGATCCCGGTTCTGCCCCAGATCCGCAAACGCATCCTGGATGCTCCGCGCGAACTGGTCACGGCGCGCGTGGAGACCGTGGAGATGGGTTTTGAAATGTGGAAACCTGTTGCCTGGAGCGGCTTGGGCGCGAATAATTATATGCGCGACCTGGAGCTCACGTTCAGTATTTTCGAGGGCGACCCCTACTTCATTCCCGCCCACAACATGCCCGCCATGATTCTCTTTGAACTTGGCGTGTTTGGCTTCCTCATGTTCCTGGGCTGGAGCATCGCCATTCTCAGGGCCGGCTGGAAGGCGGCTTCCGTGGAGGCACCGGTGGAACAGGCCCTTGGCGCCGCTCTGCTCGGCAGTTTTGTCGCGCTGCAGTTGGAAGGCATCTTCGATCCCATCTACGTCACGAACGTGACATACTTTCTGTTGTGGTTTGAGCTCGGCTGCCTGGCGGCTCTGTATAGACGCAGGAAGCACGCGGAGGCCTGATGGCAAAGATGTTTCGCTCTCTTGTCTGCATCGTCGGGCTCGCTTCCATGGCCGCTCCGGGCCAGGAACTGCCGCCGTTGCGGAACACGGTCTTCGGAATCAATTACGTTCCCGCCCACGTCCCGGAATCGACTGACGCCGATGCCGTGCAAGCATTGCTCGAATGCCGGGCTTTAGGCGGGCACCTCTCCTATATCTGGGAGTGGCCGTCCGGTGACAAAGGATTGAACGACGGCGCCAAGCTGGCCGCCGCGGCCAAGGAACTCGGCTTTGAGCTAACGCTCCAGATGAGCCCCACTGCGATTGGAGCGCCGGTGCTTCCCTCCGGCCTGCAAGGCACCAGTTTCCGGGACCCCGACGTTCGTAGCCGCTACCTGGACGACATCGGAAAAATGGCGCGGCTGGAGGCGGATTATTTCATTCTCGCCGCCGAAATCAACTTGCTGTATGAAGTGAACCCGAGGGAGTTCGATTCTTTTGTTACGCTCTACCGGGAAGCCTACAAACTCGTTAAAGGGATCTCTCCAAAAACCAAGGTTGGCGTGTCTCTCCACATGGACATGCTCTTTTCGTTTTCGCAATTCAGCATCCTGCCCAGGCTCGAACCCCAGGATTTCATCGGCCTCACCTCCTACCCTCACTGGCTGGTGGCCGATGGCGTCTATAAGAGTGTCGAAGACATCCCGCTGTGGTATTACAAGCGGCTCCGCCTGCTCATCGCCAAGCCGATTATTTTTACCGAAATCGCCTGGCCCACCGGAGGAAGAAGCTCCATCGAGCAACAGACGGCCTTCGTCAAGCGGCTCCCGGAATTGATGCGGGGTGTGAACCCGGAGGTCATTACCTGGGCCTTGCAGCACGATGTCAAACACTTCCAAACACGCTGGCTCACCGAACAGCAGATTGCCATCCTGTTGGGCTACAAGGTCGATCCTGAAGTGTTGTTCGATGAATTGAACACGATGGGGCTGCTGTCATGGGATGGCCCCCCCAAGCCCGCCTGGCTGGAGGCGCTCAATTATCCGCTCAGATCGAAGTAACTCTGACGGACCGCCCGGGCTTCAACCGCGCATCTGGAACGCGGACTTACTCTACGTCGCCGTTCCAAAAATTGTAAACGGCGCGGCGTCTCTTTTTATCAGTCTTTGGCTCGCCAGGTCCATGACACTCGCCGATTATGGCTTGGCTAGTTTCTGCCTCAGCTATCTGCTGGCCATTGACGCTCTGCTGGGGGCGGCCATCGACCTTGGCATAGCCCGCCAGACCACGGTGTGCAAACTCGGCCCGCCCATCCACCGGCTGGAAAAGGCCGGCATCGTCTGGAAAGGATGCATCGGCGCTGCCGTTCTGCTTGCGCTCACCGTCACCGGCGAATTCATTGGGGAGCGCTTCTTTTCCAACAGGAACGCCGACGCCACATTGCAGTTGTGGGCCGCCGCGGCCACGGTCATGCTGCTTATCCGTTCCTTGCAGTTCTATTTTCAATCCCGGCACATGTTCCGCGCCTATGGTCTCACCGATTTCAGCCACACCGTGCTGCGCCTGACCGTGCTGGGCGCCGCCGTTTCGGCCCAAGGCGCCACGCCCAGCCTGGTCATGCTCTGCTATCTCGGCGCCGGCGGGTTGATACTCACGTTGGCCATCCTCCTGCTGCGGCGCGGCGCGGCCTGGTCGGCCAGCCGGATTCGTCCGCGGGATCTAGCCCAGGTGTGGACGGAAGCCAAACCAGCCATGGCAAGCTCCGGACTTGGCATTGTCATCACCCGCATGGACCTCTTCTTCCTGGCCGCCCTCACCGGGCCGGAGCCGCTGGCCATCTATTCCGCCGCGCTGACCGTGGCCATGATTCCGGAGATCGTCGCTTCCTATGTGTCCCCCGTCTTCCTGCCGCGCATACAGCCCGCCTGCGCCGACGGCACCATTGGCCACACTCTCCAGCGCATCAATCACGCGGTTTATTGGGTGTGCGGCGCGGGCCTCATCGCCGGCGTTTTTTTATCGCCGGTTCTCCTTTCCACCGTCGCCGGCCAGCGGTACGCGCCCTCCGGCGCGCTGCTGCCCGTGCTGTTGGCGGGAACCGTTTCTATCAGCACTATCTTTCCCGTAACGCTGAACTTCCTGCTGCTGCGGAATCCGCGTATCGTGTTCCTGATCGACGCTGTGGCCTTGCCCGTGCTCGCCGCCGTCTACTGGTTCGCCATTCCGGCCTACGGCATAGCCGGGGCCGCCTGGGCCATGGCCGCCTATCGATTCGGCCGCGCCACGATATTGCAGTTCATGGCCCATCGCATCGCAGGACAGCTCCGTCTGGCTCAGGCGGCCTGATTCCCGTTCTTGTACGCGGTCTACCGCCGGACTTTTTTCAGCGCCGCGAATCCAGGCTTCTGTTTCCCGTTCTTCATCAGGACTCCGGTTGTGCCCAATGCTTCCCCAAACGAACTCACCTGCACGTCGTGCAACAGAGACCAGCCGATATAGAGCGGCCTCATCGGATTGGTCAACTCCGGCAGGCGCAGAATGAACTGCTCCTGGCTGCGTTCGTTCCCTTTGCCTGAACTCGGCCATCCAATTTCGGTCAGCATCACCGGATCGGATTTGCCCACGTAATTATAGATTTTTGAATAGTAGTCGGACGGAATCTCACTGGGCGAACTGAAATGATCCGCCGGATACGAAGTCAGCGCCACCACATCGAGTTCCGGCCGGAAAATGTCGATCAGCTTGGCGTGTTCCTTGATCTTCTTCGGCTCGCGCTGCGCCATGATGTGGAAGAAATCCCACTGGAAGGAGACAAACACCTTGGTGTTCGGCGATATTTTCTTGATCTCCGGATAGAGCTTCTTGCACACCGCCGCGAAATAGATGTATTCCTTGATGTCCTTGAACGCCAGCAGATTGATTTCGGTGGCCAGGCCCAGGTAGGCGGGCTTCAACTTCGCCAGCTCAAAAACATCGGCCGCGAACTGCTTGTTCACATCGCCGTTTTTGAACGACAAGTTCCGTTTGGCCGCCTGCCGCACCTTGTCCGGAACGTCCAGTTCGTTCCGCGCCCCTTCCAGTTTTGTCGGGCTAATGGAAACAATCGGGGTCAGGTGGGCCTTGTTGCACAGCTCCGTCATGGTCTTGGCCACCTTCTGAAAGTCCGGCTGCCCCCACTGGTAGATCAGAATCGCGCCTGTTGCCACTTCTTTTCCCAGGGCGAACATGTCGTCAATGTCCTTCGCCTTGTGTTGCGGAAAATTGGCCGGCGTCATTGCCACCGCAATCTCTCCGCTTAACGGCTGGCCTGTCAACCCACGGGAAAACGTGAGCATTCCGGCGCCAGTCATCATCAGCTTACTGAGGCTTCGTCGTGACAGCCCTGCTTCAACAACCGTATTTGGCATATTGTTCTCCCCTTGCGTCGCGCATACGAAATTTGGATGCGTGCCCTCTGGCGGCCGTTACAGAACGGCGTAAAAGTATTCTGCCATCAGGACTTATTGTCAGCCGGCGCAGCCAGTTCAGGCCATGACGTGCCAATGGCCGGCATCCGTCCCACCACCGGCAAACCCAAGGCCAGTTCGGCATCCAGCGCCGAATGTACTTTGGGTTCAAAGAACGCGGCCAGGAACGCGATTCCTATGCCAATCGCCAGGCTCAGCAACAGGGACGTGCCAACATGCAAAATCTTGATCGGCCGCGCCGGTTCGGCAGGCACCAGCGCCGGGCTCTGCACCATCACTTCCGGCACAGCCTTTGATTCGGCCAGCAGCGCTTCCTCGTAAAATTCGCTGATCTGGCTGTAGGATTTCTCTTCCGTCTGCAACTGCAGCATCAGGGATTCCAGCTTGGGCTCCGACGCCACCAGCCCCTGCGTCTTTTGGCTCTGTTCGGTATAGGTCTTCTGCAGCGCCGCCTGCTTGGCGCGCAGCCCCCGCAGCGCTACTTCGGCGTCCAACTGTTCGCTCAATAGCTTCGTGTGGATGTCGCTCACCCGGGTCGATTCCGAACTCAGCAGCTTCGGCGTTTCCTTGCCCAGCCGTTCTTCTGTTTCTTTCAACTTGGCCCGCACCGATTGGACTTCCTCATGCTCCGGCGTGAATTTCTCCAGCAGGCCGGCCAGTTGAACGCTCAACTTGGCCTGCTCGGAGCGCAGTTCGCCATAGACAGGATTATCGGCCGTCGTTGTTGTGTATTTCACCGAAGGCGCCGCCGCCTTCACCTGTTCTTCCACCTGCGCCTTGCGGGTAATCGCCGCGTCGATTTCGGAATTGATTCGCGCCAGACTGTCCTGCAGCTCGTTCAGGGATTTCAACTGCAAGGACACTTCCTGCGTCAGCGCGGAAACACCGGCCTGGCTTTTGAAAGCCGCCACTTCCTGCCGCAGCGCTTGTACCCGCTGCGCCGCGTTGGTCAGGCGGGTCTCAATGTTCTTCCGGGCCGCTTGGTTGGCCTGGGACCGTGTCGCGGCCACCGTCTCGGCCAGCGTTGCCCCGGCCGTGTTGACGATCAACGCCGCCCGCTCCGGAATCTCGTCCACCGCCTCCAGCCGTACGGTATACGATTTGTTGGTTCGCCGGATGGAAAGGTTCTTCTGCAGGTTGATCATCGCGCCCCGGAAATTGTCTTTCGGCAGTACGCGGCCGTACTTCAGAATCTGCCAGGTATCATCTCGTAACTCTTTCACCCAGTCTTTGACGTCCAGAATCAGTGTGAGTACGGGCCCGTACTGTTTGCGCGGCCGGGGTACGTCCAGACGCAGTTGCCGCACCGTTTTTTCCAGCACCAGTTCGCCGCGCAAAATGTCTTCCAGCGTGTTGGCGATCGATTCGAGCGGCACCAGCGGCAACGGAAATCCCAGCGCGTTCCGGCTTTTCGGTTGAACCGAAATGTCTTCATTCGGCTGCAACACCACAATCGCGCTGGCGACGTACTTTTCGCTCATCACATAGGTCATTGCCAGTGAACACAACATTGCCGAAACGCTGAAAGTGACAATCAGCGGCCAACGGCGGATTAAGGGCTGTAGATAACGGGTCATGGGAGGCGCGGCGATATAGTCAGTCGTCATTCCACACGGTCTATTGTATCGGCCCCTTCGGTCTGTACGCGGGCGTGCAGGGGCTTGGGCGTGTCCTCTTCGGCCGCAGGCCGTTTCTGGTCCGGCGCTTCTTTCAGGAACAGGTCCGCCACAATCAGCAACAGCGCCCGGGCGCCCAGCGCCGCCCCCGCGAACCACGCGCGCGGATCCATTGCTCCAGCCGTGTAGTGCTTGCTGTAGAACCGGTAGGCGCCTTCGTGAAACAACAGAATCCGCGGCGTGGTTTTCTTGATTCCTTTCCGGTTCTGCTCATAATGGATCACCTTCGATCCTGGATCGCAAAAGATCTTGCCGGCCTGGTGCGCCGTCTTGCACCAGTCGGCGTCCACCCAATAGCCGCGGATCGTTTCGTCCCAATACCCGATCTGCTCCGGAAGTGTCCGCCGGAACAACATGGCCGCCGCCGATACCCAGTCCACTTCAAACGGTTCGGTGGCCGTCAGCGCGTCCCGCCGCAGATACTTCTTCGACATCGGGTGATTCGGGAACCACGCCGTTAGTAAAGACTGGCGGCCCCAAAGCCCGTTCATGACGGTGGGAAAACTCCGCGCTGTTTCTTGCACCGATCCGTCTTCATTCAACATACGCGGCGCCACGATGGCTACATCCGGACGCGCCTCGAGAAATTCAACCATGCGCCGCGCCGCGCCCGGAACCAGCACCGTGTCTCCGTCCAGCACCAATACGTACTTGCCCCGCGAGGCCGCGATTCCCTGATTCATCGCATGGCAGTGGCCCGTGTTTGTCTCGTTCTGAATGATTCGCGCCAGGGGAAACTTCTCGCGTACGCGCTGCGCCGTGCCGTCGGTTGAGGCATTGTCGACAACAATAACCTCGTAGTCTGGGACTCCGCCCTCGGGCAGCGAATGCAGGCACCCGCGCACGTAGTGCCAGTTGTTTCGCGCCGCCAACACCACAGACAGCACCGGACTCCCAGGATGGCTCATAAATCCATCTCAATAGCCCAGCCGGTTGAGAAGATAGCTCACTGAAACAGCCAGCGCCCCGCCTACCAGAATCGCCGCCGCCCACCATAGCTTATGGTGCCTCAAGCCCCCGTCCTCCCGGAAAGTGTCTCCAGCAACGCCGCCGCCGGCGTGCCGCGGCCAGCCATCGGCGAGGCAGCCGTGCTGCCGCCGTTCATGATGACTCCCGCCACCCGGCCGCCAGCCTTCTCCAGCACCGCTCGCGCGTCCCGCAGGTCCGCCACCGAAGTTTCGCCAGCCTGAACCACCAGCAGAACCGCGTCCGCGAAGGGCGCCATGGTCAGCGCGTCCCGGTATTCGAGCACCGCTGGAGCGTCCACGATAATCCGCTCAAACAACGGCAGCAGCGCCCCCAGCACTTGCTGCATCTTCTCCAGCCGCGGCCTTCGCAATCGCACGCCACCGAAGCCCCCGGCCGGCAACAACGACAACCCGTCGTTAACGTGCTGGATGGCTTCCACCGGGTCTAGCGTCTCGGCAAGCACGTCCGCCAGCCCGCGCCGGTTCTGCATGCTGCACATTTGATGCAGCGTTGGCGATCGCAGGTTGGCGTCGATCAGCAATACCCGTTTTGACGAATTGGCCGCGATGAGTTCATCCGATAGCACCCACCCAAGGCCCGTCGTCACAAAGCTTTTTCCTTCTCCTCTGCGGGCGCTGGTGATCAGCAAACAACGGTCACTGTCGCCCTCCAGCCGGAGCAGCGACGCAGGAAGGGATTGGGATGGCTCAATATCTCGCCTCCCCGCGGACACCGGATCGTTTAAGGATTTCAAAGCCTTATTCCGCCTCCCCAACTTCTGCCATCCAGGCAACCAACAGCCACTCTATGCCTTTTCTGCCTGCCAGCCCTGGAGATACTCCTGCAATGCTTCCTGCCAACTGCGCATTCTATTCAAACCTAGCAGTTCCAGCTTGTAGTTGCGTGCCGACTCCGAATTCGGCCGCGTCGCCGGCAGCGGGAAGACATCGGAGCCGACCGCTTCCACATGGGCGTCCACTTGTAGAATCCTGGCCACCTCAACCGCCACGCCGTGACGCGTCGACTCCCCGCCATTCACCAGATGATACAACCCGTAGTTGCCGCTTTCGGTCAATACCCGCAACTGCGCCAGAAAGTCACGGGCAAACGTCGGGCTGCCTTTCTTGTCGCTTACCGCCTTCAGGTGCGGCCGCGGCGCCTGGTCCAGGCATTGTTGCGCAATCTTGCCAACAAATTTCTTGTCCTGCCGGCTCCCGCCGAACATCCAGCCCGCCCTTGCCACATAACAATTTGGCATAAGCGACCGGATGATCTTCTCCCCTTCCAGTTTCGACTTGGCATAGACATTGATCGGCCGGGGGTCGTCAAACTCCGTGTAAGGCTCCTCCTGATCGCCCCCAAACACGCCGGCCGTGCTGACGTATGCCAAATCCACATTGTGTTTGGCGCACGCCAGCGCCAGATTCATCGAACCCACAAAGTTCGACTTGTAGGCATGGTCCGGACGCTGCTCACACAGGTCCACGTTCGTCTCCGCCGCCAAGTGGATGACCAGTTTCGGCTTTACCGTCCCGATCACGTCCATTACCTGATTCTTATCGCGGATGTCGAGATGATGAATGTTGGGCTTCATCGTCTCGATATCCGTCAGGTACAGTTCTTCAGGCCGGTACACATCGGTGAGATATCTCCCGGTCATGCCTCCGGCTCCTGTTGCGAGTATCAAGATCGGTATTCCTCCTGGATTTTCCTGAAACGCCTGTGACTACAAAATGGCGAGCTGTGTCGGCGCTACTGCCGGCGCCACCGGCTTCTCGGCTTCCGGTTTCTTTACGCGCATATTGATCTTGTAGTTGACGAACTCCGTCGGGTTCACCGTCAGCCAAGCCAACTGCCGCAGGTGCTCCAGCGTATCGGCCGGCACCGCCAACCCCTTCAGAATCGACTTCGTCCACTTCATGTGATCGGTGTCGAAGTTCGGATCCAACTGCCCGCTTTCCACCACCATGTCGTAGATCTGCGTGCCAGGGAAGGGCACCACCGCGAACAGCGCCGCGTGATTCATCCCTTCTTCCACATGCGACTTGGCGAACAGAATCGTATTGTGGATCTCGCCCAGCGTCTCATCCGGGTAACCAATCATGTAGTTTCCGGCCGTCTTAATGCCGATCTTGCCGCACTCACGGATCAGCTTCGCGCTGTCCAGCCGGTCGCGATTCCATTTGCCCGAAGAGTACTTGTCAATCAACCGTTGATTGGCCGATTCAAACGGAAGGTGCAGCATGTGGAATCCGGCGCCGGAAAGAACTTCCAGGAATTCGGTGTCAATGTCCAGCCGGCCGTTGAAGTTCTTCAGCAAGTGGACGATGTTGATCCCGTTCACGTCCGAAAGGTCCAACCCCATATCGGTCACCTTGCGGAATAGCTCATAGGCGCGCGGCTTCTTGGCAAACAGACTGTCGTCTTCGAAGAAGATGTAGCGCGCGCCCAGGCTCTTCAGGATTTCAAGCTCCTCCAGCACGCGGCCCACCGATTTTGTGCGAAACGTACCCAGCGCCCCGGCCAGATCACCGGCCTCTTCTTTCGAAATATGGCAGTACTTGCACTGGAACGGACACCCGCGGGAGGTCTGCAGGGAGGCGTAGGTGATGCGCGCGCCTTCCGGAAACTGACCGCCATGGGGACGCGAAAGATCCCAGTATTTGTCCAGCGGCAGCAGGTCCCAGGCCGGAAACGGCAACTCGTCCAGATCCATCACCGGCGGCAGCGCCGGCACCATGACCTCTTTGCCGTCATCGTTCAGGTAGGCGATTCCGGGCACTTCCGACAATAGTCCCTTGCCTCGCACCGCCTCGCCAATCGAAACCACCGTGCGCTCGGCTTCCGATGTCGCGATCAGGTCGGCGCCGGCCGCGTAGAAGCGGCTCCGCAGATTGCGGGAATTAACGCCGCCCGTGATCACCAGTTTGTTCGGGTCGCACTGCTTCACGAACTTGATCAGGTCCAGCACCATCGTCGTCTGCGTGGTGAAGATCGAAGAGATGCCGATCACGTCGAAATCGGCGATCTTCTTGGCGATGTCCGGCCACGTCATGCCGCAGCGAATCAGCCCGCTAGGCAGCTTGGTGGTGTTGAAGAAGCTGTCTTGAATTGGGTCGCCCTTGTCGCCCACCGAAACGTCCAGAATTTTCACGTCGTAGCCAGCGCGGCGCAACGAACCAGCCAGGTAGGGAAGACTCAGCGAACCATCGGGCTTCGCCATTTCTTCCGGGCCGAACTGCAAGGGGGAGTAGAGCAGCAGGAAGCGTGGTGTCTTGAAGTGAAAACTGTCCAACCGTTTCGTCATAATTTCTCCGTGAAAGTGGATGTGCGGGGGGAGCAACGGGGGCCAACCGGCAGAGTGTCGCCAACGCCGTCGTCGAAAATCTGGCGACGCCATTCAAATCAGTCTAGTACCCTGTCAACGTAGCATTTTAGGCTATAGTCACACAAAAACCTAGAGGGGTTCAAGATTTCTTGGTACTTAGTACTAGTAGTACCGTCGGCTGGTTGTAGTCGCTAGGCCTACAAATGTCGGAAAAGCCCGTTCGATTTTAATTGTAAGCGTAAATGTTTCAATAATATATATGAATTCATAGAATGGGAATTGGCGGCCATCCCGCGTTGTTTTCGTCTCATCCATAGTGACGCCGCCGCCGGAACGTTTCACCGCCGCGCGCTGGTGCTACTGCACGCGGAAAGGAATCTCGATCACCACTTCCACGTCGATTGCCTCGCCGTTGCGCGAGGCCGGGCGGAACTCCCAGTTTATGAGGTCTTCGGCGGCTTTGGCGGCCACGGCGGGGGTGCGGCCGGGAAGGGGAGCGATGGCGGAGAGTTTGCCGTCTTTCCCAATGATTGCCGACACTTGCACCCAGCCTTCGGCGCCATAGCCGGCCGACGGAGGGGTGTCCGGACGGAGTGTTTTGCGAATCGGGACGGGAGCGCGCATGGATGGAGAGGCCGTCAATTCGGACGTTCGTTCGGAAAACCACATCGTCCAATCGGCGATATAGTGCGGCAAATTGGGCTTAGGAATGACCAAAACGTACACAATTCGTGCACTAAAACGCGCTTCTATGGCACGTGGAAGCGTCCTGGAAGACGGCCGCAGGGGCGCCGAGGTGGTGGAAGCGGCCGGCGGAAGACGTAGATCGAACGACCGGGGCGGCCCTCCGGCGGGAGCGGTTGGTACCGGCGCAAGCGAGGTACCAGCGCTGCGATTGCCCGCTATGGCGACGCCGGGAACAACGGGGCCCTGGCCTGGCGTGCCGCCGGAGGGTTCGCCAACCCTTCTGGCCCGGGAGAAGGCGGCCGGGCGCGACCCGTCGGGCAGCGCGGTAATGCCGGTTGCCGGGTTGAGCCCGATGACGGCGGCGGTGACGGTGCTTCCGGTGCCGCCGGCGGGAAGTTCCGGGGGAGCGGTCAACCCTTTTCCGTTGGCGTCGCCCGGGCCGGGGCCGGTCTTGGTTGGCGGCGGGGGAACGAAGGGGGCGGGGCGTTTGGGAAGAGCGCCGGCGCCGATGGCGGCGCCGGGCAGTTTCACGTTCGATGCCGCCAGTTCCGGGGGTGCTTCGGCCACGGCACCGGGGGCGAGGGCAAGTTTGGGCTGCGTTTTTGGCGGAACAAAGGTTTTGGGCTGAGGTTTGGCGGTTGGCAGCGCCGGAGACCCGACGACTTTCACCGGCAATTCGGTTTTCGCGATTTGTGTTTCGGGGACGGGCAGGGCTTTCGGAGTTTCCGGCTCCGGCTGTCTGGCCTTTGGCGGCTCAAACGGTTTTGGAACGGGCTTACCCTGCACGGCCACCATGTTTTGCAGCGGCGTTTCGGTCCGCAGCCGTTCGGGCTTATCGGGCTGCCAGACCAACTGCTTGGCGGGATCGGCATTGGGTTGTTGAACGACGATTCGTTCCGTCTTGCTTTGCTCCTCGCCGCGGAACGCGCGGCTTGCCCCGATGGGTGTTTCCGGTGAGACGGCGGGAAGCGCCGCAGGCACACGCGCCCAATAGATGATCGGCTCCTTCTTCAAGTCGATCACTTTATAGACTTTGGCGTGGACCGCTTTTTCCGCCTGGGTGGGGATTGGCGGCATGTAGGCCAGTGCGCCGGCGATGCCGGCATGGGCCAACAGGGAAACGAAGAAGTTCACGGGCCGAAGCGGCCACTCGGCGGGAGGCGCCTCGGCTGGCGGCGGGCTATCGTCGCTATCCCCGCCCAGACGCACCTTAATTCTTATCAGCTTCGCCATTTCCTCTCTTTTAAGGATAATCGGCTGAGTCTGGTGATCCCTGCACCAATTCTATTGGAATGGTCTATGGCCGCCAGGCGCTGACCGGGATCCAGCCGGTGCCGGTGTTGGCGTTATCGGTTACCCAAAGATAGACGTTGCGGGTGGTGGCGGCATAGGCGGACTGCAGGCTCATGGAAAGGGTAAGGGTAAGGTCCGTTCCGGCGCCGGATACGGGCGTGGAGGCGGCGCCATGGAGGACGCATTGGCTGTTTTGCAGGGTTCCTGCGCTGCCCGGAGTAAGCGGGCCGGTCAGCGCGGTCAGCGCGTCGTTGAACAGATAGAAAGCGTTTGTAGGCCGGTCATAGAAGCCGTGGCAGGTGTTTGCCGGAACGGTTGGGCTGGTATGGACCTGGAAGTAGACGCGGTTGATGTCGGTAAAGCCGTTGGCGTCGCGGGCGACGAAGGTGAACGTTTGGGGCGAGCCGGAGGGGTTGGCGGGGGTGCCGGAGACGACGGTTGGCGGCTGTGGCGGGGCGGCCGCGCCCCAGGTGTTGACCTGGACCCAGCCGGTGCCGGTGTTGGCGTTATCGGTCACCCAGAGATAGACGTTGCGGGGCGAGGCGGCATAGGCCGATTGCAGGCTCATGGAAAGGGTAAGGGTAAGGTCCGTTCCCGCGCCGGATACGGGAGTGGAGGCGGCGCCATGAAGGACGCACTGGCTGTTTTGCAGGGTTCCGGAACTGCCCGGCGTGAGCGGGCCGGTGAATGTGGTGAGCGCGTCGTTAAACAGATAGAAGGCATTTGTTGGCCGGTGATAGAAGCCGTGGCAGGTATTGACCGGAACGGTTGGTGTGGTGTGGACCTGGAAGTAGACGAGATTGATGTCAGCAAAGCCGTTGGGGTCACGGGCGACGAAGGTGAAGGTTTGGGGAGAGCCGGAGGGGTTGGCGGGGGTGCTGGAAACGATGGATGGCGGCTGGGGCGGGGCGGCCGCGCCCCAGGTGCTGACCTGGACCCAGCCGGTGCCGGTGTTGGCGTTATCGGTCACCCAGAGATAGACGTTGCGCGGCGAGGCGGCATAGGCCGATTGCAGGCTCATGGAGAGGGTGACGGTAAGGTCGGTTCCCGCGCCGGATACGGGAGTGGAGGCGGCGCCATGAAGGACGCATTGGCTGTTTTGCAGGGTTCCGGAACTGCCCGGCGTGAGCGGGCCGGTGAGCGTGGTGAGCGCGTCGTTGAACAGATAGAAGGCATTCGTCGGCCGGTCATATAAACCGTGACAGGTGTTGGCCGGGACGGTTGGGCTGGTATGGATTTGGAAGTAGACGCGGTGGATATCGGTGAAGCCGTTGGGGTCGCGGGCGACGAAGGTGAAGGTTTGGGGAGAGCCGGAGGGGTTGGCGGGGGTGCTGGAAACGATGGATGGCGGCTGGGGCGGGGCGGGCGCGTTCCAGGTGCCGGTCTGGACCCAGCCGGTATCATTTCCCTCTTTGTCGCGGATCCACAGATAGATCTTTTTGGCTGCCGCGTTGTAGGAGGTGGTCAGGCTGAAATTCAGATTGAGAACCAGATCGGTTCCGGTTGCCGATACGACCGAAGACGCGCCGCCGTTGAGGGAGCACTGGCTGTTTTGGAGCGTGCCGGAAGCGCCGATTGCCAGCGGGCCGAGCACGGTGCTGAGTCCATCGCTGTACAGATAGAGCGCATGGGTGGCGCGGTCATAGAAGCCGTGGCAGGTATTCTGCGGGATAACGGCGCTGTCGTTGATGAGGAAGTAGGCGCGATGGATATTGGCGGCGCCGTCGAGGTCCCGGCCGGTGAAGGTGAGGGTTTGTGGCGAGGCGAGCGGATTGGTTGGTGTGCCGGAGATGACGGCGGGCGCGTTGGCGCCCGGGAAGGTGATTCTGCGGATGCGATGGTTGAGGGAATCGGCGGTATAGACGAGAGTTGCGCCATCGACGGTGACGCCGACGGGTACATTCAACTGGGCGTTGGCGCCGGGGCCGCCGTCGCCGGAGAAGCCTGGGGTTCCATTGCCGGCGACGGTGCTGATGATGCCGCCGGGAGTAATTTTGCGGGTCCGGTTGTTGCCCTGGTCGGCGATGTAGAGATTGTTGTTGAAGTCGACGGCGATATCGGAAGGGTAGAAGAGGGCGGCGGCGGTAGCGGCGACGCCATCGGAATCGAAGCCGCCGGTGCCGTTGCCGGCGACGGTGGTGATGATGCCGCCGGGGGTGACTTTGCGAATGCGGTGATTGAAACGGTCGGCAATAAAGAGGTTGCCGGCCGCATCGATGGCGGTGGCGGATGGCTGGGAAAGGGCGGCGGCAGTGGCGGCGGCGCCGTCGCCGCTGAAGCCATCGGTGCCGTTGCCGGCCATGGTGGTGATGACACCAGCGGGAGTAATTTTGCGGATGCGGTTGTTGTAGGCGTCGGCGATGTAGAGATTGCCGGCGGGATCGCGGGTGACGCCGAGCGGGAACCAAAGGGCGGCGGCGGTGGCCTGGCCGCTATCGCCGCCGAAGCCGGCCGTGCCATTGCCGGCGATGGTGCTGATAATGCCGGCTGGCGTGACCTTGCGAATGCGGTGATTGCTGGTATCGGCGATGTAGATATTGCCGGCGCTGTCGACTTCGACGGCGGAAGGGTAGTTTAGCTGGGCGGCGGTGGCAGCGGCGCCATCGCCGCTGAAGCCCGGGACGCCAGTGCCGGCGACAGTGGTGATGATGCCGGAGGGAGACACCTTCCGAATGCGGCTATTGAGGAAGTCAGCGATGTAGAGATTGCCGAGGCTATCGACATCGACACCGCCCGGTTCATTGAGCGCGGCGGAAACCGCCGGGCCGTTATCACCGCCAAATCCCGCAGTACCGGTGCCAGCGACCGTACCGATAATGCCTTGTGGAAAGGCAGGGAGGCAGAAAAATCCCAGAACAAGCACCCCCGGCAGGCGCGAGGCCGGCAGGGAAACAGGATTCCGCATTTCCCCTCATTCTACTCTGGGGCGGCGTGGAAAGACATGTTAACGGAAAATTCCGAGGGGATGAAACGAAAGGGGGGGTGAGCATCACTACATCTTGTTCAGCACAAAAAGCGTCTGCGAGCGCAAAGATTTGACGAAAGGTTAGATCCGGGCAGGGGTGTTTTGTCGTTGTACTGGAAGGAATCGAGAATCCGGTGAACATCGCCAAGAATAGTGACGGAATGTCTCAGATGGCTACGCGTAATCCATCGGAGTGTATGCTGTCCCGAGACTATTCCCCAGACAAGCTGCTAGAGATCGCCGAGGGCTACGAGAGCCAGACCAACGGTCTGCGGGGGCAACCGGGGAGGGACAAGCGAGCGGCGAAGCGATTTCCGTTGGAGTTGGAGTTGCAGTATCGAACCGGGTCCAGGATGCGGGAGGCGATATGGGGGCGGACGATCAATATCAGCAGTTCGGGGATGTTGATTGATACGGAAGTGAAGCCGGCGCGAGGGAGCCGGTTGAGCCTGGTGGTGTCGTGGCCGGCAATGCTGGACAACCGGGTGCCGCTGCGGTTGTTTGTGGAGGGGCGGGTGGTGAGGACGGAGCAGCGCGGGGTGGCGATTGTGTTCCGGAATGTGGAGTTCCGGACGGCTGGGGTGGGACGGGGGTGAGGAAGGGGCGGGGCGTGGAAGGCCTGTGCCGCTTCACGAATTAGAACCGAGGGGATCCAGTTCAACCGATTTGGGTTAATAAGGCTCTGATCTTCTCGAGCAGTTGCTGATCGGCAGTCTTGCCGAGGGCAAGTTTTAGTTCCTGCCGTGCTTTGCTCGAATCGCCTTTTGCGACCAATGCCATGGCGAAGTGGTAGCGGTAATCGGCGGTGTCGGGATACTGTCTGACAAGGTTGTCGAACAACTGGACGGCGCTGTCCTTCAATCCCTTCTTCAGATAGATCAAGCCCAGAGTGTCTATATAGTTTGGCTGGTTCCGCGCTTTCTGTATCGCTCCTTGGGCCAACCGTTCGGCTTCGTTCAAATCCGCGTTCGCCTCCGTTAACAGAAATGCCAGATTGTTCATTGCAATTGGGTTATTGGGACTCACCTCGAGTACGCGCCGATAGGACTTCTGCGCATCTTCCATCCGGCCCGCCGTATGCTGCGCGATGGCCAGCATCATCAACGGGGTGACATCTTTTGGAGCGACTTTGGCAGCCTCTGTAAATACTCGACTGGCATTTACAAAATCACCCTGCTGGCGGTAGGCCTCCCCACTCAGCAGCCTGGTTTCCAGGGACGCGGGCGCAATCCGGAGCATATGACGATATTGTTCCTGGGCAAGGTCATACTTGCGGGCCCGCAGGGCTACGGTTGCAAGCAGGTTGCGCAGTGGCCAGGAGTCGGGGTTCTGGTTGACCTGCGCTGTTACCATTGTTACCGCCTGTTCGAATTTCTCCTGTGCAAGGTAGACATCGGCGAGGCCGAAGACGGGGTGTTTGCCAGCGCTGTTTTGCTGTTCGAGTTTCCGAAAGGCCTGTTCGGCATCCTGATATCGTTTCTCCATCAACGCGAGCATGGCCGATTCAAGCTCGACTTCCCGCCAATTGACGGAATCCTGCTTCAGGCGGCCCAGTTCCGCACGAGCCTCTGTGTACATGCCGCCGATACGGAAAGATACCGCCCGAAGCAATCGGGCTTGTGCGTTCTGCTTATCCAATGCCAGAATCTCATCGGCATACTTTCGAGCATCATCCGCTTTTCCTTGTTTCAAGGAGACCTCCGCCAATCCCAGTCGAGGCGTCAAGTAATCGGGACGGAGGCGCAGTGCCTGACTGAACGATTGGCGAGCCTCGCCCAAATTTCCTTTCCGAAGGAACGCGCGGCCCAAGTTGGCATGGAGAGAGGCATCGTCTTTTCTGTCGTTTACCAATGCTCTTAGCTCTTCAAAAGCCACGTTCTGATCCTCCGCTTTTGCGCTATCGAGGAAGATTGCCGCGCGTAACGCCCTGGCTTCCTTGTCATCAGGTGTCTTCTTAAGAACAAGATTGAGGTTGCGCAAAGCCTCTGCCTTATTGCCGAGGCTGTTTTGGAGCGTTGCGAGTTTCCTGTAGTAGAGGAAACGCTCTTCAGAATCGCTTTGCGCGCCGGCCTCATAGTGCCGTAACGCTTCCGGCCACAGACGTTGGTTGGCGTAAAAATCTCCGACCTGCAACCTGGCCTGGGGGAAGGACTTTGGGTTGTCCAACAGACGCTTTAGCACATTTTCCATGGCCGAGACGTTCTTCAATCGGGAATGATGCGTCGCTAGTTGCAGTATTGTTCCAGAGTCATTCGGATTGTTTTCCACCTTCCGTTCCAGAAGTTTAGCCGCGTCGGCATGCCGATTGATGCGCAAATATTCATAGTAAAAAAGGTCGTATGCTGGCAAGTAATCTTTTTCTTTTTCCAGTAAACGGAGGCCTAATATCTCGGCCTCGGCGAACTGATTGTCCTGAAGCAACGCCTGGCATAACCCGAGGGTCACCCTAGCACCGGTGACTTCCTGCGCGCCCGCCGCGCGAAATGCAATGATGGCGTCCTTTGGATTCCGATCCGCTATGGCAAGGTATCCTTTCAGTCGCCACCCATCCATCGATTTGGAATTCTTGGCAATGAGATCCTGAGATATCTTGCTGATCTGGTCGTAAAGATTCTTTTGCCGTTGATCCAGAAAATACATTCCAAGTGCCACATCGGCGAGTGCGATCTTCACATCGGATCGAGCCGGCAGCAACCGGCTGGCTTCTTCCAGCGACTTGTAGCCCTCAATCAGGCGGTCCCGCTTCAGGAAAGTCTGTGCCAGGCCATAAACAGCTTCACCGCTTTTTGGCGAATTCTGCAGCGCTTTCCGAAAGTTCAACTCAGCATCCGCATACTTGCCCTCGGCTAAAAGGGCTTCGCCGGTATGGATGTATTCTATGGGATTTCGATTGCAAGATGTTAAGAACAAGGCGGCGGTAAAGGCGTATATGCAGGCCCGGTAGTGACTTGTTATAGGGACGAATATAGAAATCATTGTAAACACCCCCTTTGAACGGTGCATTATCAGCTTAAACCTACACTACTCTTCAGGAAAGTGGTGCTGTAAGAAAAACAGGAAACGTACTGTGTGTGCTGGTCTGTGCCGCGCCAGACTGGTACTGGTACTTTTCTTTCGGCGAAGGACGCACTCTCCACTTGCTATTTTGATTCTGTGCCTATACTCTAAGGTATCCTTATTGGGTTTTATGAAAGTGAGACGATCTATGACGTTTTTTGTGCGTACGGCATTATTGGCGTGTTGTCTTGGCGTGAGTCTACAGGCCAGCATCCAGACGTATGGGTTTTCGTGCATCACGAACAATAGTGGAAATTGCGGGTTGAACCTTCCCCCTCAGTTGTTCGTTGATGTCATCGGTGGCAGTACCACATCGGCTGTTGTTGGAGGAACCAGCGTTCCAACCATTGGCGCCAATCAGGTGCTGTTCCGGTTTCGCAACATAGGGCCGAATGCATCTTCCATTACTGATGTCTATTTTGACGACGGCACGCTGCTGAACATTGCGAGCATTATCAATGGAACAGGCGTGGAATATGAGGCAGGGGCCAACCCGGGCAATCTGCCAGGCGGCAACGCCGTCAACTTCAACACCAGTGCCGGTTTCAGTGCCGATTCAAATAATCCAGTGCAGCCCAATGGAGTAAACCCTTCCGAGGCCCTCGGTGTGTTGTTCAATTTGCAGGGAACGCAGACCTACGCCAGCGTCATCAACTCCCTGAATCTCAGCTTGGCTCAACCTGGGGTTGACGTTACCGGCGGGCTTCGTATCGGGATTCATGTGCAAGGCCTCTCTGGCGGTCAAAGTGAGGCTCTCGTCAATACTGGATGTGTGAATTGTAATAATGACGTCGTGCCGGAGCCTAGCTTTTATGGCTTGATGGCCGTCGGAATGACCGGGCTCTTTGTCGCTGCGAGCAAGATGCGGCGGAAGGCAGTTGCGGATCCGGAATCGAACGGCTAGCTGATTTGTTTGCGCAATTTTCTGCCTGCCATCATGTAGATTGGTTGCGGTCCGAAATTATGAAAACCGCCGAAGGCATGTCCTTCGGCGGTTTTTTGTGATGTGTAGCAGGGGAAATTGACCGGCACGTGTGCGTACTGGGGCTGGTAACTGTTCCCAGGTACCGCCGGTATTCTTTTCCACGGGTGTTAACTTGTGGGCGGCGTGGCTGAGGCAAAGCGCTGGCGATGCGGGCCTTAACCCATTCAGAAACAAGAGTAAACAGGTTGGTCGCGCGCGAGCCAGCCTGGTTTGGCCCATCAGTTGCAAGGATGAGGTCAGATCTTATACGGCAGGACTGTCCGTAGTGCGCCGCACTTCGATAGAGGACCGAAGGTTACCGGTTCGTTCGCTGCCAGGAATGGGAGAACAACGATCTTGCACCAGAGCAAACCGGGTATTGCGGCCCCGTGCGCATTCGGGCCGTTTCCGTCCAAACGCACAGCAGAGTACACAGACAGTAGGGCAATTGTCCCTCCGTATCAAGGAAGTTCGCCTATAGGCGCAATTGGCATGGTACTCGACGATGGATATGACTACCAAATGCATCAAGCCGGAGTCATTGACCTTCATCGGAGCGATTCATAATGCGCCATGCTACCGTGTTTTTTCACGCCGCAGCCCTTTGCGGCCTGTTGACGTATGGCCAGGAGAGATTCCTGGCGCCCATTGCCGATTCCGGAGTCTCCGCGGATGGGGATGGGCATACCCTCTCATTACCAGCGCCGGAGCCTGACCAGGTTTCTATCCGCGAACGGAACGGCGAATGGGTGCTCGGCGTCCGCGTGACGAGCCCGGGCGCGGCCGGACTGCAAGTGTTTGTAGAAAACCTGCGCTTGCCGGAAGGCGCGCAGTTGGCCGTTTACGAACTAGGCGCCAATGGCGACCGCGGCCGGTTGGCCGCGGTTTATGAAAGCGTAGGCCCGCTGTACGGAGATCCGTTCTGGACGGCGCCTGTGGCCGGCGCCGAAGCGCTGCTGGAAGTGACATTCGCCGGTGGCGCGGCGGGGGATTTGCCCTTTCAGGTGTCGAGCCTGCGTCACCTGACCGCCGATGGGCTGGAGAAGTTCCGGGCGGACGCCGCGCCTGCCAGCGCGCGGAACGCGGAACTGGAAGGAACGCGCGGGTACGCCAAATTCCGGGGCGTGGTGGTTCCCTACGAAGTGCGTGACGGCATGGCGCTGTTTGAGGGCGATATCGTGCTTGGCCCGGCGGAGCTGGTGCAGCAAGTTTCCAGCAAGGAACGGAATGAACAACGGCAAAGTGTGGGGCTCAGTAGCACGTACTTCCGATGGACGGCGGGCGTTGTGCCGTACGAGATCGACCCGACGCTGCCGAGTCAAAGCCGGATTACCGACGCCATTGCCCACTGGAACACGAAGCTGGCCGGGACCATTACACTCCGGCCGCGGAACGGGGAAGCCTACTATGTTCGCTTTGTGAACACCACCAGTTCGGGCACGTGTTCTTCCTATATCGGCAACAACTACATGGCCGCGCAGGCGATCACCATTGGAAGCAGTTGTGGCACGGGCAACGTGATTCACGAAATTGGCCATGCGATCGGACTGTTTCATGAGCATACGCGGGAGGACCGGAACTCGTTTGTGAAGATCAACTTCGCCAACATCAACACCAGCATGACGGGCAATTTTGAACAGCAGGCTTCGGTGAGCGACGACCTGGGCGCCTATGATTACGGTTCGATCATGCATTACCCGGCGACGGCGTTTTCGATAAACGGACTGCCAACAATCGAAACGATTCCGGCAGGGATTTCCATCGGCCAGCGTTCTGGGCTTTCGGCCGGCGACATCGGGGGCGTCAAGGCGATGTATCCGACAGTGAACCTGACGGCGGTACCGGTGACGGTTGGTTCGAACCCGTCCGGACTGCCGGTGATTGTCGATGGCGTGACGGTGACCGCGCCGGCTTCGTTCCAATGGGTGGCGGGCAGTGCCCACACCGTTTCCGCCGGCAGTGTCACCAGCGGCTCCACACGGACCGTGTTCAAGAACTGGAGCGACGGCGGCGCGCAGACGCACACCATCACCGTTCCCACCACAACCTGGACGGTGACGGCCAACTTCCAGAAACAGTACCGGTTCACGGCGGTGAGTTCGGACGCGAGCCTGGGCACGGTGGGCAACACGCCGTTGTCGAGCGACGCTTTCTACAACGAAGGCACGGCGGTGAGTGTGACGGCGACTCCGCAGGCCAACTCCTGCCTGGCGAGCTGGACGGGGATCGCCGCGCCTCCAAGCGCGCCTGTGACGGTGACGGTGAATCAGCCGTATGGCATTACCGGCAACTTCCAGACGGGCAGCATTACAGCGGCGCCTGCGGCGTTCACCCTTGGCGCGGCGGCGGGGACGGGAACAATCTCCGTTTCCTCCGGCGGCGGATGCCCGTGGACGGCGAAGTCCAACGCTTCCTGGATCACGATTCGTTCCGGGGCTTCCGGAACGGGTTCCGGAACGGTGGGGTTCTCCGTTTCCAAACGGAACGGAAAGAACGTCCGCACGGGCACGATCACGGTGGGGCCGGCGACGGTGACGGTGACGCAGTAGAGCGGCGCAAAGGCTAGGGAGCAGGCCCCGGACGGCGAAGGCGCCGTTTGGGGCCCGTGCCGTTTTTTGCGGGGTGTGTGGCGAGAAATACGCGGGATGGTAGAATCGAACCTGCGCCGGCCTTGCCGCGGTCTGCTATCGCCGCATGCGGAAACGGTCTCACTGGTTTGCGCTGATAGGTCCGGCGAAGCGCGACTCCCAATGACACTGCAAATGAAGACGGCACCCGGCAAGAAGACCAAAGCGCGCCTTTTAGGTTTGGCGCTGCTGTTCAGCCTGGCGGCGGGGGGCGCCCGGCCGGCATCGGCGCTGACATTCGGGCTGAACTTCGTTACCGGGCCGACGCTGGACACCTTCAGTGTGGGGACGACGGCGGCGGATTATTCCGGTTTTGGGTTTAGCGGAATGAGTACCGCGCAGATTCAGCAGTCGATTCTGGACGCGGTGATTGCCGACTACCTGGCGTATCCGACGGTGGGAGAGAATCCGCTGAGCCCGCTCCAGAATGGGCTGGGGCTGAATATCGACTTTATTCTTACCACGAATACACTGGCGCCGCTGAATGCGGACCCGGAGTACTTTTTCGTGGCGATTGGAAACGGCACGACCGGGGAATCGTTCCTGGGGCAGGCCTGCTATGCATGTGTGCGAACTGCGGCTGGCGGGGGTGCCTCCGCGGGGGCCGGCACATTGATTGGGTCGATTCTGGTGGATAACATTGCCAGCCTGGCGGGCCTGGCGACAACGAACGCGCAGCGGATTCAACTGCTGGCGGGGACAATTGCTCATGAGATTGGCCATGCGCTTTCCCTGGTGCATCCGAACGGAATGCAGGCCAACCCAGGGGCGTCGCCCTACGACCTGATGGCCACGGGAGCGGAGCCGACCAACATGCCGAACAGCGAAAGGGTGAAGGACCGGGCCTTTTCCTACACGCAGTTTGACCAACTCATCGGCGCGGTGGGAACGCGGGATTTCGCGGTGCCGGAGCCGGCGGGTATGTGGCTATCCGGAATGGGTGTGCTGCTGGTGGCGGGGACGCGGTGGCGGCGGCGCGGTTAGCGGAGCTTGGCTTCCATGGCGCTGATGGCGGTTTGTTCCGCCGGTGACGGTTTGCGGGCTGCGGCGGCGCCGAGTTCGGCCTTCGCGGCGGCCTTGTTGCCGGCTTCGAGAAGAGCGCTGGCAAGGTGGATGCGGTACTCGACGGATTCGGGCGATTTAGCAACGGCGGAACGGAAGGCCTGGGTGGCGCTGGCGGTATCTTTGCGCTTCAGATAAACCAAGCCCAGCGCATCGGCGAAGACAGGGTTCGATGGCTCCTTACCGGCGGCCGATTGGGCCAGCAGCAGCGCTTCCTGCAAGTCGCCGCCGGTGTCGGTGAGTGCCATGGCGAGGTTGCTTTTGACGATGGGAGCGTCGGGCTTGCCTTGCAGCGATTCCCGATAGAGGGGGACGGCATCGCCGGGGCGTCCGGACTGTTGCAGGGCGTAGGCGAGCGCGGCGGCGACATTGGGATCGTTCGGCGCCAGCTTGCGGGCGGACTGGAACTGCGCGATGGCGGCCGGCAAATCGCCCGACTGTTGGCGCGCCAAGCCGAGCGCCATTTCCACATTCAGCGATGGCGGCGCATTCTGTTTCAGCCATAGGAACTGTTCGATGGCGATATCGGTTCTGTTCATCCGCGCGGCGGCGCCGGCCAGCATCATACGGGTTTCGGCGGAAGCGGGCTGAAGCTTTACTTCCTGCTGGAGCGATTGCAGCGCCTGCTCCGGCTGGCCGGAGGCAAAGGCGAGCTCGATGAGGCCGCGCAGGAAACGGGTGTCCTTTTGGCCGGGCGTATAGTGCTGCCGGTAGATGACTTCGGCTTCGCGGAAGCGTTTTTCCTGGATGTTGAGCAGCGCCAATTGCAGATGCGCTTCGCGCAGATTGGGATATTCGCGGAGCAGGGAATTGATCTCCTGCCGGGCGTCGGCGGATTTTCCAACCAGGGCGAGAGCGGCGGTGAAGATCAGGCGTGTCCGCGGACTTTTGGGGTTAATGGCGAGCGCGCGGCTGGCGTACATACCCGCATCCTGGGCGCGGGCGCGCTGGATGCTGATGCCGGCCAGTTCTTCCAGAGAGGGCAGGTGATTGGGGTTACTTTCGATGGCTTTGAGCAACTGCTTGTAGGCGTCATCGTCGCGGCCGCGCATGCGGAGCGCGTAGGCCAGGTCATAGCGATAAGGGACCGACTTCGGGTCGGCATCGACGAGTTTGGTGAATTCGGCGATAGCGGCGTCGATTTCCGCGGGTTGGCCGGAGGCGGCGCGGAGAGAGGCGCGGGCGGCGAGAATCTCCTTGTCCTTCGGGTCGGCTTGGAAAAGAGTCTCCAGCAGTGCCGCTGCTTCGCTTTTCTGATTGTTCCGCAGATAGACGCTGACCAGCCGTTTGCGAAACGTGGACTGCATGGGGGAGGCGTTATCGGCGCCCTTTTTATAGAGCAGAATGGCTTGCGGGGTGTCGCCGCTATCGAGCAGGAAATCGGCGGAGGCGAGGAGGCCATCGGGGAGCGCGGAGGTTTTGGCCAGCGTCTCCTCCATTGGTTTGGAGAGCCGCAGGCTCTGATAGTGGCGGGCGAGTTGAATGAGGGCGAGCGAGTCTTTGGGGTTGGCGGCGATGCGCTGTTGCAGCAGTTGTTCGGCCTCCGGCAGGCGGCGCGTGTTGCGGTAGTGGAAATAGAGAATATCGTAGAGCGCGCCAAAGGAGGGCCGGGCGGCGAGCGTCTGGCGGGCGAACGATTCGGCTTCGGCGGCCTTCCCGCTGGCGAGCAGGCTTTGGGCGAACAGCGTGGCGGCTTCTTCGGAATCCGGTTGCGCGTCAAGAGCGGCGCGGAAATGGGGGGCGGCGGCGTCCGGCTTGGAATCGAGCATGGCGATGTGGCCCAGCAGACGATGGCCGTGGAAGGACTTGGCGTCCTTCGTTATGTAGCCTTGCGCGATGCGCTGGAGTTTGTCGTAGAAGGGTTGGGGAGGGGTGGGAAGATAGCGCAGGCCTTCCAGGTAGAGCGAGGCGAGCGCGAGGCGGGCGGCATCGTGATCCGGCTGCAGGCTGACGGCCTTTTCGAGGTTGGTGAGCGCGTCGGCCGGGCTTGCGTCCTTGCTGAGGGTGAGGCCGAGGCGGTAATAGGCTTCGGCGTAGGCGGGGTCCTGCTTGAGGGCGTTGCGGTAGTTCAGCGTGGCGTCGGCGAATTGGCCTTTGTCGAAGAACGTATTGCCGCGCTGGACATACTGTTCTTTCGAAGTCCCGAAGGAGCCGCAACCGGCGAGGGACATAGCGATCGCCAGACAAAGCCCGGCGGCGGGGGAGAACTGCATAGGAGAGGGTCCATCCTCAGGATAAAAGAAAGGCGGCACAGGTGTGCCGCCTTTTGTAGAGTTGAATGAGAGAGCGGTGTATTAGGCGGCGGAGCCGGTGCCGTTGTTCCGGCGTTTGGCGGCCCAAACCAGGGCGCCGAGGCCGGTGCAGAGAAGGCCGTAGAAGCCCGGTTCGGGGACCGGGTTGTCGGGAACGGGGGGGATGCGCTCGGTGAGGAAGGTTTGGACCGGTCCACCGTCATTTTTTACATAGGTGGTGCCTGCCCAACCGCTGACGACAACCCACTTGCTCCAGAGCGAGGCGTTGTTCCAGTTGGTGTTGACATAGGCGGCAGCGCGATTGAACCAGGTTTGAACGGCGCCGGTGAGCGCGAGCTGGTTATCGTTATCGGTGTCGGTATCCATAGCCGACCAGATGGCGCCGATGATGGCCTTGTTGCGGAGGGAGTTCCTGGGAGCGTATTTGCCTTGCCCAAACTGTGCATCGACTCCGCTGACGAAGACCGTAGCCTGGTCGGTGTCAAAGGCCGCCAGCGAGCTGTACTGATCGAGCAAGTAGCCGGCCATGCGATAGCGGAAGAGGGCGTCTTCGCCGGGGGTGTTGCCGGCTGGGTTGTAGCCGGTATTGAAGCGGAAATTGGGAGTGGTAGCCTCTGTGCCGCCTGGCTTCGCTTGCCCAGGAGCCAGCGCGTCTTCATAGCGGACGTCGCGGCTGCCGCCGGGGCCGGTGGTCCAATTGTTGCCGGTTGTCCCTTCGCCGTCGATTTCCGAGAAGCCGAGAGAGTTGGCCCGGTAGGCGGTGTTCCAGTTGAAGTACAACTGGGCATCGACGCACCAGAGGTTAACCAATGGATTGTTGGCGTTGGTTGGATTGTTTCCCAATCGTCCATCAAAGCGGCCACCGTTGTAGACGGCGTTCGCGGTGTTGGAGGGGCCCATGGTGAGATACAGCTCATTGCCGGTGGGGGCGATGGTGGGGCCGGCGAGCAGTGCCGCCGGGAGAGCGATGGCTAAGAGGGGTAAATAAAATCTCATGATGTTGCGTGAAAGCCAAGGAAACCGCCAAAGCCGGGTGCTGTGGAGGAATGTTTAGCGTTTCAACTAGGATACGCGTAGTTTAGCGGACAATAGCTGCGGTGAACAACCTACAGGTAGTACTAGGAGGTACTGGGATGGGGGCGTTGCGGCGTCCTGTAGCTTTCCGTCACAGTGTGGGGCGCCGAGTCTTTACTCTTGTCCGGCTTCAAATGGGGAGTGTACACTACAACTGGATTTGGAAGGACCGGTTTATGCCAATGTCTCTCCGTTGTGTACTTGTTCTTTCTTGCGTTGTGTTCAATGGCGGCTGCGGCCTGTTCAGGGGCGGGTCGGCCCCGGCGGAAGTCGAGATGGCCAATCAGTTTTTGAAGGCCGGCAACGACAGCGAGGCAGAGATTCATTTCCGTAAGGCGATCCAGAAGGACCCTGCTTATGGAGAGGCCCCGCTGGGGCTGGCGCGCATGAAGCTCAAGAAGAATGAGCTGGGGGAAGCGCATCAGTATTTCAAGCAGGCCGTGCTGCTGCTGCCGCAGCGGGAGGATGTGAAGCTCGAGTACGGAGAGCTGTGCCTGGGCCGGATTCTGGCTGGCGCGAGACGGGACAAGGAGCTTCGGGGCGAAGTAGAGAGAATCGCCAAAGAACTGTTGGCTAAAGATCCGAATTCCTACCGTGGGCTGCGCTTCCAGGGATATTTGGCCTTTACCGGCGATCAGTTTGCCAGCGCCGCGCAACTGTTCCAAAGAGCCGACCAGGCAAAGCCGATGCAGCCAGAGGTGGTGGTGCCGCTGGTGGAATCGTTAATAAAGAACAAAGAGGGAGAGGCGGCCGAGCGGATCGCGCTGCGGATGATAGAGGCGAAAAAGGACAACCCGGTTTTTTACGACATCCTCTACCTGCACTATACGGAGCGAAAGCAAACGGAAAAGGCGACAGCCATTCTTGCCCGGAAGGTTGAGAACAATCCCGGCGAGATCGCCTATCTGTTGCAGTTAGCCACGCAACACGAAAACACAAATCAGGCCGCCAAAGCGCGGGAAATTATCGACATGATCGTGGCGAGCACGGGCGACTATCCGAACGCCCGTATGCAGGTTGGCGATTTTGAGGCCAAGCGCAAACGGTTCGATGCAGCGCTGGGACACTATGAGGCCGGGCTGCGGGAATCCCCGGCGGCGAAGAGCGATTATCAGAAGCGAATTAGTGCCTTGCTGGCGGCGCAAGGAAAGAAGGACGACGCGGCGCGGATGGTAGAGACGATTCTGGCGAGCCATCCGGAGGACTCGTTTTCGTTGCAGATGCGGGCCGGGTTGCTGTTGCGAACCAATAAGCCGGGGGATGCGAGCGCCGCGCTGCGGCAAATTGAGAATCTAATCAAAACAACACCCAAGAGCGCGATATTGCATTACGACCTTGGCCTAGCCTATCTGGCGAGTGGCGAGGCGGGCCGGGCGCGGACGGCGTTCGTGACGGCGATTCAACTGAACCCGGCCTACGTGCCGCCGCGGTTCCTGTTGGCCGAACTGGCGATGCAGGCCAGGGATTCGCAGACGGCGCTGGAACAAGCCCACCAGGTGCGCGCGTTGCAGCCCGGAAGTATTGCGGGCCGCGTGCTGCTGGCCCGGGCATGGATGGTGAACGGCCAGATTGTGAAGGCCAGGCAGCAGATTGATCAGGCATTGAAACTAGCGCCGGAAAACCGGGAGGTGTTACTGCACCACGGCATTTTGCTGCTGAACGAGCGGTATGCGCCGCAGGCGGAGAAGGTGTTCCGGGCGATTTACCGGCCCGAGGATGGTGACGGCCGGGCGCGCGACGGTATTGCCGAATCGCTGGTGGCGCAGAATAAGGGGGCGGCGGCGGTGCAGTTTCTGCAGTCGGCGGTGAGCGCGTCCGCGCAGCCGCTGGGGGCGAGAAAGGCGCTGTTGGCGTTGGCCATGCGGACTGGACAAATGCCGGTTGCGTTGGAGAATGCCAAAGCGGTGGCGGCGGCGTACCCGGCATCGGCGGATTGGCAGATGTTACTCGGCGATGTGCAGCGCGGGTCGGGAGACGCGGCGGGCGCGATCGCCGCTTATGAGAAAGCGTTGCAACTGAAACCAATGAGCCATGCCATTGTGTCGCGGCTCGGGTCTCTGTTAGCAGAAGCGGGACGGCGAGAGGACGCCATTGCCGCGCTGCGGCGATTTCTTGCGGCGGATCCGCAGAACAGTATGGCGATGAATGACTTAGCGTTTCTGCTTGCCGATGGAAAACAGCAACTCGACGAGGCGCTGGCGCTTATTCAGAAGGCGTTGGCGATACGGCCCCAGGATCCCAATTTTTCCGACACGCTGGGATGGATTTACCATCAACAGGGCCAATACGACCGGGCGCAACCGATCTTTTCGACGCTGGCGAACAAGCATCCCGCGCGTGGTCCGTACCGTCTTCACTATGGGCTGAACTCACTGGCGCAGGGTAACACCGTTGTAGCAAAGCGCGAGTTCGACGCGGCGCTGGCGAGCGGCGTGTCCAGCAAAGAGGATAGCCTGATCCGCGGCCACCTGGCTAAACTGCGGTAATGCTGAGCGGCGGGCAGTACTGTAGTACTTTTATGTTAGGATTGCGATAAGTTAACCCTTGTATTACTGACAGTGCCTCAGTATACTTCCTTAGAAATACAGGCACTCGACGGAGCCGATTAGACAAAAGCGCTGGGCGTTTCGGCGCGCTGACAGCACACGTGGAGTTCTGTGTTCGCGAAGGAGAATCGATGGCACACTCAAAGATGTGGTCCAGTGCGGGTCTTTTCTTGTTGTTTTTTTCCGTTTCCCAGCAAGCACAAGGCGCGTGGAGCCTTTTCGAGCTGTATTGCAATGTGAACGGAACCACGCAGAGTAAGGTCAACACCTTTGGCGGACCCGCAGGGTGTAGCACCGGGTGGAACTTCGCCGGGTACGATACGACCACCGGGTTGGGGACGATCATCTACACGACATCCAATGTGGGGGCGAATAACGCCCTCCTGTTCTTCAACGTTGACTACCTGGTGGACGCCACGGGGAACAACGCTTTTGACGAAACGGGAGGCATAACGGGCACAGCGGCGGCAGGGCAGTTGTTTGAGATTGACGACAGTGAGGTCTCACCCCTGAGTCTCGGCTCCGGCAACATCTTCACGAATTTCATGAACGGTACACCGGACGGGTTGGCGTTTAAAAACGGGCCAACCGACAGCTTCAATCCCACCGATGTCGCTGCCTTGATGGGATGGAATTTCAATCTTGCGGCGGGTGACACGGCGACGATTACGTGGACCGTGGCGACAACGAATCCTGGTGGATTCTACCTTTCCCAGTTCGACGCGACCGACGACCAGAC
>JAEUQC010000202.1 GCA_016789905.1 Bryobacterales bacterium | reverse complement strand
CAATCCCACCGATGTCGCTGCCTTGATGGGATGGAATTTCAATCTTGCGGCGGGTGACACGGCGACGATTACGTGGACCGTGGCGACAACGAATCCTGGTGGATTCTACCTTTCCCAGTTCGACGCGACCGACGACCAGACGGTGTTCTACAACTCCAGTCTGAGAATCGATAACGGCCAGGTGCCAGAGCCCTATCAGATTGTTCCGCTGACGCTCTTGTCGGCGTGGCTCGGCATCAAGGTCTGGAAACGCCGGCGCGAAGGCGCTGGCCAGGAATAGTTGTCCGTTCTTACCAAAACATTTCCGCGGCACCGTTATGTGAGATAGCTGAGGGTGCTGTAAAACAAACGCGTAGTTAAGCATTTCGGCTTGAACGGCGTTTCGCCTTCGGGCCGATCAGGCCAGGAGGCTTGTTATGTCAGCTCGCTCAGCGGTATTCTCCTTTCCGCACAGTTTTCGCCCGATTGCGTTGTTGGCGATCGGACAACTCATGGTATTCGCGGCGCCGCCCGTAGTGAAAACGGTTCCGTGGGTTCCCAGCAACCCGTTGATTCCGCACGACACCTGGACCGGGAAATCGATCACGCTGAAAGGCACATCCGATGTGCATACGGCGGGAGGCACGAATATCGAATTTTCCTGGGACTTTGGCGACGGCTCCGCACCGACGGCTTATGCGGCGGTCACTTTGGCGAACAAGTATTCGCTGGAAGCGACGCACGCTTATGTAGGCGCCGCCGGGGCTATTTTCACGGCGCAACTGCGCGTCCGGAACACGACGACGGGCGAAGCGGCAAGCGGCAACTATTATGTGAAGATTGAGCCCCAAACGTTACCCGTTGAGGTAAACCGGGCCATTGACGAGGGCCTGTGGTGGCTGCACAAGACAATGAACCGAAGTACGGCCAACATTGGTCATTGGGAAAGCGGTTGTTCGTTTTCCTGCGCCGGGTACTATGTTGTAACGGCGATTAACGTGAACGCGTTCCTGGTGAACGGGCATAAAGAGACCAGCGATCCTTCGAATCCGTACACCGAGACGGTGCAACGCTCGATGCGGCATGTATTTAGCCGTCTGACTTCGTATCCGATTGGCAATCCGGCGAATCAAACAAACCCGCGTGGGACGTTTAACGCCGATTCGAATGGGAATGGATATTCGGTGGGCTTAGCCCAGTATCCGGAGATGTACCAGCTTGGCGTATTTATGGACGCCATCATCGCCACGGGGACGCCCGGCGCAGTGACGACAACCGGGCAGGCACCCTCTGGAGGGAATCCTGGCATTTTAGGACGCACCTATGCGTCGATCATCCAGGATATGGTGGATCGGCACGCGTACTGCCAATCGGATGGAGGAACGATCGGCGGGGCGTGGGATTACAGTTGCCACGTGAATGCGACAGGGAATGACAACTCGACGTCGCAGTGGGCGGCGATCGGGATGATTCCGGCACAGCGGGCCTTTGGCTTCGCCGCGCCGGTGGCGATGAAGGCGTGGAACAACGATTGGTCCACCAACAGCCAGCTTGTCGATGGGACCTACGTCTACCGCGATAGCTATTTCGCTCCGCTGTGGGGGCCTTTTGCCACAACGCCTTCGGGAATGGTGCAACTTGCCTATAACGGACGCGGACGCGGAGACCTGCAATGGACGCGCGCGGAGACCTACATCCGCAACAATTTCGCCAATGGGGGCGGGGCTGGATCGAATATCAAGGCCTACTACTACGGCCTGTTTTCTTTCACCAAAGCAATGCTGCTGCACGATAGCAACAACGATGGCGTGCCGGAACCGCTGACGTTATTGCAGTCAACCACACCCGGCGTGCCGCCTATTGACTGGTATGGGGCCCAAACACCGGCGGATCCGACGAACGGTGTGGCCCGCACGCTGGTGAACGATCAGACCGCGGCAGGGTACTGGTATGGCCCGTCCTACACCAGCGAACAATATCCTTATACGACCGCGTACGCGATTATCATGCTGAACCGGACCATTTTTGAATCCGGAGCGCCGGTTGCCGTGGCCAATTGCGTGCCCAACCCGGCGGTGGCTTTCCAGACAATCAACTGCGATGGGGCCAGTTCTTTCCATCAGGACGGCTCGAAGCAGATTGTGCTGTGGGAATGGGATCTGGATAACAACGGGACGTTTGAGACCTCCGGTGTGAACAAAACCGTTTCCTTCCCCGCAGTTGGAACGTATCCGGTGAAGCTGCGGGTAACCGACAATGCGCCCGCGCCCGCCACGAACACGACAACGCTGAATATTCTGGTGAGCACACCGCCGGTGGCGCCGACGGCGGAAGCGGGCGGGCCATATAGCTTCTGCCTGAATCGCACGCCATGGCTGCTGGATGGAACCGCCAGTTCCAACCCGGATCAGGGCCTGTCCGAACCTGGGCGGCCCGGGAACACGATTATCGAGTATTCGTGGGATCTGCCGCCGACCGGAAGCTTTGGCGATATCTTTGGCGCGCAACCCGACGTCACGGGGATTTTCTCGGCCCTTGGAACCGGATCGTACCTGATTCAGTTGAAGGTTACCGACAACACGGCGGCTTCGTTCCCGAGCAGTGGACAGCCGAACCTGACCGATACGGATAGCGCGCAAGTCGTTGTCCGGGCAGGAACGGATCCACTCTGCGCGTGTGTGAGCATTACGGCTACCCCGCGGCCCACGCAGGTGCAACTGCGGTGGACGCCGACGAATCCTCCTGGCGGGTATAAGATTCTGCGTGCCACCAGCCAGGCCGGTCCGTACACGACTTTGGCGACGGTGCCGGGAAACAACAATGCTTATCTGGCCACCGGTCTCACCAATGGAACCACCTACTATTTCCGGGTTCAGGAACAGAACCTGAACGGAACTCCGAAGTGCGATTCCAACCTGGGCCAGGCCACGCCGACGGCGCGTTAAGTAGAATTGAATCTCTTACGATGAGAAGAGCGCGTGGATCCGAGCGATCTTCGCGCTCTTCTCATCTGAAATGCAGGACACAATTTATGAAGAACCGCCAGTTCCTATTCGCAACATCGTTGGCAATCGGAATTTTGTTTATCCGGCCGGTGTGGGCACAGGTGACTACGTCCGCGGTTTCCGGGTATGTGCTGGATGGCAGCGGACGAGCGGTGGGCGGGGCGGAGGTGGTGATTAGCGATTCGGTGCGCTCGGCGTCCTTTCGAACGGCGAGCGATATTACGGGGCTCTACCGGTTCACCAATCTCGCGCCTGCGACCTACCGGCTGACGGTGGAAGCACCGAAGTTCTCGAAGGCGGAAATCAAAGAGCTGACCGTAGCGGTGGATGCACGGGTGAAGGTGGATATCCGGTTGACTATCGAGGGGGTGAAGGAGGCGGTTGATGTCCGGTCGTCCTCGATTCGGCTGGAGACGGAAACGGCGGAAATGGGCGCGGTCATTGACCGGGAACGCATTCAGAGCCTGCCATTGAACCGGCGGGATTTTCTGCAGTTGGCGTTGCTGGCGCCTGGAGTGGCGCCGCCGGTGGAAGACTCCGAGCTATCGCAGCGCGGTTCGTTTGCGATGCATGTGAATGGCGGGCGCGAAGAGTTTAACAACTATCTATTGGATGGCGTCGATAACAACGACCCGAACGTCAACCGGTACGTATTGCAACCCTCCGTGGACAGTATCCAGGAGTTCAAGATCGGGACGAACAACTTCAGCGCTCAATACGCAAGGAGCGCCGGCGGGCAGGTGAATGTGATCACCCAGCGGGGAGGGAACGATTTCCATGGCTTTGGATACGAATACTTCCGCAACCGGGTTCTGGACGCAAGGAACTTCTTTGACGGCGCGGAGAACCCAAAGTACAATCGCAACCAGTTTGGATTCGGCGCCGGCGGGCCAGTAGTGCGGAACCGGCTATTCTTTTTTGGCAGTGCGGATTTTCTTCGAGAGCGCCGCGGCATCAGCCGGCTGGGAACGGTGCCGGGGGAGAGTGAGCGAAGCGGGAACCTTTCCGGCACCGGCAAGACCATCGTGGATCCCTTCACGCGGCAGCCATTTCCGAACGGCATTATTCCCGCTGGCCGGATTTCCGCTATCGGGCAGCGGATTGTGGCCCTGTTTCCGCCAGCGAATCGCGCCGGGAACGCGGGAAATTATCTGCCTGTGGCGGTGAACCGGGAGAACAGCTCGTTCGCCAACCTTCGCATGGACTACAACGCTTCCGAGCGGGACCAGGTTTCCGGCCGCTACAGCCGCGGTGTGAGCGACTTGTTTGAGCCATATGCGGAAGACACAAACGCGATACCTGGGTTTGGCAACACGGTTCGCGATCCAGGTCATAACGCAATGGTGAACTATCAGCGGATTATCCGGCCCACGCTGACTAACGTTTTGCGGGCGGGGTTCAACCGGTTTCACCGGGAAATCATGCCAGAAAACGTGGGCAAGGATGTGAACGCCCTGCTTGGCGTGACGTGGCTTCCCTCCGGCACGAGGGACCAGGGATTTCCGACGCTCGATATAGCGGGGTATTCACGGCTGGGGGACGCCACAACAATCCCGATCGTCCGCACCACGAACACCTGGCAGATTACCAATGCCGTTACCTGGATCGCCGGGCGGCACGTAATCAACCTGGGCGGCGAGGTGCGGCGTTCCAGCCTGGAAGGAACGCTGGACTACTTTACGCGCGGGTCTCTATCGTTTTCAGGGGCCATTTCCGGCACCGGACTGAGCGACGTGCTGCTAGGTTTTCCGTCCTTCGGCCTGCAGGCGAAAGCGGACAATCCGCAAAACCTGCGGACGACTGCCTATAACGCCTATTTCCAGGACGATTGGAAGGTGACACCACGTCTGACGTTGAACCTGGGAATGCGGTACGAGTACAACACGCCGCCGACGGATCCGAATGACCGCATGTCGACGCTGGACTTGGCGACGAATAAGATTGTTCAGGTTGGGACCGCGGGCGTATCCCGGTCCGGGATCCAGCCGTCGCGCACGAATTTCGCTCCGCGCACCGGTTTTGCCTGGATGGCGAGCCCGAATTGGGTGATCCGCGGGGGATACGGAATTGCGTACGATGCGGGGATGCTGGTGGTGAACACAGCCCAGTACTTTAACCCGCCGCAATTCAACCTGCGCGCCTTTTTCCCGACGGCGACATCTTTGCTGTCGCTGAATAATCCGTTTCCCACTACGGGAGGAATTGTTCCGCCTCCCACACTGAACGTGCTGAGCCCGAATATGCGCAACGCTTATCTGCAAAGCTGGAACGCGAGTGTGCAGCGGGCCGTGGGCGCATCGGGTGTATTCACGCTGGGATATGCGGCGTCGAAAGGCACCGGACTGATTCGCAACCGAAACCTGAACCAGCCTCGGCCCGGGCCAGGGGATGTGCAACCGCGGCGGCCGTCGCCGGCATTTGGCGGAATCTTTTTTGCCGAGAGCGCCGCCAATTCTTCCTATCAGTCTCTGCAGGCCTCCTACAACCACCGGTGGACAAGAAACTTTTCGATTTGGACGATTTATACGTGGGCGAAATCCATTGACGATGCCTCCGCGTTTTTGGGCAATAAGGCCGACAAGAACTTTCCGCAGGACAGTCTGAACTACGGCGCCGAGCGTGGCTTATCGAGCTTCGACATGCCGCACCGTGTTGTTCTCGCCCACACGTACAACCTGCCTGGACGCCACTGGCTGGCGCGGGATACGGAGTTCCGCGGCATAACCGTCCTGCAAAGCGGACAGCCGTTCACACCGATTTTACGCTTTGACAA
The DNA here is from genome assembly GCA_016789905.1 of Bryobacterales bacterium. Classification (GTDB taxonomy): domain Bacteria; phylum Acidobacteriota; class Terriglobia; order Bryobacterales; family Bryobacteraceae. Next base: position 6,899 of record JAEUQC010000202.1, on the reverse strand, counting down.
CGGCAACACCGGCAACACCGGGGGAACATTAGGATCGGACCGGCCGAATCTGTTAAGCGACCCGAGGATCGACAACCGTTCACCGGAACGCTGGTTCAATACGAGTGCGTTCGCCGTGGCGCCCCGCTACAGCTTTGGTTCATCGGGCAGGAATGTGGTTCGAGGACCGGCATTCGCAAGCCTGGACTTTTCCTTGGCCCGGCGCATTCCGTTGCGGGAGCGGGCGCAAATCCAGGTGGAAGCCCAGGCGTTTAATATCCTGAACCGGACGAACTTCAACCAGCCGGAACTGTTCGCCGACGAGACGGCGAATTTTGGGCGGATCTTTGCCGCCAGAAGCCCGCGGCAACTTCAATTCACGATGCGGCTGACTTTTTGACGGATGGAACAATACATGCGAATCCTACCCAAGACCATGCCTCGCCAGTTTTTCCCGTTGGCGCTCATTGCCACGCTATTACCGGGTGTTCTTCCCTGCGCGCCACCTGCGCGCATGCCGGTGTATGTCGTTCTGGTCCATTCCCAGGACGATTATCTGGATATGTCGTTAAGCCGCCTGCGCCTGGAGCGTTCGCTGAATGCCTTGGCGGAGGTTAGGGCGAAGTATCCGGCGTCGAAGCCCAGCCTGGCGATTGCATTCACCGGTGCGTCCAGTGAACAGTTTCAAGCGTTGAATGGAGCGGACCGCCGGGTGGACAAGTTGAAGGAAGGCGTGCAAACCGGGCAGGTGGAAATCACCTACAACGGCAAATATGAGCCGGTGCCTCGAACTCGGCCGGCGCCGAATTTCCGGACGGCGAAGTCCGGAGAGGATTTTTGGCGGGCCAGAGTCGAGGCGTTTGACTGGTTTCTGAACGACTTTAAAGAGTTCAACTTTCACACTGGATATCCGGATGCAAGCCGGTCTGGCGGATTGAAGCGGGTGACGGAAGTATTTGGTGCTGTGAGGTATGCTTCCGGAATCAGCGACACGCTGGGGGGCGACCCGGAGTTGGATCATGTTCTGATGCGGATGAAGCAAACGCCGGTGCTGCCAGGCATACCGGAAAGCGATTCTTGGCCGGCTAGAAACGTGGACGGATTCCGAGGGGGCGCGCCCATATTCGCACGGGAGATGGCGGAAGCACAGAACGCTTCCTTTGAACTCTACGCCCAGAACCATTTTCTTCGTCTGTCGGACGCCGGCGCGCCAATGGTGCGGCGGTTTTCAGCCGGGGAAGGGAAAGACGCGATCGGGAAAGTGTTGTCCTCTCTCGACCGTTCTCGCGTACACGTTCTGCAGGTTGAGATATCCGGCTACGGATTTCATTTCAAGCCCGCTTATGCGGGCGGGCCGGCGTTTCATCCGCTGGATCATGTATTCGAGTTCCCGCGGCGCACGGTCATCCCGGACGTATATCGCCGTGGAGGGGAAGAGACAGAGGCGATGTACAAAAACCAAGCTGAGTTGCTGGAATGGCTGAGCAAAGATTTCTTTCCCGCGAATCCCGACAGCCGATTTGTCTCTCTGGCCAGCTTGCAGGAAGCCGCCAGCACCCTGAAAGGCGCCAGTATTTCGCAAGAGCGTTTGCAGCCCGCGGTGAAGGCGTTTTTCGATCAATGGCACATCAATGGTACGTTTGCCCCGCCGCATCAGGCCATTGAAGGCGGGTATCTCTCCATGGCGGATCTGTTCTATCTTCTGACGCGCTCGTTGGCGGCACTGGATGAGAACGGCAAGCTTGCTCCGGCCGTACAACTCGATCCCCTGTTTGGACCGTTGGAAGTAGGTAGCGATACTCCAGTGTCCCAGGGAGAAGTAACGGTAGCCGAAGTGGCCAAAGAGTGCCGGCGGATAGCCGCCGGGTTCGATGTACCCGGCTGGAAGCCAGTCCCGGCGCGGGCCGTGCCGAGTGCAATCCAGGTGGGGCAACTCCAGTTGAATTCCGGCCAGTTCCTGCATCTGATGACGCAGGCCTATCTGGATCCGCGTCCGGAGAAGAAGCTACAAGTCAAACTGGTCTATTCTGTGGGTTCTTCTTCGCTCAATTTTCCTTCGACACGAAGAGTGATTGAACAAGGGACGACCTGGACTGTGAAGCCGGTTGTGTTGCGGGCTTTTAACTAGGATGGCTCTTCGGCTTCTACTATTCATTCCGGTCAGCGCTTTGCTGGTGTTGGCACAACCGCCGGGCGAAAATATTCGTGCGTGGGCAGACCAAGCCGTGGCTGGCTATCGCCTTCCTCTGCCCGGGTTGGGCCGCGCACCGCGCGTTCTGACAGAAGCGGAATACTATGCGCTTCCGGAAGTGAACCTAAAAACCTATCCGGTTTACACGCCGGACAAGGAGCCTCCCAACTACATGCAGTGGCTGCGGGAGCAGGGGCCGAAGCCACTGGTGGACATCGCCAGTCTGAAAACGGAAGCCGACTGGATCGCTGCTGGGCGCGAAGTGTTCTATGGGCGGGAACTGCCGCGATTTACCGGCAGCGAAGACAACCTGCAACTGATCCGCAACCCGCAAATTCTGGCGGCCTACCGGCTGCAAACATCGCGCGACGGCGTGCTGCTCGGGCTCCGGTATGTCGTTCGCGAAAAGGGAAAAGTGGAACTGGGCACCGATACCTGCGCCATGTGCCATGTGCGAGTGATGAAAGACGGCAGTATTGTGGAGGGGCTGGCCAATACCTTCACGCCCTTTGGTCCATTGATGGGGAACCTGACGCGGCGTTATGCCCAGATGAGTCCGCAGATGATGGAGCAACGCCGGCGCGCCCATATGCGCGAGGACTACCGGGTTCCGTTCTTGAAGGACGATCCCAATCTTGCCGTGGCCGATCTGCCGGCGGAAGAGATTGCCAAGTTGTACGATCAGCACCCACTGGGTGTTCATGGCCGAACGAACACAAGCCTGCTCTACCCCGTAAAGATCGCCAATTTGATCGGTGTGCGACGGTACAGCTATCTGGACCGGACGGGTACGGCGCGACAGCGGGATATCACCGACATGATGAGGTATTCAGCGAGCGTTGGGGATGTGGCGGATGCCTTGACCGTGTACGGTGATGGAGGGGACGGGAAGTTAAGGCTGGAGAAAATGGGCTTGGCATCCGGTGTGAAGCGCACACCGGATGCGCTGCTTTATGCGCTATCGAAGTTCATCTACTCCCTGCAGCCTCCGCGGAACCCCAATGAACTGACCGGCGAGGCGTTGAAAGGCAAAGATGTGTTTGCCAGAAGCAAATGCGCGGATTGCCACTCCGGGCCGGACTATACGAACAACAAGTTGACGCTGGCGAAGGGATTTGCGCCCTCCGCCGAGACGCGGAAACAGGTGAATGTAATGCGTCGCAGCGTTGAAACGGATCCCAATCTGGCGTTGAAGACACGCAAGGCCACCGGGTTCTATCGTGTTCCTTCGTTGCGGATGCTTTGGCTGGAATCGAGCTTTCTGCACGATGGATCGATCGGGACACTGGAGGAGTTCTTTGACCCCAAGCGGCTGCAGCCGGATTTCCGGTCGTCCAACTGGCCGGCGGTCACGCGGCCCCATGCCGTTGAGGGGCACCGCTTTGGTCTTGACCTGTCTATAGCAGACCGCCGCGCGTTGATTGCCTTTTTGAGGACCCTTTGACCCCTAGCCAACCTAATCCCCAGCGCATTGTCGATATGGCGAGCGCATACTTCGATTCGTGTATCTTGTTTGCGGCGTCCGATCTCGGCATTTTCACCGCCGTTGCCGAACTGAGTGAAGCGGGCAGCGAGGCAATCGCCAACCGGCTGGCGCTCGACCGCCGTGCGACCGAACTTCTATTGGATGGATGCGTCGCGGCCGGATTACTGGAAAAGACGGGTGCCGGCTATCGCAATACGGCCGAAAGTGCCGCGTTTCTGGTACGCGGGAAGCCCGGCGACCTTTCCGGCGCGCTGCTGTATAACCGGGACGTGTATTCGGCGTGGGGAAAGCTAAAGGAGCTGGTTCGGAACGGGAAGCCAGTGGAGGCGCCGGAGGTTCATTTAGGAGACGATCTGGAACGGACGAGGAACTTCGTGCTTTCCATGCATCATCGAGCGCTCTCGATAGGCCGGACGGTGACCGGTCTGTTGGACTTGAGCGGGCGCCGCCGCCTGCTGGATGTGGGTGGCGGGCCCGGCACGTATGCGGTGATGGCGGCCCGCAATAATCCGGAATTGCACTGCACGGTTCTGGATTTGCCGCCCATCGTACGGATTGCGGACGAACTCATCGCGCAACAAGGGTTCTCCGGGCGCGTAACCACAATGGCTGGCGACTACCACAGCACGCCGTTTCCACCCGGCCAGGATGCAATTCACTTTTTCGGGATGCTTCACCAGGAGACACCGGAAGCGATTCGAGACCTTTTCCGCCGCGCGTGGCATGCGCTAAACCCCGGAGGGGTTGTTCACATCATGGACATGATGACGGATTCGACGCACACGGCGCCGAAATTCTCTGCCCTCTTCGCCGTGAATATGGCGTTGACGACGCATAACGGGTGGGTGTTCGCCGATTCCGAGCTGCGCGAATGGCTGATGGAGGCCGGATTCACGGGATTCCAAGTGCAGCCGCTTCCGGCGCCTATGCCGCATTGGATAGCCTCGGCCCGCAAACCGCTTGTCTAGCGGTCCGGTTCTTCGATGGACACAATCTGGCCGCCAGTCACGTGGCGAAGGGTTTGATGAATCCCGCTGGGCCAGCGCACTTCAATAAGCGCGGCGTGGCTGTGGCCGCCCAGTCCGAACCGAACGAGCGATTCACTGCTGGAGGCGTAGCCAACGCTTGTCGTCGCGGCGTTGGAGAGAAGGCGGCCGTCTGGCAGCGTGATGGTTATCCCGGCGCCCAGTCCGTCGCGATTGCTCTTCTTCCCCTTGAGCCGAAGCGCCAGCCAGTGGCCACTGCCGGCGGTGACATTGCGAAACAGACGCGCGGGAGCATTCATGGCAGTGACAACGACATCCACGCGACCATCTCCATCGAAATCGGCGAACGCCGCGCCACGCCAGTAGGCGGCGGCCTGGAACGAATCGCCGGCCTGTTTCCCCGCATCCAGAAATGTCCCATTTCGCTGATTGCGAAGGATCATATTGGGCAGTGGAGACGGGGCGCCGAGATAGCGATCCAGTTGGGGGAAATGGGAATTGGCGAAGAAGACATCTTTCCAGCCGTCATTATCGAAATCGAAGAACCCCATACTCCATCCGGTGAGATGGCGGGTAGCCGCCATAAACCCGCTGGCGATTGTGGCGTCTTCGAAATAGAACCCCTTGCCGGTGTTCTTGAACAACAGGTAGGAGTCGTTGATCATTCCGGTGACGGCGATATCTGGAAGACCGTCGTTATCGTAGTCACGGAAATCGGCACCCATGCCGGCGATGGCGCGGCCATTCTCGCCGTAAGAGACACCGTATTGTAGCCCGGCTTCACGGAATTTCCCTTCGCCCAGATTCTCAAACAGGAAATTTCGCACGGAATCGTTCGCCACGAAGACGTCGGTCTTTCCGTCCCGATTGAAGTCTCCAAATGCGACACCCATGCCCTTGCCGGTGCTGGCGGCGATACCAGAGGCGGCGGAGATGTCCTCGAAAGTACCGTCTCGCCGGTTCCGAAATAGCTGATGAGGCCGGCCGGTGTAGTTGTCCGGATGGCAGTAGAAGCTTGCGTTGGCGGAGCCACATCTCTTTTCGGTTTTGGGGTTCCAGTCGACGTAGTTGGAAACAAAGAGGTCCAACCAGCCATCGTTGTCGGCATCGAACCATCCAGCGGAAATCGCCCACATTTTGCCGAGCTTCGGATCGACACCGGAAAGACCAGCCTTTGAGGTGGTGTCTTCAAAAGAGCCATCGCCCCGGTTTCGCAACAACTGATTCCGATTGACGCCCGCAATGAAGAGATCGGTGAAGCCATCGTTGTCAAAATCGGCCGCGGCTACGGCCATCGAATAGCCAACGCCGCCCGCCTTTGCCTTTTCCGTGGCGTCTTCGAAGGTTCCGTCGCAGCGATTGCGGTACAACCGGTTCCAATACTGTGGGCCGGTTTTGGCCAAGTCCGGCACGGAAGCGCCATTGGTGAAGTAGATGTCCTGGCAGCCATCGTTGTTGTAATCGAGCACGGCTACGCCGCCGGGCATGAGTTCAATCAAGTGAAAGCGTCCGGCGGCTCCGTTTCGCAGGTTGAAATCGATCTTGGTGGAAGCCGTATCGTCCCGGAACTGGATCTGGGCGAAGATCGAGGTGGCGCAGAAAAGGAGCGTGAATCGGCGCTTCACCGCTTACCTGCCGCCGCCAGGCGTTCGTTGTGATCGCGGAGCCATGTTGCTTCGCGCTCAGCCAGGCTGGCGTTACCTAGTTGTTGGTGGATACGCAAGAGCAGATTGTGTGTCTGCGGCCGCTCTGGCGCCGTTGCGGCCGCCCGTTCCGCCGTGGTCAGCGCTTCACGCCAACGGCCCATCCTGGCCAGGCTACGGGCGTGCCAAAGCGCGGCTTCCGGATTAGCCGGAGAGAGCATTGCCGCTTTGCCGCTTAGCGCTTCGGCTCGCCTGATATCCCCGTCTTCATAGGAGAGCTGCGCGTAGCCGAGCAGTAGATCAAGATCGTTGGCAAACTGTGGCTGCGCCGCCAGGGAAGCGAAGGCGGCCTCCGCTTCCTTTCGTTGGCTGGAATGGAGCTGACATACCGCACGGTAGACGCTTGCCTTGCCTGGAGGCGATCCCGGTTCGATTGCGCGCGAAAAGGCGCGTTCGGCGGTCGTATAGTAGCCGTTCTGCAGCAGCAATACTCCGAACAAGTACCAGCCTTCCCTGTCTTGCTGATTGGCTTTCAACAGCAGGGTAAGGAACTGCTCCGCCTCGCTGAAGGAATTGTTCCCGACGAAGGCGCGAATGAGTTCGCGGAGCGCTTG
>JAEUQC010000182.1 GCA_016789905.1 Bryobacterales bacterium | reverse complement strand
ACTGATTTCCGTTCTCATACCCGGCGACAAGCGCTCGAATCTCCGACTGACTTCGATGGTGGCGTCTTATGTCTCGCTTCATTCCTATAGCGAACCAGATTCCCGGCAATTAGGAAACCAGGGGGATCGCCGAACGCTTACTGATGAAGGAAACCGTGTATGGACCGTCATTTCCCAATTGTTGGCGGATCATCTTCCAGCCAAAATCGACGGGAATGGACTGCTGGCCTGAAGAGAGCGATAACTGCCGGCTCATTTGCGCTATGCCTCCATTGGAGCTTTTGAGCTCAATGTCGAAGAGGTAGGCGCCAGGCTGAACGACCAGGGCTTGCAACTGGACGCGAATACCGTCATATAGTGAATTTCCGTTCGTGTCGAATGCGGATTCGGTCCAGGTGACGCCGCTCGTGTATTGGGGCACGATTCTGAAAGTGGTGCGCAAGTTCCGGCTAAAGGACTGCGCGCCCGTGCTGGAGGCTCCGCCAAAGACCTCGTAGTCCCCCGTCTGCAAACCTTGAATCGACCCGTGCCACGCCGTACCTTGCTGCTGGAGGACCGGTGGCGGCAGAAGTTGGCGATAAGCGGTCCGGATGGTCATATGGGAGAGCTGTAACACTAGCGAACTTGGCCGTCGCACCGTCACGCTTAAGCTGGCGACGGAGGAGGCATTGAACTCGTCGGCAACAATGACTCGAGGGGCGGCGACGATTTCGACACCAGCGGTGCTCGAGTCAAACGTCAGGTCAATCGTTTCCGGACCAACCGCGGTCCGCCGAGCCTGCAAGCTATAGACGCTATTGACGAAGCCAGAATCGGCTGGCGAAGTAGACATAAGCTGGAGGTTTTCAAAGACGACCGGAGCAGGCGATACGTTTTTCATAAGGGTAAGTTGCACGGCCGATGATGGAACGGGTGTGTCGCCCAAAAAACTCTCCACCTTGAGCGGCACCGCCCCAGCCGTTGTTGCAATCGCGGGAACGGAAAGACGCGACTCAATACCGCCCCTGGCGATCTTGAACACGACGATTCCTGCTTGGCCCGAAAACGTGGTCCTGTCAATCGCCACCTGATACTGTCCATCCGTCGCCGGAGGAGCCAACTCGAACATCGTCCAGTATCCCTTTGGCAGGAGGTTGCCGACGATGGCCGATCCAGAAGCGCGCAAATCCATTGGGTTGATGCTGACGCCGGGTTGCGGCGCCGCAATCGTCGAGATGGCGCCGCCTGGATGAATCAGTCGAACGGCGAGTTCTGGAGCCGGCGTAACGACGACTAACATCGCGCCGCCCGCGGTCAGCCCGTCGATCCCGACCGGACGGGTAACGGTGCTATCTGCGGCAGCGAGGAGGAAGGCGTCAACTTCCAGGCCGGACGCCGAATCAATTGTCGATGGCGGTAGCTGGGCAAGCGCGCTTCCTGCGAGCAGCAGGAGCGATATTGATGTTTTGTGAAGCCGGACTAACATTGCTGGGTCTCTTTTTCTTTCGTGGATCAGTCGAGGTGGATGACCTGGACTTCGACGGATTGTCTGGCATCTATATAGGAACCTTCGTAGACGAACACGTAGGTTGATCCGTCCAACCAACCCTCGAATTTGGCGGTGCGGTTATTGTCCCGAGCGAATGTCTGGGCGAATCGCTCCTCGAGATTCGAGAGGTCAAAAATCTGGAAGAACCTAAACGAGGGATGCCGTGGAAAAACACCTCCACCGCCGGGTGGGTCAGATAGGGACCTAACCGAAAAGTACTTGCGGGACTGGCTGACAGCCCCCTCACATTCGTAAGCATAGCGTCCCCGAAGTGCGACTCCCTTGCCGGAAACAATGATGCGCCCCTCATGCGAATATAGATGGTCTGGTCGCCTCGGCCATTGGATACTGACCCCATCAATTAAGTCCGGGCAGGGCACGACTAGGTCGCCGCCAAACTTCCTCGCAAGTTTGACCGGAAGACCTCCCTTCCACATTTCGTCCCCGAAGCGCCCGCGAATGTGCTCGCCTGTCGTACCCCGAAATCGAAGGTCAATAGCCACATATTCGGGTGGCGCCCATTCGAAGTACACCAATAAATGATTTCTATCCCGCGACAGCCGCGCGTTTGAGGAACGCTCCGCTTCCGACTCGAAAGGTGGCGCGGCTTCGAGATTTGTTTTCCTCGTTTGTGGACCCGGATTGATATCAAAACGAGTAACGAGTTCGGCCCCTCGATGAACACCTGTCGGGATTTTCGAGCATCTGAATAACAGAAGGGTGCTTACGGCGACCAAGAACTGAAGCGATTTGGCGTATGCGGAACTCATGGCACGGGACAAGCTAGCGTACTTGGGGCACCACCAGCCAATGGATCGCTTCCGAGAATAAATTGGACCGCATCGCGCATTCGTCCACATTCCCCAGCGGTGCTGTGGTTCTTCCAAACGCCAAAAAGCTCTTGAAACTCAAAATGCCGAGCGCTCGCACGGGTCACTATTAAGTCGTTCTTGACATAACGGAGTTGCAGCGGTCCTCGCAGGGTGCAGAGTACATTCCAATTCACGGACGTTGGCCCGGCAGTAAAATCACACGGTAAGACCGCGAACGGATTACCAGACAAATCACGTTCCATGACGCTGTACAGCACTTTACCTGCTAGCACAGATGTTGCAAGGGCGGAGTTCGCGTTCTGAGCGGTGTAGGAATCGATCATATTGAACCCTTCTTCCGCGCCAAAGACTCCATCCTGTTGGGTATCGGCGTCCGCGCTTACCGTATAAAAAGCAGTGGCTGTTGAAGTTCCGTGACGATCGAGCACCACTCGGCGAAACCGATTCTGAGAAAGATTGAAAGAAGCAACGGAGGCCGGGGCAAGATCCAGCGCTTCATCGTCTCGTGGCAAAGCACTCCGACGAAGTTCTCTGATAATGTTCCATCTCTCTGGAATTAAGCTGAACTCAAGCCGAGTTTGAATCGAAAGCAAAAATAGGTTTACATTCCCAGCCGCGCTGCCGTGGTGTGGCGTGTCAACTGTCGTGATCGACGCAATCACTGGTGTGCGATTCGACCTCATGTTCTCCGACGGCTCAGCGGATCCCGGTGGAGCATACTCGAGAAACTGCATGGCCCCAAGTGCGTGGCGCGACCAAAGTCCGCCTTTACTGTGGGCAAATATGTGGACTCGAGACGCACCAAAACTCCGGGCCATTCGACGCACTTCGCTCATAAGCGCCGCTCCTCCGAACGAGATAGTTAGGGCGCGGCCCGAAGCAAGTGCGATAGGACTTGTCGCCATCAAAGAAGAGGGGAGTATCGGACAGAGTGGTAGAGGAGACTCTGCAACATAACGATGCCCTGAATATGAGAAACCCGCTCCGATCGATTCAAGGAGTTTCGCGATGCGTGCGTCCAGTATGGGTGACCCGGAGTTGTAACGATAACTAGGCGTGAAATACGAATTACACCCCTGAATTCCATGTTGCAGGATGATCGGGCTTTTCGCCTCAAAGCTAAGGGAGTGGACCGTGAACGACAGAAGCCGCGACTCAGGAATATTCCCGGCGAACGTGACCCTCCCTTCTAATCTATTCTGCCCTGGAATTGGCAGAACCGGCGCGCTATCCGGCTGCCCATTTTCCATCTGCCGGGTCCCGTATCGCAAAATCGAAGCGTCAAACCAAATTGACAAATTGGACAATTCGTAGTTCACGGTACCCGCAGGTATGGCAGCGGTCCCGATTGAACGCCCATTCAATAGCAGGGTTAGACGGGCTGCCAGGGGATTGAAGTAGTTGTCGACGCTGCCGGCGCTTATGCTGACAGCAATACATGCGCGCGGCGCAAGAATCTTGTTTGCTATTAAAAGATTCGGGTTGATGAGCGTATCCGCATTCGATCCGCTCGATCGCACATCAACACAAGCTTTTCCGCGCCCCACCACTCTATCGATCTCGATAATGAGAGGTGTGCCACATCGCCCCGGACGCCGCGTGCTGCCATGGTAGACACACTCATCTTCGCCAATCGCGCTCGCCGGATCGTAACGCCAGTACTGGGGATCCCCGCTGTTCGACAACTCCTCGCGAAGCGGATCTACAGGTTCGCGGTCTGGAGTAAACGTCGTGTCAGCCTTTTCCTTCGGACAGTTTTGTGCTGAGGCAATCTGTTTTCCCTGGAAGAAAAGAAGAGCCAGTAGGAGAAATGACAGCCGCGCGGTCTGGTAAGTCATCTTAGCGCCAAGGTACGAGCCACGAACTGCAAAGTCAATGGCGATACTGGCTACGCCAATATCTTCTTCACCAATTCGCCATGCACGTCGGTTAGGCGGAACTCACGGCCCATGAAACGATAAGTGAGGCGGGTATGATCGAAGCCTAACAGGTGCATGATGGTAGCCTGCAGGTCGTTAATGTGCACCTTGTCTTCGAGGATGTTCAAGCTGAAATCGTCGGTCTTGCCGATGACCTGGCCGGTCTTGACGCCGCCGCCGGACATCCAGATGGAGAAGCCGTTGGGGTTGTGGTCGCGGCCGGCGCCTTCGGCGTCTTCGGGGCGGCGCATTTCCGACATCGGCGTGCGGCCGAACTCGCCGGCCCAGACGACCAGCGTGTCTTCGAGCAGCCCGCGCTGCTTTAGATCCTTGATGAGCGCGGCGGAGGGCTGGTCCGTGGTTTTGGTCTGTTTGGGCAGGTTTTGGTTAATGCCCGAGTGGTGATCCCAACTGGCGTGCATCAGCATGACGAAACGGACGCCGCGCTCCACCATGCGGCGGGCGAGCAGGCAGTTGGTCGCGTAGGCGTTCGGCTCCTTGCCGATGCCATACATGTCGAGCGTGGCCTGGGACTCCTTGGAAAAGTCGAGCAGTTCGGGCGCGCTGGACTGCATGCGGTAGGCGAGTTCGTAGGAATGAATACGGGCGTTGATCTCTTCGTCACCGGATTGGGACTGGTGCAGGCCGTTCATGTCGCGAATGGCGTCGAGACGGGCGCGCTGCGTTTTGTCGCTGATGCCGGTGGGATTGGTGAGATAGAGAATGGGATCGCCGGAGCCGCGGAACTGGGTGCCGGAGTAAGTGGACGGCAGGAAGCCGCTGGAGAAGTTGTCCGTGCCGCCACTGGTGCCGACGCCGCTGGAGAGCACGACGAAGCCGGGCAGGTTCTCCGACTCGCTGCCGAGGCCGTAAAGGGCCCAACTGCCCATGCTGGGGCGGCCAACCTGGTTGTGGCCGGTGAAGAGTTGTAACTGGCCGGGGTGGTGGTTGAACTGGTCGCTCTGCATGGAGCGGATGAGGCAGATATCGTCGGCGATGGAGGCGGTGTGCGGCAGGAGGTCGCACAATTCCATGCCAGCCTGGCCGTACTTCTTGAACGTCCGAGGGCTGCCGAGGACGGCGGCGGTGGGCTTGATGAAGGCCAGCTTCATGTCCTTGGTGAGCGAGGGCGGGAGCGACTTGCCATGCCACTCTTTGAGCAAGGGCTTGGGATCGAAGAGATCCATCTGGCTGGGAGCGCCCTCCTGGAACAGGAAGATGACGCGTTTGGCTTTTGGGGCGAAGTGGGGCTTGCGGGGGGCGAGCGGGTTCTGCGCCGGTGCAGCGCCGTAGCCGTTGCGGGCGAACATGTCGCCGAGGGCAATGGTGCCCAAGCCACCGGTGAGGGACTGGAAGAACTGGCGGCGTTTTTGGATGGCGTTGAAGTTCATGGGGATTACTCGCGGGTGACGAATTCGTCAAGGTTGAAGAGCACGCTCGCCAAGCCGGTCCAGGCGGCGTGTTCGGCGCGTTCGATGTTGGGCACGGGGTGGACGGGGAGCGTCTTTTCATTGGCGAAGACGGTGCGCTGTTGATCGAGGTATTGCGAGAGGCGTTCGACTTCGGCGGCGGTGGCGGCGCGGTTGAGGACGAGTTGGGCGGCGAACTGGATGCGATCCTTATTGGCGGCGGGGCCTTCGCGGAGAACGCGGAGGGCGAGGGTTTCGGCGGCTTCGAGGAAGACCGGATCGTTGAGGAGATTGAGCGCCTGCAGGGAGGTGTTGGAACGGAGGCGGCGGCAGGCGGCGGTGGTGGAGCGAGGCGCGTCGAAGTTCATGAGCAGCGGGTAGGGCGTGGTGCGCTGGAAATGGATGTAGAGGCCGCGGCGGTACTGTTCGGTGCCGGGAGAGACTTCCCACTTCGTGCCGCGGGCGTAGCCGATGGAGGTGACGCCATCGGGCTGCGGCGGCTTAATGCTGGGGCCGCCGAGCTTGCTGAGATCGAGCAGGCCGGCGGAGAAGAGAGCAGCGTCGCGGATGGATTCGGCATTCATGCGGATGCGAGATTGGCGGGCGAGCCACTTGTTTTCGGGGTCCTTCTCCGTGAGTTCGGGACGGGCCTCGGAGGACTGTTTATAGGTGGCGGAGGTGACGATTTCGCGGATGATCTGTTTGCGGCTCCAGCCTTCGTCTTTGAACTTGGCGGCAAGGTAATCGAGGAGTTCGGGGTGGCTGGGGCGGGCGCCCATGACGCCGACGTCTTCGGCGGTTTTGACGATGCCCTGGCCGAAGAGTTCCTGCCAGATTTTATTCACGGTGACGCGAGCGGTGAGCGGGTTTTCGGGAGCGGTGAGCCAGTTGGCGAGATCGAGCCGGGTGGCGCGGGCGCCTTGTTTCTTGAGAGGCGGGAGGAAGGCGGGGGTGTCCGGTTCGACGGGGATGCCGAGTTGTTTGAAATCGCCACGGATGCGGAGATAGGACTGCTGCGGGGTTTCGTTTTCGAGCAGTGTGTAGGCCTGGGTGAGTTGCGGGTAGGCGGATTCGAGGTCCTTTAACTTCTTGTCGAGTTCGTCGAATTTGATTTCCTTGTACGCTTTTTGGCCGATGGCGAAATGGTAGTTGCGAATGAAGTGATTTTCGAGAATTCGTTTGTCGCGAGTGGTACGGCGGGCGACGGGCTTCCTGATTATTTTGCCGCCGTCGCCGCCGTCGGTTAGCTTCAGCAGGCAGTCCCAGGCGAGGTCCCAATCGGTGCGGCGGCCGGGATTTTTGAAGGCGTCGAGCATGTCGACTTCCCAGGCGGGCTGCTTTTCGCGGACCCTGTATTCGGCGATGAGGGCTTCGCGTTTTTGTTCGTATTCGGCGGCTTTGCGGAGCCAGAGGCCGGTTTCGCCGGGGAGGGGGGCGTCGATATCCTCTTCTTCGGCGTTATCGAAGAAGGCATACATCTGGTAGAAATCCTTTTGGCGATAGGGGTCGTATTTGTGGTCGTGGCACTGGGCGCAGCCGGCGGTGAGGCCGAGCCAGACGGAGGTGGTGGTGACAGCGCGGTCGGCTACGTTTTCGAAGCGGAACTGATTGTTGTCGATGCCGCCTTCGCGATTGGTGAGCGTATGGCGGTGGAAGCCGGTGGCGACTTTCTGTTCGACGGTGGGGTTGGGCAGCAGGTCACCGGCGAGTTGTTCACGAGTGAACTGATCGAAGGGCATGTCGCGATTGATGGCGTCGATGACCCAGTTGCGCCAGCGCCAGGACCAGGGGCGGGCCCAATCCTTTTCGTAGCCGTCGGAATCGGCATAGCGGGCTTGATCGAGCCAGTGGCGGGCCCATTTTTCGCCGAACTGGGGGGACGACAAAAGGCGATTAATTTGTTTTTCGTAGGCGTTGGGGGCGAGGTCGTTGAGGAACGCCTGGAGTTCTTCGGGCGTGGGCGGGAGGCCGGTGAGATCGAGCGAGAGGCGGCGGAGAAGGGTGGGCTTGGTGGCTTCTTTGGAGGGAGCCAAAGATTGTTTGGCGAGGGCGGCGCGGATGAAAGAATCGATGTTGCCTTCAGGCTTGCGAATGGGCTGGAAGGACCAGTGGCGGGACTGTGGCGGGGCGGCTTTGGCGGCGGCGCGGTTGGGGTAGGGGGCGCCTTGGTCGATCCAGGCTTTGATGATGGCGACCTGTTCGGCGGGCAGGCCATTGGAGCCCATGGGCATGGCCTTGAGGCCGTTGGCGCCGGTGATGCGTTGGATGAGCAAGCTATCGGCCGCCTTGCCGGGGAGGATGACTTTGCCGCCATAGCCGCCGGCGAGGGCGGAGGCGCCGTCATCCAGGCGAAGGCCGGAGACCTGCTGCGAGGGGCCGTGGCAGGCGTAGCATTTGGCGGCGAAGATGGGCTCGACGTTCTTGACGAAATCGATGGGCTGTGCGAGCAGGGCGCAGGAGGCGAGAGAAAGGGCGAGCAGTGGGCGTTGCACTTTGCTCATTTTAGCTCTGCCAGGGGGACGAGGACGAAAGGACGTTCGTGGATGAGCGGATGGGGAACGGTGAGGTGCGGGGTGTGGAGGCGGAGGTTGCCGAAGTAGAGAATGTCGATGTCGATATTGCGAGGGCCCTTGTCGATGAATTTGCGGCGGCCCATTTCGCGTTCGACTTTTTGGGTCCGTATTAAGAGCTCGAAGACGAAGTGGGGCGTGCGGGCTTCGATCACCATGTTGAGAAAGCGCGGCTGATCGAGCACGTAGGCGGGCGCGGTTTCGATGATGGTGCTGCGGCGAATGGTGTAGACCTGTTCGGCTTCGAGGCGGAGGATGGCTTCGTTGAGCAGGGCGTGGCGATCGCCGAGATTGGAGCCGAGACCGAGATAGACGGTGGTCAAAAGAGATTGGGCTGCGCGGTGGGCGGGGGCGGGATTTTGAAGTACTCGAATGCGCGGCGAGTGGCAACGCGGCCGCGGGGCGTGCGGTCGAGGAAGCCGAGTTGCATTAAGTATGGCTCGTAGACGTCTTCGATGGTCGCCTCTTCTTCGTCAATGGAGGCGGCGATGGTTTTGATGCCGACGGGGCCGCCGGAGTACTTTTCGAGGATCGTCATCATGATCTTCTGATCGATTTCGTCGAGGCCGTAGCGATCGACTTCGAGCAGGTCGAGAGCGGTGGTGGCGATCAAGTGGGTGATGCGGCCGTCGGCGCGGACTTGGGCGTAATCGCGGACGCGGCGGAGGAGGCGATTGGCGATGCGGGGTGTGCCGCGGGCACGACGGGCGATTTCGGCGGCGCCCATGTCGTCGACGGGAATTTGGAGGAGCCCGGCGCTGCGGAGAACGATGGAGGTGAGGTCGGCGATGTCGTAGGGGTTGAGCCGGAGGACGAGGCCGAAGCGGCCGCGGAGAGGGGCGCTGATGAGGCCCTGGCGAGTGGTGGCGCCGACGGCGGTGAAGCGGTGGATATCCATCGAATGGGTGCGCGCGCCGGCGCCGGTGCCGATCATGATGTCGACCCGGAAGTCTTCGAGGGCGGAGTAGAGAATCTCTTCGACGTCGGGGAGGAGGCGGTGGATTTCGTCGATGAAGAAGACCTGTTTATCGCGGAGGTTGGTAAGCACTCCGGTGAGGTCGAGTTTCTTCTGGATGATGGGGGCGGCGGTTTGATCGAAGGCGACGTCGAGTTCGCCGGCGATCAAGTTAGCGAGGGTGGTTTTGCCGAGGCCGGGGGGGCCGTAGAGCAGAACGTGATCGAGCGCTTCGCCGCGCTGGCGGGCGGCCTGGATGGCGATGGAGAGGTTTTCTTTCAGGCGTGCCTGGCCGGTGAAATCGGCAAGGCGGCTGGGGCGGAGGGCGGCCTCGTACTGCTTATCGCTATCCATGGCGGCGCCGGAGATGAGTTCACGGTCGCGCATCAGCGGACAAGCTCCATGGCTTTACGGAATAGCTTTTCAAAGTCGCCATCGGGGATGGCGGCGTGGGCCTTGCGGACGGCGGCTTCGGCGGCGGGGCGCTGCGAGCCGAGATTGACGAGGGCGCTGATGAGGTCCAGATCGAGTTCGGAGAGGATGCCGGCGGTGTTGAAAGAGACGGGCGTGGAAGAACCGGCGATGGCGATGTCGAGTTTGTCGCGGAGTTCGACGACCATGCGTTCGGCGGTCTTTTTGCCGACGCCGGGGATGCGGGTGAGTTGAACGAGATCGCCGGAGCGGATGGCCTGGACGAGATCGGCCGGGGTGATGCCGGAGAGGGCGGTGAGAGCTACCTTTGGCCCGATGCCGCTGACGGTGATGAGCTTTTCGAAGAGCAGCTTTTCTTCGGGGGTGTGGAAGCCGTAGAGCAGCATGGCGTCTTCGCGGACGTGCATATGGATGCGAAGTTTGGCTTCGACGCCGAGGTCGGGAAGGCGAGTGAAGGTCGAGACCGGGATGTGGACTTCGTAGCCCACGCCGCCGGCTTCGAGGATGACCAGATTCGGGTGTTTTTCCAGCACGCTGCCGCGCAAGTGGGCAATCATCGTAAACTCACATTCTACATGGCACGGCGATTATTCTATGTTCCGGAGGTTCGGCGGGAAGAAGCTGAGTTGACCGGTGAGGCGGCGCAGCACCTGGTGCGCGTTCTGCGGGTGGAGGAGGGACAGCAGTTTGAAATCTCCGATAACCGGCACCTTTATCTGGCAACGGTGACGACGGCGAGGAAGAGTTCGGTGGTGTTCCGGGTGACGGAGCGGCTGCCGGACCTGGCGCCCGTTCCAGAGGTAACATTGCTGGCAAGTTTATTTAAATTTGATCATTTTGAATGGCTGCTGGAGAAGGCTACCGAGTTGAATGTGGCGCGGATTGTGCCTGTGGTGGCGGAGCGGAGCGAGCGGGGACTGGAGCAGGCGGCGCCGAAACGGAAGGAGCGATGGGAGCGGATTTTACTGGAGGCGAGCC
This sequence comes from Bryobacterales bacterium, assembly GCA_016789905.1. Classification (GTDB taxonomy): domain Bacteria; phylum Acidobacteriota; class Terriglobia; order Bryobacterales; family Bryobacteraceae. Next base: position 72,793 of record JAEUQC010000182.1, on the reverse strand, counting down.
AGCAGTGCCGGCGGATGACGCTGCCGGTGATTGCGGACGCGGTAAAGCTGCGGGAGGCCGTAAATACCGAGGCGTCGCACCGGGTGCTGCTGGATGAGTCGCGGCAGGGACCGGCGTTGACGGGATTGCCGTTACAGGCTGGGGAGAGCGTGGCGTTGCTGCTGGGGCCGGAGGGCGGATGGGCGGAGCGGGAGCGGGAGTTGGTGCTGGCGGCGGGGTGGAAAGCTTGGAGTGTCGGGCCAAACGTGTTGCGGGCGGAGACGGCGGGGATGGCGGCGCTGGCAACCGTTTCGCAACTTTTCCGGGTAGAATAGTAAAATTCGTTAATCCGGACTCGAATGACCGTATATCGTCCGATATGGGACGGGTGGTCCGTTGTGAGTTCAGGAACTATTGCTTTGGAGGCATTGATGCAGAAGCGTTACCTGGGGGCAGTTCTTGCCCTCACTTTTGTCGCGACTGGTTTCGCCCAAACCACGTCGACGACTATTTTGGGAACCATCACGGATCCCTCTGGCGCAGCGGTCGCAGGCGCCAAAATAACCGCAACCAATATTCGCACTCAGGTTAAGCGCGAAGACGTATCAACCTCAACCGGTGACTACAGCTTTCCATTGCTCGACATTGGCGAGTACGCGATCACCGTGGAAGCAAGTGGATTCAAGACCGCCAACCGGGGCGGACTGGTGCTGCAGATTAACGAAAAACTTCGCGCCGACATTACGTTGCAGGTGGGCCAGGTTTCCGAACGCGTTGAAGTAACGGGTGCGATCACGGCGCTGAAGACGGACGAATCGTCGATTGGCGAAGTGATTGAACAGAAGCGGATTGTGGAACTGCCAGTGAACGGCCGGAACGTGGGCAACCTGGCAGTATTGCAGGCCGGTGTGATGTTCGGCAGCCGCGGCGGTTTGGACGGACAGAGCGGCGGCGGCGGCGGCATCCCGATTCCGGGGCAGACAATTGCGCTTGTGGCCAACGGGCAGCGCGAAGTGAGCCAGCACGCGACGCTGGACGGCGTGGTGGCGACCGAAGCCCGCGTGAACACGGTTCCCTTCTCTCCTTCCCCGGAAGCGATTGAAGAAGTGAAGGTGTTCACGGGCACCTACTCGGCCGAATACGGCTTCAATTCCGGCGCGCAACTCATCATGGTGATGCGCTCGGGCACGAACGAAATGCACGGTTCGTTGTTTGAGTTCCTGCGCAATGATAAGTTCGACGCCGAGGACTACTTCCAGAACTACTTCAATACCTCTTCCACACGGCTACGCAAGCAGGGTATTCGCCAGAATCAGTTTGGCGGTGTGATTAATGGACCTGTGGTGCTGCCGAAACTCTACAACGGCAAGGACCGGACGTTCTTCATGTTTAATTACGAGGGCCGGCGGCGGAGTTTGCCAGGGGCGGCGTCTTCGGCGCTGTTGCCGACAGAAGAGTTCCGCGCGGGCGACTTCAGCCAGTTGTTGCGTATCCCCACGCCAGTGCAGTTGATCGACCCGATTAATGGCACACCGTTCGCGGGCAACATACTGCCTGCCTCGCGGATTTCCAACACAGCCCGGGCGCTGCTGCCATTCTGGGAGAAGCCGCAGGTGGCTGTGGCGAATCCGCAGGCTGGGTTCAACTACACCGGAACTGGCCCAAACAAGATTACTGACAACCAGTACTTCGTGAAAGTGGACCACAGCATTTCGACGAAGGACAAGATCATGGGCCGGTACGCGATGAACAAAGTGGACTGGCTGACCTATGCCGGTACGTCGCCGCAGTTTTCTTATCTTGTGCTGGGGCGAAACGATAACATCGCGACGCAGTGGATTCACGTGTTTTCGCCGGCGGCGGTGCTGGAAACCCGCTACGGCTTTACGCGATCAAAGGGTGACAGCTTCAATCCGCGCGCCAATACCGACTTCAATTTGGCGGCGATCGGAATGGACGGATTCCGCGTTGTGAACGACGGGAACCGCCCGCTGACGAAGCGGGAAGCGGGGCTGCCGTCGATCAACCTGGCCAACGGCCTGCAGGGGCTGGCCGAGCGCGACGGCGGCAATGGGTTTGACGACAACAAACTGCACCAGATCAGTTCGAGCTTGAACCTGAGCTTCGGCCGCCACAACGTGAAGGCGGGCGGCGAGTTCCGCCGGGTGACATTGTTCCGCGGCGCGGCGAACGTTCCGCGCGGCGCGTTCACCTTCTCCGGCAACCTGACGGGGCACAGCTTTGCGCAGTTCATGCTGGGACTGCCGAGCGCGACGGACACGCCGGAAGGGCTGCCGTTGACCGATGTGCTGCAGAACCGGATGGGCTTCTATGTGAACGACGACTGGAAGGTTAGCCGCAAGCTGACGGTGAACATTGGCGTGCGCTGGGAATACAACACGATGGCCAAGGACGTTCAGGGCCTGTGGCGGAGCGCGGAGTTGCGGAATGGAACCTATACGTACGTTCCTGGAGACATTCGCACGCAGTACAACTTCTACACGCCGCAGAAGGACATGATCATGCCGCGCATCGGGCTGGCCTACCGGGCGAGCGACGCGTGGGTGATTCGTGCCGGATACGGAATCTACTACAACGTTCACCAGTTGAACAACTACACGATTCTGAACCTGAATCCGCCGCTCTCGGGCAGCGCGAACTTCTCTAACGACGCGACGAACAACCGGCTGGTGAACCCGGTCAATCCGCTGACATTCGCCAATCCGTTCGGCGTGATCAACCGCAGTTCAGCGGTGAGCGCGAACGTGTTGAACACGGACAACTACCAACCGATGGTGAACCAGTGGAGCCTGGACGTCCAGCGCCGTCTGCCCTGGGACATGGCGTTGAATGTTGGCTATGTGGGCTCCGGCACGGCGCATCTGGACAACACGGTGGAAGCCAATTCTCCGGACCCGGCATTTAATACGCCGACGAGTTCGCTGCAAAGCCGGCGGCCGTATCAGTTCATTAACGACAACGGCGTGATGCGACCGCTGACGCGGTTGCGGTTCCTGGATTCGGGCGCCAATGCATCCTACCATGGGCTTCAAATGACGCTGCAGAAGCGGTTCCAGAATGGATTGTCGTTCTCGATCGCGCACACATGGTCCAAGACGCTGATGGAAGGCTACGGGCGGAACGAAGGCGACGGCTACAACCCGAACGTGTACCAGAATCCGCGCAATCGCGCGGCGGACCGGGGCCGGGTGGGCTTCGACGTGACGCACAATGTGGTGTCGAACTTCGTGTACGAACTGCCATTCTTCAAGACGACGACCAACACCATCGCCAAGCATGTTTTGGGCGGCTGGCAGACCAACGGCGTGATGACGTTCCGCACCGGGTTCCCGCTGACGGTGACCCAGGGCGCGATCACGAACACGGCCAACGTGACCATTCGTCCGGACCGCATTGGTATCGGCAGCATTTCCAACCCGACGGTGAATCAGTGGTTCAACCCCAATGATTTCCGGCTGGTGAGCTGCCAGAACACCGCTCTACCGGAATTGTGCCGTTATGGCAATTCCGGCGTGGGAATTCTGGAAGGCCCGGGCGCGAAGATCGTGGATTTCTCGTTATTCAAGAACTTCCAGATCGCCGAACGGGTAAAGCTGCAGTTCCGCAGCGAGATGTTCAACCTGTTCAACACGCCGCAGTTCGCGCGCCCGGCGGGCGGACTGAACACGGGTGGCAGCTTCCTGCCGACGCGTGCGGCCGACGGCAGCGTTAACTACCCCAGCCAGGCCAATCAGGTCCGTGGCGTGGGCGCGATCACCAGCCTGGTGTCGCCCATGCGGCAGATCCAGTTCGGCTTGAAGCTGCTCTGGTAGTTCACCGCTCAACCTGGAAAAGAGGCCGCCCTTCGGGGCGGCCTTTTTCATTTCCAGACTCTTGAATCTCTGGTTTGACATTCCCGAGTACGAGTGAGTAGACTCATTCATCCCGTTCCAACAGGACCGCGCAAGGATTCCTTCGCGGATCCGCCTCCGAGTATTGAGGCCTCCTTCCCCCAAGTCGTTCTCATTCGTCAAACCATTCCAGAGGGAAATAAATGAAGCATTCCAGCAGGTTTCTCGTTTTTCCGCTGCTCGCGATGTTCGGTTCAGCGGCCTTCAGTCAATCGGCGACGCAATCTATTCAGGGCTTGGTCACCGATTCCAGCGGTTCATTCGTAGCTGGCGCAACGATTACGGCGACCAATCAAGGCACGAATGTGACTTTAACGGTTGTCACGAATGAAACCGGGAATTACACGTTTCCGCTGCTTCCGGTGGGCGACTATACGGTGCGTTGTGAACGTTCCGGATTCAAGGCCGGACTAGTGAAAGGTCTGCGCCTGGAAACGGCGGCGCAGGTTCGGCAGGATTTCAAGCTCGACGTGGGAAGCGTAAGCGAGTCGATTGAAGTGGTGGCGAATGCAGTGAGTCTGCAAACGGAAAACGCCACGGTTGGCGCAGTTATTGAGAACCGCCGGATCATCGAGTTGCCGCTGAATGGGCGAAATATGCAGAGCCTGGCGGTGCTGGTTCCGGGTGTCCAGTACGGGGAGCGGACCGGGCGCGGTGATGGATCGGGCGGGTTCCCGATTCCGGGCCAGGGCTTTTCGGTGAGCGCCAACGGACAGAGGGAAACGAATCAAGTGGCGTCGCTTGACGGCGTGGACGCGAAAGATCCGCGCATTCACATTATGAATTTCGTGCCGTCGATTGAGGCAATTGAAGAGTTCAAGATTCAGACCAACGCCTATACGGCCGAGTACGGATTTGGCGGCGGCGCGCAGGTGACCATCACGATGAAGAGCGGCACGAATCAACTGCGCGGCACTCTGTTCAACTTCCTGCGGAACGATAAGTTCGACGCGGAGAATTACTTTTTAAATTTCGAGCGCGCGGCGGGTTTGGAGAGACTGAAGAAGAATCCGCTGCGGCAGAACCAATATGGGTTCGTTTTGAGCGGTCCGGTGCTGTTTCCGAAACTGTACAACGGGAAAAACAAGACATTCTGGGCGTTTAATTACGAAGCACGGCGGACGCGGGAAGGGATTGTGAGCACGGCGAACTTCCCGATCGACGATTTCCGCAACGGGAATTTTAGCCGGCTGCAGAATGGCTATACCGCCAATGGGCGGTTTGTGGCGCCGACGCTGATATGGGACCCGGCGACTGGCGGGCTATTCCCGAACAACACGATACCGCGGTCACGGCTTCATCCTGGCGCGTTGAACGTTTTGGAAAAGTATGTTCCGCGGGCGCAGTTCATCCAGGAAGATCCGACGGACTTTACGGCGCGCGCGTCGGTGCCGCAGCCGATCAATGTGAACACGTACTTCGCTCGCGTGGACCACAATTTCTCAGATAAAGACCGGGTGTTCGCGCGGCTGGCGTGGGACCGTTCGAACCTGGAACGAACCAACATCAATCCGAATCTGCCGGTGTTCGTCAACTCGCAGGTGACCAACCTGGCCACGCAGTGGATCCACACGTTCAGTTCGAGCATGATTAATGAACTGCGGGTGGGATTCCAGATCTCGAACGATCTGACCTCCAATCCGCGGACGGACAATACGACGTTCGACATGGACGCGCTGGGTGTTGGGCTGTTCCGGATTCCGTCTGACGGGAACCGGAAATTGACGCCTCGGGAACACGGGTTGCCGCAGTTTACTGGACTTCCGTTCCCCTTGCAGGAATTAACCAACGGCAACGGCTATGACAAGATGAACACCTATCAGTTTGGCGATCATTTGTCGTGGTTCAAGGGAAAGCATAACTTTAAGTTCGGCGCCGAGTATTACGGGCTGACGATTGAGCGCGGCGCGGCCAACCTGGAGGAAGGGCTGCTGGGCTTCAGCGCGTTGCAGACCGGGAATGCATTTGCATCGTTCCTGTTAGGCCGGCCGAACACGACGCAAACGCCCGAAGGGTTGCCGTTAACGTTCCCCAAGGCGCAGCGGGGCGGCGCGTATATCAATGATGACTGGAAGGTGTCGTCGAAACTGACGGTGAACTGGGGCCTGCGGTATGACTACAACGGGTGGCCAGTAGACCGGAAGGGGCTGCAGCGGACGTTGAGCATTCCGGGGCTGGGCTCCGAGGTTGGGCGCGGCCAAGGATTCCGGAAGCCGGATGGGACGATCATTCCGACCATTTTTCCGGAATCGCTCGGCGAGCCGGGCGCGATCAAAGTGGCGCAACAGCAGCGATTCCGGTTCTTCATGCCCCGTCTGGGTATCGCCTACCGGCCGACGGATAAGTGGGTTATCCGGACGGGCGCGGGCTGGTTTGACAACATACAGCACCAGAACACGTTTACGATTCTGAACCTGATGCCGCCCAAGGCGGGGAGCCAGGTTTATAACACGTCGATGCGTCCGGCGCAGAATAACACGGTGGTTGGAGCGAACGGACAGAGCTTCACGATCGCGTCGCAGACGTATGTTCCGGGGTCGAACATATTGACGCTCGACGATCCGTTCTTGACGCGGGGCGGCGGCTCCACGACGGTGCGGCCGATTGACTTACTTTACCTGCCGGATACTTACAAAGACGGCGCGGTGTGGAAGTGGAGCTTCGACTTACAGCGGGAGTTACCGTCGGCAATGGCGCTTTCGGTTGGCTACGCCGGCAGCAAAGGCCAGAACGTTGGCAATAGCGTGATTAATTGGAACGATCCGCTTCGTCCGGCGACGACGTTCCTGCAAGCTAACCGTCCGTATCCGGAGTTCTATGACGCGGCCACACCCAACCTGGGAGTGCAGGCAATGGGCCGCATCCGGTATCTGGATTCCTATGGCGAATCGTTCTACCACGGATTGCAGGTGAAGCTGGATAAACGCAGTGCGAAGGGGTTGACGTTTGGCGTTGCCTATACGTATAGCAAGGCACACGGCGACGGCGAAAACGGCGGGCAGGAAGGCGCATCGCTGCAGAATCCGCGCGACCGGCGCGGCTCACGCGGGCTGTTCCGGTTCGACCAGACGCACCGGCTGGTGACCAACTGGGTGTACGAACTGCCGGGACAGAACATGAGCGGGCCGGCGCGCCACTTCATAGGCGGCTGGCAGTTGAACGGGATTCTGAGCATCGCTTCGGGTTTCCCGTTCACGATCACGCAGGGCGCCGGGGACCTGTCGCTGCCGAACGGGGCCGTGCGGCCCGACATGATCACCAATCCAGAACTGAGCGAGCCAACCCGCAAACTCTGGTTTAACACGCAGGCGTTTCAGCGGGTGACTTGCCAGATCGCATCGCGTCCGGACCTGTGCCGGCTTGGCAGCACGGGTTACAACACGCTGCGCGGGCCGGGCGAACGGCGGATGGACTTCTCCATGTTCAAAAACTTCGTTATCACCGAACGGGTGAAGATGCAGTTCCGGTGGGAGGCGTTCAACGCGACAAATACACCTTGGTTCGGCGATCCGGGAGGCATCAGCTTCTCCAACGCCAATCAGATCACATCGAACGGCAGCCGCGACGGCGAGATCCGCAGCATACGGAGCCCAATGCGGCGTATGCAATTCGGGTTGAAGCTGTTTTTCTAAATAACGGCAGTACGCAAAACGCCCGCCCGGTGTTGCCGGGCGGGCGTTTTGCGTTTGTGTGGAAACGCGTCTGGTAGGATGGCGGTTGCACTCCCCATGCATACGCGACGCGCGATTCAGATATTCAATGGCCCGGGAGCGGGCAACATTGGCGACGAATTGATGATGCACGGAATGTGGCGCCACATTCCGGAGGACTTCCACTTACATTTGATACTGCATGAGAATGCGCAGTTTCAGCGGCAGCCGTATCCGGCGCGTTTTTCACTGGAGCGGATTGAGCTGCCGGCGGTGCGCTTCGAACTGGAAGGCGCGGAGGATTCGCCCGGTTTGCTGGCTGGAACGACGCTGATAACGGATGTGGAGGGGTGGGGGTGGCCGCTGGGTTTTCTGGCGCCGCGAATGCGGTATTTCCGGGAACGCGGATTACCGGTGGATGCGGTTGGTATTGGCGCGGACTTCCTGGTGACCGAGGAGGGGCGGCGCCTGTTCAAAGAAGAGTTTGTGGGAGTGCGGTCGTGGACGGTACGGGATGATGCGGGCCGGGACGCGCTGATAGACGCCGGAGTGGAAGCGGCGCGGGTGGCGGTGGGCGCCGACTGGGCATGGCTGTTTGAGCCGCCACAGGACTACGCCGTGTGGGCGGAGGAGGCGCTGGCGGCGACTGGGATCCGAGCAGGAGAGCCGCTGCTGGTGGTGAATCTATTCTGGCAGGGAGAGGGCGAAAGCCTGCCGATATGGGGAGACATTGCGGCGACGCTGGACCGGCTGCACAGCGGCCACGGCGTGCAGATATTGTTTTTCTGCAATGAATGCCGGCACCCAGGGTTCGACCGCACCGCATCGGAAGCGGTGCAGGCGCTGATGACGGCGCCATCGGCGGTAATGCCAAACCTTTACTACGCGCCGGGCGAGGCCATTGCTGTGTTGCGGCACGCCACCGTTACGCTGGGCCAGCGGTACCACTTCTGCGTGGAAAGCGTGCTGGCGGGCACTTCGCCGGTGAATCTGGGCCGGTCTCCAAAGATCGCTGGACTTTGCAGGGAACTGGGACTGACGCCGTGCGGGTCACTGCAGACGCTGGACAGGGAGGAACTGTTTGCGGCGGTGACAGATGCCATAGCGGAACGGGGGATGCGCATCGCGGCTCTGCAACGAACACGGGAGAAGCTGGCGGCGAGGGCCCTGCGCAACCTGGATTTCTTCCGGTTGTGGTATGGCTATCCGGCGGCCTAACGAAGCTGCTTGAGTTCGTTCATGATGCGGGAGAACTTTTTGCGCTGCTCCTCGCTTAGGACCTGATCGATGCGCGACTTACTGGTGGCCATTACCTCTTCCATCTGCGCGTGCAGCATCTGGTAGTAGAGGGAGAAATCGTCCAGCGCGGTTTCGATTTCGGCTGCCTGTTCCGGCGTGAGCTCCAGTTCCCGTTTCAAATGGGAAAGCGTCTGTTCCTTGGTTGAATCCTTCCAACTGGCGGCTACCTGCTTGGCGGATACGCGTTGGGAGGCCAACTTATAGATAACCGCGCCAGCGAGCGCACCGCAGAGAAAAACCAGGCTCAAGGTGAGCAGAATTTGCGGGTTTTTCCAGGCGGGCTGTGCGCGGCCAATCATAGTTTACTCGGAGAACGAGGCCATGGTGGCCAGGAAGCGTTCGCGATCCCGCTGCATGTCGTCGCCAAATCCGGCTTGGACGGCGCGCGGGGCCTCGGCCGGCTGCGCCATGACCTGGACCGGGGTTTGCGCCAGTTCCGGCTGGTTGCCGGAGGTGGCGAGCAGGAAGGAAGCCATCAGCAGCAGCATAGCGCCGGTGGCGTAGACGAGCCGCTGGCCGAAGATGGGGTCCAGCAGCAGGTTCCAAAACGACGGCATTCCCTGCGCTTCCACCCGTTCCATGACACGGGCGTAAAACCCGGCCGAGAGCTCCGGCGCCGCCGGCGCGCGCAACGACCGCATGACGCCAGAATACAAGCGCATCTGGCGCAATTCCGCGGCGCACTCCGCGCACGCGGCCAGATGCGCTTCCACTGCCGGACGCTTCCCGGCCGCCAGACGCCCTTGCAGAAGTTCTTCCAACTCGCTTTGTACAGGCTCGTGCATACTATGCCTCGCTACCGCTACTCCGCGCTACAGGCCAATGGCAAACTGCCCCGGCAGACGCCCCAAACGCTGCGCCGCCTTTACCAGCTTCTGCCGTGCACGGAAGAGTTTCACTTTAATTGTATTCTCATTCATGCCGGTCATGCCCGCCAATTCTTCCACCGAGTGGCCTTCCACTTCCTTCATCAAGAGGAGACTGCGGTCTTCTTCGGAGATCTTTTCCAGGAGCTTGACGGCGAGATCGCGCCGGGCGAGGCTTTCATCGATGGGAAGACCCGGGTCAACGGCGGCGCCGGAATTCTCCATCATGGTGGCATCGTCTTCGGAGAAATCACTTTCGTAGACGAGCTTGCGGACCTTCTTCTTCCGCAGATAGTCGTAGCATTCGTTGACCGTGATTTTGTAGATCCAGGTCAACAGAGAGCTGCGGAAGTCGAAGTTGCGGATGGAGAAGTAGACCTTGGCGAAGACCTGCTGGGCGATATCCTCGGCGTCGTTGCGATTGCGCAGGATGCCGTAGATAATGGAGAAGACTTTGGACTGGTAGCGTTCCACCAGATCGCGAAACGCCATCTCGTCCCCGTTCTGGACACGGCGGACGAGGGCGGACTCTTCGTCTCGATTGACGTCCACTTTGGCCTTGGCGCGAGTGGCTGCGCCGGTGATCGGTAAGGGGAGGATATCGGTGAATCCGCTCATGCCATGATTGACGCGGCGCGGGTGAATCTGGTTTCGCTTTTCCGGTGTGGAGCGGGGACGGGGAAAAGCCGCGGATTGCGAATCCATTCCGGCGCTGGCGCATCTATTTGATTTGGAAGTAACCGCTTCCGGCGGTAAGCTAGAGGAAGAATCCTCCCAAGGAGAAGGAAATGAGTATGGTTCAACTGACGGAAAAGGCCGTGGCCAAGGTGAGTGAAATTCTGGACACCCAGGAGCCAAAGCCGGCCGGTTTGCGTATCTCGGTGGTGGGCGGAGGATGCTCCGGCTTCAGCTATTCGATGGCTTTCGAAAACAGCCCCACGATGATGGACAAGACGTTGAAATATGGCGACTTGCAGGTATTCGTGGACCAGGCCAGCCTGATCTATCTGGAAGGCGCCGAAGTTGACTACGTAGAGTCGCTAGAGGGCTCCGGTTTCAAATTTAACAATCCGAACGTGAAGTCCACTTGCGGCTGCGGCAGCTCGTTTAGCGCCTAGTCTACATTGCGCTGGTTTTTGTTAACGCCCGGACGCGTGGAGCGCGTCCGGGCGTTCGTTTTTTGGAGACAAGCGCGGCCGGCGGGGTTGGAGTGCGCAAGCTGTAACCCGCCGCGTTGTGCGGGGTGGCGGGTAGAGCAGGGGCGTAACCTATAGTGGGAGTGGGGATGCCGTGCGTTTTGGGACACGTTAAAACATGTCCCGTCGGGGGGTGCATGTGGGATTACCCGGCGGGCGGCTTGTGGCGGGGGTTAAAGTCCAGCGCGCGTTGTACAATTACTAAACACGAATGCGCGGTCGCGAGCACTGGGCGAGACTCTATGAGTGCGCCAACGGGTTTATTGTTACTTGGGTTCTGACCGTTTTCGTTCTGGGCGGACTGGTTTATCCGGCGGCGGTGGCCGGGTGGTACAACAATCTCGGGAATCTGAACGCCGACTGGGTACACCATCTATTCCTGCGGAAAGAGGCGGCGCTACTGCTGGCCGGGGAGGCGCCGCGGACACTGTTGGCGGGCGGATCGGGCTGTTTGTTCTCCGTGGATGCGGAGGCGATGGAGCGGGAACTTGGGCAGCCGGTGATCAATTTGTGTTCCCACGCCGGGGTGGGCCTGGAGTACATGCTTGCGCGGGCCCGGCGACACGCGCGGCCTGGGGATACGGTGGTGCTGGCGCCAGAGTACCGTGTGTTGATAAATCCGGACCCGCGGCAAACACGGCTGGAATGGGAGTACTTCACGACGTGGGATCGGCGGCACTACCTGGAGCACGGCATGCCGGAGGCCTACCGGATGCTGTACGCCATACCGTTCGCCGATCTATGGAAGAGCCGGCAAGGGTGGGAACTTAGGCGAGCCGGGTATGCGCCGAAGCTGCACCAGATGTACGACGTGATGTTGATGTCGGAGAACGGGAATATGCGGGAATCGCTGGGCAAACAGCCGGTTTTGCTGGGAGATATTTCGATCAACTTTCTGCCGCCCGCCGCCTATTCCCGTGACTTAGTGGCGGCGTTCGCGGGGTGGGCGCGTGGCAACGGGGTTACGGTTCGGGCGGCGTACCAGGCGGCGGCGGTGGACGCGGCGGATCAGTGGAGAACGAAAGCCCTGTTCGCGGCGCTGCCACAGTGGTGGCGGGAGATGGGAATTGAGCCGATGGGGGCGCCGGAAGAGGCGCTATGGCCGCCGGCGGGTTTCATGGACACGCTGCAACATGCCGGGCCGGGAGTGGCTTACGCGAATGGGGTGAAACTCGGGCGCGCGCTTCGAGGCGCCGGCCGCGCGGCGGAGTGGCTGCTGGTGCCGCCGCATCCGGCGCAGACGCTGCTTCCCCTGCCCGCCCGGGCGGGCGCGGAGGTGAGGCCGTATTTTGCCACCGAGACCGAAGACAGCCAGATCCGCGGGTTCAAGAGCGGGGGCGGGCGTGTCTTTGTGGCGAGTTCCGCGCTGGGCGAACAGTTACGGCAGCGTGGCCACCGGGTGGAGAATGTGGCCGAGGAGGCGTTGACGCCCGGCGCCGTGATGGAGGCTCATCGCGACGATGTGATCGCTATTTGCGTTCGGCCTGGGATGGGCGCGATCCCTGGATTGCAGCATTTCCGCGCCGGGCGGGCGTGGGCCGGAGTATGGCGAAGCGGCCGATGGGAGGAGCGCGAGTCACCGGAGGCGGCGGAACTGGCGGCGGCATTTGAAGCGCCACTGGTAACCGGTGAGCGGATCGACTATCGCTTTTTTTTGCGCGCCAGCGCCAGCGCCTGCGAGGTGCAGTTTCAACAGCGGGACCGGGCGCCGTCGCCAACAGCGGCGGTACGGATGGTGGTGCTGGACACCAGGCGCGGCATACTGCGCGGCGTCTATTCCTTCGGCGCCGACCTGCGCGCCGAGCGGGCGTGGACAGGGGAGATAGGCGCCCCATGATTTTCCATAGTTTCGAGTTCCTTTTCTTGTTTCTGCCCTGCGCGCTGGCCGTTTACTGGATTCCGGCGTGGGCCGGACGGCGGGAGTGGAGCATCCGGCTGCTGGCGATGGCGTCGTTTGTGTTTTACGCGATGTGGTACTGGCCGCACGTATTCGTGCTGACGGCGAGCGTGGGAATGAACTATCTGGTTGGCGCGCGCATCGCCGCGACACGCTCCCGTGGCTGGGTTCGCGCGGGCGTGGCGTTGAATTTGGCCGCGCTTGGATGGTTCAAGTATGGGGCTGGGCTCGGCTTCCCGGTGCTTATGCCGCTGGGCATTTCGTTTTTTACGTTTACGCAGATCGCGTTTCTGCTGGATGCGGCCGAAGGGGAGATTAGCAGCCTTTCGCCGTGGCGATACGCGCTATTTGTCTCGTTCTTTCCGCACAGCATTGCCGGACCGATTCTGCACCACCGGCAGATGATGGACCAATTCGCGGCGCCGGAGAGCACACGCTGGGACTGGGCGCAGTGGGCCAGCGGGCTGACGCATTTCACGGTGGGACTGGTGAAGAAAGTAGCGATCGCCGACACGCTTGCGCCGTGGGCCAACGCCGCGTTCGGCGCGGCCGGCCCTGGGTCCGCACCCGAGGCGTGGATGGGTCTTGTTACGTATGCGCTGCAGTTGTACTTTGATTTTTCCGGCTATTGCGACATGGCCAACGGGCTGGCCCAGCTATTTCATATTCGTTTTCCCAAGAATTTCGACCGGCCGTACCGGGCGGCCAGCATCATCGAATTCTGGCAACGCTGGCACATGACGCTTTCGGCGTTCCTGCGCGATTATCTGCTGTTTCAACTGCCGGGAAATCGGGCGCGGCGGCGGTTTCTGCTGAACATTTTTCTGACGATGCTGTTGGGCGGCATTTGGCACGGAGCGCATTGGAACTTCGCGATTTGGGGCGGGCTGCACGGGCTCTATCTGGTGGTGAACCACCAATGGCGGGAGACGGGGCGGACGATGAACGAATGGGCGGCGCGGGGGCTGACACTGGCGGCGGTGCTGGTGGCGTGGGTACCGTTCCGGGCGGAGACACTGCCGGGTGCATGGCGTTACCTGCGTGCGCTGACGGGCACGGAAGCGGCCCGGGGCCTGCCGGGCGGGGAGTGGCAGCTTGCGGCCGTTGGGCTGCTTGGACTGGGTGTGCTGTTGTTGCCCGAGAGGGCGCCGGCGCCGCTTGCGCGATGGCAGGCGGTGGCGCTGGGCGTGGCGTTTTTCCTGTGCCTGTTGCTGCTGCGGGAGACCTCACTGCAACTGCGCCACAGCGAATTTATCTACTTCCGCTTCTAGCTAACGGGGCTGCTGCGGGTGGGATAGCGTCTGGTCACTGACTGAGTGCTTCCACCCGGCGGCCACCTGTTTAGCCGCTACGCGGGTCGGGATGCCAGCTTGCGGCGGGCGGCTGATCGTGCCCTACTCGGAGAAGAACGCCATGGTCGCAAGGAACCGTTCAGGGCCTGGCTGCATGTCGGCTTCAGGCCCGACTGCGCCATTACTGCCACGGGGGTTGGGCCAACTCCGACTGGCTGGCGGAAGTGGTCAGCGGGAACGGGCCATGGGCGGCAACATGGCGCCGGTGGCATAGACCGCCGGGTTGTACGGGGCTTCTGAAAAGTACGGGAACGGGCGCACGCTGAAGCGGGGGCGCGGGTAGAGCCAGGGCGTAGCCTTTTTGGGGGGTGGATGGTTGGGTTCCCCGGCGCGCCGATTGTCGCGGGGTTACGGCTTCGCCATCGCCGGGGCCGCGGGTAGAGCCAGGGCGAAGCCTTTTTTGGGGTGGGATGTCGTGCGCTTTGGGACACGTTAAAACGTGTCCCGTCGGGATTGTGGGTTGCATGTGGGGGTTCCCCGGCGCGCCGGGGGCGCGGGTAGAGCAACGGCACAACCCATTTCGCGCGCTTTGGGCAACGTTAAAACGTGTCCCGTCGGGATTGGGGTTGCATGTGGGGTTTCCCCGGCGCGCCGATTGTCGCGGGATTACGGCTTCGCCATCGCCGGGGCCGCGGGTAAAGCAAGGGCGTAGCCTTTTTGGGGGTGGGGATGTCGTGCGCTTTGGGACACGTTAAAACGTGTCCCGTCGGGATTGGGGTTGCATGTGGGGGTTCCCCGGCGCGCCGGAGGCGCGGGTAGAGCAACGGCACAACCCATTTCGTGCGCTTTGGGTAACGTTAAAACGTGTCCCGTCGGGATTGGGGTTGCATGTGGGGTTTCCCGGCCCACGGTTTGAGGCTGGGAGCAGCCCGGCCGAATACCGGGCCGAGCAACAGATTCCCAAACGACGGCTTTGCCTGGGCTTCCTCGTACTCCATGACGCAGGCGTAAGACCCGGCGGAGAGTTCAGGCGCTGCTGGGGTGCCCAGCGACCGCGCGGCGGCCCGCTTCGTACCGATAGGTGCATGGAGTGCCGCGTTGGCGCCTTTCCGCGCTACAGGCTAATGGCAAACTGCCCCGGAAGACGCCCCAAACGCTGCGCCGCCTTCACCAATTTCTGCCTGGCGCGAAAAAGTTTAATCTTAATCGTATTCTCATTCATGCCGGTCATACCCGCCAATTCTTCCACCGAGTGACCTTCCACTTCCTTCATCAGCAGCAGACTGCGCTCTTCTTCGGAGACCTTTTCCAGGAGTTTGACGGCAAGGTCCCGTTGCGCGAGGCTTTCGTCAATTGGCAGACCGGGGTCCACGGCGACACCCGAGTTCTCCATGATAGTCGCATCGTCTTCGGAGAAATCGCTTTCGTAGACGAGCTTTCGGACCTTTTTCTTGCGCAGATAGTCGTAGCATTCGTTGACGGTGATTTTGTAGATCCATGTGAGCAGCGAGCTACGGAAGTCGAAATTGCGGATAGAGAAATAGACTTTGGCGAAGACTTGTTGGGCGATGTCCTCGGCGTCGTTGCGGTTCCGCAGAATGCCGTAGATGATGGAGAAGACCTTTGCCTGATGGGTTTCCACGAGTTCGCGGAAGGCCGACTCATCACCTTCCTGCACACGGCGAACTAGCGTATATTCCTCTTCCCGATTGAGTTCCACGGTTCCCTTCGGCAGGCAGTTTAGGCTGGGGAAAAAGCAAACCGGCCAGCCTTTCGGCTGGCCGGTTTGATTATTGCAATCGGTACGACAGCGATTAGCTGTTGCGGCGACGGAGGGCAGCGATACCGACGAGGCCAGCGCCCATGAGGACGAAGGTCATCGGCTCGGGGATACCGGTCGGCGGGGGATCGATACCGAGGAAAGTATTGCTGTAGTAGTTGAGCGAAGCGGAGCCGTTGTTACCGGAGTTCAGCTGATAGTTGTCGATGACACCCATCGAGGTAACGGTGCTGGACTGGTTGTTGACCAGGGTCAGCGGGTTGGTGCTCTGCGCGCCGGAGATCGTCAAGATCGTGCCGTCGGTGATGGTGGGGTTGCCCTGCGCACCAGCGTTGGTGATGATCTTCTGGAGAACGATGGAGCCGTTGTTGCCAACGGTGGTGGTGGCGCCGTCAACATAGTTGGCGACCTGAGCGATGGGGGCGCCGGTGACGACGAAGATGGTCTTCCAGTTGACGGTATCGTTCGGGGAGCCGCTGGTGGCGGAGAAGAAGTTCTCGCCGCCGGCCGCGTCGCTAAAGCGAACGGAGAAGCCGAGCGCGCCATTGCCGTTGGTGGCGGTGGCGATGGTGACCTGGATGTCGGCCAGGGTGGGAGCAGCGCTGTAGCCGGTTTGGGAAGCGCCACCGGAGCCGAAGCCCCAGGTGTCGAGCGTCCAGCCGTTCACAGTGCAAGAGTTTCCGCTAAGGCCAGCCAGGGTTAACGACAAGGTGGTGCAATCACCAAGGGCAGCGCCGAAGGAGTTAAGCGACGCGACAGCAAAGAACGCGGACGCGAGTAGGATTTTTTTCATTTATTGGACCTCCGAAGAACGAATCGTAAATCTGAAGCAGACGTATAGCGAGCTATACAACTGTCTTCATTACTCAGGTAGTATACGAGCGGAACGAAAGGGGTGTCAAGGGTTTAGTTGTAGTCCGGAGTTCAGGGTACTATCGCCTGGATTTTGAGCGAGTATATTGAACTAACCTATTGATTTTACTTGATTTGCTAGTTTATGCCCCAACCGCGCCGGAGGAATAAGGCGTGTTGGGCAGTTTTTTCGCAAAATTTATGCAACTCTTGTTTTATCAATTACTTGAAGGCTGTTTTCCGAGATCCGCCGAACGATGGGCTTTGGGTGGTACGCGGGTACCCAAAAGCCGCGCGGCGCTGGGAAAATTGAAACCATTAGTACTGGATGCAGGTACCACCTATAGAGGATTGGTTCGTGCGAACCTGGAGTGAGCATGGAGCAACTCGGAAACTTGGGGACGGAACAGCGAAACCCCCGTTCGGCCCACATTGATCAGTTAGATACGATCAAAATCCTTAACATTATTAATAGGGAGGATGCTGGGGTGGCCGACGCCGTCGCGGCGGCGACGCCAGCGGTGGCAGTCTTGTTGGATCGGTTGGCAGACCGGGTTAGGAGGGGAGGGCGGCTGTTTTACATAGGAGCCGGGACGAGTGGACGGCTGGGAGTGCTGGATGCGTCGGAATGTCCGCCGACGTTTGGGGTGTCGCCGGAATTGGTGCAAGGGATTATCGCCGGCGGGGAGGCGGCACTGAGCCGGGCGACCGAAGCGTCGGAGGACAATCCGGCGACGGGGGCAGCGGATCTGGCGGCGCGCGGGTTCCAAGGGGGAGATACGCTGGTGGGAATCGCGGCGAGCGGGCGGACACCCTATGTTATTGGAGCGATCCGGGCGGCGCGGGAGTTGGGAGCACTGACGGCGGCGGTGGTGTGCGTGGAGGGCAGCGCGCTGGCGGCGGAGGCGGAGGTGGCGATTGCCGTACCGGTGGGACCGGAGGTGGTGACCGGGTCCACGCGAATGAAGGCGGGAACGGCCACGAAAATGGTTTTGAACATGATTTCGACGGGACTGATGATTCGGCTGGGCTACACGTATGGGAATCTGATGGTGAACGTGCAGCCGAAGAACGAGAAACTGGTGGACCGGGCGAAGCGAATTGTGGCCGAGGCGACGGGTTTTTCGCCGGGCGAGGCCGCCGCTTTGTTTGAAGCGGCCGGGCGGGACGTGAAAACGGCGATTGTGATGGGGAAACTGGGGATGGAGCGGGAGGCGGCGGCGGCGCTGCTGGCGAAAAAGCAGGGAATTCTGGCGGAGGTGTTGCATGGATAGGTTTGTGATGGAAGGCGGCTATGCGCTGCGCGGCCGGGTGGAGACGAGCGGCGCGAAGAACTCAGCGCTGCCGGTGCTGGCGGCGTGTTTGTTGACGGCCGACGCGGTGAAACTGCACCGGATTCCGCGGGTGAAAGACATCCAGACGATGCTGGATTTGCTGGCGCATATGGGCGCCGGGGTGAAACAGGAAGAGGATGGTTCGATCACGGTGACGGCGGCGGACACGCTGGAACCGGCGGCTCCGTATGAAGTAGTGAAGACGATGCGTGCTTCGAGCCTGGTGCTGGGGCCGCTGGTGGGGCGATTTCGGCGCGCGCGAGTCTCGCTGCCCGGGGGCTGCGCGATTGGGGCGCGCCCGATTGACCTGCACATGCGGGGGCTGGAGCAACTGGGGGCGCGCATTGAGCAGAACCATGGCTACATTGAAGCGACGGCGCCGGATGGGCTGCGCGGTGCGACAGTGCATTTCGACCGGATTACAGTGACCGGGACGGAAGATATTTTGATGGCGGCGGTGCTGGCGCGCGGAGAGACGGTGATCAACAATGCCGCGCGGGAGCCGGAGGTGGTGGATCTGGCGGAGTTGTTAACCCAAATGGGCGCGCAGATTGAGGGCGCGGGAACGTCGACGATCCGGATACGAGGCGTGGCGGAGCTGGGCGGCGCGGAACACGCGATTATCGCGGACCGAATTGAGGCTGGCACCTTCGCGATTGGGGCGGCCATTACGTGCGGCGACGTGGAAGTGGCAGGCTGCGTGCCCGAACACCTTTCGGCGCTCTGCGACAAGCTGCGCCTGGCCGGTGCGGAGGTGACGGAGCCGGGGCCGGGCATCCTTCGTGTGCGAGGCGGCGGCGCGCTGCGCAGTGTGGACATGATTACGGAGGAGCATCCCGGATTCGCGACCGACCTGCAGGCACAGTTCATGTCGCTGATGACGCAGGCCGATGGGATTGCGATCATTTCCGAGCGGATTTTCGAAAACCGGTTTATGCATGTGCCCGAGTTGGGGCGGATGGGGGCGAAGATCCGAATCGACGGGCGACAGGCGATTGTTGCCGGACCGAGCCGGCTGACGGGCGCGCATGTGATGGCGTCGGACCTGCGGGCGAGCGCGTCACTGGTGCTGGCGGGATTGGTGGCGGAGGGAGAGACGATTGTAGACCGGGTTTACCACATGGACCGTGGATACGAGAGAATCGAAAGCAAGCTGGCCGGGCTGGGCGCGCGGATTCAACGGCAGCGAGGGTAGGAGCAGGAGAAGATCGGCATGAAACATAGTCCTGGATTTCTGGCGGTTGTTGAGGACGCCAAATCTCGCGTGGAAGAAATGACGGTAGCGGAGTACGCGGAATTGGCGGCGGCGGGCGAGCCCCATTTGCTGGTGGACGTGCGGGAGGAGAGTGAATGGGGGACTGGGCACGCGACGGGGGCGGTGCATCTGGGCAAAGGGATTATAGAGCGCGACATTGAGGGGCGAGTGCCGGACCACGAGACGTTGCTGGTGCTCTATTGCGGAGGCGGATTCAGGTCCGCGCTGGCGGGAGATACGATTCAGCGAATGGGATACCGGAACGTCCGTTCGCTGGCCGGAGGATGGAAGGCGTGGCAAGCGGCGGCGATGCCGGTTAGCAAGCCTGGCGCGGAGTAAGCGGGGAGATTTACGTAAGAGTTTGACAGCGTATGGGTGCAGAGTCTGCGTTTCGCTACGACTGCACGTTTGCGCCGACAAGCGTCCGAACATCGCGAGGATCTCTAGTCTTCTTCGATGCGCTCGTACCGGGGCGCCTCAATCCGTTGGACTTCCGGGACGGCACCAACGAACCAACCGCGAATCCGGTAGTTTTCGTAGGGGTCCAACTGGATCGGCGCGTACCGGCGATTCAAAGAGAGAAGAAGACCTTGTGTGTTTTCCGAGTCGCCATCCGATGAGTACAAGTGATATTTTTTCAGGGCGTACAGGCTACCGGTCGCATTCTGCTGCTCCACCAGGACGATAGGATCTGGCCGGGATGCATCCGGGATGGGATAGAAGATGCACCAAGACCCATCCGCTACCAGCGGGTCCATGGAATCACCCTTCGCTTGCATGGCGGCAATCCCTTCCACCCAACGAATGTTGGGAGGCACTAATGCCAGGCCTGGCCGGCGCAGACCGCCAGTTTCCCAGTCACCATCACCGGAAAAGGGACCGCAGGAGACTTTTTCGACCCTCATCTCCATTACAGGACGGACGAGACCAGACCGGCACTTTGTGGTTTTGAAACGATGCTTCACCACTATCTAGGTGTCCGTTTGTGGCCGAGATTCTCATGCGGTCCGGAGAATTTACGTACGCGTGAAGCGACCGTCCAATCGATACGGCAAACCCAACGCTCGGGGAGCGCCAACCCGCCGAACGGGAAAATGGTGGATCTTTGATGCCGGACCCGGCGGACACGCGAACGAAGGGCTAACGGAACAGGGCGAAATCCAGGCAACGCCAGATGACGTAGATGAGGCAGATGGCTTCAATGAATCGGAACACCTTTACGACGGCGGCGGACATGAACTCAAAGCGGATCATCATGGCACAGACGACGCCGGCGTAAATGAAGTTAGCTTCTAAAAAGTGCCCTGCGGTCTTTTGATAGAAGACCATGGCGAGATAGTAAACAAGAGGCCAATTGCTTTCCATTTGCAGGCGGCCGCGAATGGTGAACAGCCATGCGGTTATTCCACAAACGAAGAGCGCGAGAATCTCAAAATCAGTGAACCGGAAGGACATCCCTTCAGAAAGAATAGCTCAGACTGACGTATCCTGTGTGAGCGGTGTAGTCCTGCAGGCGGAGAAACTTCTCGCTGTAGTCATAAAACTGCCAGCCAACGTTTAGACGCACGTTACGATGCATCAGCACCGATAGCCTTGCCAACGGAGAGTGATAGGCGACCGGAAACACCTGCGCGGCGGCGAAGAGCGATACGGTATCCGGGGTAGTGAGAAAACCGCTGGAGTCGCCTGCAGCGGTGGTCCGGCCATCGGCGCGGTCGCGAGTGTTGACGAAACCGCCATAGAAATCCACGCGCTTTCGCAGTTGGACCTGGACGCCGGCATGGAGTGTATGGAGATTGCTTAGGTAACGGGAACGGTCGCGCTCCACCAAGTCAAAATTGGCGAAATAGGCTAGTCCGGTAAGTGTATCGAGGTGGATGTAGCTATATCCAGCGTCGAACTGCACGCCGGCGCGAGGTGTCCATCCGCCGTTGGCGGCCCAACTGCGGCCGGTTGAGGAATGAACAAACAGCGAAGCCGAGTTGGTGTTGTTGAATGACCGGTAGTCTGTGGACAGATTGTACTTTGCGACCCTATACTGCAAGCGGGCATTGAGCGCGTGGTAGTTTTTATCGCTAACGGGGTAGAAAGGCCGATCGTTGCGGCCGACTTCGGCGCTAAATGAGATACGCAGCGGATTGAGCGGCTGCAGGCGGAAACCTGCAGTGCCGGCTTTCATCAGATTGGTCTGCTCATTGGGATTGGTGCGGGCGGGCAGTTCCAGATCCACAAGTTCCACCGAGCGGATGCGGCGGGAAGAAACCTGATAGTTGCCGAAGAATCCGGCGCGTTTCCAGGGCTGCCAATTGGCCTCACTGGCGTTGGACCAGTTTCGGATTCCCAAATTCTGAAACGCGACCACAGCGAGGCCGGCGGTGCCGTTGTTGAGCTCCGAATAGCGTCGGTCGCCTTCCATGCGGGAGTGATGGTAGCCGGTTTGGTTGGTAAAGGTCCACTTCGGATTCGGGCGCCAGGTGAGGGTGAGGTAGCCGGTGGTGACCGGACGCCGCCCGCTGCCGGAGACAAGAATCTGGCGGTTCCGCTCCGAACCAAGCCGGTCTGTACCACGCGCGAATTCGTCATAGATAAAGTCGCGGTGCCCATCGGAATGGGTGAACTTGCCCTGGATGATGAACACTTGCGAGAGATCGGAATGGAGATGGGCGCGCCAGTATGGCGTCCGGCCGTGGAGCGGTTCGTCGCGGCGGAGGAATGTGAGGGTGTTGCGGTCGGCGGGGTTGGCGCCGGCTGGGACGGCGCTATCGCCGAAACGGGTGTCGTCTTTGAAAAGCTCCCAGCCCCGGGTGACGGAGAGCTTCAGCTTGCGCCACTCCAGATCGCCACCGATCCGGTATTCGCGCTGGCTGCGGCGGATGTTGGAAAGATAAGAGAATTCGTCGCCGCGCGAATCGAACCACTGACCAGTCCAAAGGCCGGAGCCGCTTTGCGTGTTTCCGGAATAGCCGAGCCGGAAGCGGAGTTTGCTTTGGGGCATCAGGGTCAGATCGTGATCCTGTAACTGGCGGTTCGTGGCCAGAAAGTGGTTACCGCCGGATAGGGTCAAAGCGGGGTTGTAGTACTCGCTGGAACGCCAAACGAGGTCGTAGCGGTAAAGCGAATTTTTCTGGGCGCGGAAAGAACTGAACTGGTAGGGATCGTTACCGATGCCGCGGAGGTCGAGCAGGATTTCGTCGAACCACTTCCCCTTGCCGTCGCGGGAGTGTATGCCCATGGCGCCGCCGAGAAGGCGAATCCCATTGCCAAAATTCACATCGCTGCGATATTTGCCTTCGTTTCCGTCGACCGAATGGAAGCGGTAACCGACTTCCCAGGAGTTGGTGATGTTGTAATCGCCCAGGTTATCGCCGCGCGGCGAGCCGGCCTGTTGCGGCGTGGGCGCGACGACGGGTTGGGCGCCGAGTGGCAGACAGAAGAGCAAGCTGACCGCCGCCACGTGGAGGTACAAAGGGAGCCGTCTCATCGCAAGAACGTCCTGTCAGAGTTTGAGCCATGAATGCGGATATGGCAGGTGGTGCAGTTCCGGTAGCGGGGATCGGCCATGTTGTGAGAGACCGACTGCGTGGCCACGCCATCCGACTGGCGGCCAAAACTACCGGCGCCGTTATGACATTCCAGGCAGACGGTAAACACGACGGGCCGCTTCAAGAGGCGTGCGTTGGTGGAACCATGGGGGGAATGGCAGGTTTCACACCCATCCACGCGGACGGCGGCATGTTCAAAGAGGAACGGGCCGCGCTTGTCGGTGTGGCATTTCATGCAAGCCTGTTCGTTTTGCAGCCCGGTATCGACAAGATGGGGCCGGCGGCCCGTTTTCCAAACCGGGGCGTTCGTACCGTGGGGATTGTGACAATCCGAACAGGTCATGAATCCCTCATTCACGCGGTGCTTGAAGGGCATGGAAAACTGCGCCCGCACGTCATTGTGGCAGCCATAACAGACATCAGCCTGCTTCTTTGCGAGCAAGCCTTTACTTGAATCCGATTGATGAATGGAATGACAAGAGGTACAAACGACGTTGGCCTGGGAATGATTGGACCGCCGGATATTGGCCCGATTGGCATCCTTAGCATGGCATCGCAAACAAGCATCGAGAGCTTGGTTAGGCGTGAGTGTGGAGAAGGCGACGATGGTTTCTTTGCCGCCCTTTGCATCGACATGGGCTTTGGCTGGGCCGTGACAGCCTTCGCACCCGGCGTTTTCGGCTTTGACATTGGAGGCGACACTGCTTTTGTTGTGCGGGTTGCGAAAGAACTGCAACGCGACATTGGGATGGCAGGTGCGGCAAACGGCGCTGCCAGCGAAGGCCGAGGCGGCGGGCGAAGCCTGCTGCGCGAAAAGGCCCGAAAGGGTGATCGCAGCGGCGATACAAAACAGAAGAGAAATGATTCGAGGAGGACCCATGGAACTTCTTTGTCCATGGTAACGAGTCAGGATGGTCACTGGTGTGAACTCTTCTTGACAGCGAAAAGAGGTTCCGGCGACTTAACACGCGGAAGCAGAGGATCGCCGCGCCGGGAATGGACGCGGTAATCCTCTGTATCTGCGCGCTTCTTTCGGCCTAGAACAGTACACTGACACCAGCGGTTGGGGCGAAGTTATTCAGCCAGCCGTCCCCGCCCGTGCCGCGGTTCGGTGCGATGACTTTCTTGGGAAAGCGAGTCAGGTTATCCCGGAACTCCAGACGCACCAGCACTTTGTCGGTCAATTGGATCTTCACACCGGCGCCGAAGGTGACCAGACCAGCTAATTCAGTAGCCTTGGTCAGCACAGCGATCTGACTAAGCGCTTGAAAAGCACGCTCCTCACCGGTTCCGCGGAACATTTTTACGCCGCCGCCAGCGAGGACGAAGGGACGGAACTTGGCCCCAACTTCCGCAAAATGGAAGTGCAGGTCATAGTGAATGGCGTGAGAGTCCGCTCCGAATGTCGCCTTTCCGCCGGAGCCATCGAGTTTCAGGTCGTTTTTCAGAAAGTCGTAGCGGATTTCGCCGGAGACCTTCGGGTACATGTGGTGCCCCATCCAGACGCTGGCGCCCAGTCCGGTGGCAAAACCGGCGTCGGCATTGCCAACCGGGGAGGTAAAGGTCTTCTTGTCATAGAAACTGCCGACGACGCCGCCCCCGAACTCATAACGAGGTTCGGCGGCACGTCCTTGTGCCCAAGAACAGGGAATCGACAGCGAGAGCAGAATCTGGAAAAGGATGGACTGAGCGAGCTTGTTCCGCATAACACTCTTCTATCGGCCATGAGAAGGCAAACCTTTATCCAGATCGTCCTAAGTATTTTGCAGGGGCGTGAACGGGGCTCGGTGAGCGCCACGGCGTACGCTCGTACTAAGGACTGACCCCACATTAGTACGTGCTTTCGGTACATCTCGCCCATTGGCGCGGAGGGCCCCTAGCGTCGAAACTCATTTAGATGCAGCAAAAGGCAAGCGGGGGCAACCCTTCTCCCAGCGCCAGACCGGCGGCGGGGGAGCGCACGGGCCGGCGGGAGTCTATCTACCCGCACCGGAGCGTCCGCGCTTTGCCGATGTCCAGTGTCCGGCTGACGGCTGGGGTGGGGCTGGCATTGTTAATCACAGTCTGGAGCGTATGGAACGCGGTGCCGATCATGGAGACGCATTCCCAAGTCGCCGCCGCGATTGCCGGTTGGGCGGGGTTGCCGATCAACGGATGGACTCCGATTGGAATTTTTCCGGGGCTGGAGCCCGCCAGCGGTCCGCAACTAGCGATACCGTCCTTTCAGGAAGTTAGCGAGGGAGCGCGCCTGGCACTGGTGTTTTCGATTATCGCGCTGCTATTGCTGGCGCAGCGGTTCTCGTTGTTTCGCAATGTCGCAAACTTCCTGATCGTGATCCTGATCGCCTCGGCGGTGGCGAATGCCGTATTCGACAACTTTCGTCTGCAATCGACAGCGTTCGGGCAGATTTGGCTGCGCCAGGAGATGCTGGTCTGGCTGATTCTTCCGTGGGTGCTCATTTTGCTATTCGTGATTCCCCAGCCGAGCGTGTGGCGCGGGCTGGGGTGGGTGGTTTTCCTGCAAGCGTACGGGTTCTTTTTCTCGGCGCTTCGCATGGTGTTCGTACTTGGGGTACTGCACTATACCGGCCTATTGTTTATGCCGCCGCTATGGTTTCTGCTGGGAACATTAAGCGACCTTTTATTCATATTGTTTTTCTATTCGCTGGCGATACATAGATCATCCGGCGATCTATGGGGAGTTCGAGAGACATGGCAATCCCACTTCTAGTCGCGGTCTCCTATGGCGTGATCGCGTTCACGGTCGTATTCCTGCTGCTGTTTGCCATTCGGCACTACCTGCTGGGCTACTCCCGGCTGCGAATTTCGAGGCCCAAGGACTCGATGGAACTGGTGGGATTCCATATGCCGCGGGTGACGGTGCTGATCCCGATGCATAACGAAGAACGCGTAGCAGGGGACATCCTGCAAGCGCTGGTGGATAGCGACTACGACTGGGAAAAGCTGGAAGTGATTCCGATTAATGATCGCAGCGACGACAAGACGCAGGCGATCATCGACAGCTTCGCCAAGCGCTATCCATTCATACAGCCGCTGCATCGCACTGGCGGGCAGAGCGGAAAGCCGGCGGCGCTGGTGGAAGCCTGCGCGCGAGCCACCGGGGAGATTCTGGTACTGTTCGACGCCGACTATGTTCCCGGGCGCGCGGTGATCAAGATGCTGGTGGCGCCGTTCGCGGACCCGGAAATCGGCGCATCGATGGGGAGGGTGGTTCCGCATAACATTGGCGACAGTCTATTGAGCGGCCTGTTATCGCTGGAGCGTTCGGCGGGTTACCAGGGCGTACAGCAATCGCGGTTCAATCTTGGGTTTACGGCGCAGTTTGGCGGGACGGTTGGCGCGGTGCGCGCGTCGGCGCTTGAATCGGTGGGCGGATGGAACCCGCAATCACTGACGGAAGATACGGACCTGACGTTCGCGCTGCTGTTGAACGGGTGGAAGACGGCCTATGTAAATCGCGCGGAATGTTACGAAGAGGTGCCGCGAAGTTGGCTGGTGCGGCGGCGGCAGCTAAGCCGCTGGGTGACCGGCCACACGGAGTGTCTGCATAACTACTGGCCTGACCTGATGCGCAGCCAGTTTTTGACGGCGTGGGAAAAAGTGGACGCGCTATTTCTGCTGGCCATGTATTGGACCGCGCCGGTACTGGTGTTGGGCTGGATTGCTTCGCTGCTGCTGTTCTTTACGCCGGAGGCGCACCAGACGCCTTGGCTTCCGGTGGCGCTCGCGTTTTTGGGGTATCAGTTATTCGCCAATCAGGCGACGTTTCTGGAGATCGGCGTCGCGTCGATGTTAGACGGGACACGAATCCGTTCCTTGCTGCTGCCGTTGAATCTGCTGAACTTCTTCGCCAATACTGGCGCCATCTGCAATGCGCTACGGAAATTCTATTGGAACCGATTCTGGGGTTCCGGCGGCGACGGGTGGTACAAAACGCACCGGACGCGCGGTTCGTCGGGAAGCGGCGGTTTCCAGGGCGCCGCGGCGGGGTCGCCGGTGGCGACCAGATCGGCCCGGGGGCTCTATCACGCCCGGACGCAAGGAGATTGACGATGACCTTTTTGCTATTCGCCCTCCTATTCTGCGCCATTTACTATCTGCACTTTTCGTTGGCCCACCGGGCGTGGCGGCAGATTCGCGGCAGGCAATCCGCGGAACTCGACATGGGCTACGTCCGGCTGGAAGACTACTTTGGCCAATCGTTCCGGAGCAAAATGGCAAACTGGGTCCGCACGTTGCCTCGCGCAACGAACAGCACAACCGGACTTCGCGTGTTCGACAAAGGCGGAGAGCGCATCTTCGTGGCCGGCGCGGCGCAGTATCCAGCGGGACGCCGGGAGCGCGAAATTCTGGTGATTGAAGGGGATTTTTCCTGCGGGCGCGATTGCGAATTCGAACGGGAACTGATGGTGAAGGGGAACTGCACCATCGGGGAAGATACGCACCTACAGGCACTGGCCGTTGACGGAACACTTCACATTGGTTACAGCGTTCGCGTGCGGCGCTGGGTGGACGCGGTGAAACATTTGACCATGAATGAGGACGTCAAAGTGATGTCCCGGGTGACATCGCGGACATCGATTGAACTGCATCCGGGCGCACAGGCGCAGTCGCTGTTTGCGCCGGAGGTGTTCACGGAAGGGCGTCACGAAAACGAGCTGCAAATCGAGATGGCGCCGCCGGTGGTGGTGCAGTTGCCGCATCTGGACAACCGTACCGCTCCGGCCAACGGATACGATCCGGCGAAACTGTTTTCCATGGGTGGGAATACGTATTTGTACAATGGCGACCTCCACCTGTCGGCGCCGCTACACCTGCGCGCAGCTTTTGTGGTTCGCGGGAATTTTTCGTGCCCGAAAGAGAGCCTGCTGGAAGGCGACCTGAAAGCGCATGGCTCGATTACCATTGGCGCGGCATCGGTGATTAAAGGCAATCTGGTGGCTGGCGGAGACATGACGCTGAAGCCGAACACATATTTTCAGGGCCTATTGCACGCCGGCGGCGCGTTGCGCCTGACGCGCGGCGTGCGCGGACTGAGGGAAGGGCTGCCGGTGGCGGCCTACGCAGGGGGTGTGATGACGGTAGAAAGCAACGTGGTTGTGAACGGAAAACTGGCTTCCGCGCAGCGAGTGGTGGCTGTGTCGACGCCGGTGGCATGGCTGGAGGCCGCGCGCGGCCCGGCGGCGCAGGCGTGAAGGAGTAGGGGATGCGGTTATTGATACTGACATTGATTGCGGCGACCACTATGTGGGGGCAGACGCAGGAGACGCCGGCCACATTCGAGCGGCCTGGCTATGAAAGTCCGCTGCCCGTGTTGCTGGAGGTGGGCACGTATCATAGCGGCGTGACAAACGGCTACGGCTACTGGCGGGGCGCGGACGCGGCACTATGGCTGCGGCACAACCCGCGATTCACGCCGGTGTTTCTATTCAACTCGCAGACGCGGCCAGGCGTTACTCAGCAGAACATCGGCTTCTTCAGTTTCGCCAACTGGAGCAAGAACTTCTACACGACGCAGGGGTTCAGTTTTGCGCCCGCGCGGAACGGCGTATCGTTGTTCCCCCATCAACGGTATGACGTTAAGGGATTCTACAAACCGGCCTTTAACCGCCGGCTGGTGCTGGCCGCCGGGTACTCCCATTTCTCGTTTGGAAGTCTGACCAAGGGGCACATCTACAATACCGGGTTCATTTACTATCCGCGAAAGATGATTGTGGAGGGTAACTACTTTCTGAACCGGAACCAGCCGGACAATAAATTGTCCAGTTCGGCAAGTGTGGCGGCGCAACGCGGACAAGAAGGGAAATACTGGGTAGGCGCCGTGGTGGGCGGAGGCAAGGAAGTATACACCTACATTGCGACAACGCCGCTTGAGGTGAACCTGAACAGCGTCTCCGCGCAACTGTTTTTCCGGAAGTGGTTATCACGCCACTACGGGTATTACATCTCGCTTGACCATCAGAACAAGTTCGGTGCGTACACTCGGACAGGTGTAACCGGCCGAATGTTCTTCGAGTTCTAGCACCAGACGACGCGCGCGTGCCAGTACGTGAGGCGGGAACGCCCATTACCGGCGGGTGATTTGGCCTATAGGGCGGCGCGCGCGGGGCTGGCTTAATGGAGTCGAGGTACTCCGCAATGAAAGTGACAAAGGCTGCGATGTGGCTGCTTAGCCTGGCCCCGGCAGCGCCGGCCACCGCCTTTACGTTTGCCGATTTCAGCAGCCCGGCCGGGTTGACGATGGTCGGCGACGCCACCCTTTCGGCAAACCGCCTCCGCTTGACAGAAGCGCAGGAAAATCAGGTGAGCGCCGTTTGGTTGAATGATCGCGTAGTGGTGCAGAATGGCTTCACCACCACGTTCCAGTTCCAAATCACCGATCGCGGCGGGTACACACCGGACTGGGAACCGGGCGTGATCAACAATGGCGCCGACGGCTTTACGTTCACTATTCAAAATTCCAGCGCGACGGCGATGGGGCTATATGCCAGCGGAATCGGCTATTATGGCATCGGCAATAGCCTGGCGATCGAGTTCGACACGTGGAACAACAAACCTAGTTACTGCGAACCGAATGGGAATCATATTGCGGTGCAGAGCCTTGGCGTGGCCGCTAACCGTCCGGAACACTGCGCCGACGAAGACGGCGCGTTCGGCAATCCTACTCTTGGCATCGCACTGCCACAGAAAGACATGTCGAACGGGACTATCTACGACGTAATGATCACGTATCTTCCGGGAGCGCTTTCTATTTACTTCGATGACTTATCGAAACCGCTGTTGACGGTAGCGGTCGATCTTGGCCGGCTTCTGAACCTGGAAAACGGCGACAGCGCCTATATTGGGTTCACTTCTTCCACCGGCGGAGCATTTGAAAACCACGACATCGTGAAATGGAGTTACACGGATGTGCCCGAGCCGGGCGCCATGTTTTTGACGGGCCTGGGGCTGGGAACAGTGTCGCTGCTTCGCCGTCAGCGGCCGACGCTCTGAATATTGATCAGTTCTTCGACTCCGGGCTTGTGCAATTGGTTCAAGCCCGATTCGAGCGTCTGCGGCGCGCGCCAGTAGTCCATGTGCGAAGTCATGTGGACGCAGGAGAT
The DNA here is from genome assembly GCA_016789905.1 of Bryobacterales bacterium. GTDB lineage: Bacteria > Acidobacteriota > Terriglobia > Bryobacterales > Bryobacteraceae. Next base: position 42,816 of record JAEUQC010000182.1, on the reverse strand, counting down.
GGTGCAGTGCGGCGCGCAGTCCTTTTTTGTAAGGAACTCGCGGCGAACATCCTCGGAAGTATATTCGAGAAGGGGAACGCCGGGATAGCCGCGCTGCTGGGAGCAGTAGTGAACCAGACCATCCTCACAGACGTACAGGTATCGCGAACCGGCACGGCAGCGCCAGTCGATAGTTTGGCCGAGCACTACCTTCTCTTGAAATCCTGAGAAGTGCGCGAAGCTGCGCTGGTCCAGTTTCTTGAACTCGCGGTAGACCTTGAGTTCCCGCTCGCCTAGCGGCTTCAACTGGCCGTGGCCATCGTGGATGATGCCAACGGTGCAGGAGAAACCGAGTTCCAAAGCCCGGCGGCCGATGACAAGCGCGTCCTCCGGAGTTTTGGTACCGCCGCCAAGAACGGAGTTGATGTTGACGTGAAAATCGGCGTGCTCGGCGAGCATTTGCAGCTTTTTGTCGAGGACTTTGAGGCTTTTCTTCGAGACCTCGTCGGGCATCACGTTGTCGATGGAGATCTGCAGATGGTCGAGACGCGCGGCGTTCAGGCGCTGGATTCGATCCGGCATCAGGAGATAGCCGTTGGTGATCATACCGGCAATACGGCCATGATGGCGAATGCGGGCGATGATCTGCTCCAATTCCGGGTGTAACAGCGGTTCGCCGCCGCTGATCATGATGAGCGTCGCACCCAATTTCGCGAGGTGATCGACGCGAGCTTTCATGATCTCCACATCGACGGGTTTGGATACGTCGTCGTACTCGTTACAGTACGTACAGGCAAGATTGCACCGGCGCATGGGAATAATGTGCGCCTGCACAATATGATCGGTGGAGAGAAGACCCTTCCCGATCATGCGCAGTTCGCGCAGACGTCGATTCCCCGCCTGCAAATTGCGACGGAGCCGTGTGGCAAGGCTCGGCATACTAACGCTTCATTTAAGCATAGCTAAGGGCTTTCCCGCACGTATTCCCAATTGAGTGGGGAATCCTGAGGGGTGAACGCCGATTCTTAAGGCTTTTTCGGAGGCGCGGGAGTGGCCGGAGGAGAATCAGGAACCACGTCGCCGAAGGTGATGGTTGTGTCCCCTTTGAACTGCTTATAGTCCTCATACTTCACGCGCATTTTCAGACGCACGGCGGAATCCTCAAAGTAGAGCGTATCGTCGGCGCGAGTCAGGGTGGGGAACCAGTACTTCCCGTCGATTTGTTCCCGAAAGGTCTCGAACTTGGGGAAGCGTTGGTCATTCCCCTTCTTCAATTTGCCGGTGGCGCGGCCGTAGGTTTTGACGATTTGCAGATCCTGTTCGTCCACCCAGGCGATGCCGGCAAAGTAGCGCTCGCCGGGGATCATCTCCTTTGGCTTGACCGCAAAAGCGAGGGTATCGATTTCATCGAGCTTCTCCCGCCCCAAATAGCGCACGTGATATTTGGGCAATTCCTTGGAGTTGAGCACGAACGGCTGCACGCTTCGAATGTCCTGTTCATCTTCCGGGGAGAACGTTACGAACTTGATTGTCGACACTGGTGCGCGGACGATCCGTTCATTTCGTTTGCCATTGCTTGTGAAAATGATATCCGACACCAAATCGTAGCGGCCGCCGGGAGACCCGCCCCCGTCAAAATCTTCGACGCGCACGGTTTGGCGGTAGGTGTAGCGTTCACGGGCGAGGAGGAACTCGCTTTCCTTTTGGGCAAATTTCTCGATGATCCGTTGCAGTTCCGCTTCGGTGGGCTCCGCCTTCGCGGGCGCCGCGGACGAGACAGGGACCAAGGCCAAGGCGAACAGAAGGGGCAGGGCGAACCGCATAGTGTCTCCTAGCATGATGGATGGCTGAAAGTTTCCCCAGGTTACGAAAGAATTTCCTTCGCGATTGTCATTCGCTGCATGTTGCTGGTGCCTTCGTAGATTCTGCCGATCTTCGAGTCCCGATAAAGTTTTTCCGCCGGACACTCCTTAGTAAAGCCAATTCCGCCGAAAATCTCCACTGCCTGGCTGGCCACTTCTTCCGCGATCAGCGACGAGTGGAGCTTGGCCATCGCCGCCTCCTTCACATACGGCAGACCGGCGATTCGCAGGCGAGCGGCGTTGTAGACCATCAGCCTGGCGGACTCCACTTGCATGGCCATTTCGGCCAACTGGAACTGCACGCCCTGGAACTCAGCAATGGTTTTGCCGAACTGGCGCCGTTGCCGGGCATAGGCGATGGCGTGGCGCAACGCCCCGTCCGCCAAGCCGACCAATTGGGCGCCGATGGCGATGCGGCCGCCATTCAACGTTTCAATGGCGACCTTGTACCCCTTTCCAGGTTCCCCCAGAATGTTCGCGGCGGGAACACGACAGTTGTCGAGCACTACCTCACACGTCGAGGAACAGCGGATGCCGAGCTTGTCTTCCTTCCGGCCCACGGATAGCCCCGGCGTACCACGCTCCACGAGAAAGCAGGTGATGCCGCGGTGACCGGCCTCCGGATTGACGGTGGCAAAGACCAGAAACAGGCCCGCTTCGGCGGCGTTGGAAATCCAGAGCTTGCGGCCTGTCAGCAGGTAGTGGTCGCCATCGGCGAGGGCGCGCGTGGCGAGCGCGAAGGCGTCGGAACCGGAGTTGGCCTCGCTCAACGCATAGGCGCCAATGGTATCGGCGGCGAGCGCGGGAAGGAACCTGGCTTGTTGCGCGGGGCTGCCGTAGTCGCGAATGGCGTTCACGACGAGTGTGTTCTGAACGTCGACGAGAACCGCGACACCAGGGTCGGCAGCGGCGATCTCTTCCACGGCGAGAATGGACTGAAAGAAGGTGCCACCCTGGCCGCCAAACTCCTCGGGAATCTCAATGGCCGTGAGGCCAAGCGAGAAGAGCTGTTTGAGGAGCGCTGGATGGATGGCGGCGTTGTGATCCATCTCCCGGGCGCGCGGTGCCACTTGCTCGCGGGCGAAGCGGCGAACGGAAGCCTGGAAGAGAGCGTCTTCTTCCGAAAGGGACGTAAGCGGGGTGGACACCTCTCCAGTTTAGCGGCTACTCGCTGGGGGCATGGAGAGCGCGGCCCTCATAGGCGTGGAGCACTTCGGCGACGGGGCCATCCATGATCAGTTGGCCATGATCAAGCCAGAGGGCTCGCGTGCAGAGAGTCTGCAGAATTCCCAAAGCGTGGGAGACGCAGAGAATGGTGCGGCCCTGATTCCGGATTTCGTAGATCTTGTCCATGCACTTGGCCTGAAATTGCTGGTCGCCCACGGCCAGCACTTCATCGATAATGAGGATCTGGGGATCGAGATTCACCGCCACTGCGAAGGCCAGGCGGAGCATCATGCCGTTGGAATAGGTGCGGAGCGGTTCGTCGATGAAGTCGTGCAGTTCGGAGAAGTCGACAATCGATTCGTAGAGATCGCCGGCCTGCTTTCGGCTGAAGCCGAGAAGAGAGGCATTTAACCGGATGTTCTCGCGGCCGGTGAGGTCCGGATGGAACCCGGCGCCGAGTTCCAGAAGCGCGGCCACGCGCCCGTTAATGATGACTTCCCCCGATGAGGGAGGAGCCAGACGCGTCACCAGGCTGAGCAGAGTGCTCTTCCCTGCCCCATTGGCGCCGATGATGGCAACCGACTCTCCATCGTTAATGGCGAAATTCACATTGCGCAGGGCGTGGAACGAGTCTGGATCGGACTTACCCAAAAGGTCTTCCAGATAGTGGCGGAGCAGCCGCTGGCCCACCGCGCGGTGAAATCCCTTGGAGACGTTTTTGAATTCGATAACAGTCATCGCGGGTTGTTCCTTATAGATAGTCGAAGAACTTGTTCTTCAGGCGGGAATAGAGCGAGAGCCCAAGGATGAAAGTAACTGTCGACGTAAACGCCAGCTTGTATACCAGACCAGCGTCTCCGTTGGGAGAAACTCCGTCAATCAAGATCCGCCGGAGGCCGAGAATCATTGCCGCAAGCGGGTTGAATTCATAAACAGTGACATACTCCCGCGGCACGATGTCCAGCGTGTAGAAAATGGGAACCAGCCAGAACAGGACCGTACACGCCGACTCGACAATATATCGCATGTCGCGGAGGTAAACATCGAGCGCAGAAGTGGCTAGCACCAAACCGCAGACAAAAACGATTTCCAACACCCACATCAAAGGAAGCCAAAGCCAATGCCAGTTCACGCCGCGGCCAAAGGCGACGACAAACAGTAACAAGAGCGCTATCTGGATGGCCAGATGAATTGTGGTGGAAAGCACGGAGGCGATGGGGACAATTTCCCTTGGAACGGGAATTCGCTTGATAAGACCGGCATTGTTAGCCACCGAGAGCGTTCCATTGTTCCAGGCGATGCTGAAAAAGTTGAACGGCACCAGACCGCATAACACAAAGATCGGGAAGTTCGGGACGTTGTTGTTCGGCATCACTTTCACAAAAACGAAAGTGAGAACGCCCATCAAGACTAGCGGATTCAGCAGCGACCAGAAAACGCCGAGCGACATGTTGCGATATCGAATCTTGAAGTCCTTAACGATCAGGTTCTCCAAGAGAAAAAGATAGTCGCCATTCCACATTGATGTCATTGTTTTGTTGGTATCCGTCACGCCAACGGACTACGCGTGTGGACTCTCTAGTATACCGCACCATCGAAGTACCCCATAGATAGTACACAGTGTGAACAGGGCGAGCCACGGGGCAGGATGCATGACCCAACGATGGAAACGGCGGCCGTTCCAGAGGCGGGCGGCGTGTCCGGCGTCGGCCGCAATCCAGACGGCAAGGGCGGCGAGAGCCAGGGGGCTAAACCAGTGGAAGGCCACGGCAGCCCGCCATTGTCCGTGAATGAGGGCAGCGATACCACGCGTCATCCCGCACATGGGACAGGGCAGGCCGGTGACGGCCCGGAAAGGACAAATCATCCATGCGGGAGGGCGATGCGGGTCCATCAACGCGCAGGCGCACAATGCTCCGGCCGGGATTGCAAGACGGGCCAGTGCTGCCGCGCGATCAGTCATGGCTACCGCGTCCCTACGCTGATGGAAGACTTTGTGGAGGCCTGCAAACCGAAGAGATCTATGTACGCCGCAGCAGCCGAGGCATAGATCATCGGAATGGCCACCAGCACACCGGCGCCGCACAAGAGCACTCCGCCGATCACTAGACACACCTGGAGCAGGAACAGGGCAAATAGCGAGCCCATATGCCGTTGCGAAACGGAAAAGCTCTCCTTGATCGCGCCCCAAAAGTCCAACTTGCGATCAATGACCAACAGGTAAGGAAACTGCAGCAGGGCCGCGGCGATGAGGCCGGGAATGATCAGAAACAAGGTGGCGACACCGATCAGCAAACTGGTGGTGAGACAGACAAGCACCGCGTGCGGAAACTGATTGAAGCCGAACGCGAGGTCGTTCACTTCAGCGCGGCTGCCCGAAACCTGCCGTAGCGCAGCCCATTGCAGCCCAAGCGCGACAGGCCCCTGCACCAGCACGGGCACGGTGGAACCAGCCGCGACATATATCAGGCCCAGCAGCACAAAGATCCAAAAGTTGCCTGTTACGGCCGTCCAGCCACTGGATATCCAGGCGCCCGCACCACGGGGGACAGCCGCCGGAACTACCGCCAAAGCGGCGAGCGGCGCCTGGCAGCGAGGGCATTGCGCGGCCGAAGCCGGCACCGGGGTACCACAACGATCACAGAACATGCCGCATTCCTCCAGTTCGCATCGTATATGATGGCGAAAACAAGTATGACGGATTGGAAAGCAATTGCGGCGGCGAAGGGAATTCCCGCGGACGATGCGGTGACCACGCCATTGGAAAAGCTGGAGGCTCAGTTCCGGGCCCTGCGCACGGAAATTGACCTGAGCACGGAGCCGGTGACACACCACGTGCTGCCGCTTCCGGGAGCAGGCCGATGACGATTCAAGAAGCCGGCGCGGCGTTGCGGGCACGGACCGTTTCCTCCCGTGAACTCACGACGCAATGCCTTCAGCGTATTGAGAGCGGCAACCCAAAATGGAACGCCTTCCTGACGATCGTGGCCGAACAGGCCTTGGCGGACGCCGCGGCGGCCGACACCGCATTGGCGGCAGGCACGAACCGAGGCCCGTTGCACGGTATCCCCATTGCGTTGAAGGATGTGTTCTGTACGAAAGGGATTCGAACAACCTGCGGATCTTTACTGTTTAAGGACCATGTGCCGGACTACAATTGCGCCGTGGCCGAACGGCTTTCGGCAGCCGGGGCGATTCTGCTGGGCAAAACCCATATGCACGAACTTGCCTATGGAGTTACCTCCAACAATCCGCACTTCGGCCCGGTACGGAATCCCTGGAACGCCGAATGCGTTCCGGGCGGCTCCAGCGGAGGCTCGGCGGCAGCCGTCTCCGCGGGGATGGCATTCATGGCAATGGGAAGCGACACGGGCGGGTCGATACGCGTTCCGGCCGCATTCTGCAACACAGTCGGCCTGAAGCCGACTTACGGACGCGTTAGCCGCCACGGGGTGATGCCGCTCGATTTCAGCTTGGATCACATGGGACCGCTGACCCGTTCGGTGCGGGACGCGGCGATTTGTCTGCAAGTGCTAGCGGGCCGCGATGAGCGAGATGAGACTTCGAGCCACGCCGCTATTGATGAGTACGTGCCGGAGGAAGTTGTCAGCATAAAGGGTCTGCGTATCGGTGTACCGGAGAATTTTTACTTCGAGCATGTGGAGGCGGATGTCGAACGCGCCGTGAGAGGAATGGCGCGGGTGGCGTCAGAGTTGGGGGCGCGCGTCGAACCGGTGACAGTGCCCGATGTTGCGTCATTGAACGCCGTGGGCCGCGTGATTTTGTTGTCGGAAGCCGCGGCGGTGTTTGAGAACCATAGTGACCGGCGGAGCAAGTTTGGTGCAGACGTACGAACGCTGTTCGACCAGGGTGCGCTATTGCCCGCGACCGATTACGTCAACGCGCAGCGCCTTCGCAAGCAGTTTCGGGATCAGTTTCTGCGCCTGTTCTCTACAATCGACGTGATGATTACCCCGTGCGCACCGACCGTGGCCAAACGGATTGGAGAGAACAAGATCAGCATCGGGGGTGTGGAAGAGGATTTCCGGCTGGCGACAACGCGCCTGGTGCGCGGGATTAACGTGCTCGGCTTCCCTGCTATATCCATTCCGTGCGGCTTCGATTCGGGCGGGATGCCGATCGGGCTGCAAATGGTCGGGCGCCCGTTTGAGGAGCGAACCGTGTTACGGGCGGCGGCGGCTTTAGAAGACGCGACGGGATTCCATAAGCGGATACCACCAGAATAGAAAGGTATATCCCAACAGCAGGCTAGGGTATTTTCCGACGGGGTTTAGTGGCGGAAATCGGGAGGCCTCTGCCGATGGAACGATAGGAATGAAGACCTTACCTACCGTTTTCGTCTGTGACGCAGAACCAGCAACGATAGCGGGACTGCGCTGGTATCTTTCGCAGGCTGGGGAGTTTGAGTTCGCGGGGCACTGCTCGATGATTGGGGCGGCGATGCCAAGCATCGAAGAGATCCGGCCGGACGTGGTGCTCATCGATCATTCCTCGGGAGTCCGCGCGGCGTTGCACTTCCTCTCGGAATTGCCGTATGTCAGCGCGGCTAGCGGATGTGTGATGTGGACTCGGGATGTGCCGGAAACGGAATTGGTAAAAGCGTTCCGAAGCGGCGCCAAAGGGTTTGTCAGAAAGACGTCACCATTGCAGGTGGTGCTGGAAGCGCTGCGGCGGGTGAAAGAAGGCGAAACGTTTCTGGAAGAATCGGCATCGCACTCCCTGCGTCAATGGACCGTGCGGCGCAGCGTCCCACGCCTGACGCCGCGGGAACGCGAAATCATCGATCTGGTTTCGCAGGGGATGAAGAACCGTGAAATCGCCGAGCGGCTTTCGATAACGCCTGGGACGGTGAAGGTTCATCTCATGCATGTGTTTGAAAAGACGGGAACACGCGACCGGTATGAGCTTGCCATCCGTGGCTCGCGCCTTCTGACGGAATCGGAAGTTGGCGCCGAAGCGCTCCGATCCGCCTAAGGTTTCCGGAGAAACCGTCCGATTGGTCTATCGGATGAACACGAATGAAGCCTGAAACGGAGATTCGAGAGGAGATTGCGCTAGGGGGGGACGCAGCGGCGCAGTTGCGAGATCTCAGCGCCTCAGCCACGGCGGAAAACACCGTGCGACCAACTGCGCCGCCTTCGCTTTGGACACCCTCGCTATCTGATTTTCTGTTTCTCTCCCTCATTGTGTGGTTATTCCTGGCTGGGCCGAATGGCTGGCTGGCGCTGCTATCGGACGGAGACACTGGCTGGCACGTTCGGGTCGGCGACTGGATTCGCGAGCATGGTGCGTTTCCCCGGCAGGACTTTCTCTCGTTCTCCAAAGCCGGCGAGCCCTGGTTTGCCTGGGAGTGGGGCTCGGAGATCTACATGTCGTACCTGCATCAAGCCGCGGGGCTGAAAGGCGTCGTGCTTGGCATCGGCATCATGATTCCGGCGTATTTGATTGTGCTCTTCCGTCACGCGCTGTGGCGGGGCGCGTCGCCGTTGATCGCCCTGCCGGTGCTGTTGATCGCCAGCGGATCTTCGGCAATACACTTCCTGGCGCGTCCGCATATATTCACGCTGTTGTTTCTGGCCGCGTCGCTGTGGCTGATCGAAAATGAGCGGCGCAATCCGAGTTGGCGAATTTGGCTGCTTCTGCCATTGACGGTTGTCTGGGCGAATCTGCACGGCGGTTTTCTATCGCTTGTTGCGTGCCTGGGCCTGGTGGCCGCCGGGAGCGCGCTTTCCCTCGATTGGGCGGGGGCGCGCCGATTTGCCTTACTGGCGGTTGGCTGTCTGGCGGTGTCGGTGCTGAACCCGTACGGGGTGCAACTGCACACGCACATCGCATCGTATCTCCAAAGTGATTGGATTCGGGAAGCCGTTGATGAGTTTCAGTCGCCGAGCTTTCGATCCGAAGCCATGCTTTTGTTCGAGATTTTGTTGTTCGCATCGCTGATTAGCATCTATCGCTCCGTGCGCCGGGGAAACTGGGCGGATGCGCTCCTGGTGGTTGGCTGGGCGCACCTGAGTCTTGGGTCGGTCCGTCACGTACCGATCTTCTTGCTGGTCGCCGGACCGATTGTGGCCAGTGAGTTGTCACACTGGTGGAACGAGCTCGTGCCCGGGTTGCCCAAACGGGCACTCCTCCGGACGTTCGATAAGCTATCGCGAGATCTGGCCCCAGGATTTGTTCGAAATAGTATATGGGTGCTCCTTCCGGTTGCCGTTCTGGTCCTAGTCGATAGGCCAATTCCATGGCCAACGACCTTCCCGGAGGAAAAGTTCCCAGTCGCTTTGATTGAGCAGTATCGGGGGGACATCGAGGGGAAACGGGTACTTACCACCGATGAATGGGGAGACTACCTGGCCTACCGCTTTTATCCGGGCCAGCGGGTCTTCTTTGATGGGCGAAGCGATTTTTACGGCGAACAATTAGGGCGGACCTATCTGACGCTGATGCAAGGCGGCCCCGCCGCGGAAGAACAAGTCGAACGATTTCAGTTCGATACAGTCCTGGTACCGAAAGCGTGGGTGATCCATGGTGCGCTTCGCCGAAGCGGGAAATGGGAAGTTGTAAACGAAGGAAAGAAGGCCATACTCCTCCGCCGCAAGGGGGGGAGAGTGGGAAATCCGTTCTAAGGAAATGATGATTTCGGGCCTAATGAAATCCACCGAAACAGCCGAAAGAAGTAGTGGAGATGGATTTGTTTATGAAAATCGCCCAGACTCGAGACCAAAACGCAGCAAGCAGAGCGCAAGTAACCGGACCAAAGCGACGAGCTTCGCGCACGGTGCCGGTCGAGACCCAGGCGGCACCTGCATGGTGTCTGCCAGGGGGAGTGCGATTGGCTGAATACATGATAAGGAGCGGTTTCGTAGCGACATCCCTCCTTACACGCGGCGAACGCGAACGGTAGATAGGGCAGCAGTGGGTTAGGTTGGCAGTCTAGAGCAATACGAAAGGGCAGAAGTCATGGATCGCAGGTTTCTCACAGTTCTCGGAGTAAGTCTAGTCTTTGCGTTGGTCGTCTCCGCGATCTTTTATCAGCTCACCGCAAGAGCGGGAGCACCGGCTGCCGCGGCACCGGACGCCAAGGAAATGAAAGACGTCGTAGTGGCGGCCAAACCGCTGTCGCTCGGAGGATCGATCAAGCCGGGAGATGTGAAAGTCAGCAAGGTTCCGGCCGACCAGTTTCCCAAGGGAGCATTTTCAAAAGTCGAAGAGGTGATGGACCGGCCAGTAGTAAGTAACATCCTGCTGGAAGAGCCCATTATTGTTGGCCGTTTAGGGGAACGGGGCAGCGGCCAGGGAATCGCGCCGATTATTCCGGTAGGAAGCCGAGCAGTAACCGTCCGCGTAACTGAGGTCGTGGGCGTTGCCGGCTTCGTGTTGCCCGGCATGCGTGTCGACGTTCTGGTGACTGGGCGCCCGCCGGATTCTAGCGACACCGTAACGACCACGGTTCTCCAGAACATCGTCGTACTCTCGGCGGGACAAACCTATCAGCCAGATGCGCGCGGACAAGCAATTAATGCCAACACTGTCACGCTACTGGTGACGCCCGAGGAAGCGGAACTTGTCACACTCGCAGGTAATGAGGGACGAATTCAGTTACTTCTTCGCAACGGAAGCGATCACAGCATAGCGAAACCCACCGGACGCCAACTCGCTGAGCTTTACGGCGGACGAGGGAGTGGCAAAAAGAGATCGCCGCAGAGCGCCGGGGAAGGTTCGAACACGGAGGGCTCCGTTCCCGCGCCACGCCCACGCCCCAGGCCAGTAACAGTTGCCGCGGCGGTCATTGCGCCTCCCGCGCCGGCGGTCGCTCCACCACCTCCGCCCCCTCCCCCTGATGAAATCGTGACCTTCCGCGGCACCGTTCGGGCGGTGGAAGTCATCAACTCCCGAAAAAACTGACCATCTGAGGACCAGATGAGCACCTTGCACCCACTTCGCCAGCCAAATGAACCCTTGCACCGGGACATCGGCGTGCAAATGAAGGAAAGGATTCCGATGAGAATTACGCACAATAAACGGCCGAATTGGCTTGGCCGCATTATCTCCATGGCTTTGATCTGTGGGGCCACCCTCCTAAGCCAGTCGGTTCAGGATCTGCGCCTCACTGTCGGAAAGAGCATCGTCATTGATTACCCGGCCGACATAGGGCGCATATCGACCAGCAACCCAGAGGTGGCAGACTATGTCGCCGTCACAACGCGGGAGATTCTTATCCACGCCAAATCCCACGGAACGGCGACGCTCGTGGTTTGGTCGCGATCGGGACAGAGGGAGTTCTACGCCATCAGTGTGGAGCACAATTTGGAGCCAATCCGCAAAATCGTCAAGGCGACCTTTCCGAATGAGGACATCCAGATCCAATCGGCTCGGGACACACTCTCACTCACTGGACTGGTGAGTTCACAGATCGTGGCGGACCGCGCGGTGGCGCTGGTGACGCCGCTCGGCAAGAGTGTGGTCAATAACCTGCGCTTGGCCGCCCCAAAGGCGGACAAACAGGTTCTGCTTCGAGTCCGATTCGCAGAGTTGAATCGCAACGCCTCGCGCAGTTTCGGTGTGAACCTTATTTCAACCGGTGCAGGCAACACTATCGGGCGAATCACTGCCGGAGGAACACCGGCGCCAATTCCGTCCCAGATCGGGGGTGGCTCCGGCGGTCAGTCCAACTCAAGTTTCAGCATCTCTGACGCGCTGAATATTTTCGCCTTTCGTCCAGACCTGAATATTGGAGCTTTCGTCAAGGCGCTTCAGGCTGAGGGCGTCCTGCAAATCCTGGCGGAGCCTAATCTGGTCACGACAAATGGAAAGGAAGCCAGCTTTCTGGTTGGCGGCGAATTTCCGGTCCCGATCCTCCAAGGCGGCTCAAACGCCGGTGCGGTCACGGTTCAATTCCGTGAGTTCGGAATCAGACTTAGCTTCAACCCGCAAGTGACGGAGAACGGCACCATAAAGCTTTATGTAAAGCCAGAAGTCAACACCCTGGACCTGGCAAACTCTGTCTCAATCGCCGGTTTCAGCATTCCGGCTCTCGCCACCCGAAAAATTGAAACCAACATCGAGCTTGGCGAAGGACAGAGCTTCGTGATCGGTGGACTGCTGGATGACCGTGTCACGGATAGCATGTCCAAAATTCCTGGCCTTTCGAACATTCCACTGCTGGGGAGCCTCTTCAAAAGCCGTAACGAAACCAGGTCCAAATCGGAATTGATCGTTCTCGTGACGCCCGAAATCACGACACCAATTACTGCTAGCGACCCGCGACCAACGATCGAATTTCCGCGAGAGTTTATGAAGCAGACGGCGCCCGCGGCGCCGGCACCTGGCGCGCCCTCGACAGGGTCGCAGGTCAAGCCCGTTAAGAAGTCAAAGAACTCCTCCAGTCCCAAAGTGTCGGTTCGGCCCAAAGAATCTTGATGCCAACGAGCAATGGCGAGCGCATTTTCAAGTGAAATCAGAAACGTAGCCAACAATGCCATCGAATGACACACCGATAGTCGCCATGTTGATCTCTCCCAACCGGGAGATTGCGGAGTCGTTCCTGCGCGCCGCCGCCCCCGTCCGGCTCTTTCAGGTCGTTTCCGATCTGAAATCCTATCTTCCGCCACAGGTCCTGGAAATGCGCTTGCGGCAGTGGAAGCCGGATGTGGTGTTGCTCGACCTGTCGACCGAGATCGACGATGCCTGTGAGACGATTCGGTATCTATTGAATCGGACTCCGCAGATTCAGGTCGTGGGACTCCACTCGCAGCAGGACGGAAATGCGATAGTACGCTCTCTGCGGGCTGGGGCGTCGGAGTTCCTTTGGATGCCCTTTGAGGCCTCGGCGCAACAAGAGGCTTATGGGCGCGTGGTGAAGTTGGCGGCGCCCTCCGTCACCGAAGAGCAGGAACTGGGAACTGTGATCGGTTTCGCGAGTACGAAACCGGGTTCCGGCGCTTCCACGTTGGCGGCGCAGTGTGCGTTCGCGATCCAGCGCGTTAGCAAAAAGAAAGTTCTTCTCCTGGATTTGGACCTCTTGGGCGGCACCATCGGGTTTTACTTAAAGATCCATCATCCATATTCTTTCGTGGATCTCCTGGACCGAGAGAATCTTCCCGACCAGGAAGAATGGCACACCCTCGCCGCTCATCTCGATGGGATAGACATTCTTCCTGGACCGGAGGAGCCGCAGACAATGTCGCTCGATCCCGGCAGACTGCATTTGGTCGTAGAGATGATGCGCAAGCAGTACGATTTCATCGTTCTGGACCTGCCGACAGTGTTCCACCGGACCGCATTATTGGCCTTTTCCGAAGCAAACGCTGCCTGCCTGGTTACTACCGCCGAATTGCCAAGCCTACATCTCACGCGAAAAGCGATTGAAATGCTCGCGGTTGTCGGATTTGAAAAAAACCGGTACAGCATCCTCGTAAACCGGTTGAGCCGGCAAGAGGGAATAGCCGCGGCAGACGTCGAAAAAATGTTTGGGGCTTCAGTAAGCGCCGTACTGCCGAACGACTACTTCTCACTCCATCGTGTAGTAACTCGGGGAGAGCCGCTGTCTCAGGAGTCCGAGCTAGGCAGAGCAATCGAATCGGTATCAGCGAAATTCGCCGGAGTCCCCATTGATCAGGCACGAAAGACGAAGAGTTTTTGGGGCATGAAGCCAGTTTTTTCCCAAACCTAGGCGAAAGCCATTAAAGCGGGAGCGATCTCGCCAGGCCGCGGAGCAGTGAATTCACATGATCTCAAGTATCGAATCCAAACAAGGCGCACAGCAGTTGAGCTGGGAACAGCGGCTGCTTAAGAACTCGAGCCAAAAGAAGACCGGGCTGAAGCCCGAGTACCAGGAACTGAAGTTCACGCTTCACCGTAAACTGCTCGACAAGATCAACCTGGAGGCGCTGGCTACGATAGATAACCAGCGCGTGCGCGGCGAAGTCCGCCAAGCTTTATTCACCCTGATAGAGGGTGAGCCCACCCTGCTTAGCTCAAACGAAAAGCAACAGATTTGCGATGAGGTCCTTGACGAAGTCTTTGGACTTGGCCCGCTTGAGCCGCTGCTGCAGGACCCATCAATCTCGGACATACTCGTCAACGGCAGCAAGCAGGTCTACGTTGAGCGGCGCGGAGTCCTTGAGCTGACTAGCGTCACTTTCCGCGACGACCCTCATTTGCTGCGGATCATCGACAAGATTGTTTCTCAAGTCGGCCGCCGGGTCGACGAATCGACGCCGATGGTTGACGCCCGTCTGCGGGATGGGTCGCGCGTCAACGCGATTATTCCTCCGCTCGCCGTAGATGGTCCGCTGATGTCCATCCGCCGCTTTTCGCAGGACAAGCTAATGCCTAGCGACCTAGTCGCGAAGAAAGCGCTGACACAGGGAATGATGGAGCTTCTCGAGGCCGCCGTCAAAGCGAAGATGAACGTCATCATCGCGGGCGGCACCGGCGCCGGGAAAACGACCCTGTTAAACGCCTTGTCAGCTTTCATTGCGCCGAAAGAACGAATCGTCACCATCGAGGACGCGGCCGAACTTCAGCTAAAGCAGCCCCATGTGGCACGGCTCGAAACGCGTCCGCCGAATCTGGAAGGCAATGGCGCCATCCGCCAGCGCGAACTCCTGATGAACAGTCTACGTATGCGACCCGATCGAATTGTCGTCGGCGAAGTCCGAGGTCCAGAGGCACTCGACATGCTTCAGGCAATGAACACAGGTCACGACGGATCGCTTACCACTATCCACGCCAACACACCTCGCGACGGCGTCTCGCGCCTGGAGGTGATGGTCTCGCTCGCCAACGCCAATATGCAACTTGTATCCATCCGGCAACAGATCGCCGCCGCCGTACACGTATTTGTGCAGGCGGCGCGCATGTCCGATGGCAGCCGGCGTGTCACCAGCATTACAGAAGTGACCGGGATGGAGGGAGAAATCGTAACGCTCCAGGACATTTTCGTCTTCGAGAAGCGCGGGCTCGGGCCCAACAACGAGGTCCTTGGCCGGTTCGCCGCTACAGGGATCCGTCCAAAGTTCTACGAAAAACTCCTGGCACACGGCATAAAGTTACGTGCCGATTTGTTCGATGAAGTGGTTGAGGTTCCGTAGAGTCCGCGGAGTGTAACAGCATGACGTTTATCCTAATTCTTCTTGTTGTGTGGATCATCTCGCTCGGGGCGTGGTGGTTTCTTAGCCGCACCTTCCGAAACGCGGATGTAGGCAAGATCCGTTCACGCCTTGTCGATCCTGACGGCAAGAAGAAGGACCAAAAGAAGAAGAAAAGTCTAGCGCTCATTTCTGTCGATGAAGCGGTGGCAGGTCAGATGGTCCTCCGCCTGCTTCAACGGATGGAACTGCGCGACCGGCTGCATCGGCTGATCGAACAAGCCGGCCTACGCTGGAAAGTCGCCCGACTCATGCACGGATGCCTTGGCATGTTTTTATGCGGCTATGCGGCGGGGTGGCTGCTGTTTCCACCACAGCATCGGCCATTCGCATTCATTCCGGCGTTGATCTCCGGATCGGTCCCGCTCCTCTATGTCCTCCGCAAGCGATCCGAGCGTCTCCACAAGTTTGAAGAGCAGTTTCCGGAAAGCTTGGAATTCGTCGCCAGATCCATGCGCGCTGGCCATGCGTTTTCCGTTTCACTGGAAATGCTGCATCGTGAGTTCCAGGAACCGCTCTCTGGCGAATTTCGGCGCACGTTCGAGGAACACAATCTCGGGATGCCGCTGGAACTGGCTTTGGAAAAGCTAGCCACTCGGGTTCCTTCTCTCGATGTGCATTTTTTCGTTTCAGCTGTCATGTTGCAGAAGCGCACCGGCGGCAACCTCGCGGAAATTCTCGACAAGTTGGCCTATTTGATGCGCGAGAGGTTTAAGTTGCGAGGCCGCATTAAGGCTATCAGCGCCCATGGACGAATGACCGGCACCGCGCTAACGTTAATCCCAGTTGGCGTGGCAGTTCTCATGTTCTGGGCCAATCCCGACTATGTTCGCTTTTTCTTCAGCGACGAACTGGGCAATTACATGATGGGCGGCGCCGTGGTTCTTCAATTGGTCGGATACGCCATCATTCAGAAGATTGTAAACATTGAGGTCTAGCCGATGCCACTCCTGATAGCCTTTCTAGTATTCCTCACGGTCGCGGTCGCGATTGCCGCCGCCGGCCTAAAGATGTGGGTCCGGCCAAAAGAAGCGATTGAGCGCGTCACGGGAATGGAGACGCTTGCCCAGGAGAAGATCCCGGTTCACCCGAGTCTTGTCTTTCACGATTTGATCAAGAGGCTGGGCAACCTTGTTCCGGCATCGCCCAAGGATGTCACTGTAATGCAGCGCCGGCTGATTCGAGCTGGAATCAAGGGTTCGAACGCCCTCCGGGTTCTATATGGCGCCAAAATCCTCCTAGGAGTAAGTCTGCCGCTGTTAATGAGTCTTGCTGTCGCCAATTCAACAGCCGACTCCACCAACAAGATCGCTGCAATCCTCGCCGCCGGTGCCGCTGGTTTCTTTGGGCCGAATGAATACGTAAAGATCAAATCCCAACGCCGCCAGAAGGCCGTTCAGAGAGGGCTGGCGAATGCGTTGGACCTCTTGGTCGTCTGCGTGGAGAGCGGTCTTGGGTTGGATCAGGCAATGATCCAGGTAGCCAAAGAACTCGAGCACGCTCACAAGGAGATCACTGAAGAGTTCGCTATGATCAACCTGGAGCTCAAGGCCGGAAAGCGGCGTGTGGAGGCACTGCGCAATCTAGCGGACCGCACAGCAGTCGACGACTTAAAAAAGCTTGTCGCGGTCCTGATTCAGGCGGATCGATTCGGTACGGGCATCGCACAGAGTCTTCGGGCCCACGCCGACTTCATGCGCATCCAGGCTCGTCAGATCGCTGAGGAAAAGGCCGCCAAACTCGGCGTAAAACTCATTTTCCCGATCTTCTTTTGCATTATGCCGTCGCTCTTCGTTGTCACTGTCGGACCGATGGCTGTCAAAATTGTGCGCGAACTGCTTCCGATGGTTAACAACATCTGACGCACTTGTCGTACAGGGTACCAACTTACCCGGCCTAGTGCCGGTCAAACAAACAGTTAAGGAGAGAGGAATACTATGGATTCGAATATGGTTCGTATCGTTTGCGCCGCGATGGCCGCGCTGTTTTTGGGCGTAATCGTGTTACGCCGCCGAAATACGGAAGAAGAGTAAGTAAAGGAAATTCGCGCCGATTGGCTGGCGCGGACGACACGAGTTAGAGAAAAAGCGGAAAGTCCCAGCCCGTAGAACGATGGCCGCGAGGGATCGCAGAGCCACTATCCGGCCAGGAGCAAGAGACTGGATCACGCGTTGGGCGTCAGAAAAATATCGTAAGGAAGCGGAAAAGTTATGTCAGCGAAAGTCAACCTCAAGAAAACGGTCAGTTTCTGGGTCAGTCTGCTTTGTTATTGCATGGCGCCAGTGTGGAGCGCGACCGTCGGCAAAGTCGTCGCAATTGGCGGGCACGCCGCGGACCTGGCACTCGATGAATCGCGAAAGGTGCTTTACGTCGCCAATTTCACTGCCAATCGGATTGAGGTCATGTCCCTCGCCGACAACCGCATCCAGACCTCGATCAATGTCGCGCCAAATCCAGGAGCGCTCGCGCTTTCGCCGGACGGCAAGTTTCTTGTCGTTACGCACTTCGGTAACTTTCAGTCGCCCGGAACCCCGTCTAATGCTCTCACGATCCTGGACCTGAGCTCGAATAGCAGACAGACCTTCGCCATGGGCGCGCCCCCCCTGGGTGTCGCGTTCGGGATCGACGGACGAGCACTGCTCGTGACGACTACGGAGTTCTTGCTGTTGGACCCAGCCACGGGCTCCACCCAGACATTAGAAACGATCGCCGGAGTAACCGCAAAGGCGTTACCCGTCACAACGGGCAACGTCCCCGCTAACATCGTGGCCAGTTCGATGACCGCCTCTGGCGACGGGCTGAAGATATTCGGGCTTCTCGCCGGCGGAGCGACTGACAATTTGACGATAGAGTTCCGTTACGACGTGGATATTCGCCGTCTCTCGGCGTTCATGGCCACCTCGACACCTCCACTCGGGCCGCGAGTTATCAGTTCAAACCGGGATGGTTCGCTGCATCTTGCGGGGTGGGCACTTGGCGATCTTTCGGGGTCTCTGGTTTCGCAATTCCCCGATCCGTCCGGCGTGCTGAACATCGGCTCCCACGTCTTCGACACCCAGCGCAACCTGATCTATGCGCAGATGACCAAAGCCGGATCCAGCACCGCTGGCGTGACCGAAAAGCCGCAACTGCAGGTGCTCGAACCGGACAACCTGACAGTCCTAGAGCGGTTGAACCTGCAAGAAAATTTGTCCGGGCGTAGTGTCATGTCGGCCGATGGCGCCGCCATGTACGCCATCTCCGAAAGCGGGGTAACGGTTATTCCGGCCGGCCGAATGACCGAGCAACCACGGGTGATTGCGTCGATTGAAGACCTCTCATTTCGAGGCAACTTCTGCGACCGGCAAGTTGGCACGCAGCAGTTTACCGTGCTCGATCCTGGAGGGAATCGGACCGCTTTCCAATTGACCTCGCGGTTGGCCGGGGTGACAGTCAGCCCCTCGTCCGGAGTAACACCGGCAACGATCACTGTTCGCGTTGACCCGACCGTCTATCAAAATTCGAAGGGTACCGTCACCGGTCTAATCGAAATCGCATCTGCGGACGCCGTCAACATTGCCCCCAGTGTCCGGGTGCTCATCAACAACAAGGAGCCGGACCAGCGCGGCATGTTTGTCAACGTGCCGGGGAAACTCGTCGATATCCTCGCCGATCCATCTCGTGATCGCTACTTCGTGCTTCGTCAAGATACCAATCAGGTCCTCGTCTTCGACGGTTCCAGCTACGCGCAGATTGCGGCCCTTCGAACGAACAATACCCCCACACAGCTAGCCATTTCCTTCGACCGCCGGTGGCTGATGGTTGGGCATGATAACTCCCAACTCATCAGTGTCTTCGACTTGGAGACCCTGCAACCAAGCGCTCCAATCCGGATGCCGTTTGGACACTATCCGAAGTCGATCGCGAGTTCCGGACGGGCAACGCTGGTTGCCTCCCGAGTGGCCGGACCGACCCACACCATCGATCGCGTCGACTTGCTGACGCGGTCTGCCAACACACCGCCTACGCTCGGGATCTTTAAGAACGACATCAACGTAAACACCGTATTGGTCGCCAGCGGGAATGGCTCTTCCATTCTTGCCTTGCAGCCAGATGGCACATTAATGCTCTATAACGCAAACGTCGATTCGTTTACGATTTCGAGGAAAGAGGGCACGTCATTGAGCGGAGCCTACGCGGCATCCAACTTCGACCAGTTCGTAGTCGGGAACCTGCTCCTCAACGCCTCATTGGTTCCAACGAGGCAGTTTGAAACAGGAACCGGCACCAACTCAGGATTCGCCTTTGTCGACCAAGGTGGTTTTAGGACAACAGCTCCGAATGCCCAAAGTCCCGGGATCATTCAGAGACTCGACATGTCCAGCAGCACCGCACTCCGCTCGACACGCATGACCGAGGCTCCGCTCCTATCGGAGACGGCCCGCCCGTTTACGCGAACATTGGCGCCGCTATATAGCCGTCAGGCCATTGTGAGTTTAACGACCAGCGGAATTACGGTGCTGCCGTGGGCTTATGATTCCGCCGTCGCAGTTCCCCGAATCGATCGCATAGTAAACGCTGCCGATTTCTCGCAAAGTACAGCTCCTGGGAGTCTGATTTCGCTGATAGGGACGAATCTCAGCCCGGTCAACCAGGCGAGCAGCACCACTCCCCTTCCGACCGCGCTTGGCGAGAGTTGTTTGACCGTGAATGGCGTCCCTGTCCCGATGCTGTTCGCCTCCAGCGAACAGATCAACGCCCAGATGCCGTACCAAGTGGATGGCAACGTTACGTTGATTCTGCGAACGCCTGGCGGCGTCAGCGACAATTTCAATCTGACTATTTTGCCGGCCGCGCCGAGTATTTTCAGGTCGGGCACAAACGGAACTGACACCCAGTTGCCCACCGTGATTCGCGCCAGGAACAATGAAGTCGTGACGGTCTCCAACCCCATTCACTGGGAAGATGTGATCTCGATCTACCTAACGGGTATGGGGAACACGTCGCCGGCCGTCGAGGCGGGGTTCCCGGCTGGGTCCAATCCAATCGCTACTCCGGTGATTACCCCCGTCGTTCAACTGGGAGGCGTGAACCTGAGTATCGAATTCGCGGGACTGATGCCGGGACAAGTCGGCATTTATCAAGTCAATGCTCGGGTGCCGCGTACCGTTCCGACGGGCTTCAATATCCCTCTCTCGATTAATCAGGGCGGGCAATCAACATCAGTACCAGTCCGGGTGGTCGACTAGACCGACTAACCCACGAACCATGGTTGCCCGTAGGCCGGACCCAGTTGGGCTTACGGGCGCCAGACGTCAGAAATCATCGCGAAGCGGAATTTTCTGAACCGTTTCCCGACAACATCGCCTCTGGAGGCGGCAGGCGATCCGATCGTTGCGAAGAAGCGCGGTAGAAGCGCAAGGGAAGCCCCCGCTGGATGGCGGGGGCCAGGAAAAGAATTCCAACCTCTAGTAACGGTAAGTATCCGGCTTGTAGGGACCTTCCACCGGAACTCCGATGTAATCGGCCTGGGCAGGCGTTAGCACGGTCAACTTAACGCCAATCTTCTCCAAGTGAAGCCGCGCCACTTCTTCGTCCAGCTTTTTCGGTAGGGTGTAAACACCGACTTTATATACATCCTTGTTCGCCCAAAGATCCAATTGCGCCAACGTCTGGTTCGCAAAGCTGTTGGACATAACGAAACTCGGATGGCCCGTAGCACAACCGAGATTCACCAGGCGCCCTTCGGCCAACATGAAGATGCAATTGCCCGAGGGGAAGGTGTACTTGTCGACCTGCGGCTTGATATTCAACCGCACGACGCCTTCGCACTGATTCAGCTTATCGACCTGGATTTCGTTGTCAAAGTGACCGATGTTGCACACAATGGCCTGGTCCTTCATGTGCTTCATGTGCTCGAGGGTGATAATGTCCACGTTGCCCGTGGTGGTGACATAGATGTCGCCCAAACCCAGAGTCTCTTCAACAGTCGTAACCTGATAGCCCTCCATCGCGGCCTGCAGAGCATTGATCGGATCGATCTCGGTGACAATCACACGCGCGCCCATCCCTCGCAGAGACTGCGCCGAGCCCTTACCCACGTCGCCATACCCGCAAACAACGGCCACTTTACCGGCCAGCATCACATCGGTGGCCCGCTTGATGCCGTCAGCCAGAGATTCCCGGCAGCCATACAGATTGTCGAACTTCGACTTGGTTACCGAATCATTCACGTTAATCGCCGGAACGAGCAACTTGCCGTCCTGCTGCATCTTGTACAGGCGGTGGACGCCGGTCGTCGTCTCTTCAGAAACGCCGCGCCAGGAAGCCACAATTCCATGCCAATACTGAGGTTTCTCCGCATGAACCTTCTTCAACAGGTCCTTGATCACTTTCTCTTCATGGCTGCCCGAAGGGGTATTCACCCAGTCGCTGCCGTTTTCGAGTTCGTACCCTTTGTGAATCAGCAGTGTGACGTCGCCGCCGTCATCGATAACCATCTCCGGGCCCCTGTCCCCGCCGTGATCGATTGCGCGCATCGTGCATTCCCAATACTCCTCCAACGTCTCGCCCTTCCAGGCAAACACGGGAATGCCAGCAGCGGCAATGGCAGCCGCCGCGTGGTCCTGGGTAGAGAAGATGTTGCAACTCGCCCAGCGCACGCTCGCGCCCAGATCGACCATGGTCTCGATCAGTACTGCCGTCTGAATCGTCATGTGGAGCGATCCGGTGATCCGCACACCCGCTAGCGGCTTGCCCTTCGCGTACTTCCCACGAATCGACATGAGGCCGGGCATCTCGTGCTCGGCGATCGAAATCTCTTTCCGGCCCCAATCGGCCAGCCCGAGGTCGGCAACCTTGTACTCGGCCGCCAGTGTATTAGCAGTGGAACTCATTCGGTAGATAAAACTCCTCAACCGTTAGACTACCATACTCCCATCAAGGGATCATGATTTATTGATATTCTATGTGTATTCAATGCCCGGACTGCTCAAAGCCCTCCGCCTCCTCGGTGACGAAAGCCGTCTCCGGATGCTCCGTCTCCTTGATCGCGAGGAACTCTCCGTCGCCGAATTGCAGGAAATCCTCGGCATGGGACAGAGCCGCATTTCCATGGCCCTTTCCCAACTGCGCCAGGCGGAGCTTGTGGAACTGCGCAAGGCCGGGCAAAAGAGCCTGTATCGCTTCACAGGCGACCCCACTGTTTCTGGCGTGATTCGGCAGTCCGCGTTGGAACTTGCCGAAACGCGCGATGACGACGAGGCGCTTCGGCTGATTCTGAAGAAGCGCAAGGACCGGGTGCGTTCGTATTTCGACGAACTCGCGGGCCGATTCGGACGCGACTACGTTCCAGGCCGCTCATGGAAGGGCCTTTCCGAGATGCTCATTCGGCTTTTGCCGCCGATGCAGATCGCCGATATCGGCTCAGGAGAGGGCACGCTCTCGCTGCTGCTCGCCCAACGCGCGATCGAGGTCACCGGTATTGACAACTCCGAAAAGATGGTGGAGTACGCCGCCGGCGTCGCCCGCCGAGCGGGCGCCACGAACGTTAGTTTTCAACTGGGGGACCTGGAGGAGTTGCCCCTGCCGGACGCCTCAGTCGACTTGGCACTTTTCAGCCAATCGCTCCACCACGCACTTCATCCGCAGAGAGCGGTGCAGGAGGCATTTCGAATTCTCCGGCCTGGCGGGCGAGTCGTGATATTGGACCTCCAACGCCATAGTTTCGAGGAGGCCAGAGAGCTCTATGCCGACGTATGGCTCGGCTTCACGCAAGTCGAAATTCTCGATTTTCTTCGAAAGGCCCGCTTCCGGGCCGCCGATGTAACGACAGTCCACCGGGAGGACGAGGCTCCCCATTTGGAGACCTTGCTCGCCGTCGCCACCAAGGCGTCAACGCGCGAAGCCGCCTCCCAATAACTGAAACGTTACGAAAAGGCGGCCTCGCCCGTACTACATCCCGGTGCGCGATGGCTGCGCCACCATGCGTCTCCAGGAGGACCGCGATCACGGGTCCTGCTGATAGATCGCCTGCCCCCCGCCAGTGTTTCAAAGATTATCGAGACGGTAGGATCAGCGGACCGATCGCAAGATCTTCATCCAGCAGCGGCCATCGGATCGACGCGCCCGATGGCGACAAAACCAGCCGCGCCCGCTCCGCCTGCGTCGCCTGGGACAGCCGATCCGAACAAAGTTCCCACCGGATTTCGTGCTTACCCCTGTGGGTAAGGATAACCAGGTGCGTATCCGTCGCCTGCGCTTCGCGCGCATAAACCGTAAGGCTAGAAGACACGCCGGCCTCCGAAGGTGTCATACCAGGCGCCTGCAATCTCGTCAAAATGCAGATAGACAATCTTGCGAATCTCGCGCCTTCCGCGCGCGGTCAAGTTGTGCTCAAAATCTTCTTCGGCCACATACTGATCGGCGTGCAGCCAGAACTTGGTCTCGGACTGCCCCTTCTGCGCATACACATGCATCGGCTCGTCGCCCTCATTCGAGTTGAAGTAACAGCGCCAACCTTGGATCTGCATTACGGTAGCCATGGCAATCGCGCTCAGTATAGTACATATATGGACTGGCATGCGCTGCACGAGGGTGAACAACCGCGACTGCTCGAACTGGCCGAGCGCTACGAGCTACACCCACTGCATATTGAAGACTGCCAGCATCAGGACCAGAGCGCCAAACTTGAAGAAGGCGACACCTATCTCTTCGCCGTCTTCAAGCCCGTTCACAAGGACCAGGAAGGCAACAGCACATTTGGCGATTTTGATGTATTCATTGGCGCCGGCTACCTGATAACGTTCGAGGAGACGGGCTGTCAGTCGCTGCTGGCGATGGTGGAGAGGCATCGCGCAAACAAAGCCCTCTCCAACGACCAGATCTTTTATCGTCTTCTGGACGGAATTGTCGACTCCTACGCTCCAATCCTCGACAACTACAGTGAGCAAATCGACGCGATTGAAGATCAGGTATTAGCCAACCCCGAACCCGATATTCTCGAACGGATCTTCACACTGAAGCGCGCCCTGATTGAGTTGCGGCGAGTCCTGACGCAAACGCGCGACCTGACCGGGCACTTGATGCGCGCCGAGCATGAGTTGATCAGTCCTAAACTAACGCCATACTTTCGGGATGTGTACGACCACTTGTCCCGACACATTGAGACGGTGGAGATGTCGCGCGACCTTCTGAGCGGCGCGCTCGATATCTACCTCAGCAGCGTTGCAAACCGCACCAATCAGACCATGAAAGTGCTCACCCTGCTCAGCACCATCGCGTTGCCCAGCGTCGCGATGAGCAGCTTTTTTGGTATGAACTTCGAGACCATGCCCTGGATCCACAACCCGAACGGCTTGATTTACGCCGGAGTTGCCTCCCTCACGATTACCGCGTGCCTGGTCGTCCTGCTGAAGTGGCGCGAATGGATCTAGCCGTTCGCCGGGCGCGTCCGAAGTTCCAGTACCGTGAGGAATCCGAGCGCATGGCGATCAGACTCGCCGCACATTTCCCGGCTGGGCATCAGGTCCGCACAGACACGCGGCCGTCTGGCGTCACCAAACAATTGGCATCGATTCTCCGGGGTCAACTGCACGCACCGTTCCCCGGCCGGCTTTCCAAACGGCATTCCGGGAATCGAACTGGATATTGATGGCGCGATGCAACAGGCTCCGCACCCTGCGCGGCACTCCATTACTCCGCCACCGGTGTGATTAAGAACGGCGTTGTGGTCGGAGCCGGCGAGCCGCCTTCGGGCTCCACGGAAAGCGCGATCGCGGCGGCCTCCTCCAACGCCACCGGCCCCGGCTGCAGGTGAATGGCGCTGCCGTCGGCCTGCGGCTTGAACAACCCCATGGGGCGCGGCCCGCCCACCTTCGGCACCACCCACATTTCGTAAGTTCGGCCAGCCTCCAGGGGCTTCAAATTCGCCGCCACCAGGAGCACACCTTGCGATCCGTTCACGAATACCTTAGCCACCGGCTGGGGTTCCGCTCCGCCGCTCGTGTTCAGAAGCCGCGTGTCAGGACGGCGCAGGAAGGCAAGCATCGCGTCCCTTGATTGCAGTTCGGACCGTAACTCCTGGCGTTCGGAGCTGGTATAAACGAGGCCCGCTACCAGACAAGCACTCAACGCTGCCCATGCCCAGTACCAAGGGGCGCGAGACGAACCCGGCTCAGCAATTGCGAGCACTTTCCGGCGGAGCTGTTTCGAAGGCTCCACATCGGGCGCCAAGGTTCCCAATATCGCGTTGGTCTCCAACGCTTTTCGCAGCCGTGCCTGCGCCGAAGGATCGTTCCGCCGCAGGTCGTCTTCAATCCGCGAGCGATCCGGCTCCTCCAGCAACCCGAGCACATAAAGTTCGTAGAGGTCGTTGTGCTCGCTCATGCCGGCACCGCCTGTTCCAGTTCCGCCCGCAAGATTTGCAGCGCAGTCCGCACCCAGGTCTTCACAGTTCCCAGTGGCTGCTTCAGCCGCTCTGCCATTTCCGTCTGCGACAACCCCTCAAAATAGGCGAGTTCAATCACCATTCGCTGCTTTTCGTTCAGTTTTTCAAACGCGCTCTTCAACTGCCGCGCCCGGTCACTATTCATCAGGTTGGCTTCAAGGTCGACAAAGACCGCCGGCGTTTCCGTCGCACTCAATTCGATAGCGTTCTGCCTTGTGCGGCCATCGACGCTGCGCAAATAGTCGATGGCCCTGTTGCGCGCCACCGTCAAGACCCAGGCACCCAGAGCGCCACGCTCGGCATCGAACCCGGCCATGCGGTTCCAAACGCGCAGAAACGTTTCCTGGGTCAGATCTTCGGCGATTCCCTGGTCTCGGACGACTCGCACAATCACCGAAAAAGCGATGCGCCCGTACTTGTCATAGAGCTCCGCTAACGCTTGCGGGTCCCGCCGCTGCAGTCGCTTCGCCAGCTCGCGGTCACCCTCGGCGTCCAGAGCCGCAAAGAGGAATGGGAAAAAAACGGTCAAGCGAAAATCTCTTTGAAAATCGTTCCGCCAACAATGGTCGGGCGTTCGGCCCGGCCGTTGTGCTGATACGTCATTTGCAGGTGGTCCATGCCAAGCGCATACAGGATACTGGCATGAATATCGTGAACGTGGCAGGGTTTATCTACAGCGCGCAAACCAATCTCATCAGTGGTACCGACGTATTGCCCCCCTTTGGCGCCGCCGCCGGCCATCCACATGGTGAAGCCCCAAGGATTGTGATCGCGTCCGTTGCCCTTCTCATTGAACGGCGTGCGCCCGAATTCCCCGCCCCAGACAACGAGGGTGTCCTGCAGCAGACCTCGCTGCTTCAAATCCGCGAGCAGGCCAGCGATGGGTTTGTCGGAGACCTTGCACCACTTTCCATGGTTGCCTTCGATATTGGAATGCGCATCCCAGCCGGAACCGGATCCGCAGTAAAGTTCAACGAACCGCACGCCACGCTCCACCAGCCGTCTGGCCAGCAGGCAGTTGTGGCCGAACTGACGTGTATCTTCGGAGTCCATGCCGTAGAGGCTGCGCGTAGCCTCTGTCTCCTTCGTGATGTCGACGGCCTCGGCACCAGCCGACTGCATTTCGTAGGCGAGCTCGAAGGACTTCACACGCGCGTCCAGGTCTGTATCTTCCGTCTTGTCGGCGCCCCAGTGCTGATTGAGCTGTTTTAGCAGACTCAGGCGGCTGCGCTGGCGCTCGTCGGTGACACCGTCGCCCGGCTTCAAGTTCAGAATGGGCGTGTCGCCCTGCCGAAACTGTGTCCCTTGATAGGTAGCAGGCAAGAAGCCGGAGGACCAATTCTTCGGCCCGCCCAGCACCTCTTTGTCATCGGTCAGGACGACGAAGGTGGGCAGGTTTTTGTTTGCTGTGCCAAGCCCGTAGGTGACCCACGCACCCAGCGCGGGACGCCCGGCCAGAATATCGCCGGTGTTCATCTGGCACACCGAGCCCACGTGATTCAAGCCATTCGCCCAGCAGGAGCGAATGACGGTCATATCATCGACATGCCGGGCAATATGCGGATACCATTCACTCACCCAGATGCCGGACTGCCCGTGCTGCGTCCACGTGCGCGGCGAGCCCATGAGCGTATTGCCTCCGGTGCCCATGGCGGTGATCGGTTTGCCAAAACTGGCCGGCATCGGCTGGCCGGCAAGCTTGTTCAACTCCGGCTTTGGGTCGAACAGGTCAATGTGGCTCGGCCCGCCCTCCATGAACAACCAAATGACGGACTTGGCTTTCGGGGGGAAGTGCGTCTTCTTCGGCGTTTCGGCGCCTTCGGCGAGCATACTGCCAAGGGCGATGGCGCCCAGCCCGGAACCCGCGCGCGCAAAGAACTCACGCCGGTTCGATACGTTCCAGTGGTGCCGCAGGTGCTTGTTCATGGCTAGTTCACGTAGAGGAATTCGTTGGTGGAAAGCAGCGTCTGGCAGAGGTCGGCCCAGGCTTGCGCCTCGTCACCGGTCAGCTTGGTTTGCCGCTCCAGGAACTGGCGTGCGGTGAGGCGTTCGGCCTCTTTGGGCTGCCGTTGATAGGCCAGTTTCCAGGCCCGTTCCAACATGCCGTCCAGCGATTGGCCGCCATCGTTGCGCACGCGCGCGGCGAAGGAACGCGACCACTCCGTCACCAGCCTGCTGTTCATCAGTTCCAACGACTGCGAAGGGTTGATGGTCATGTTCCGCCGGGCGCAGCTTTCGTGCGTGTCCGGCATGTCGAACGCTTCAAACATCGGATACCGCGTATTGCGCCTCACGAATACATATACGGAGCGACGATCATGTTCGGATGGATCTGCATTCACTTTCCAGCCACCGCGAGTCACCACTCCCGCCGGGAGCGGCGGAAACACGGGCTGGCCAAACATTTTTGCATTCAGCCGGCCGGAGACAGCGAGCATCGAATCCCGGACGGCTTCCCCCTCCAGGCGGTGGCGCGGGTACTTCCACCAGAGTTTGTTTTCGGAATCCTTGGCGGCGCTTGCGGGATTGTTGTCGCTCGACTGCTGCCAGGCAGCGGAAAGCATTATCCGCTTTTGCAGTTTTTTCAGGCTCCAGCCGTCGGCGATAAAGCTCGCGGTCAAGTGGTCCAGTAGAGCTAGATTTGCGGGCCGTTCGCCCATGAGTCCAAAATCGCTCGGCGTGGCCGAAATGCCGCGGCCGAACTGATAGTGCCAGACGCGGTTCACCATCACGCGCGCGGTGAGCGGATTGGCAGGGTTGGCAATCCAATTTGCCAGCGCCGAGCGCCGGCCATTGGAGACGTTGGCATCGGACGCGTCAAGGATAGAGAGAAAGCCGGGCGCCACCTCATCGGCAGGCGCTTCAAAGTTGCCGCTCTTGAGCAGAAATGTCTTGGGAGCTTCGGTGTGCATTTCCGCCAAGGTCTGGGCCATCGGCAGGTCGGCCGGCTTGATGGAATCGAAGGCAGCCAGTTCCTTCTTCAACTCGGCGTACCGCTTGGCCGGAGCACCGCGAAGCGCGTTGGCGCATTCGGCGTCGCTAAAGGTCACTTGGGCTTTCGCCTTCATATACATGTGCCATTGGAATGGAGTGCGCTTCGCCGGTTCGAGCAGGATGGTCTCTTTGATCTCTTCGGGGAAGCGCGACAACCGGTCATCGAACTTCGTTTTTCGCGGAACATCGAGGAGCGCCTTCATCTCCGCACGAATCCCCGCAGTCTTTGCCTCCCACGCGGCGTTTCGCGCGCTCCATTCGGCCAGTTCGGGGCCGGGCAGAAGCACGGCCTCGTCCTCGATTCGCGTGTTCGCGTAGAACGCTTGGAGCCGGTAATAGTCCTTTTGCAGAATAGGATCGAACTTATGGTCATGGCATTTGGCACAGCCGTAGGTGAGTCCAAGAAAGACCGAGCCAGTGACGTCGGTAATATCGAAGAGCAATTCCTGGCGGCGTTGCCGGATATTGGCTGCGTTGGATTCATCAGGGAAATGGCGATTGAACCCAACGGCGACCTTGGCGTCAAGATCGTTGGGGTACAGCTCATCGCCGGCGATCTGCTCTTTGACAAAACGGTCGTAGGGCTTGTCGGCATTGAAGGAGCGGATAACGTAGTCGCGGTAGCGCCAGACATTGGGGCGCGTCTCGTCGGCTTTGAAGCCTTCCGAGTCGGCATAACGGGCGAGGTCAAGCCAGTGGCGCGCCCACCGTTCTCCGTAGGCAGGGGAAGCCAGCAGTCTATCGACCACCTTCTCAAAGGCATTGGGTGCCGCATCGGCCAGGAACGCCTGCGTTTCTTCTGGGGAAGGCGGCAGACCGGTCAGCACCAGCGATGCGCGGCGAAGCAATGTGACCTTATCAGCAGCCGGGTTCGGGGCAACGCCCTTTTCCGCCATCTTGGCCCGCAGCAGCGAGTCGATCGTCGCGGACGGATCCGCCTTCACGGGCTGGAAGGCCCACCAGCGCTTCTGGCTGGGTGTGAACTCTTTTTTCTGGCCGGTTTCGGCGAGCAGGGCAATTGCGGCGCCGGTGAGCAGCAGTACGGCAAATAAGCGCATAGATACACTTCCCCTCGTTGCAGGAGTGAATAAAATATATCATTCCGATCCACCGGAACGGGGACTACTCGCCTACGAAATGCAGGGCCACCGAGCGGCGGTGAGGCGCCCGGCGATGCTCAAACACATAGATGCCTTGCCAAGAGCCGAGCGCCAGACGGCCATTCATGACAGGGATGCTCAATTGCGTGGCCGTGAGAGCGGCGCGAATGTGGGCCGGCATGTCGTCCGGCCCTTCCATGGTGTGACGGAAGTTCGGGTCGCCCTCCTTCACCAGGCGGCCAAACCAGTCATTCAGATCCGCCACCACGTCGGGGTCCGCATTTTCCTGAATCGTCAGTGACGCCGAAGTGTGCCGAATGAACAGCGTTACTAGTCCGGTTTGCAGCGCTTCACCGGCCACCCACCGCTCGACATCCTCAGTGAACTCGTAGAGTCCCTTGCCGCGAGTGGTTACCGTCAGGGCCGTAACCGCCTGCCTCATTCCACGGTCACCGATTTAGCAAGGTTGCGCGGCTGATCGACGTCGCAGCCCAGGCGCACCGCGATGTGATAGGCAAGCAGTTGCAGCGGCACGATCTCAAGCAGCGGCAGTAGCATTTCGGAGGTCGTCGGAATTTCGATGGCATAGCTGCACATCTTGCGGGCGTCTTCGTCGCCTTCGTTGATGATGCCGATCACGATGCCCTCACGGGCCTTCACCTCTTGAATATTCGACAGAGTCTTCTCATAACGAATGCGGCTGGAGGCATCGGCCGGGTCGTAGGCGGCAAGAACGACAACAGGGAGCTTTTCATCGATGAGTGCGTTCGGCCCATGCTTCATCTCGCCGGCCGGGTAACCCTCAGCATGGATGTAGCTGATCTCCTTCAGCTTCAACGCGCCTTCCAGAGCAATGGGAAAGTGAATGCCCCGCCCCAGATATAGAAAATCAGTTGCCCGGAACAACGCCTTGGCGATGTCCTCGTAATGATTCTCTTTACCCAGAAGGTGCTCCAGTTTACCCGGAAGCCGGACTAGTTCCCCGACCAAAGAGCGGGAGGCTTCGTCGCTAAGAGTACCGCGCTGCTGGCCGAGATACATGGCAAGTACAAAGAGAGCCGTGACCTGGGAAGTGAAAGCCTTGGTGGACGCGACGCCAATTTCAGGCCCTGCATGGGTGAGTAACGTGCCGGAAGCCTCGCGCGGAATCATGGAACCGATCACGTTGCAGATCGCAAGAGTCTTGGAGCCCTTCTGTTTGGCTTCACGCTGCGCGGCAATCGTATCCGCCGTCTCGCCGGACTGGCTGATGACGACGGTAAGCGTACGCTCGGGAATGATGGGATCGCGATAACGGAACTCGCTGCCATAGTCGACCTCCACTGGAAGCCGGGCGAGCCGTTCGATCATGAATTTGCCGGTGAGCCCGGCATGCCAACTGGTGCCGCAAGCGACGATTCGAATGTGCTGGAAGCCGGCGAATTCCTCCGGAGTTATCGCCATCTCCTCAAGGAAAATGTGCCCCGATTCCTGCCCGACGCGACCAAGGAGCGTATCTCGAACCGCCCGGGGTTGCTCGTAGATCTCCTTCAGCATGAAGTGCTTGTAGCCGCCCTTTTCGGCCAGAATCGGATCCCACAAGATGTGAGTCACCTGACGCTTGATGGGCGTGCCTTCAAAGTCCATCAGTTTGACTCCGTCGCAGGTGACAACGGCCAGGTCGCCGTCGTCAAGGAAGAACATGTCCCGCGTATGACTCAGGATGGCCGGGACATCGGAGGCGACGAAATACTCGTTCTCTCCCAAACCAATTACAACGGGCGGGCCGTTGCGGGCCGCGATAATCTTTCCCGGCTCCCGGCACGACATGATGGCAAGCGCAAAGACGCCATTGATTCGCTTGACGGTAGTCCGGACGGCCTCTTCAAAACTTTGCCCGCCGTCGAGATAAACCTCCACCAGATGGGCGACAACCTCGGTGTCGGTCTCCGTAATAAAGACGTGCCCGCGCGCCTCCAGTTCCCGGCGGAGATCAAGGTAATTCTCGACGATGCCGTTGTGGACCAGCACGACGTTCTTCGCCGGGCCAGTGTGAGGATGCGCATTTTCTTCCGTGGGTCTACCGTGGGTGGCCCAGCGGGTATGGCCGATGCCGAAGTGCCCATCGACGGGGGAAAGCTGGACGGCTTCTTCCAGATTGTGCAGTTTACCTGACGCCCGGCGGATCAGCAGACTGCCGTCAGCGCCAACAACGGCGATACCGGCGGAATCGTAACCGCGGTATTCGAGCCGGCGAAGACCTTCCAGAATGATTGGCGCGGTCTTTCGCGCTCCAACATACCCGACGATGCCGCACATAGGTTCTCTAGCTTACTCCTCGATCTCTAATCGGCAGTCTTCAATCACAGGATTAGCCA
The DNA here is from genome assembly GCA_016789905.1 of Bryobacterales bacterium. Taxonomy (GTDB): domain Bacteria; phylum Acidobacteriota; class Terriglobia; order Bryobacterales; family Bryobacteraceae. The sequence continues at coordinate 10,758 of JAEUQC010000182.1, read as the reverse complement.
GAATGTCCTGCGCAATCTGATTTAATTCGGCGCGGACGGCTTCCACACTGGCTCCGGAGGCGATATCGATCTCGAAATACTTTCCCTGGCGGACATCAACGATGGAGTTGTGGCCCATACCGCGCAGGGCCTGGCATACAGTTTTGCCTTGGGCATCCAGTACGGTCTTCTTCAGGGTGACAAATACGTGAGCTTTCATGTGTCTTTTCATTGTACGAGACAATGGTAGGGATGCCTAAACTCGAATCCAGAACCGCCGTAGTCACCGGAGGCGCATCCGGTATCGGCCTTGCCATCGCGAAGCTTTTCGCGCGCGAAGGCGCGGCCGTAGAGATCCTCGACCGCAATGTAGAGGAGATGGACCGTGCAGTGGCGGCGATCGTGGCCGATGGCGGCACGGCCACCGCTTCGCCCTGCGACGTGACCGACGCCGCGCAGGTGGACGCCGTTATCAGGGCGATACACGCCCGGCGCGGCCGCATTCACATCCTCATCAACAACGCCGGAATCGCGCACGTGGGCAATGCGTTGACGACCACGCCTGAAGATTTTGAACGGGTTCAAAAAGTCAACGTTTTCGGCCCGGCGAACTGTCTGCGTTCGACGCTCAAGTTCATGGTGGCCGATGGCGCGGGCGGCGTGATACTGAATCTGGCGAGTTGTGTCTCGGTGATGGCGATCAACGACCGGTTCGCGTATGCTACCAGCAAGGGAGCGGTGCTCTCGATGACCTACGCGGTGGCCAAGGACTTCCTCGCCCATAACATTCGTTGCAACGCCCTTTTGCCGGGCCGCGTGCATACGCCCTTTGTCGATGGCTTCATCGCCAAGAACTATCCGGGCCGCGAGGACGAAATGTTTGAGAAACTGTCCAAAGCGCAGCCCATTGGCCGCATGGCGCAACCGGAGGAGATGGCCACCGCCGCGCTCTTCCTTTGCTCCGACGACGCCGCATTTATCACTGGCACGGGCCTCCCCGTGGATGGCGGCACGCTCACAATTCGATAAACTCTCAGGAACGACATGAAACTCATCCGATTTGGAAATCCCGGCGCTGAAAAGCCCGGTCTGCAATTGGCCGATGGCCGGTGGATAGACGCCTCCGGTTTTGGCTCCGATTATGACGAAGCATTCTTCGGCGGCGACGGGCTGGCGCGGCTGGCCGCGTGGGCAGACGCCAACGCCGGCTCGGCGCCTGCGGTCGCCCCTGGCACGCGCCTGGGCCCCTGCGTCGCGCGTCCGTCGAAGATCGTCTGCATCGGCCTCAACTACGCCGACCATGCCAAGGAATCCGGCCTGGACATCCCGAAGGAACCAATCATCTTTTTCAAGAGCACCAGTTCGCTGGTGGGACCGAACGACGATGTGATGATCCCGCGTGGCTCCGAGAAAACCGACTGGGAAGTGGAATTGGCATTTGTGATCGGCAAGAAAGCCAGCTACGTGGACGAGGCCGACGCCATGGACCATGTTGCCGGCTACGCGCTTCACAACGACTATTCCGAACGCGCGTTTCAGTTGGAACGCGGCGGGCAGTGGGTGAAGGGCAAGAGCTGCGATACGTTCGCCCCGCTTGGACCGTTCCTGGCCACCACCGATGAGATTGCCGATCCGCAGAACCTGAAGTGCTGGTTGAAGGTAAACGGCGTGACGCGCCAGAACTCTTCCACGGCGCAGATGATCTTCGGCATCCGGACGCTCGTCAGCTATTTGAGCCAGTTCATGACACTGCTGCCGGGCGATGTGATCAGCACCGGCACGCCTCCGGGCGTCGGGCTGGGCTTCAAGCCGCCGATCTTCATGAAGGCGGGCGACGTGGTGGAACTCGGCATCGAAGGCTTGGGCGAATCCAAGCAGACCGCGGTGGCCTGGTCCAAGTAACCGCTACGGCAGTTCGCCGTAATTGGCGGGCACAAAGAGGATTGGCCAATCGAAGACCGGCTCCGCCGCGGAGCCGGTCCAATATACGACGTCGGTCTGGTCCGCCAGCACATGGTTGGGGTATTGCAGTTCCGGGTTCGCTACTTCCGCGCCGTTCACCACTTTTGTTTGCGCTTGATTGGGACTAATCTTCCATGCCCCGCCGGACCAGGTGAACTCGTTCTTGCCACTGTTATATTGCTTGATCACATTGCGCTGAAAACAGGCGCGCCAGTGATCGGTGTCGGCTGGGTGTTGGGACAGGAGATTGTGCGTGGCATTGGCTTTGTCGCCCATCAGCAGCGCAACGGAACCCCGCAGGTTGCCGATGAAACTCCACGCGCCATCGTCGGTAACGGCGGGGTTATCCAGTTGTCCCATGCCATAGCCGTGCGGATACCCGAAGATGGGCATGTGCCGTTCGAGGCCGTAGTAGTTGGCCGCGTCTCCATCGATTCCATAGTGCCGCGCCAAAAATCCAAATTGCGTGCTGCGAGCCTCGTGGTTCAGAATGCGGCGGACGGTGTATTGCCACGTGGCAAGCGAAAGGGATGTTACCGCCGCCACGGTGTCGTGGGAGTCGTAGTATTCGCGCACGACGAGGTCGATTGTGGCATCGAGGTTCGCCACCGGATTCGCACCCTGCATGCGGAATCTGGGCAAGAGCGCGACCGGATCGTTGACGGCCGGCGGAAGCACGTCGAGTTCGGCAATCGTTAATGAGTTGAGCGAAACCTGTCCGTCGCCGCCCCGCATGATCTCTACGCCCGCGCCATCGACAATGCCCGGCTGCCACTCCAGCACCACTGCGTCCAGTTCATTCGCCGCGGCGTGGCGTCCCCAACGGCGCTTCACGTCCTTGATGCGAGCGGCGGCGGCGCGGCGGCCGGCCACGGGAAAGCCCACCGGCGCCGGTGCCGGGTCAAACTCGGCGGAGACTTTCGCGGCCGAATCGATCTTTAGTTTGGCCTTGCGGGCGCCGGAATCCCAGTCGGCAGAGTACTGGTAGGCACGCGCGTGATTGGTCGCCGCGTCCGGCCCATCCCAGGACATATTCATCGACGCGTCAAAATCCACATCCATCGTGTCCGGATTCTTTTCAAGGAGGTGCTGCCGGTACTTCAATAGATTTCCGAGCGATGATTCGCCCAGGCCAACCAGTTGCAGTTCCACCATGAACAGCGGCATTTCCGGCATCTCCACAACTGTGGGCAGATCCGTGCTGAAAGGACGCTGGCGAAGATGCATGTCGTAGGGAACCATGCGACGCGCCCGCGTCTGGCCTTTTAGCGAAGCAAGCGTCGGCCGCGGCGACTCCAAAAAGTCGACGATCATGCGATCGTCGGCTTCCAGTTTCGGCGCGCCGGGCTGCTTGCCGTTCACGGCGGCTTCGTGGTCGTCAACGAGGCCCAGTTGGACACCGGCGACGTGTAGAAAATAGCCGTCGGTATAGTCTGGCGCGGCGCCTCTCGTGTTCAGAATCAACTGGAGCGGACCGAGATCCCGTTCCGGTTGCGCCAGCCACACATCGGCAATGAAAGTCTTGCAATCCCCGCCATCGGCGAGTGTGGCGGGAAAAATAGAGAGCTGATCCGTCGACGCGGCGGTGGGATGAACCAGAATGGGCAGACCGGTGAGCGTGACCAGCGCCAGATCGAGGCCCGTGACGCGGGTTTCCACCGAGCCGGAAAATCGCAGCCCCAGGTTCTTCGGCCGCTTGTTTGCCGGTAGCGGCGCCACGGCCTCATCCTCGCCGGCGAAATTGGTGGTATCGGTCCAGATGTCCGCGCCTTGGGAGAGGCCCTCAGTATAGTAGTCGCTGTCGAACGCGACATTTTCGCGAAGCAGCGGCAGCAGGGAGAGTTCATGAGGCACCGTAAGAGTGCTTTTGTGCCCTGGCAGCAGGATGTCCAGGTTCACCATCCAGCCCACGGCGTTGGGCATGCCAATACCAATCCAGATCTCTTCGGCCCGGGTGTTTGGCGGCGCCTTATAGGGCGCGGGCCACGGGTCACCGACCACGAAGGTGGTGAACCGATTCGGATCGAGCTGCGCTTCCGGAACTGGCCGGGCGCCGCGCGTAAAGGCAACCATGGCGGTGGTTCCTTTTTGCGTGTCGAAGCTGGCCGTATAAACCCACGGCATTTCCTTTACCGGATCCGGCTCGGAGGCGGTCTTAGTCAGATCGGCGGCTTTCAGCAGTCCAGCGGCATCGGTCCGCAGCAGCGTGGTTTTCGAATCTACCTTCCAGTAGATCCAGACATTCGGAAGCGGCGCGGTGGCGGATGCACCGTGATCATAGGCATGAACGGTGATAGAGGGCATGTGCTAGCTTCCGTAAATCTGTTTGACTTGATTCTGGGTGACCGAATCACTGACGCCGGTCTCCGGCAGTCCGTGGAGAGATTGGAATGCACGAATCGCCGCTTCCGTTTCCGGTGTCATCGCGCCGTTCGGTGCGCCGCAGGAATAGCCGAAGTTATTGAGACGGATCTGCAGGCCTTTGAGCTCCGTGACGGGGGGCAGCGGCTGAAACGTGAGGTCATAGGTTCGCCCGGAGGATTCCAGGGTGCCGCCGGAATCGGCGGGCGAAATGAACTTTGTGAACATGCCCTTGGAATCGGCAGTGGCGTCCGTTACCGTCCCGTTGATAGTGAGCTTGTAGGGCGCGTTCGGGATCGGCATCTGGTTGGAGTCCAGCAGTTGGATATTGATCCATACTTTGCCTCCGCTGGCGCACTCACAAGGGGAATCGACGTTCAGCCGGTGATAGAAACGGCAGCCAAATGTGTCGAGCGTGTCCTCGAACACGCGGCGCACGGCTTGCGGATTGCGGCGCGTGGAAGCATCGGACCACATACGGGCCAGACAGCCGGAAGTGGATTCGGTGGTGCGCGGGCAGGGCCATTTGGAAGGTGGCACGTATGTGCCTGGCTCGAACAGGAGAACGAGTACACGACGGTTGACGGAGTTCTCGCTGTCGCGCTCCGTCTTGTCGGCGGAGGCGTTGAAGGCGTCAGTTTCCGCCTGGCTGAAGACGAGCAGCGGGTTGAACTCCGAACAGCCCTGGACGTCGGCCTTCAGGTCAGGGTCCTGACCGGCGCCGAGAAAACCCGACTTCGGCACAACGAACGGACAGAGGTAGTCCATGTACTTGAGGAACAATCGTGCTCGCGTTGCAGGTCCGCAGGCGCCATCGACGGTGAGTGTGCCATCGGCCTGTTGGAAGGCCCGGATGGCGTCGGAACGGTTCGCGCTCGCCTGGGGAAATCCAACGGCGGCGAGCATGGTATCAATCTCGGAGTCCTTCCAGGAATCGGCGCCAAGGGGGCTGGCGTACAACCGTTCCCAGCGGGCCGCGTCGCGGGTCAGAATTCCATAGATCGCCAGCGCGCGCCGGCCGCTGAGGTCTTTGTTGAATGCGTCGTCACCCACCGGGTCCGCATGGCCGAAGACAGAAAGCGGGGCCCCTTCAAACTGCGACCGAAGCGATTGCAGAGACCCGAATTCGTTGCGGGCTTCCGGCATGACGAAGGAGCAGCCAAACTGGAATCGGCAGTTGTTCAGACGCCAGCAGGCGACGGGGCGAATACCCAGGCGGATGGTGGTCTTTTCTTTTCCCGTTGCGGTGGCGGCATGGACAGAAGGCTCCCACGGGTCAGGTGGGACGCCGATTCCGAAGCCGCCCTGTTCGGCGGTATCTGGCATACCACAGATCTCGGAATTGGCGGATTTCCCGGCTCATATTCCGATTTTTTTTGGCGGACCTGCGGGAACATAGGCGGTGTGAAAACACCAATCCCAAAGGGCGATGGAGATGGCGAAATTTTTGTCCTGTGGTCCGGCATTCGGATGAACGTGGTGCCAGATGTGCATTTCCGGGCTGTTGATGAGGTATTTCAACGGGCCAATGCGCCAGCGGAGATTCGCGTGGGCGAAATGGCCGATGGTCGTGCTGATAACCGCACAGCCAAAGGTCACTTGCGGAGAGAGGCCCAGCAGATTGGCAGGCAGGTAGAGCACCGTCTGATAGACCACCACCTCCAGCCAATGAAATCGCCAGTTGCTGAGCCAGTCCATGACCTCAGTGGAGTGGTGGACCTTGTGAAACTCCCAGAGTGCCGGGACGCGGTGGAGCGCGAAGTGGACACCCCACTGCAGGAAGTCCTTAACCACTAACAAGGACAACAATTGGAGCCACTCCGGATGGCGAAGCAGCGCATTGATACCCAGCGCTTCGCGCCACTGAGGAACCTGAGCGCCAGAGTAGAGGCCGGAAACCCAGATGGCTACCAGTGACCCGGCAATCTCGGCGTTGAATATGGCGTATACGATATCAAGCCCGTAGCCTCTTCTGGCGACCGGTTGCGGATGCCGCGGCCAGATGCGCTCAGCGAGGGTAAAGAAGACGCCCGAAAGCAGCAGGAACACCGAGTACGGGATCACGTCTCCATTCTAAAACGCCGGACGGACGCTCAAACCTTGGTGAACCGGCCGTCCCGGCACAAGTAGTACCACTCGCCGCGCCACTCGATCTTGTTTCCGAAAAAGCCGGCCGCCCAGAAGGCGAAGCTGAACAGATCCTGTACGAAGACCAGTGGCCACGCCCGCCTGGTCAATGGGTCGGCAAGCACCAGTTGCGCGGTGGCATACGCGGTGGCGAGGCGAAGCAGAAGAGTCACCGCGATCGCCGGCGCCGCGGACGGAACCACAGCCACCAGAAACAGGGCAATCGGAAATGGATTGGTGAATAGCTGGCCGATGTAGCCGGCGGGGCGGGAACGGCGCGTGGACCGGCACCAGCGAAGGCGATGGGCGGAGTTCTTCGCCAATGTCTGTGCACCGATGCGGTGTTCAATCACGTAGCTCGACAACCCGACTCCCAGCCCCTGCGCCGCGGCCTGGTTGCCGAGAACGAAATCCTCAGCCAAAAACTCCTGCAGATACTCCCATCCGCCTACCGCCCCAATCGCCGACTTGCGAGCGGCAATCGTCGGCCCCAAAGCGAAATCCATGCCATTCAGCATTCGCGCCACCAGCACGCCGCCCAGAAACTCCGTGTTCATCCCAATGGCTTCAAGCTTCGACCAAAACGAAGCCCCTGGCACAGCGCGGTATGGGCACGTGGTTACCGCCAGTGCAGGGTTCGAAAATTCACGGGCCAGCGCGCGCAACATGCCATTGTCAACGCGGATGTCACTATCGCTCATTACAAGCAAGCTATGTCGCGCCTGCTGCTGCATCAGGTGCAAGCTCCAGCTTTTTGCATTGGGCCAGGGGGGCTCGCCGGTGAGGATCAAACGCGAGGGGACCTGCGGGTACTCGGCCTGGAGCCGGGTGACAAGGGTGTACGCGGGGTCGGCCTCCGTCCGCAGAGCGAAGAGGATTTCAAAGTCCGGATAGTCCTGTTGAAAGAACCCGCGCAGGTTCTGTTCCAGGCCATCGTCCAGCCCGGAGAGGGGCTTCAGGATGGAGATGGGCTCCATGTTCGCTGCGTCTGGCATTGGCTGCGCCAAGTAGCGTTTGGCGGCCAGCCATGTAAGGACGCAGTAGACCCAGGAGCCCACTAAGAGCGCGCCGAGGACGACGGCGCTAATCGCTGTTAGCACGCGTGGCGATCAACTGCTTGATCTGATCACGGAACTCGGCGAGCGGTTTCACGCCCTGGTCGGCGTGTTTGCGGTGACGGACAGAGACGGTTCCCTGCTCCGCCTCGCGACCGCCGCAAACGAGCATAAACGGCACCTTCTGCAACTGCGCATCGCGAATCTTCAGGTTCACTTTCTCGTTGCGGTCGTCGAGATAAACTCGCACGCCATCCGCTTCGAGTTCCTTGGCAACCTGCTTGGCGTAGTCGAGTTGCTTGTCGGTGATCGGCATCACCGCTACCTGAACCGGGCTCAGCCACACCGGGAACGCGCCGGCGTAGTGCTCAATCAAAATGCCGAAGAACCGCTCGACTGACCCGAATAGCGCCCGGTGGACCATCAGTGGCTGATGCTTCTTCCCGTCCTCGCCAATGTACTCTAGCTGGAAGCGGCGCGGGAGTGTGAAATCGAATTGCACGGTGGAAAGCTGCCAAAGGCGGCCGATGGCGTCCACCAGCTTCATGTCAATCTTGGGCCCGTAGAAGGCCGCCTCATCCGGCACAACCGTGGCTTCAATACCCAGTTTTTCAACGGCGCGGCGAAGCGCGTTTTCAGCGAGTTGCCATTGGTCTGGGGAGCCATCGTACTTGCCGCTGGCGCCGCCGTCCCAAGTGGATATCTCCGCCTTATGCTTTTCAAAGCCGAAGGTATGGAGCGTATCCATGGCGAATTCCAGACAACTGATAATTTCGGCTTCGATCTGTTCGGGGGTGCAGAAAATGTGGGCATCGTCCTGCGTGAAGCCGCGAACACGCATCAGGCCATGCATGGTGCCGGATCGCTCGTAACGATACACCGTCCCCAGTTCTCCCAGGCGCTGTGGAAGATCACGGTAAGAGTGCGGTTTGCGCGAATACACCAGGATGTGGCATGGGCAGTTCATGGGCTTCAGTTGATATTCCGCGTCATCGAGGTTCATGACGGTGAACATGTTCTCGCGATAGAAGCCGAAGTGACCGGAGGTTTTCCAGAGGTCGACCCGCGCTACATGCGGCGTGTAGACAAGCGAGTAGCCGCGCTTCAGGTAGGCTTCGCGCATCCAGTCTTCCAGCGTTTTGCGGATGATGCCGCCCTTCGGGTGGAAAAAGACGAGGCCCGGGCCGGCTAGTTCCTGGATGGAAAAGAGATCCAGCTCCGCGCCGATTTTCCGGTGATCCCGGCGCTTGGCTTCTTCAATGCGGGCCAAGTGTTCGTCCTGCTCTTTCTTGGTGAAGAAAGCGGTGCCGTAGATTCGCTGCAATTGCTTGCGCTTTTCGTCCCCTTTCCAGTACGCACCTGCGATGGAGAGGAGTTTGAAGGCTTTGATTTTCCTGGTGGACGGCACGTGCGGGCCGCGGCAGAAATCGATGAAGGCAGGCCCAAGCGTGTACTCGCTGAACACTTCGTCGGCGCGCTCCTGGATGAGTTCGGACTTCATCCACATGTCTTTGTACTTTTCCAGACCCTCGTCTTTGCGGGTCAGAACGCGGTCGTAGGCCACATCGCGGGCCTGAATTTCCCACATCTTCGCTTCGATTTTTTCCAGGTCCTCGGGCGTGAAGGGCGTGGGCCGGTCGAAATCATAATAGAATCCGGTATCGATGGGCGGACCGATGCCCAACTGGGTTTCCGGAAACAGCTCAAGGACAGCCGCGGCAAGCAGGTGGGCGGTGGAATGGCGGTAAACTTCCAGTGCCTCGGGGTTCTTGGAAGTGAGAAGTTCCAGCGTGGCGTCGCCATCGAACGGACGCGTGAGATCCCAAAGTGTGCCGTTGACTCGGGCGACAATGGCCGCCTCGGCCAGGCGGGGAGAGATGGCCTCGGCCACATCGATGGGCCGGGAGCCGGGCGCGACGGATTTCTGACTGCCGTCTGGAAGGGTGATGGCGAAACTGCTCATAGTGTTGAAAAAAATGGAAATGGAATGGCGGCAACGTGAATCGTTTCCGGCATTTCGGACATCAACCAGTATATGATGTCCGCCGCGGCAGCCAACGCTCATGGAGGGGTTCCGGTTCTTCTGGCTACTGGCTGGTATAGTGGACAAGGGACGGGAATGGATTCGAACAACGGGAGTGCAGGGTTCGACGAAGGGGCGCTGGTAGAGCGCGCTCGCGCGGGCGATGATGGCGCGTTTGCTGAGTTGGTGGGGAAGTATGATCGCAAGGTTTACCGTCTGGCGCGTAACATCACGCAGAACGACGAAGACGCCGAAGATGTGTTGCAGGATGCCTTTCTTAAGGCCTACACACACTTAGAGAGTTTTCACGGAGATTCGAAGTTCTATACGTGGATTGTTCGAATCGCTGTGAATGAGGCGTTAATGAAGCTGCGAAAGCGGCGAGGCGACAAGATGGTGTCGCTGGATGAAGAGATCGAACTCGGCGAAGAAGCCGTCACTCGCGAGATTGCCGTTTGGGATGGCAATCCAGAGCAGACCTATTCGCAGGAAGAGTTGCGGAAACTGCTGGATGAGGCCATCCAGAGTTTGAAACCGGCGTTTCGCTCTGTGTTCCATTTACGGGACGTGGAAGAAATGTCCACGGAAGAGACAGCCGAGGCGCTAGGGCTGTCGGTACCGGCGGTGAAAAGCCGCCTGTTGCGGGCCCGCTTGCAGTTGCGAGAGCGGCTTACGCGCCAATTCAAGCGGAAGGGAGATGACGCGTTTGCTCTCCTGTAAACAGTTTTTGACCGAGCTAAACGCCTATCTCGACGAGGAAACCAGTCCCGAAGAACGCGCGCGGCTGCAGCGGCATATCAACGAGTGCCCGAACTGCTGGGTAGTGGTTGATACGACGCAGAAGACCATGCGCGTGTATAAGGGAGTGGAACCGCAGGTGGTTCCGCAAGAGGTTTCGGAGCGTCTGATGGCGGCGCTGCAAAGGAAGATGGCCGAAAAGCGCGGACGCTGCTAGCCAGAGGATTTTGCGGTGTGGTGAAAATAGGAACGACCTGAGGTCGATTGCGCCGTTTGTGTGCGGACGAGAGCGCTTTCGAGGACGTCGCGGGTTGCAGAATGCACTGCTGGACCGCGACAGCCAGGGATAGAACTTTCCGCCGTCTGGATTACTCGTGAAAAATAGCAACGTTCAGAGGATTACCCGTTCTCTGCGTTTCCAGCCCGGTGCGTGCATCCATCACGCCCGCCATCATCTGGGTGTTTCCGCCGGACTGCGAAGGTAATCCACACCGCCATCGCGAAGGCGGATTC
>JAEUQC010000123.1 GCA_016789905.1 Bryobacterales bacterium | reverse complement strand
ATCCTTCCCTCCAACAAACGACGGATGGAAGTACACCGGCATGTTCCACTTCATGAATGGCAGCGGCACATTCCCGAACTTCTCCCACGCCCGCGCATAGTCCACCAGACACTGCGAATTCTGCGTCATCCCCCGTCCTGGGTTCGTCACTTGTTCCAATCCATTGATTAACGCCTTCACCGGGAACCAGCTCACCGGCCGTGCCGGCGCCAGCCCCGTATCGTCCATCAACGACAGCATCTGTCCCCCGCCCGGATAGTAGGTAACGTGGCACTGCCCCGCCGTCGATGTCGCATTCGCTCCGCTCACCAGCACATCCACCGCCGCCGGCGATTGCAGTTGTCCGCTGCATCCGGTGTTCTGCTGCCACAGCAGCATCTCCACATACCGCCCCACGCTGCTCCCATCGCTCAGCGACACCCGGTAGTTACAATCGTCCGGGTAGTAACTGCGAACCTGTATCTCCCCATATGCCGGCGCCAGCGTGTAGCTCCCGATCTTGCACGTCGCCCGCGCATACACCGTCGTCGTCCCGCTCGGCGCAGTGTATTGTCCATTCGGCAACATCGTTCCATCCGTTTCTAAGTTACTGGCTTCCACATACTGATCCGTTCCCACCTTCCGATACAACGTCCACGTCACCGTATAACCCGCCTGTGCCGCCGTCTGGCTTCCAATATTTGCCGTATACGGCATACTCTGCCTAACGCTCAGAAACACCGACCCAGGCGACACCACACACACCGGCGCCGCCGCCTGCGTAATCACTAAACTCGCCGAATCCGCCGGATTTGCCGCCGTCAACGTAATCGGGATTGTACGCTGCGCCCCGCTGTTCGGCGCCACGACATACGGGAGCGTCCGGATGCCAAACCCGGTTTGCCCGCTCGCCAGCGGCAACCCATTCGGCGGCGCCCCGTCCAGCACTGTCACCTTCGTGGCATCGAATCCCAATGTCCATCCCGCCCCCTGCGTAATCGCGAAACTCCCGCTCCCGCCCTGCGCCGGCATCGAAGCCCCCGCCGGGCTAACCGCGATCGGCGACGACCCCGGCGCCACATTCCACGTCCCCACATACGCATTCGGCAGCGTCGTCTCCGGCACATTGAACAGCGGCCCAAACTGCAGCGCCTTATCCAGTCCCACCGTCAACACCTTTTTCACTCCCGAAAATGTCCCCAGGAACGACACTGGAAAACTCGATTGCAATACCGTCCCTTGCGCCGTCAAGCTCGCTCCCTGCAGGTTCACCTGGCAATTCGGAGTAGCGATCGGCGTCGCCTGCCCTATCCATCCCATTGGCCCTCCACCGGCCAGCGTCGGGTCCGGTAACTGCACCCGCCCGGAGGAACGATGGTAAACAATCTTGCACCACTTTGCCGAACTCACATTGACTGGATCGGTATCCAGCGTCACAACCCCGGAATGGATGAAATCCGCTCCGGCGGGCGACTCCACTCGGGTCGTCAACGTCCCCGTCAATCCAGCCCCGCTCAACGCCGGCGTCCCTACCGCCTTCGGCGCCGCGGGAGCCGCCAAAAAAGTCTCGCTTCGCATAAACTGAAAGCCGCCCGGCAAACCGTACGATCCCGAATACGCCTGCACATAGAACGACTTCTGGCCCGCAAACAGCGGTAACGCCTGAATCGCAAGCCGGACTCGCAACTGGTTGCTCCCAATCGTTTGCCGGCTCGATGGCGCCATCGCCACTTTACACTGCGCGTTCTCCAACACCGCGCCGCTCCCCAGCGTCTCTCCCCCGCTCCACATGCTGCCGTACACCGCCGGGTTGATCCACCCGCCGGCGTCCTTCGCCAGCGTCACCGTACTCCCGTTGATCATCACATAACACGCATCCCGGTTGTCCAGCGTATCGGCGCCAATGAAAAGGCCCACCGGAGTGATTGATGCCCCTCCGTTCGCCGCCGACAGATTGATGTCATATAGCGTGTACGCTCCGCTCGTCCCGCTCGGCGTGACTGACGACGCCGAAATCTGGACCGGGTTCTGATCCACCAGCCACGTCCCTACCTGCACCCATCCCCCCGGCGATGGCTGCCCCGCCCTGTCCACCGCGTACAGATAGGTATTCTTCTGCCCGCTAAATAACGTTGGAAACGCCGCCGCCACCGTTACTATCAGTTCGTTGCCGCTCTCTTGCACTCCCGAACCAGCCAGATTGATCGAACAATAGCTGTTCGCGATCGTCCCCGCGCCTCCCATCACCCCGGCCGCCGCCGCCTGTCCCGTTTGCGCCAGCAGCGTCAACACCCTTGTCGATCGCTCAAAGTGCAGATAGCACCCGCCATCTGGCAGCAGCGCCGTATGGATCATCATCAATCCGCTCTCGATGTACCTCGCCCCTCCCCCGCTCTCCATCCGGAATGCAAATACCTGATTCGCCCCTCCTCCTCCGTTGGGGTTTACTGACAGACTCGCTGGCGGCCCGGGCGTCGTATATGCCTGCCATGTGCCCACAAGCGCTAACCATCCGGGGGATATCTGATGCTCCAGGTTGAGGCTCGCCGCCAGTACCATCAGCGGACCGGCCAGCACCGGCTGGAACGCAATCGGAATCCGAAACTGCACGCCGCTTCCGTCGACCACTTTCGTCGCCGCCTCCAAATTCACGGCACATTGTGAATTCTGCACCACCTTCGCTTCCCCGATGCTTCCGTACTCCACCCACCAATTGCTTGCCGCGTCATCGAGCAGGAACACCTGGTTGGTCGTGTTGTCCAGCAGCAGGTAACACGCACTCCTCCCGTCAGGCCGGGTATTGATCAGCACGTGAATCCATCCGACATATGCCCCGCCTGCACTCGTCGTTGACGAGATCGTAAATACCGCCCCCGTCGCCGTCCCGCTCGATGGAGTCACCGTCGGCGCAGTCGGTTGCTGGCCCGTACCCCCCTGGTATACCCATATCTTCCTTACTGGCCGCCCAGGGGAACTCAGCGATACGGTGCCAGATCGTGCCGCGCCAGTCGCCGCCACCTGTAGCACCATCGTTCCCAGACCACTCCCCGATGAACCGGTTGGTATCGTTATCCAACTCGCGCCCGTGTCCGCCGTCGCCGTCCACGCCACCCCGGCCGGGCTCTGCACGCTCACCCCTAACACGCCGCCCTCTAGTCCAATCAGGTAGATCTCCTGTGACACTGCGATCGCTCCGCTTCCGGCCCCAGCGCCCGCCCCGGCTTGCGTGATTGTTACCGTTGTCCCGCCGATCAGTATTTCTCCAACCCGCTCCGTCGCCGCCGTGTTCGCCACCACCGTGTAGCCCACTGTCCCGCTGCCCGTCCCCGTCCCACCGGAAGTGATCGCAATCCAAGTCGCGCCGCCACTCACGGCCGCGCTCCACGCCACCCCCACCGCCGCTGTCACTGCAATGCTCCCGCTGCTGCCCACCGCCCCTGCCGATATCGCCGTTGGAACCACCTGCACGCTCGCGCCAGTGCTCTCAATCGCCACCAGCCGCCCGCCCAAATAGATGTATTCCTTCGTCGGTGTCTGCGCCAATAGCGCCCCACTCACCGCCACGAAACACACCCCGGCTGCCATCGCCTGCCATCCGGCTCCAATACCCTGTCTCATCGCCGTGCTCGCCTTTCGCCCTGTCGCAGTCGCCCGCACTACCGGTTACTGACACGCACCCCTACGGCGCCAGCCCAAGCACGGAGACCGCCACCGTCTTCACGCTTCCCGCCGCAACGTCCGCCTTCGTTCGCAGTACACTTTTCTCCGCCGCCGTCCCCTCCACCGCCAGCCGTACCCGCGCCCCTTCCAGCCCCACCGTTACATCCGTGGCCACCGGTACGTCGATCTCAAAATTCCGCACCGTCCCCGATACCGCCGAACCGAACACCGGGATTGCCACGAAGTTGTCCGTCCAGATGTGGACCCGCAGCGGCCGTCCCTTCGTCGCTTCTCCCGCCAGCAGCGACTGCCCGTCGCTCACCTGGATCCGCAGCTTCGCCGCCCTCTGCAGTTCGATGTCCGCCGTCGCCGCCCGCGCCGCCGCCGTCACCGTTACCCGGTTCCCCATTCGATTCCAGACGCACGAATCAACAAATCCCCCGCCTATCGCCGTCGCGCATACTTCGTATTGCCCAACAGGAACATTGTCGAATCGGTATACCCCGGCGGCATTGGCCACGGTCTCCAGCCGAAAGGTCGACCGCGACGAGTGCAGATACACCTTCGCGTTCGGCGCCCCGGCGCCCCCGTTCCCCACTACCCGGCCCCCAATCGACCCCGCCGTCTGACCAGCCACCCACCCGCCAGCCGCCACTCCAACCCAAGCCCATACCAATGCAGGATACATCGCGCGAATTCGCACCGCTTACCGGCCCTTCTTCCGCCCGGACAATGCTGTCCCACGGAGCCCTATTAGTCTCGTATTACATCGAACCGCTCGTCCTCTTCTACTCCACTTACTACCGCAATAACTGCCGAAATACATTCCACTCGAAACCAAATCCTCCCCCCCCCCCCCGTAACATTTGTCAAGAACTTTAATGCACTAACTGCAAACATATTCGACTCATTCCCCGCCGCCGCCGCCCAACCGAAACCAGCAAACCACACAAAACACACTACTTAACTGCCACATTCCGAAAATCCAGCGCCGGCGCCAGCCCGAGTCACAACTTTTT
>JAEUQC010000055.1 GCA_016789905.1 Bryobacterales bacterium | reverse complement strand
AATCGTCATGCCTCGATTATCCGCTACTCCCGTTCGCTCGCCCCATCGTCGCTACCTCTTGATGCGGGCCGCTTCGCCTTGCACTCTTTCACAGCACGCCGCCTTTCGATCAAGGATAGGGAGATTCTACACTACGCCGTTGATCGTTCTCTATCGAACAACCTGTTCCATAGCGAGCTATTTGCGAGCACCCAGTCTCCAAGTGCATCATCGACTGTATTTCGCCACGGCTGCGCAATCCGGCGGGCCGACGGGTCATTCGAATCGGACCGTTGACTACGGGATGGCAGCGCATCACTTGGCGGGCGCCAAGCGTCGAAGGTACTCGAACGCGTTCAGCACTACGACCAAGCTTCCGCGGTGCTGCGAACCTTCGGGAACCGTCAGGACCACCACGGCGTCTTGGTCCGGCCACACGTCGTAGCTCCAGAAATGCGGCCCGAGATCCGCCACACGCTGCTCGGACCAACGGCGGGCCCGGCCAGCCACGAAGGCGCGATCCGCGACGTCATAGGGAACCGTCATCACGCGATGACCCGCATCCAGAAAGTAGAGGACGTCTTTAGAACGGGAGAAGCGCGGCTGCGATCCGCCTCCGCTGGAGACTTGCCAGGACCGTCCGTCGTCAGGCCAAGCCTTCACGTAGACCTCCTGACCCGCTGGTCCAGCCGAAGAGTAGGCCAGCCAGCGGCCGTCACGTGAGAACGAGGGATGGCTCTCATCCGCGCTCGTCGCAACCAATGGCCTCGGGTCGTTCGCTACCAGCGTCGCCCCGTCGTTCTTGATGGTCGCCGTAAACACATCCGAGGCGCCAACCACTCCGCGGCCCTGGTAAAATGCGAGCGTGCGGCCGTCGGGCGAAAAGGAGCTCGGCGCCTGCGAGAGCGGGCTGGTGGTCAGGCGCTGCGGAGTTCCGCCTCCGTGTTGCGCGGAAACCCAGTACATACCACCGTCCCCCCGGAATACCACAAACCGATTGTCCGGCGTCCAGATCGCCAGAGGCTGGTTTACGGGCGCTCTTCCGGACTCGTACTGAACCATAGGCTGAATCATCTCGCGCCGCACATCGAGGGCGGACAGGGTCAAATCGGCTTGGTTGTGCGAAGCCAAGAGAATCCGCTGGCCATCTGGCGACACGCGCGGATTCAGATAGGTGCCGGGCTTGCTCCACAACGATCGGGGACCGACCCGGTTGTCCAGCCGGTCCAAGGTGACACGAGCGACGCCGGAGCCACTCGCGCGAAACACCAGGGTTCCGGTGGCGGCAGCATCGAACTGAGCCGCGCCCAACAAGGAATAGGCGATATCGCCCTCCACCCTCGCCGGTGCGCCGGTTAGCTCCAATCGATCCACGTCGAAGGGCACAGCGTAGAGCGCCCCGCGCGTGACGTAAAGCAGGTGACCGCTCGCCACATACCGGCCGAAACTCCCTCCGTGGATCAACCTCTTCCGGCGGCCGTCGGAGAGCGTCATTACGTCAATATCGGCGCTGTCGAATCCGGTAATCGCGTTGTGGGAGGTGAACAGCATCGCCCTGCCGCCGGGCAGGAATTGGGGAAAGCGGTGCGTAGTTTCGCCTCGGGCTTGATCGAGCACAGTGAACGGCTTGGGCGTTCCGCCGGATGAGGGCACAACCTGCAAAGGGCCGGACGCCGCTAAGGAAGCGACGATGTTTCCATCCACGCTCCAAGCGCCGCCCGCGTAGTAGGCACTGGTCGGGCAGATATCGGCGGCATTTTCGCCGGTGATGGAAATCTTCCGCAGTTTGCCGTGCGCGAAGAACGCGATCCAGCGGCCGTCGGGCGAAAAGAACGGCGTATGCACGCCGCTCAGCGACCCTATCGGTTTTGGTGCGGCATCCTGAAGCGAGCGCAGGTAAAGGCGGCCTCCCGACACGAAGGAGAGGCTTGATCCGTCGGGAGAGAGAATCAGGTCGGCCGCGCCGGAGGCGTCCAGTTGAAAGTCGGCACCCAGATCGAGATCAAGCCGCATCATCTTCGGCGTGGTGCCGGACGGCGCCATGGTTCGCCATAAGGCGATCCCGGCCAGACTCGCAATCGCCACTGCGATGATTGCCGTGAGCCAACGCCTCCGTGTCTCCGTCGTCCCGGGCTGGATTGGCTCGGATTCCGCCGGTCTTTCCAGGAGTTCCCAAGCATCGCCGATGTCGCGTAGCCTCTGCTTCGGGTCCTTCTCAAGGCACTTGCGGATCAGTCGGCGGAGTTCCACTGGGAGCGCAGCGCAATTTGGTTCCGCTGTCAGGACGGCCGCCTGCGTCTCGGGCACCGTGGCCCGCTCAAAAGGATTCGTGCCTGTCGCAAGCTGATAGAGCAGCAGTCCAAAGGCCCAGATGTCGGCGCGCTTGTCGACGCACTGGCCGCGTGCTTGCTCGGGACTCATCCAAGCGGGCGTGCCAACAATCGTGCCGCTTGCGGTGTTTGACCGAATGCCCTCCTCGGCCTGCGTCCACTTGGCGATCCCGAAGTCCAGCACTTTCACGGTGCCGTCCAGACGAATTAGGATATTGCCGGGCTTCAGGTCGCGATGCACGATGCCCTTTTCATGGGCCGCTTCCAATGCGTCTGCGATTTGGCTGGCGTAACGCAGTACCGCAGCCACTGGCAAAGGACCCTTCGGCGCCTCGCCTTCCACCAACTCCATCACCAAGTAGTCCGGGCCGACATCGTAGAGCTGGCAGACGTTAGGGTGATTCAACGCGGCGATCGCCCGAGCCTCGCCCACCATCCGCTGGTTCAGTTCGCCGCCGCAAAACTTCAGCGCCACGTCGCGGCCCAAGCGAGTATCGTGCGCCCGCCACACGTCGCCCATTCCGCCGCTGCCTAAACGAGCGATCAATCGATGAGGACCAACCATGTCGCCGCATTGCATGCTGCGCCTCGCGAGTGCGACGCCGCGGGCGGCCGCTGGCAAAGCGGGTTCGTCCAGAAATCCGCCAGCCTTCCCGCGCGCCGTGAGCAACGACTCCACTTCGCGCCGCAACTGGAGGTCGCCTGCGCACTCCCGCTCCAGAAAAGCAAAGCGCTCGCCGGTTGACTGTTCCAGCGCCGCCGCGAAAAGTTGCTGCGTCTGCTCCCAGCGTTCGCGGGTCACTCCGGGTTGCCTCCCGAAATCGCGCGGTAAAGCCAAGCCTTAGCGAAGTTCCATTCGCGGATCACCGTGATTGAGGAAAGCCCCAGGGCCTCGGCAGTTTCCTCCACGGTCATGCCGCCGAAAAAGCGCAACTCCACCACGCGGCACTTCCGCTCGTCCTCCATGGCCAGTTCATCGAGCGCCGCATCCAGAGCCAGGAAATCCGCCGAGAAGTCCTCGCCGAAGACGGCGGCCTCTTCTAGAGGAACGCGCTTCAGGCCAGAGCCGCGCTTCGAGCCGAAGCGGCGCGCATAGTCGATCAGCACGCGCCGCATCATGCGGCTGGCGACGGAGTAGAAGTGGACGCGATCGCGCCATTCCATGCGCGTGCAATCCATCAGCCTCTCGAAGGCCTCATTCACCAGCGCGGTGGCCTGCAGGGTGTGGCTAGAACGCTCGCGCGCCATGTGGCTGCGGGCGATGCGATGCAACTCGTCGTAGACGATCGGCGCCAGACGGTCCAGCGCCCCGGCCTCGCCGGCGCTCCAGGCTCGGAGAAGTTGACTGACGTCTGCAGGTGTCTCTGACGGAATCATCAAAAAGAATGATAGCTCCTGAGGGCCTTTTTCGCCTACCTTGCCGAAACCAATTTTCGCAAAGGATATACCTAATGTCGTCTCGGAACCCCGCGCTCCTGAGTGCCGCGTTGCTCCTTGTTTCTGTCCTCCCGGTCCCCGGCCAGACGGTCTTCTCCGAAGGTCTGCAGTATCCACAGAAGATGATCGCTACGCCACGCGGGAGCCTGCTGGTGAGCGAAGGCGGCACCAGCGAGCTTCACACGGGTCGGGTTTCGATTGTCAGCCCGGCGGGCGTGCGCCGGAACCTACTCGAAGGCCTGCCTGCGGCCCCAGGTCATGGCGTTCCGGCGTTCGGTCCGACGGGAATCGCCCTGGACGGGCGCACGCTATACCTGGTGATCGGCGATGCGGACATGGAGGTCGGGCCGCCGTTCGTGTTCAATCCCGCGGGGAGTTCGTCGCCGCTCTTCCAGTCGATACTCCGCGTGGAATTCTCGGCCGAGCCGGACACGATCGCCTCCGGTTTCCGGCTGGCACCGCTCGATCAGTGGACGCTGTTTGACGGCTACGACGTGGAGTTAAGGAACGCCGCTGGCGATCGCGCCACCGTGCAGCGGTTGATGGCGTTTCACCAGGTGCACCGCAACATCCTGGGTGGCGTTCAGATGTTGCGGGTCTCCGCTCCTTATGGCGTGGCGCTAGACGTTGCCAGCGGCTTCTTGTATGTGGTCGACACGAACAGCGAGTCGCTAGTGAGAGTGAGTACGCTAACCGGCAAGTCTCAGGTGCTGACGCGCTTCCAGCCGGACCAGCGCCCAGGGCCGCAATTTGTGGACAATGTACCCACAGCCGTGTGCGCCGTCGAGGGGGGCCTGCTCGTAGGCTTCCTCTCCGGCAACCCCTTCCCGGCCGGCGCGGCCTCAGTGAAACTCTGGCGGCCTTCCGACGGAGGCTGGTCAAAGCCGCAGTTGGCGGCGGGCGACCTGTCGATGGTGACGGATCTGGTTTGTCAGCGCAACGCGGCGGGCGCTGCGCGAATGGTGACAGTGGAGTACGCGGCCGATCCAGCTACGCGCGCCACCGTGCCTTCCGGGCGTGTTCAGGTGCACGATGGTTCATCGAGGCGAGTACTGGCGAGCGGGCTGAATCTCCCGGTAGCCGCGGCCCTGGATTCGGCGACCGGTAACCTATTCGTCGCAACTCTCGGCGGCGTGATCTTCCGGTACCCGGCGCCGTAGGGTTGCTCCTGCCAGAGCGGAAAGGAATCACACAATCTATGACGAATCGACGCAGTCTTGTCCTCGCCGGAGTCGGTTGTCTCCCGCTCGGCCTACTGGCGCAGAGAAAGCCGGCGGCCCATGCCTCAGGAAAGCGTCTCCGCGCCGGTGAGGACCGTTTCGGGGAAGACCGAACCATTGGGGTCAGCACCGCCAAATTCAAGGTGTCCACTGGCGACACACAGGGCGCCTTGTTCGCGATGGAGCACAAACACACAAGAAATGGCGGGCCCGCCCGACACCTCCACCTCAACGAGGACGAGTGGTTCTACGTGTTGGAGGGCGAATACTGGATAGAGGTCGGAGGCGACCGGTTTACAATCGGTCCTGGCGATTCCGTCCTGGTCCCGCGGCGGACACCGCACGCGTACGCGTTCCAAGGAAACGGCGTCGGCCGGTTGTTGCTGACCTTCAGCCCGGCGGGAAAGATGGAGGAAAGCTTCCGGGCGTTCAAAGATCGCGGCGGGAACTACTCGCGGTGGGACAGCCCGGAAGCGCGAAAGCGTGCGCGCCAGTTCGGCATGGAATTACTTGGACCGCCGCTCTCAATCTAGCCGAGGATCGGCACTCCGCGAGGATAGGGAACGATAAGTCGGCGTTGCGGCAGTAGACTGGACCGCCCCTTGCCAACGTACCGGTCGAGCGCCGGGCCGGGATCACGCGGTCGCAATCGCCGTTTATCGGGTTCTATAGCGACAGTCTGCCGGTCGGTCGCCGGATCTTCTACAATGGCAACAGGTTAACCCATGACTAATCTGGACTGGTCTCAGTGCGCTGCGGTAGAAAGCATTCCGGGCAAAGTCAGCGGCG
The DNA here is from genome assembly GCA_016789905.1 of Bryobacterales bacterium. Lineage (GTDB taxonomy): Bacteria > Acidobacteriota > Terriglobia > Bryobacterales > Bryobacteraceae. Next base: position 34,318 of record JAEUQC010000055.1, on the reverse strand, counting down.
CTTGGGTGTTCCGCGGCACGCGGGTGCCCGTGTCAGCAATTCTTGAAAACCTGAAGTGCTCGTCGCTCGAAGAGGTGCTGGAGAACTTCCACGTGAGTCGCGAGCAGGTTTTGGCCGTCCTCGATTTTGCCGCGAAGAGCGCTGAAGCTTCGCGCGCGGCGTGAAGATCCTTCTGGACGAGAGCGCACCGCACAAATTGCGCCTTCTTGTCGACAGCCGCCACACGGTGCTGACTACCTGGTTTCGAGGTTGGTCCGGTCTAAAGAACGGAGCCCTTCTGATGGCGGCCGAGGAAGATGGATTCGACCTGCTTATTACGGCGGACCAGGAACTGTCCTACCAGCAGAATTTGGCAGGGAGACGAATCGCGATACTGGTCCTCAGCACAATCAACTGGGGAGTCATCAGAGAGCGCACCACCGACATCACCGCCGCCATTGAGTCGATTCCGTCAGGCGGCTACCTGATCGTGGATATCGGCCATGCTCGCAGTTGAAAATCGGCTCGTTACACAGGGGAGCGGAGGTCGTCCAACCTCCGATGGAGGTCCCCATCGCCATTACTCGCTCTCTATCGCCGCGCGTGGAGTGGCACGGCTGATCTTGAGGGTTTGATAGATGGAATGCCGATGAGCCACTGTGGACTCCGTGTGTTGCTCGGCTGGTGCTCGTTCGTGGCGGCCTCGTTTGCGCAGACGCCGAGACCACCTGCCGTTGTATCACCGGAAGTAGCCGCAGACCGTACAGTCACGTTTCGGATCTATGCGCCAAAGGCCAGCGAGGTCTTGCTGACGGGGGACTGGATGGGACGCACCGACAAGCCTATCCCGTTGTCGAGGCGTGAAGCCGGCGTCTGGGTTGGCAACGCGGGGCCACTCGCGCCGAATACATACTTCTATGCCTTCAGCGTTGATGGAGTCCGCGCTGTCGATCCCGCAAATACGAACACCGTCATCGCTAGCGGACGCTTTCCACAGAGCGGTCTGGAGGTCCCTGGCGAGACGCCATCACCGTGGGAACCCCAGCGCGTACCAAAGGGGACCGTGCATGTTGAGTACTTCGATTCCGGGCTCCAGGGTCGAGCGCGGAGCTATTACGTTTACACTCCACCCGGCTACGAGAGAACAAAGGCGCCACTTCCCGTTCTGATTCTGCTCCCCGGCACTCCGGGAACGGAAGCCGACTGGGTCACGGTTGGTTACGCGAATCGGATCTTCGACAACCTGATCGCTCAACGGCAACTGACGCCCCTCCTGGTGCTCATGCCGCGCGCCGACGTCCTCTTGAAAGGGGGAACTCGCGCAGACAATCTGCGTGAATTTGAACCTCTCCTGATCCAGGAGGTTCTCCCCCATTTCGAACGTAAGTATCGTTCAAAGCGTCGTCCCGAATTCCGAGCCATCGCTGGCTACTCCCTCGGCGGTGAGCTCGCGCTTACGTTGGGCCTGCGACACCCGGAGGTCTTCCGCAGTGTCGGTTCTTTTGGCGGGTCCATTTTCGAAAGAGAAATCCAGGATCGATTTGGCAATGCATGGGCCAATCCGAAGTTGATATTGAACCGACGACTGGTCTGGCTGGGGTGCGGCAACGGGGATCTGTTTGTGGCGGGAAACCGCAAGCGCAGTGAGGTGTTGGAGGAGAAACGGATTCCGAGCACATTTCGGGAGATCCCAGGGAGTCATAGCACGCCGACGTTTCGAGCATTGCTCATAGAGTTTGCCCAATTGCTCTTTCGCTGACGCTTGGCAAAATCCACGGTGTCGTCTACAACGATAGGGCCTGTGTAGTCGGCTTTGCGACCGTGAACCAGACCGCTCGCCGCCGGCGGACCAGTCCACCGCCAGGCCGGAATCACACAGTCACAACGGCCGTTTTCGGCGATCTAACGAAACCTCAGTTCGGGGAGAGCTATCACAAAAAGGTGAAGCGGACCATTGAGTCGGATCGCAAAGAGGACGTCCGCTGAATCGCCCCGATCTCTTGATCGCGGAGCGCATGGTGCTAAAGTCAGCGCTTATTCCCGTTCGCCGCCAGAACATGCAAAATCCCCGCCCCGTGCCGGCTCACCACCCGCGGCCCCACGCCGGCCACCAACAACAACTCCTCGTCCGAAGATGGCAGTTCTTCAGCAATCGCATACAGCGCCTTATCGGTCAGCACCCGGAACGCCGGCACACCCTCCTTCTTCGCCACACCCACTCGCCACTTCTTCAACGCCTCCACCATCCCCAAGTCCGCCGCCGCCCGCGCCGGTGCCGCCTTCTTCGCCGCCCGTTTCCGTGCCTTCACCGTCTTCTCCGGGCGATCCTTTATCAACAGCTCAAACGCAGTGGCCGCCCGGATCAGCAGCACCTTCCGGAACACAATCTCCCGTCCCTCGGCCCGGAACGTCTCTTCCCGCAGTTCCACCAATCCCGCCCGCGCCATCGCGCTCAGTAACTGCTCAAACGCGTCCCGGTCCACCACTCCATTTCCGCAAAGTTCCGCGTGCAGCTTGCCCGCCGACCTCCCGCCAGTCTTCTTCAGCGTCCCTAACACCTCATGCGCCAGCTTCAACTCCCGCCCGCTCGCCTCCCGGAACACCTGCGCTTCACAGTCGCCTGGCGCGCAAAAATCGCAGATCCCGCACAGCTTCATCGCCCCAGCCCGGTCCCCGAAATGCGCCACCAGCGCGCACATCCGGCACTCGCTGTTATCGGCAAATCGCAGCATGGCGTTCAGTTGTTCCAGCTTCTGCGCAATCTGCGCTTCGTAGGGCTCCTTCCAGCCCGGTTTGCCCAGCGTCACATTCTCCGCAAAATCCACCGCCGCCCCCCCGTGGATCCACAGCTTCTCCAGCGCCTTTGCGAACGCCTCTTCGTCCATGCGCATTCGCTTCTGCAATTCTTCTTTCGCCTGCGGCTCTTCGGTCAGCGCTTCGAATATCTTCTGCAACACCGGTACCGGCGGGTAATCCCTCTCCAGGAAAAAATCGTGCGTATGTCGATCCGCGTAGGAGTGCATCAGCACCGCTCGCGACGGCTCGCCGTCCCGCCCCGCGCGCCCAATCTCCTGGTAATACCCTTCCACGCTGCCCGGCAGTGCCGTATGAATCACCGTGCGGACATTTGGCTTGTCAATCCCCATCCCAAACGCGATCGTCGCCACAATCACGTCCAGCTTCCCTTCCAGGAATCCCGCCTGCACCCTCGCCCGCACTTCCGCCGTCAACCCCGCGTGGTAGCTCGCCGCGGGCAGCGATCCCTTCAACTCTTGCGCCACCTCATCGGCCATTCGCCGCGTCGGCGCGTATACAATTGCCGGCCGCCGTCTCTTGTCTTCCAATAACCGCTCCACCAGCGCCGTCCGCTCCCCAGGCGATGCCTCCACCACTTCAATGGCGATATTCTCCCGCCGGAACCCTTGAATAAACCGTCCGCCTTCCCCCAGCGCCAACTGCCGCGATATGTCGTTCTGCACAATCGGTGTCGCCGTTGCCGTCAGCGCGATCACCGGCGCCGGCCGCAACGCAGGCAAATGCTGCCCCAGCGTCCGGTAATCCGGCCGGAAGTCATGCCCCCACTGCGAGATGCAATGCGCCTCATCCACGGCAATCAGCGCCGGCTTCCGCTTCGCCAGCATCTCCGGAAATCCCGGCACCCGCAGCCGCTCTGGCGCTATGAACAGGAAGTGCAGCTTGCCCGCCAAATAATCCAGACACGCCTGCCGCGAAGCGCCCCGGTCCCGCCCCGAATGAATTCGCTCCACCGCGAACCCGCGCTGCTGCAACTTGGCCACCTGGTCTTCCATCAGCGCAATCAGCGGGCTGATCACCAGCGTCGTCCCGCCCAGCGCCAGCCCCGGCAACTGGTAGCACAGCGATTTTCCCGCCCCCGTCGGCATTACCAGCAGCACATCCTTCCCCGCCACCACCGCGTTGCAAACCGCCTCCTGGCTCGGCCGGAATTCCCGGAATCCAAACGCATCGTGCAGCAGCGTTGGAAGATCATTCGTTTTCACTTCAAACGCCGGCGCGGCCGCCGCTTCCGAAGCCGCTCGCGGCGCCGAAACACGCGCCGGCGACGGCGCCCCCACCGCCCCTCCCACCTTCCCCACCACCTCCCGCACATACTCTTCAATCCCTTGCATGAACGGCGTCAGTTCTCCCTGTCCCCGTTCAATCCGCTTCAAAAACGCCTCCCACTGCCCCGTCATCGCCGGGCTCTTCACTTCCGGATGCACCACCTCAATCAAATGGATGCCCTTGTCGGTCGCCTCCATCGTCTTGCCCTGGCGCTGTATATAACCCCGCTTCAATAGCACTTCGATAATCGCCGCACGCGTCGCAGGCGTCCCCAGCCCGTTCTCCTTCATCGCATCGGAAAGCTCTTTTTCGTCCAGCGTCTTCCCCGCCGTCTGCATCGCCGTCAGCAGCGTCGCATCCGTAAACCGCTTCGGCGGCCGGGTCTTTTTCAAGACACTCTCCGCCTTCACCACTTCCTGCAACTGGTCCGCCATCAGTTCCGTCGGCAGCGTCTGCTCGCTCGTGTCTTTCTCCTTCCCCTTCTTCTCTGTCGCTATATCCAGCACCTTCCAGCCCAGTTGCCGCACCAGCGTCCCCGCCGCGTGGTACGAATCCACCGTCTCCCCGTTCGTAATCGTTGTGATCACCGTCGTCACATCAGTCAAATAGTCGTCGTGCCAAGCCGAAAGCAGCCGCCGGCACACCAGGTCATAGATCCGCCGCTCGTCTTCGCTCAATGTCACTCGCTCGGGCGATGTCGCCGTCGGAATAATCGCGTGGTGATCGCTGATTTTCGTATCGTCCACGAACCGCGTGCCCAGCGGACGCTCCCCGCTTCCCGGCGCCACCAGGTTCGCGTACTGCGGCGCCACCGTCCGTACCACCGCACCCAGGCCCGCCGCCACCGTCCGCGACAAGTGCCGCGAATCCGTGCGCGGATACGAAATCAACTTGTGCGATTCATACAGCTTCTGCGCCACGTCCAGCGTCTTCTGCGCGCTGAATCCGTACAACCGATTCGCGTGCCGCTGCAATTCGGTCAAATCGTACAACCCCGGCGCCGCCATCTTCTTGGCTTCGCTCTCGATCGTCGCAATCCGCGCCTCCCCCTTCTTTGCCCGCCCCACAATCTCTTTGGCCTCGTCCGTCTCCGCCGGCAGCCGCATCGCCTGCTGCATCGTGTCGCCCTTTATCAGCGGCGCTTTGAACCACGTGCCCACGTAAACAGGTTTCCCCGCCACGCCCTTCGGCGTAAACGTCACGTGAACTTCCCGGTACTCCTCCGGCACAAACGCCCGCACCGCCAGTTCCCGCTCCACAATCATCGCCAGCGTCGGCGTCTGCACTCGCCCCACCGACAGTTCCTCGTCAAATGCCAGCGAATACGCCCGCGAAAGGTTCATCCCCACCAGCCAATCGGCTCGCGAACGCCCCCGCGCCGCGTTCCCCAATCCGTCGTACTCCTGCCCGTCTTTCAACGACGCGAATCCGGCCTTGATCGCGTCCGCTGTCAACGACGATATCCACAGCCGCGCCACCGGCTTCTCGCAACTCGCCGCGTCGTAGATATAGCGGAATATCAACTCCCCTTCCCGCCCCGCGTCCGTCGCGCAGATCACCTTCTCCACCTTCGGTGAGTTCAGAATCTTCCGCACCGTCTCAAACTGGTCTTTGGTTTTGTCGTAAACCACCAACGGCCACTCTTCCGGCAGCATCGGCAGCAGATGACGGCGCCATTGCTTCCACTCCGGCCGGATCTCGTGCGGCTGCGCCAATGACACCAGATGCCCGATCGCCCACGTGACGATATACCCCCCGCCATGGAGATACCCCTCTCCCTTTTGCGTCGCCCCCAAAACCTTGGCGATGTCGCGCGCTACCGATGGTTTTTCCGCTATGACTGCAACGTTGGACAAGCTTTACAAATATTGTATCGAGCCTCACCCGTTCCCAGTGGTCCGCTGGATCAAATTAAGCTATACTCACGTATCCGGCGACGAGCGCCGGGCTGGGTTGTACTCTTCATGACCACTGAACCGTCGCATGGAAGCCACGATTCGTCCGTCAAGTCACGCCGGCTGCCGGCTTTTGACATCATGCGGGCGTGTGCGGCAACACTCGTTTTCATCTTCCACTATTCCGGGTTCTCCGATGCGTTCACCGTTGGGATTCCCGCCATTGACTTTATGGAGTGGTTCGCCGCGCGCCTCGGCAACATCGGCACCAACCTGCTCCTTTTGCTCAGCGGCTTTTTCATTGCCCAATCCATCGCCAGCGGCCGCTTCACCTACCAGCGCTTCGTCGCCCTTCGTCTCAGCCGGATCGTCCTCCCCTATCTTGTTGTTCTGCTCATGGCCATCGCCGCCGGCCGCTTCTATCCCCGCTTCTCCCGCCCGGAAGCCGCCGAAGCGTCGTTCACCACCTTCCTCGCCCAATTGCTCTTATTGCCTGGCCTGTTTCCTGATGTGCCCATCCTTACCGTCTCCTGGACGCTCAGCTACATCATCGCCGGCTACCTCGTCTTTCCCGTCGTCGCCCTCACCCTCCTGCACGGCGCCGCGCCCCGCCCTCGCCGCCTTCTCGTCTGGTCCCTCGTTACCGCTTTCATTTTCCTGTGCGGCCTGGCCGATGGGCCCCTCTCCATCCGCTTCGCCTACGTTCCAGCCGGTTGCCTCGTCTTTGAAATCCAGTCCGATCCTGCCAGTAGCGCCAGGCGCTCCGGCGTCCTCCGCCGCCTGTTGGCGATCGCCGCGGTCTTCCTCTTCCTGAGGGTCACGCTCGACGGCGATATCCTCGGCACCGCCTGGCTCCCGCCCCTTCGCAAGGCCATCTACACGCTCTCCGGTCTCGCCCTCACCGCCACCCTCATCGGCGTCGCACTCATCGTCCAGCGCCGCTATTCCTGGCTGGGCGAAATCCGCCTCCTCTCTCTCACCGCCGGCTACGGTCGCACAGGCTATTCCTTCTATCTCCTCCATGGGCCCGTCGTCAAGGTTTTCGCCCTCCTGCTCTTCCCCCTCTTCGCCGCCGCCAACGCCCCCGCCCTGCTCTATTGGTTGGTCATGCCTGTCTGCTGGGCCATCGCCGCCGCCGCCGCGTTCCTGCTCTATCGTCTCGTCGAACGTCCCTGCCGCGGCTTCCTCATGGCGCCACCCGCCGTGCCCGCTTTTTCTAGATCCGGAATAAGGCTGGATGCTCCTGCCCCGTTTCCTGCCTCACCACCCGCTCATACACCCGCCCGCCGCCATCCCCGTTCGTAAACACAACCACCGCCTTCCCCTTTCCCGGCTCCGCGAACACAATGTTTTTGTATCCCGGATTGTCCCCCCATTGCCACAAATACTCCCGCCCGTCCACCCGTTCTATTCCCCATCCCAGGCCCCACCCCAACTGCCAGCCTTTCCCTTCCCCCATCGTCACCCGCGCCCGCCGCAACTCCGGATTCTTCATCGCCGCCGCCACAAATCGGCCGTAGTCCTTCGCCGTCGTCATCAGGCTCGCCGCCCCGTTCGGCAACACATTGTTTGGCACCGCCGCCATCCCGGCTTCCCGCAGTAACAAAATCGAGTCTTCATACTTCGGCTCCCGTCCCAGTCGTTCCGCCAGCCGTTCCACGGCCCGCCCCGTCTTGTCCCACTCTCTTCGCGGCCGTCCGTCCCGTCCATGTGGCTCGGCATATCTCCCTTCCCATTTCCCCCGCCAGCGCATCGCGCTCGCCTCCATCCCCAACGGCCGGAACACCATCTCCTCCGCCGCCGCCCCAATGCCCCGCCCCGTTACTTTTTCAATTATCCGTTGCAGGTACACATACCCCTCCCCGGAATACCGCCACTCCTGCCCCGGCTCGAACGCCGCCGCTAAATCGCCCTCGCTTCGCCAGTTCGGGAATCCTGTGCTGTGGCTCAACGCATGGCTCAGCGTCGCCCGCCTTCCTCGTTCGTCCCCTATCTCGTCCACATAGGAAACCAGCGTCCGCTCCAACGACAGCTTCCCCGCGTCCCGCAACGCCAGCACCATGTATCCGGTCACCTGCTTGGTCAGGCTCGCCGCCTGGAACACCGTGTCCTCCGTGCAGTCGCCGTAAGTATCCACTCCCGCCAACGCCCCGCGTTCCACTCGTCCCACCGCCATCCCCGGCACACGCGCCGCCGCCATCGCACGTTCCATCCGCACCCGAAACGCGCTTCCCGCCCCGCTTGCCACCGCGGCTCCTGCTGCCATTCCCAACAACCCTCTTCGACGCATAGTTACTCCTACGTTTCGTTCCCTTCTCCGTTACATCGCCGGATTTAGTTTATATACTGTGACAAACTAACCCGCGTTCCCTAAATGCCCTCGCCCCTGCCCCTGCTAGGTTTGCTCGCCGCAGCCGCCCTGGCACATGGCGCCCCCTCCCCGGCCGCCAAACGCGTTTTCGTCCTCAACTCCTATCGGCCCGGCTACGTCTGGACCGATGGGGAAGTCCGTGGCATCCACGCCGCCTTCGATCAGGACCCCTCCGTAATCGAAACCCGCGTCGATTTTCTCGACCGCCTCCACCTCCCCAACGCCGATCGCGAATTCCTCGCCCGCTACCGCTCCCAATACGCCTCGCTCCATTTTGACCTCCTCATCACCACCGACGACGACGCTCTCGATTTCATCCTCCAAAACCCTTCCTGCTTCCCCAACACCCCGGTCGTTTTTGGCGGCGTCAGTAGCCGCCGCGTCCTCGATACCTTGCCCCGCCAACGGTTCACCGGCGTCATGGAGGTCGTTGCCGACCTCGCCATGCTCGATCTCGCCCTAAAACTCCAGCCCCAAACCCGGCGCGTCGTTCTGCTCTCCAGCGGCACCGCCACATCGCAGTACTTCGTCGATTCCTTCACCCGCCGCGCCGCCGGCGCCCCCTGGACCCTGGAGGTCCTCGATTCCGCCGTCGCCCCGCTCCCAGCTCTCCTCGCCCGCTGCCATCGCCTCGGCCCCGGTGACCTCCTCTTCGTCGCCGACCTCCATCGCTTCCGCGCCGAAACCCAGATCGCCGCCGCTTCCCCAGTCCCCATCTTCGGCCTCACCGCTTCTGTCGGCCAGGGCTTTCTCGCCGGCGCCGCTGATAAGGGCCTCCACCACGGCCGCCAAATCGGCCGCCTCGCGCTCCAACTTCTCGCCGGCGCCTCGCCCGCCTCCGTCCCTTTCGTCGAAGACAACGAAAACCAGTTCCAGTTTGACGCCCGCCAAATGGCCCGCTTCAAACTCTCCCACGCCCCGCTCCCGCCCAACGCGCAAATCCTCTTCCTCCGCGATAGTTTCGTCGAACGCCACTCCTCCTGGATCCTCCTCGGCGTCGCCTTCCTCCTCCTCCAAACAGTCATCATCTCCGGCCTCGTCATCAACTTCTTCCAGCGGCGCAAAGCCGAACACGCTCTCGCCGCCCAGAACCAGCAACTCGCCGCCGCCGCCGAGGCAAAAAAACGCTTCCTCGCCAACATGAGCCACGAACTCCGCACACCCATGAACGCCATCATCGGCATGTCCGGTCTTCTCCTCGACTCCCCTCTCGGCTCCCGCCAGCGCGAGTTCGCCGAAACCGTCCGCAACTCCGCCCGCTCGCTCCTCGCCATCATCAACGATGTCCTCGAACTCTCCCGCTTCGACGCCGGCCGCGTCCGCGTCAATCTCGCCCCCTTCCCGGTCCAACCACTGCTCGATGACCTCGTCCGCTCCATGCAAACCGCCGCCGCCCCCGGCGTCGCCATCCGCGCTTCCATCCCCCCCGCCTTCCCACCCTATCTTGTCTCCGATACGGACCGGGTCCGCCAGGTACTCCTGAACTTCCTCTTCAACGCGGTCAAATTCACCAGCCACGGACACATCGAAATTTCCGTCGCTCCCGATGGCCCAGGCTTCTTCCGTTTCTCCGTCACCGATACCGGCATCGGCATCCCCCCCGCACAACTCGCCCGCGTCTTCGATCGCTTCTATCAGGTAGACGATTCCGCCGCCCGCCAATTCGGCGGCTCCGGACTCGGCCTCGCCATCTGCCGGGAAATCGTCCTCGCCCTCCACGGCGAAATCGGCGTCTCTTCCAACCTCAATCACGGTTCCACTTTCTGGTTCCGCATCCCCGCCACCGCCCAGGACCAACCGCCCCCTTCCCCCGAACCCACCCCGGTCCCGCCGAATGGCCTCCGCGTCCTCGTCGTCGAAGACAACGCTGTCAATCTCCGTCTCGCCCGGTTACTCCTCGAAAAACTCGGCTGCCAGGTAGACACCGCTCCCAGCGGCGTTCAGGCTCTCGCCGCTCTCCATAGCTCGCCCTTCGACCTCATCTTCATGGATGTCCAAATGCCCGATATGGACGGCCTTGAAGCCACCCGGCAAATCCGCTGCCTCGAAGGCGCCACTCGCCGCACGCCCATCGTCGCTCTCACCGCCGGCGTCTCCGCTCAGGATCGTTCTCTCTGCCTCGAAGCCGGCATGGATGACTACCTCGCCAAGCCCGTCTCCCGCGATCAACTTGCCCTGATGCTCTCCACCTACGCGCCTTGATTACTTCCCGCGAAAACTTACTCTTTCCTTCACCGCCGCCGAAAAGCACCCCTGGGCCACTCTCAAACCGTGCGGCTGCGCCACAACGAAAACAACCACCGCCGCCGGCCCCACAACCGCGCCGCCAATAACGCCTTCGTGGAAATCGAAAACATAGCCATGGGACAGGGCAACTAAACCCGCCTCCCAATGCCCCGCAGGGCCCCGGCCCAGAATGCCTCCAGCCCTCAGGCGAAGCACGTCTCCGCCGGCGCAATCTTCTCCCTCGCCGGCAATGCTCTCACCCGCGATTGCGTGGCCGGGCACTCCATCGAACTCTTCACTTTCGCCGCAAAACAGGTGCCCGAAGGCGGAGCGCGCCGTGGCGCTCTCCGCCTTCGAATGTGTCCCTGTTCCGGTCGGCAATAATCGATCAAGGATGGTCGCAGCGCTTCTTTCCGAACAGCGGGTGCGCATAAACCATTTCAGGCTCCCCACCAGGTTTTGGATTCAATCGCTGCAAATCTTTCTCCAACAAAAGGCGGACCTGCCCGCCATTCCAGCTCTGGACAGCTTCCAGCGCCAGATTCTCTCCTTCATACCAGGCCAGCAACTCTGATTTCGGCACGTAAATGCTGATCGTGTTTTCCGCAAACCCGGCGCGAATCCCTTCCGCCCCGTTCGGTACAACCCGGTAACACAACCGCTGTTCCTCCAAAGGGCCGATCGCGACATGTTCCGTCAAAACCGTCCCCTCGCTCAATGCCTCTGCCTCGTCTCTTGTGAAGCGAATTCGAACCGAATCCTTATGAATGCGAAGCTTCATCAGTACCTCCCAACTGCATATGAAGGAATTTGTACCTGCATGTCAAGGGCCGTCTTCAATGTCGTTGGAATGAAAGAGGTTTCGTCGAAACTCAGTGTCCCTGCCCTTCTCGATCGGGTGAAATCCCCCGCTCCCGGTCTGTTGCCGCGCTTCTAACGCGCCAGCGCCTCTGGTTCTCTGCTCAAAACGTCAACTTTCCGCCCAACTGAATGAAACGTGGCAAATTCGTCCCCCGCGTGGCCCCGAAATTCGGGCTCGAAAAATTCGGCTCGAAGTTTACGAACCGGTGCCGGTTAAATGCATTGAACATCTGGGCCTGAATCTCGAACCGCACCTGCTCACGTACCGCGAGTCGTTTTGTCACCACGAAGTCCTCCTGGATCACAGGGAACTGCCGCAGGTCCCCTCGCGTCGGACCCATCGAACCGAGCCGGAAGTTTCCCCCGCTCACTGGCGACAAAAACGCATGCGCATTGGTTATCCGGTTCCCCCTCCCCGGGTCGAATTCCCCATTCGAAATCCCCGACGAAGGATTCACCCCGGCCACCAGATCAGGACGCAGCACCCGGTTGAAGGTGGGCAGCAAATTGTTCATCGAAATCTGTAGAGGATAGCCCACCTGGTACCGGTGCACTCCTGCCACTGTCCAATCGCCCATTACCTTCTTCCGCCACCCGCCCGTTTTGCCGAACGGCAGCGTGTAAATATAGTTCGCCACAAACGCATGCGGCACGTCGAATGAGAGCAGACTCCGCTCCGCGCTCAAGTTAAAGTGATCCTGCAACATGTTGTCCAGCCCGCCAAAACCCTGATACCCCGGCGCATTCAGCCCGATGGCCTTCGACCAGGTGTGGTTAACCTCAAACGACAGCCCTGAGGCAAAGCGCTTCCGGATTTTGAACTCGCCCCCGTGGTAAGAGGACGCTGCTATCTTCGCCTGCTCCGACGTCAGCGCCAGGTATTGTGGATACGCCCGTAGCGCCTGCGCCACCGAACCGGTAAACCCGGTCCACGGAATCGGAATGTTCGCCGCCCGCGCCTCGGCGGAATTGACGTTCCGCGTCAGAAGCTGCCCTAACGCAAGGTGCTTTGGCTCCACTTGGTTGATGTTGGAAAGTTGCGGTGCCACCTGCCGTGTCGAACGGTTCCCCACATAGTTCACTTCCACCACAAGGTCCCTCCCCAAGTCGTGCTGAAAACCGAAACTCCAACTCTGCGTTCGCGGCATCACCGCCGAAGATTGCTCCAAATAGGCCGCCGCCTGCCCGTTTAGCAACGATGGGTCAATCGACGGCTCCTTCGGGTAGTTCTGCGGAAACCCGTCTCGCAACCGGAATCCCGGTGTAATGCCGTTATCCAGTGTCTGGAACGTCCCCGCGGGATTGAAGCCGGCTCCCGAAACCGTCAGGTAGTTGTCCGCATAGTAAAGTCCATACCCGCCCCGCAGCACCGTCTTCGGTGACATCGCATACGCAAATCCCCCCCGAGGACCCCACGCTGAATAATCCGGCGACACGAAGGCGCTCTCCCCCGTTCGCCCCGCACCCTCTCCGGCGAACGCCAACGCGCCCGGCCGGTTCCCCGCCCGAGGATTCGGCTTGCCTAAATCCACCGTCGACGACCGGTCCCACTGCTCATATGGCGCACCCATAAACTCCCACCGCAGCCCCGCATTCACCGTCAACTTCGGCGACAACTTGTAGTCGTTCTGCACGAAAAACCCGGTGTAGCTCCGTCGGATCCCCGCAATCTGCGGTAAACGCACGGTGCCCGTCGCCACCTCTCCCAGCAACATACTCGCAAACGAATTTCCCGTACCCGCCGGCGACCCCGGCAGCGCCGTCGCCAAATTGCTGAATGTTAGCGCCCCTTGCGTATCGGTCAGAATCCGATTGTTCAAATGATTCCAACGGTATTCTCCACCAAACTTCCAGTTGCTCCGCCCCTGCGTCCACGTCATCGTGTTCTTCACCATGTGCACGTTATCGTTGTTGTCGTTGATACCTCCATTGGCCGCCGTCGCATACCCATCCCCGAATCGCAGAATCGGGAAATGAGATCCAGGAACTCCCGTCAACCCAAGCTTCTCCGGCCATCCTCTCACCTGGTCAACCGTATCCACCTGGTTCCGGAAAAGGTTGACCCCGGCAATCAAGCTATTCAGCAGATTCGGCCGCAAAATGGAGTCTAACCCGAGCCGGTAAAGCGAACTGCTGATGTCCTGCGAGATGCCGGACGACAGGGGAGCCGGCAGAGGGCTGTCCAGACGCAACCGCGGAATCGCCGTTGCGTTATACGAAAAGAAAAGCTTGTGGTTCGTTGTGATGGAATGGTCTCCTCGCGCCGTGAAAATGTTTGGATCCAACTGCTTCTCACCGATGAACGCTCCCATATTCAGCGTACCCGCCGTGTTCGGCGATGGATAATACGAGACGATCTTCGCCGCTACTGGGTCAATTCGGGACGCCGGAATTAGGTTCCGGGGGAACGCTGTCCGCGTGAAGCCCCCTGTCGCCGTCGCCGTCGTCGTCGCTGGATCGTAAACGGGTATCAGATTGCCCGATGCGTTTCGCCAGTCGCTGAAATCACCCTGAACGTTCGGATTTGTTGGGGTCTGAATCCGGTTGAAATTGTCCAGCCCGCGCCGCCGTGAGGATGTCCACGAAAAGAAGAAAAAACTCTTGTCCTGGCCGTTATACAGCTTCGGAATCCGTACCGGGCCGCCCACCGTCATCCCAAACTCGTTCTGCCGCGTGATCGCCCGCTCGGTCGCGAACCAGCTCCTCGCGTCCAGCTTATCGTTTCGGAAGTACTCAAACGCCGAACCATGTATCCCATTCGTCCCGCTCTTGAGCGCGAAGCTCGTCACCGCCTGCGCAGAATGGCCATACTCGGCAGCCAACTGCGACGTCTGCAGTTTGAACTCGCGCATCGCCTCAACCGGGGGCGCGCTCTCATTGAAATTCCCGATCTGCCCCATCTGCCCTGCCGGCAGTCCGTCCACCCAGAACTCATGCTGGAACGTGCCGCTGCCGTGCACTCGTATCTGATTGGAGGCCGCCAGGTTGTCCTGCCCGTCAATCCGCACATGACCTTGCACACCCGCCGTCAAATACACAAATGCCGCCGCCACCCGCACCCGGCCCAATTGCACCAACGGTAGATTCTGCACCTGCCCCTGCGTTATCGTCGTCGAAATTTCAGGGGACTCCACTTGCAACGCACCCACATTCTCCGTTACATCGATCGACTCGGAAACCGTCCCAATCTCTAGCCTCACATCCACCCGGCTGCGTGTATCCACTGTCAACGTGACGCCCCTGCGGTCTAGTGCCTTAAACCCTGCCTTCGTCACGCGGATCGAATAGGAACCCGGCGTTAACGCCGGCACCAGGTAGAGCCCTTCAGTGTTCGTCGCCACATCGCGGCGCGTTTGCGTGGCTTCATGAATAACGGTAACTGCCGCCTGTGGAACCCCCTGTCCAACCGGATCGGTCACTTGACCCGATACCTGCGCCGATTGCGCGAACATCGCGCCGCCCGCAGCCGCGAGCATCAACAAGATTCTCATACGGCGACAGTAGCAACAGCGTTTAAACGTTCGATGACACCGCCGTGAAGATCCCGTGATCGCGTTACCCCAACCGTTCGACACGCCCCCCCGCGCGGGCGTACAGTATTCCTATGCACCGCCGCCGTTTTTTCAACTCCACTGCCGGCGCCGTCGCTGCCTTCCAAGTCGATTCCGTAGCTCGCGCCCAATCCGCCGCCCAATCCGTCGCCTCCCGCCCAGCCGATTCCGTCGCCCGCGATGAGGATTTCTGGCTCAACATCCGTCACGCCTTCACCGTCGACCGCAACATCATCAACCTCAACAACGGCGGCGTCTCCCCTTCTCCCAAAATTGTGATGGACACCGAGGTTCGTTATCTCGAAATCGAGAACATGAACCCGTCCTACTACATGTGGAACGTGCTCGACCCCGGCTTGGAGACCGTACGCCGTCGCCTCGCCCGCGAGTTCGGCTGCGATACCGAGGAGATCGCCATCACCCGCAACGCCAGCGAAGCGCTGGAAATCGTCCAGCTCGGTCTGGACCTGAAACCTGGCGACGAAGTCCTCACCACCAATCAGGACTACGGCCGCATGATCACCTGCTGGAAGCAGCGCGAACGGCGCGATGGCATTGTGCTCAAACAGATCTCCTTTCCCGTTCCGCCCCCCAGCCTCGATTTTCTCGCCCGGCGCCTGGAAGAAAACATCACCGCCAAAACCAAAGTCATTCACATCTGCCACATCACCAACCGCACCGGCCAAATCTTCCCCGTCAAGCAGATCTGCCAGATGGCCCGTGCCCGCGGCATTGAAGTCGTTGTCGACGGCGCCCACGCCTTCGCCCAATTCCCGTTCAAGCACAAAGATCTCGATTGCGACTACTACGGAACCTCGCTCCATAAATGGGTGCTCGCCCCCATCGGCACCGGCATGCTCTACGTTCGCCGTTCGAAGATCGAAAAACTTTGGCCCATGATGCCGGCTCCCGCTTCCATGGACGCGAACATCCGCAAATTCGAGGAGATCGGCACCCATCCGGCCAGCCAGCGCAACGCCATTACGGAGGCGCTCACATTTCACGACTCCATCGGCGGCGAACGCAAGGCCGCCCGCTTCCGCTACCTCCGCAAGCGCTGGTCGAACGAACTCCGTCAACTCCCCGGCGTCCGGATTCTGAACAGTGAGGACCCGGAACAGTCCTGCGCCATCGGCTTCATCTCCATCGATGGGTTCAACGCCCCGGACCTCGCGAAACATCTCTGGGAAAAACACCGCATCTGGACCGTCGCCATCGTCACCCCCGGCGAATATCAGGGCCTGCGCATCACCCCCAACGTCTACACCACCATCGAAGAGGTCGACGAGTTCACCGCCGTCATGACTCGAATCATCAAACGCGGCTCCATCCCCGTTTAGTTGCGGCTTCACGGCATGTCCCCCGTCCCCGTAAACCCCGCGAATGTCCGCGAATTCCCTGATTCCGTGGCATTCTACACCTGGCTCAGCCACAACCATGGCCGGCAAACCGAACTCTGGATCAAAATCCACAAAGTCAATTCCGGCCTGCCCTCCATCACCCCCAAAGAAGCCATCGACGTCGCCCTCTGTTGGGGCTGGATCGACGCGATCCGCTAACGCTTCGACGAAAACAGCTACCTCCAGCGCTACACGCCCCGCGGCCCGAAAAGCATCTGGAGCCAAATCAATGTCGACAATGTCGCCCGCCTCATCGCCGAGGGCCGCATGACCCCGCACGGCCTCTTGCACGTCGAAGCAGCCAAGGCCGACGGCCGCTGGAGCCGTGCCTACAAGAGCGGTCGCCAACTCCCTATTCCCGCCGCCCTCCAATCCGCCATCGACGCCGACCCAAAAGCCGCCGCCGCGTTCGCCACCCTCAGCGCTCAGAACCGCTTCGCCCTCGCTTTCCGCCTGCACAACTTGAAAACCGAAGCCGGCCGGAACAAAAAGATCCTCGCCTTCGTAGAAATGCTCAGACGAGGAGAGACGTTTTATCCACAACGAGGCCAAAAATAACAGCCTTTCCACCATCCGGGCCGATCTCGCGAAACTTGGCGTCGCCCCTGGCTCCGTGGTCATGGTCCACGCCGGTGTCCGCTCCGTTGGCCCGGTCATCGGCGGCGTCAATACCATCATCCGCGCCCTTCTCGACACCCTTGGCCCGGCCGGAACACTTGTCGCTTACGTCGATTTCGAACCGTTCTTTGAGGACGGCGACTATGAGATTCCCGTCTTCGACAAACGCACCGCCCACGCCGCCCGCGACCACGGCATTCTCCACGAAACCCTCCGCACCTGGCCCGGTGCCCTCCGTAGCGATCATCCCGATGCCGGCGTCGTCGCCCTCGGCCCCCTCGCCGAATGGATCACCCGCGATCATCCATTCCAATACGGGTACGGGCCCGGTTCACCTTTCGAAAAGGCATTGACCTCTGATGTTCAAGTGCTCATGCTGGGTGCCCCGCTCGACACCGTCACACTCCTCCACTACGCCGAACATCAGGCCCGCATCCCGGATAAGCGTATCCATACCTACCGTCGCCTCATGCCCACACCCGCCGGCCCGCAATGGCTCTCTTTTGAAGAATTCGATACCGCCGATCCGGTGAACGCCAAATTCCCATCAAATTGTTTTGAGCGAATCGTTTCGGACTACCTCGCCACCGGCCTTGGCTCCCAGGGAACAGTTGGCTCCGCCCTTTCCGTTCTTCTCGATGGCCCCAGTCTCGTCGCCTTCGGCATCGAATGGATGGAGGCCTTCTTCGGTCCGCGGGATTCGTAGTGCTAGCATAACCAAACGGAGGTATCGCACCCTGCACAGGCGAACATTCATCGGCGGCGCCGCCGCCCTCACGTGCCCGCTCCCCGCCGCCCCGCCCCCAACACTCGCCGGCCTCCCCCTCTCCCAACTCAGCCAGCGATACCGCCACGAACTCTTCTCCTCCCTCCTCCCCTTCTGGGAAAAGCACGGCATCGATCCGCTGTACGGCGGCGTCATGCACAGCCTCAACTACGACGGCGCCCGCGTCAGCACTAACAAACTCAGTTGGTTCCAGGGCCGCGCCATCTGGGTCTACAGCTTCCTCTACAACAACTTCGACCGCAACCCCGCCTACCTCGAAATCGCCCGCAAAACAAAGGATTTTCTCCTCAAAAACGCGCCCCAGCCCGACGGCTGGTGGGCCGAAGAATTCGCCCGCGACGGCAAAATCGTCAAACCATTCTCCGGTGACCTCTACGGCATGTACTTCGCCGCCGAAGGCCTGCAGGAATACGCCTGGGCCGCCAAAGACGACAACGCCCGCCATCTCGCCTTCACTTTGATGAAGCAACTCCACCGCCGCATTGAGGAGCCCCGCTTCCTGTGCATGGACACCGAAGTCCCCGGCCAGCGCACCCAGGGCCTCTGGATGGTCAACCTCAATACCGCCCGCCAAATGCTCACCCGCTGGCCCGACGCCGAAATGCAGGCTCTGCTCGATAAGTCCATCGACGCTGTCATTAAACACCACTTCAACCCCGCCATCGGCCTCAACAACGAAGTGCTGAATCGCGATTTCTCCCGCCCGCCGGACCACGCTTCCAAATGCCTCCTCGGCCATGCCGTCGAAACGCTCTGGATGATCGCCGAAGAAGCCCGCCGCCGCAACGACAAGAGACTCTGGGACACCTGCGCCGCCCGCATTTACAAGCACCTCGACGTCGGCTGGGATCCCGTCTATGGAGGTTTTTCCGAATGGGTCAACGTCAATCAGGGCAGCTACGCCTGGCCTCCCTACACCCCCATCGGAACCACCCTCGTCTTCCGCTACACCGGCGAATATTTCTACATGAAGCCGCTGTGGGCCCTCCACGAAATCCTCGTCGCCACGCTCAACGTCATTGAACATACCGGCGCCGAATGGGCCGTCCGCTACTTCAACATGGCGCAAAAAGTCATCGACGAAAAGTACTCCATGAAACAGCATGGTCAGCCCGGCTACATGCTCTTTGCCGATCGCCAAATGACCCGTGTTCCGCGCACCGCCCGCCAGGATAACTACCATCCCCTTCGCCAGCTCATGCTCTCCATCCTCACGCTCGATCGCATGACCGCTCGCTGACCCGCGTTGCTATACTGAATCGTTTCCCCGCGGCCCCTGTCTCCGCGACCCGCGTCGGTCCCTTCTTCTCATCCCACTCGCCATTCCACGCGCGCCTTCCCGCCCGTGGAGACAGGAAGATCTCATGCACACCATGCACCGCAAGTTCCTCGCCGCCGCGCTTCTCTGCCAGCTCCCGGCCCTCGCGCAGCCTCCCAGTCCCGCCCTCATCGCCAAAGCCAAAGCCATTCACAGCCGCGTCCTCAAGCTCGATACCCACGACGACATCGACGTCGCCAACTTCACCCCCGATTGCAACTACACCCAGCGCCTCGCTACCCAGGTCAACCTCCCCAAAATGGCGGATGGCGATATGAACGTCGCCTTCTTCATCGTCTACGTCGGCCAGGGTCTTCCCAACGCGGAGGCCTACGCCGCCGCCTACCAACAGGCCATCGAAAAGTTCGACGCCATCCATCGCTTCACCAGCAAAATCGCTCCCGATCTGATCGGCCTCGCCCTCACCCCCGATGACGTTCGCCGCCTCCACCGCCAGGGCAAACGCGTCGCCGTCATCGGCGTCGAAAACGCCTACCCCATCGGCACGGACATCTCTCGCGTCAAGGAATTCTACACCCGTGGCGGCCGCTACATGTCCCTCGCTCACAACGGTAACAGCCAACTCGCCGATTCCAACACCGGTGAAGCCTCCGGCTACCTCCACAACAACGGCCTCTCCCCTCTCGGCCGCGAAGTCATCGCCGAAATGAACCGCCTCGGCATGATGGTCGATCTCTCTCATCCCTCCAAAGGCGCCAACCTCGAAGCCATCCGCCTCTCCAAGGCCCCCGTCATCGCCTCTCATTCCAGCGTCCGCGCCCTCGCCGATCACAGCCGCAACATGGACGATGCGCAACTCCTCGCCCTCAAGAAAAACGGCGGCGTCATCCAAATCGTCGGCTTCGCGTCCTACCTCAAGGTCGATAGCAAAGAACGCGCCGCCGCCCTCGCCGCGCTCCGTACCGATTTTGGCTTCGGCGCCGGCCCCCGCACGGGCGCGCCCGTCTTCCGCCGCCCCTCGCGCGTTTGCATCCTCGATGAGCCCGCCAAATCCGTCCTCCCGCCCGCCCCCCGCCGTTCCGCCTTCCTCAACATGCTCCCCGCCGACCGACGCGCCGAGTACGAAAAGCGCTTGGCCGATATCGACGCCAGGTTCCCTCCCGCTCCCCGCGCCAACGTCAAGGACATGGTCGACCACATCGATTACGCCGTCAATCTCATCGGCATCGATCACGTTGGCATCTCCTCCGATTTCGACGGCGGCGGCGGCATCGACGGCTGGGACAGCGCCGCCGACGCCTTCAACGTCACCCTCGAACTCGTCCGCCGCGGCTACTCCGAACCCCAAATCGCCAAGCTCTGGGGCGGCAATCTTCTCCGCGTCTGGGCCTCGGTGGAAAAGGTCGCCAAACAGCTCCAGAAACACTAGGCCCTGCCGACGCCATCTGCGGCGTCCCTTGACGCACCCCTGCCTGACATCTTAACCTACGAATTCTAGGTATGGGCCGCAAGCCGCACAAAAACGACTCCCTCCCCGGATCGCTCGACATGCTGATCCTCCGCACCCTCTCCCTCCGCGACCTCCACGGATACGGCATCTCCCAGTTCATCCAGCAATCCTCCGGCGACGAACTCCTTGTCGAAGAAGGCTCGCTCTATCCCGCCCTCCAGCGCCTCGAACTCAATGGCTGGATCAGCGGCGCCTGGGGTAGGACAGCCAACAACCGGCGCGCCAGGATCTACAAGATCACCGCGGCCGGCACCAAACAACTCGCCGTCGAAACGCGCCAGTATGCCAAGCTCACCTTGGCGATCGCTCGCGTCATGGGACCGGAGTAACACGCGTGATTCGGCGTCTGAAATATTGGTTGGAAAGCCGTGAACGCGGCCGGGCCCTCCAGGAGGAACTGGAGTTCCACCTCGCCGAAAGGACCGCGGATCTGGAGGCCGGCGGCATGTCGCCCGCCCGCGCCCGCCTGGAGGCGCGCCGCCGTTTCGGCAGCGTCGCGCGCGCCAGCGAAGATTCGCGCGAAATTTGGCTCACTCGCTTCGCCTCCGAGCTTGCCCAGGACCTGCGCTATGGCTGCCGCGCGCTGGCCGCCAATAAGCCGTTCACCGCCCTCGCCGTCCTCTCGCTCGCCCTCGGCATCGGCGCCAACACCACCATCTACAGCTTCATGGAGTCCATCCTCCTGCGCACCCTCCCGGTCGCCGATCCCGGTTCGCTCGTGGTCCTCAACTGGCAGAGCCGCCCGCCCCAGAACGCGAACAAAGAATGGGTCCACGTTATGCACGGTGTCCAGGGCATGGCTTGGCCCGGTGGCAAAGGCGCCATGGTCAGCGGCATGTTCCCCCTCGGCGCCTTCGAATCGCTCCGCCAGAATAGCCCGGTCTTTTCCTCCGTCTTCGGCTATTTCAACGGACTCAACCGCGGTCTCGCCGTCCGCGGCCAGGCCGCTACCGTCGCCACTGAATTCGTCACTGGTCAGTATTTCCACGGCCTCTCTGTCTCCCCGGCCGCCGGGCGCCTCATCGATTCGAGCGACGATCATCCCGGCGCGCCCCCGGTAGCCGTCCTTAGCTTCGCCGTCAGCCAGCAGCGCTTCGGCGGCCCCTCCCACGCCATCGGTCAACAGGTCCGCGTCGATAATGCCCCCTTCACCGTCATCGGCGTCACACCCCCGGAATTCTTCGGCGTCGACCCCGCCTCCATGCCCGGTATCTATCTCCCCCTTCGCACCTTGCTCCTGGTCGATAATGCCCTCGCGCCCCGCATGTTTTCCGATAACAATTTCTACTGGATCGAAATGATGGGCCGTCTCCGGCCCGGTGTCTCCATGGCCCAGGCGCAGGCCGCGCTCGCCCCCGGTTTTCATCAATGGGTGGCCGCCACGGCTTCCACGGACGGCGAACGCGCCAACCTGCCCGCCCTGCAACTCAACCCCGGCGCCGGCGGTCTCGGCGGGCTTCGCCGCCAATACTCCAAACCGCTCTTCGTTCTCTTCGCCCTGGTCGGCCTCATCCTCGCCATCGCCTGCGCCAATATCGCCAATCTCCTCCTCGCCCGCGCCGCCTCCCGCCGCCGCGAAATGGCCGTCCGTCTCAGCCTCGGCGCTGGCCGCTTCCGTATCATTCGACAGTTGCTCACCGAAAGCGTCGTCCTTGCCTCCCTCGGCGGCGCGCTCGGCGTCCTGTTCGCCGTCTGGGGCGTGCGTGCGCTCACGCTCCTGTTCTCCAACGGCCAGGAAAACTTCACCCTCCACGCCGATTTGAACTCGACCGTACTCGCAGCCACCGCCGCCCTCTCCCTCCTCTGCGGCCTTCTCTTTGGCCTCGTTCCCGCGCTCCAGTCCACCCGGCCCGATGTCCTCCCATCACTCAAGAGTGGCGCCGCCGACGCCCCGCGCCAACGTGCGCGGAACCTGCTCGTCATCGTCCAGGTCGCCCTGTCCTTCCTCATCCTCTTCACCGCCGGCCTCTTCGTTCGCACCCTTAATAATCTTCACTCCGTCCAACTCGGCTACGCCCGCGAAAACATTCTCCTCTTCTCCCTCAACGCGCGCCAGGCCGGCCACCGTCATCCGGCAACCGCCGGTTTCTATGAAAACCTCCGCCAACGCCTCGCCTCCGTCCCTGGCGTCGCCGCCGCCACCTTCGCCCAGTCCTCCATCGTCAACGCTCCTCGCACAGGCCCCGCCACAAAGGGCCCCCTGAAGTTCGGCGCCGTCACCATCGAAGGCGCACGCTCCTTGGCCGCCGGCCCCGGCTTTCTCTCCACCATGCAAATCCCGCTCCTCACCGGCCGGGAAATCGACACGCGGGACCAGCCCGGCTCCGCCCCCGTCGCCGTCATCACCGAAACCCTCGCCCGCGCCTACTTCCCGGATGGTAATCCCGTCGGCCGCCGCATCTCACTTCCAGAAGAAAGACGGGAATTGGAAATCGTCGGCGTCGCCGCCAACCTCCGCTATGGGAGCCTCAAACACGGAGAGGAAACAGCCATGGCCGTATTCGTCCCCGCCGCTCAATTCCCGCAAGATCGCATCACCTATGCCCTTCGCACCACCGGTGATCCGCTCCGCTTCGTCTCCACCGTGCGCGAACTCGTCCGCGAAGCGGACTCCCGCATCCCGGTCACCAACGTCACCACCCAGGCCACGGAGATCGATCGCACCATCAGCCGCGAAATCACCTTCGCCAGGCTCTGCTCCGGCTTTGCCGTTCTCGCACTTCTCATCGCCTGCGTCGGTCTCTATGGCGCCATGTCTTATAACGTCAGCCGCCAAATCGGCGAACTCGGAATCCGCATGGCACTCGGCGCCCCCAGCGGCGCTGTCGTCTGGATGGTCCTCCGCCGCGCTCTTATCCTCGCCGCCGCCGGACTCGCCTGCAGCATCCCTGCCGCCCTTGCAGCTTCCCGCCTGCTCAAATCGCTGCTCTTCGGCATCCAGCCCAACGACCCGTTTGCCCTCCTTTTCGCCGCAGCCCTCCTGCTGGCCGCCGCTCTCCTCGCCGGTTACCTCCCGGCCCGCCGCGCCGCCCGCATTGATCCTCTCGCCGCGCTCCGGCAGGAATAGCTCAGCCGCTGCATGAGTGGCTCGACTTACAGGTTGCTAACATGCGAGTATGGTTCGGCTCTTTCTGTTCACCCTCCTCGCCGCCGCTTGCCCCGCTCAGGATCACTGGTCTTACCTCACTTACTTCGGCGGCGCCGGTTCGGAGAACATTCAGTTCATGACGGGCGACGGTGCCGGCGGCACCTATCTTGCCGGTGAAACCTCCAGCGTCGGGCCGCCTTTTTCCGATGAATCCCCCGGCTATTTGTCGGTTTCTGCCGTGTTCCTCGCCCGGCTGGACCCGGCCGGCCAACTCATCTTCGCCAAGGTTTTGGGCTACGGATCCGCGTCCGCGCTCGCCGTGGACGCCGCCGGCAATGCATTTTTCGCCGGAAATATCCGCGTTACAAACGGGTTCACCACGCCCGGCGTTTTCCAGCCGGAAGCAACCAGCGCCCAGGCATTTCTCGCTAAGTTCGCTCCCTCTGGAGAAAAGCTCTTCGCAACCTATTTCGGCTCTCAAAATGGCGTCCAAACGCGGAGCATGACCGTTGACCCCGACGGCCGCCCCATCTTCTGCGGCAACGCCGCCAGCAGCGCGGTCCCACTCACTCCTTCCACTCTCTTTGCGCCCGAAGGCCGGAACCAGTCCGCATTTTGTGCCCAGTTAACCGCCGATGGCGCCAGTCTCGTTTTCTCAACCCTCCTCGCAAAACCCACTCCCGTGCTTGGCGCCGTTTCCTTCCCCAATTCTGCCGTGCTCCTGCCCGATGGCCTCCTCGCCGTTGCCGGCGCCACCTACGATCCTGCTTTCAGTTCCCATTTCGCCCCGCGGCCTGAGGAACCCGGCCGTTCCCTCTATGTCGCGCCCCGCGGCGGACCCTTTCTCAACCTGCCCAAGGCGCCGTGGGCCTCGGTCATCTCCGTGCAAACCGTCGGCAATGAAGCGTTCGTCGGCACCGAGAACGCCGGCGCCTGGGTCAGCCCCGATGGCGGCGAAACTTGGCGGCAGCTTCCCGGGTCGCCCCCGGGTCCCCTCGTCGCCCATCCTCTCGCCACCCGCTTTCTCTGTGTCTACACGGTCAACCAGGCCTTCTGCAGTCGCGACGGCGGTTCTACCTGGCAGTCCAACGGCATCTTTACTGGCCAGATTACTTTAGTCCCGGACCCGCGCTACGAAGGCGGCTTCTTTGTCACCAATACGCAGGCCTTTAGCCGGCCGAATTACGTCGCCCTCGCCGCGCCACCGCCGCCATTGCCGCTCCGGGAAGTTCCACAGTGGATCGCCGCCAGCCCCAACGGTGATCGTATCCTCGCCGTCGTCAGCCGCGGACTCCTGCTCTCCGTTGATCGTGGCGCCACATTTCAAAAGCTGTCTGATAACATCTTCCGCGCCGCCGTCGCTCCGGGCGATCCCAATCGCCTCTATGCCATCAAGGCCGCCCGTCTTTCCACACGGGAATCCCGCATCATCCGCAGTGACGACGGCGGCGTCACTTGGTCCGACGCTACGCCCGACGAGCCCTTTACCTTCATTCGTGACCTCATCGTCGATCCAGTCAATGCCGATACCCTATATTTGCTCAGCGGTCCGGCGGCGGCCTATCGCTCCACCGATGCCGGCGCCTCCTGGCACCTCTGGACGCCCCCAGGGCTCGACAATATTGGAGTCCTCTCCCTCCATTTCGACAACCGCGACCGGATTTGGATCGGCTGTGTCCAATCGGCCGACGGTTTCTTTCTCAAACTCAAGATGGATAGCCCCGAAATCACGTGGGGCCGCATGCTTGGCGGCGCCGGTATCTCCCGCCTCCGCGCCGATGCCGCCGGCCGGCTCTCCTTTCTCGGTGCCACTTTTGGTACCGATCTTCCTGTCACCAGCCCCAGCCTCATGCCACGGACCCGTGGCTCCGCCAGCTTCATCGGCGTTATGAACCCCGCCGGCGAACTCGAAAGCCTTCGTTATATCGGCGCCCAAACCAACGCCTTCGACCTGAGCCCCGATGGCGCCGTCCACCTCGCCGCCACTGCCGTTCCCGCCGATCTCGGCGAAATCGAGGACGTGCGCGGCTCCTTCGCCGGCGGCGCCAGTGACGCCGTTTGGCTCACCCTCTCCCCCACGCTCGATCACATCACAAAAGCCGTCTGGCTCGGGGGCGACGCGGCCGATTCCGTCACCGCCATTCTCGCCGGTCCCGGCGAATCCGTTCGCCTCGCCGGTTCCACCACCTCGCGGAACCTGCCCGTCACCCCTTCCGCGCAACAGCCAAAAATCTCGCTCTACGAACAATCGCTCGTCGGCTCCGATGGTTTCTTCGCCATCGCGCTCAGGTAGCAATAGGTCCCTCTTTCCTCCTTGACATATATCCGCAACGGATATAACATCAAGGCATGGCAATGCAGCCATCCCAGCAGGCCCCGCTCACCCCTGCGGTGTTCCACATCCTGCTCGCCCTCTCCCAATCCGGGCTCCACGGCTACGCCATCATGAAGCAGGTGGAAGCGGATTCGCGAGGCGCGGTCACCATGGGCCCTGGCACGCTCTACGGCTCGCTCAAACGCATGATCGACGCTGGGCTGATCCAGGAAAGCGACAAACGCACCGACCCGGCCCTCGACGACGAGCGGCGCATTTATTATGAGTTGACGCGCGCCGGGCGCGCCGCCCTCGCCGCCGAATTGAAGCGATACCGCAGCGTGGTCGCGGTCGCCGAAGGGCGGGTCGCCTATGGCCATTAATCGCGCTCTCCGCCATTACCGCGCCGCATATGCCCTCCTTCTGCGTCTCTATCCGCGCCCGTTCCAGCAACGGTTTGCGGAAGGAATGGCGCAAACCTTTCACGACCTCTGCCGCGAACGCCGCGCCGCCGGCCGTGGTCTCTTCCTCTTTGCCCTGTCGGCGTTTCTTGAAACTTCGTTGGAAATCGCTAAGGAGAACACCATGCAGTGGACACAAATGCAAAGGACCGTGCTGCGTGTGGCCCTCGTGGCCTTGGGCTTGTTGATGGTGCCGCTCGTCGCCTCCCGCATCGTGGAGGGCTGGAACTGGGGCCCCGGCGCCTTCGTCTTCACCTACGTCATGTTCTTCGCCACCGGCATGGCCTACGCGTTGATCGCGCGCCACGCCAAGGCCGTGGCATACAAAGCCGCCGTCGCGCTTGCCCTCGTCGCCGGGTTCGTTCTCGGGTGGTCCACCATGGTCCACATGTCGGAAACCGAAAACCCCTTGAATCTGGTCTATTTCGGCGTGCTCGCCGTTGGCGCCGCCGGCGCCGCCCTGGCCCGCCTGGAACCGCGAGGCATGGCCCGCGCCCTCTTCGCCATGTCTGCCGCGCTCGTGGCCGCCTGGTTCATTACGCAGGTGCTCTACCCCGATACGCCGGCCGGCCCCGTCTGGAACGTCGGCGTCATGCACGGCGGGTTCGTTCTCTTGTTCGCCGCCGCTGGCCTGCTCTTCCGCCATGCCAGCCTGCACGCTTCGAACGACTAACGATCCTCCGCCAAAGCCAGAGACCCCGCAAAGCCGCCGGAATCGTCACACTGCCACTGCAACGCTCGCAGCGTCAGCGGATCTCCCGCCGGGATTAGCTACCAGGTCATCGGACCGGCGGCGGGCGGCCACAGTCCCAACAATTGCCGGATCGTCACTATCTGGCCCAGGTGATGCCCATTGTGAACAGCCGCGTGCAAAAGCCCGGATCCTCGCGACTCCCGCGCCAGAAATGGAATCGCCGCACCCGGAGGCAGCAGCGCCATTCCCAGTGAATCCTCCGTCGCCACAATGCGTTTCGCCTCCCCGATAGCGTCGATGTAGCGCGCCCGCAGTTCCTCCCAGCCATCGGCCGGTACCGCCGGCCAACCCTCGGAGGCGTGTTCGGGCAGTGCGCTGAACGCTTCCCGCGCGCCGGCGTTGAACCACTCCTGCCAATAGCACATATGGGCCACAATCTCAGCAATCGAATGAGGCAGCCCGCCCGGCCGGGCCAGCGCCTGTTCCGCGCTCAGGCCATCCAGCACAACCTCCGGCCCATGAAACCCGCCCTCGCCGCTCAGCAGGCCAGTCAAAAGATCCCTGTCCGTTATTTGATATAGGTTGTCCATAGAATTCACATAAATCCAGCCGGAAGCGCGGCTTCAATCTGAAGCGCCTCTCCCGTCACCGGGTGTTGCAATCGAAGATACTGGGCATGAAGCAAATATCCCCCATCGCCCGGCAGCCCTGGCAGGTTTTCCAGCGGCCGCCCAGTCACTCCATACAGCGGATCGCCCGCCAGCGGGTGGCCAATCGAGGCCAGATGAATTCGGATCTGGTGCGGCCGTCCCGAATGCAGACTAACCTCGAATGTCGTGGTGCGCTCCCCACGGGCAACCACCCTCGCCACCGATTTCGACGGCTTCCCATTCGCACACGCCGCCCACACAAAACCAATCAGCGGGTGCGGTACAAGGCCAATGGGACTCAGGATTTCGTACCTGTCCCGCCGCGCAACATACTGCGCCACGGCCCGGTATATTTTTTGGACTTTCGGAGTGTTCCAGTTGGCGAATAAATCCGCGGCCGCCTCGGCGGTCTTCGCGAACAACACAATTCCCGTTGTGGCCCGGCCCAATCGGTGAACCGGGTTCGCCTCCGGAAACTGCGCCTGCACCAGTCGCAGCAGCGTGTTTTCCATGAAGCCCCCGCCCGGCAGCGTAGGCAGTCCGCTGGGCTTGTCCACCGCCAGCAGATGCGAATCTTCATAGAGAACAGCAAACTGTCGCGGCGCTTCCGGCTCCGTCCACGGTGGCCGGTTCCAAACGAGAGTCTGCCCCAACAGCAGTTGTTCGGTTCCCGTCGCGCGCACACCGTCAAGCGACACTTCGCCATTGGCTAATTTCTCTTGCCACGCCTCCGCCGTCGAATGCGGGTATAGGCTCGCCAGGTGCGTTAGCAGCGCTTGCCCGGCATATTGGCTGCTGATCACCGTCCTATAGGCATAGCCCTGGTTGAGCATGTAGTTTGAGTGTAACCACGCCATCGGTCCCGCGCCACCCATCGCACAGTCCCCCACCGCGCGAATCGGATGCTGCACAGCCTGCGAATCGCGCAGAATCCAGCCCAACTCCGTGAATGCGTCAATCCCGGCCCTCCCGCCAAAACGCCCGTAGCCGGATCTGCTTACGCCGCCAACCGGTATCGGCGGCTCATCGTGTACCGCCGGTCCATTCACGGGACGAACGCCATTCTTTATCTGCCGCGCGCACCACCGCCGGGCCAAAACTCTCTTCACGGAACAATCGCATGGCCGGCGGCGCCCGGTCAATCACGGTCGCCGGCACCAGCACACCCTCGGCGTCCCCGCCCGCCAACCGCTCCGCGCCCTTCGCCAATGCATCGCCAATCCAGGAATCCACACGTGCCGCGGCGCGCAGGGCCACCACCACCCCCAGGCGGCATCTCCCCATCCCCCGCGAATTTCCCTCCGCCATCGGGGTCCCCCAATGCCCGGCATCCCCATCCCGCTCCTTCGCACGTATAGCAGTAATCGCCACCGGCCTATGCCATCTCTGCCGGTGCAAATGCGCTACCTGGCCGCAGCAAGCACCCTGGCCTGGCAAGGAATCGTAAGTGCGGTGAGCAGACTCCGCGGACACCCATCAAGTTCAGGCAGCCTTTGTCCGTGGACAAACGCTCCAGGAAAACTCTTGCCGTCCAACTCGAAACGAACCGCCGATTCAGCGCAGAGTCTCTTCCAAGGTCGTACTGTGGAGAACCCGTTTAGCCCAAGCATGTAAATCTTCAGCGGAAGCCGTTTGCAAGCGTTGCATCGCCCATCCCGGCAAAGAACCGAATTTCTCCGTCAACAGTTCCTGCAGAATATCCTGCTTGCCTTCCTGCTTGCCTTCCTGCTTGCCTTCCTGCCTGCCTTGGCTGCGGCCCTTCCGTTCACTCTGTTCGAGCTGCTGCTGGATCAGCGGACCCAGGACCTTGTTTTCCATCACATTGATCATGCCGACCTCCTTCAGTCTGTCGTTTACAGTTTCTTCCATCCCCAGTATGCCTGATAGCAGCAGCAGCGTGCTCGCCGCCCAGTTCTGGTCTTCACTCTTCATCGCGCGGAGCCGGGATATCACCGCCCCCAGAGCCTTTTCCGTCTCACCCTTGGCCAGCAGGGCCAGCGCATTATCGGCCCAATCCGGGCTTGCCAATAGCGGCTCTGCGTCGTACTCACGCAGGTTAACGATCTCGAAGCGGAAGTCCATCGATGGGGACGTGTACGTGCGCTCCAATTGAAGCGGCCCCGGGCCCAGATAGAGCACCGTTTGGACGATGTGTTGTTTGTGGACTCTTACCAGATAGGCGTAATATTCGAGCATTCGCACCGCGAAGCCAGGCTCATTGGAGGTTTGGAACTCGATTTGATGGAGCGAACCGTCTTCGGTTCGGACCACCATGTCGGCACGATGGTTAAACACTTGCGGCTGTTCGGTCGCCAGGTGCTCGGTGACCTTTCCGCCGAAAAGCCGGCGGCGCATAATGCCGTCTCCTTCCCGCAGGAACAGCGCCTTCAAAGATACGTCGTAGCGGTGGGCCATGAGATTCCTTTCAGTATCAGCCACCGTGGCTTCAAATTCGCGGCCACGCCGAGGAACCTGTCAGCGCTCTTGGACCACTCGGCGAACGGCCTGAAACTGTAGCGAGCCTTGTGAGCGAGCTGATTCGGATTCTGGACCTGTTGACTGACGCTCCGGCACCGGAATCGGCGTCCACTGAAGTAGATGCGCGCATTGACGAATTGCGCCGGGAGGCGAATGAGGGGCATTGACTCTGGAGGAAGACGCCAAATATGCATCATCGCCCCTTCTCGCTCCCGATGGAAAACCCGGGTGGGCAATTCGCTGTCGAGGATCTCAAGGGTCTCGATGCCAACCGTTGCTTCGAACTCGCCGCATGGTGCCTGACAATGAAGATCTCGGTGATCGCGCGGACGGGGCGGAACCGGAAAGCAAGAGACGGTTTGATTCCGGTCTGGCTCGTTGCCCTGGAAAATTCCGGCGACGGCTACAGTATGAAGATATTCGCGGAGAATGAGTTTCCACACACGTTCGATCGGATTGAGTTCAGGACTGTAGGCGGGGAAAAAATCCAACTCAAACTGACCGGCATAGCTGAACGATGTTTCAGGTCAGCTTCCGGATCGCGGACGATTCGCTCGCTGGGATGCTCAACACTACGCCGTTTTCGGCGAGCTATCCCGCGAACGGCACGAATCTTCGAACAAATGCAACGAGTTGCGAGGCTGCCGCGTAATAATCGTCTATGAGCCCACGAATGAGTTCATTGACCCTGCTGACGATGGCTTTGGCCGCGTCGGCGATTCTCTTCGGGCAGCCTGCGCCCCTACCTGAAGGCACTCACGCGAAGGTCATGATTGTCGGCACATTTCACTTCGAGGATGCTGGGCTTGACGACTACAAGCCGAAGCACCGGCTAGATCTTCTCTCTGCCGAGCGCCAAAAGGAATTGGCCGAGGTGCTGGATTGTCTGGCTCGCTCCCGACCGAACAAGATCGCGGTTGAGTGGCCTGCTGAGCACTAGGCTGCGTTGAACACGAAGTTTGACGAGTACCTTGCACGCACGGAAAGCAGCACCGGCCCCAATGAAGTGTTTCAACTTGGCTTCCGGCTCGCTCGGCGATTGGGGCACAAGAATGTTCACGCGGTCGATGTGAGGGAACGATCGGACTTCAAGCTGGCCTTCACTACCGAGCAGTTGATTGAGCGCGCCAAATCGCTCGGCCAAACCGACTTGATCGAGCGTGGCACGAGATGGGCCAAGTGGTATGAGGACCTGTATCGCTGGGAGGATGAACTGAAGACGAAGCAAACGCTATTGCAGCATCTCCGCATGATGAACAGCCCTGAACACATCCGCCACAGCATGTCGCGTTACCTCGTCGCGGAGTTTGAGGTTGGGGGAGGAGCGGCGGACTATACCGGTGCCGATACGCGATCCGCTTGGTACAACCGCAACCTGCGCATCTTCAGCAATCTCTTGCGGCTCAGAACATCCAATTCAGATCGAGTTTTGTTGGTCATTGGTCACGGACATGTTCCGCTCCTGCTGTTCATGGCGCAGAACGCTCCGGAGTTTGAGTTGGTGCCGGCGCTCACCGTTTTGAGAAAACGCTAACTTAACTAAAGCCGGAAGACCTCAAACTGATCCGCAATCGGCTGTGGGCCGGGCACGCCCCACAAAGTCGCACGGTGTAGGAAGATTGGAACGGCCACCGACGATCTATCCGCCAATGGCGTATAATCGAGACAAGTGGAACTGATCGAAACCTCGGTCTTCACGAAACAAATCGTGGAACTTCTCGAGGACGAGGAGTACCTGTCGGCGATCATCTGAAAACGTAGTTTTCTGATCGTTGCGCCGGAGGCGGCGGCATCATCGGCGCCGAAGGCGCCAGTCATCGGTCCGATCATCAGCTTGGGTTTTCCCCGCACCGATGGCATAATCCCTGAGTGGCGAAGACCTCTTCTACCGGCGTTGACCAAACACTCCGTCAGAAGCAATGCAACAATCCGGCGTGCAGGGCCATTTTCCATGTCTGCCGTAGCTGTGATCGCGGCCAGCGATACTGTGGTCCGGCTTGCCGCGCGGATGCTCGCAGGCAGCAGCGACGCGCGGCGAACCAGCGCTATCAGCAGACTGAGTCGGGCCGGAGAGCCCATCAAGGCTGCCAGCGACGCTACCGGGAACGAGCAGACCAGGCCGTGGTGCCGGCCCCCCAGGTGACAGATCAAGGTTCGCCGTTGATCACTCCGGCGGCGCCCGTCCTTGGCAGTCGCGGCGCGTGCCGCTGCGCCCGGTGCGGGCATCACAGTATCTGGGTCGACCCCTTTCCGCCACTGCCCCGTCATCTCCGGTCGGCCCGAAGATCAAAAAAATACGTTTTTACATGATCGCTAACAGCCCTCGTACTGCACTCGGTCGAACGGTGCGCCGTCGATGCTTTTCGTGATGACCTCAGCCGAGATGATTGCCGAGTGGACATAAGGGGGAATAGCGCTACCAGGAAGACGGACGGGCACCTCGTGAGGGCATGCACCAAAATTGCGGAAGAGCCCATGTCATTTGCAAAGTAACAGCCAGACCCAGATAATTTGTAAATCGACATAACCACACGCCTTTAGGCGGTGGTTGTTTAGCTTGTCGTACGGCGCCAGCGCATCCTTGCAGAAATGGCGCACAAGCAAATCATCACCAAAATTCCGCTTGCTGGTTCTGGGACGCCGCCGACGCCATTAACCGAATACTGGGTACCGGACTGGGAGGAAAACAACGCCCCAACAGCTTGATTGCCGTTTAGGTCGGTGGGGATTAGTCCTGAAAGGACGAAGGTGTTGGAGAAGTCTGCATCCCCAGAACCCGTACCCGTTACGTGCGGGAAACCGCAGCCAACGAGATCACCTCCTCCTGCACAAGCATACAAGGAAAAAAACAAACCAAACGGTTGTCCGTATACAAAGCTGATAGGCGCTCCAACAGAAAACACGCCCGAAGTTGAAGAGGTGTATGTCTGGACTCGAGACTGCGAGGTGGATTGGTCAGTGCCCGCAGACAGGAAAACATTTGCTATGCCTTTTCCTGCACCAGTGGAGGAAATCGTCCCATCAAGAGTGTAATAAACATTCAGAAGTCCAGTTGATCCGTTCCACGGAGCAAAGTCGATTGTGATGATGTCGATAAACCCCGCTATACCACTTCCATAAGCATTTATCGGAGATCCAGTAATGTTGTATGATGCCGAAGCGGAAGCCTTTAGCACACCGAACGAGGCGTCTCCAGAAGACAACACCGTGAGCGAGTTTCCAGCGCCACTGAAGCTACGGCTAACC
The DNA here is from genome assembly GCA_016789905.1 of Bryobacterales bacterium. Classification (GTDB taxonomy): domain Bacteria; phylum Acidobacteriota; class Terriglobia; order Bryobacterales; family Bryobacteraceae. Next base: position 827 of record JAEUQC010000055.1, on the reverse strand, counting down.
TGTGCGAGCCCACTGTCGGCATCGTCGCGTTCATATCCACTCGAACAATCCCCTACGGCGATAGTTCCTAAACACGCCACAGCCGATGCCGACCGATAAACGAAAAATGGCGCAGCTATGGCGTCGGTCATACTGATAAGCGCACCTAAAAATAGGGCGAGGAGTGTTGTGTGGATGCGAACTCGCATTTTAATGTGGAACCTCGCGCCCGATTATATAACATTCGCAAATTATCCGGGCCGTTTCGCAGTCTTGATAACCGCTGTAGAAATACGTTGAGCAGGGTTGAAGCATCGCGGCCAATGTCGATGTTTCGAGTGAGGGCGGGAATGTCGCCTGCGAAGCGCGCAGCCCGTCGCACCAAGTTGATCGCCGTAGCCGAAATCATGTGTTGTAGGAATGTTTCGGCGAGTCCGAGGCACCGGCTGCGACTCCTTGTCGCAGGAGTCCCAAGGCGACCGCCACTGGGAGCATCGCCCGACGTTAGCGTAGTCTTGACGGCGAGCACCAGCGTCGAATGATCAACGACAGGGGAGCCGCGAGTTGGTCAGTGACGAGCATTAGGGATGCTATTGAACGGTGATGAAGAGACTCTGCTCCATCGAGGTTCCATCAATGGTCAGACCAACTTTCAGGTCTCCGGAAACGCCGTCCGGAATTACCGCGTTCAATTGATACAGTCCTACTGTTAGCGATCACACAAAACCGTAGTTTTTTGGACAGCCGCCGAGGGGTTTGAGGAGACAGCGCGAAGCTTCAAGCGGAGGTATTGCAAGTAGGAATCGGGAAGAGGCTGCTGCGGGAGCAGTTCGTCAATAATGGGCTGG
>JAEUQC010000048.1 GCA_016789905.1 Bryobacterales bacterium | reverse complement strand
ACGGGAAAACGTGACTGTTGTGCCGGGAATGAACAAGCAAACGGCGATTCCTGGTGATTACAACGAGACGTGTATTTGTCAGCAAAACGATTAGTTTTCGACGTATCTGGAGGTGGCAGGGGAGCCGGGAGGCGCGCCTGGCGGTTTTACTCGATCCAAGTGAGAGTGGCGTCTCCGGCGGCGGCCGCGCGTTTGTAGAAGGCGCGGAGGCGAGTGAGGTTGCCGCGCAGTTCGTCCTTCCAGGAACTGTCGGATTGCCAGCCTCCGGGGTAGATTTCCAGTTCGTCCATGCGTTGGCCTTCGAAACGGCGGAGCAGTTCGGCATCGCTGAGGGCGGCGAGGGCGTTGGCGATTTGCCGAACCTCTTCGGGATCGTTCAGGCGCGCGGGTCCATAGCCGGTGAGGTCGTCTCCGATTTCGGTGTCCCCGAGGACAGCGTGACTGAGGGGTGGTTCGCCTTCCCACGGATGCTCGGTGATCAGGTAATGCAGACCCTGCCAGGATTTGTGGAGGTTGAGGATTTCGCCTTGGACCTTGACTGGTTTCTTGGGCGACGCGTTTTCCGCCATTGGGATCTTGGTTCCGGTCAAGCGAAGGAGGAGACGCAAGTACCACGGGAACTGGCCGGCGAAGTCGTCGATTCCGGTTACGGCGTTCAGGAAGTCCTCATCCGTGCGAAGACGCTGGACATCGGTGGCCGGTATGCGGCGCAGCTTGCCGTTCATGGACATGGTCGGGGTTTCCTGTTGCGGTTATCGGCGGAATGGAGGCGGGGCTTTAGGTTGGTGGCAGTATAGAGGCATGCGCAAAGTTCCTCAAGGTTATTCGCTTGCCATCGCGTACGAGCGGGAGGATGATGGCCGCTGGTTGGCGGACATTCCGGCGTTGCCCGGTGTCACGGCTTTCGGCCGGTCGAAGATTAGAACGACCGCGGCGGTGCAGGCGCTCGCCTTAAAGCTGATCGCGGATCGCTCGGAACATGGGGAGGCCGTACCCGGTCCGATGAGCGTGTCCTTCATTGCCGCCTAAGAATCAGGCGTGGCCTTCCACCAAGGCGAGACGCGCGTTGGCTGCTCTGTTGCGGATTGGGTGGGGGATCAAGCGGCAGAGCGGAATCGGTGCATGTGGGGTTTCCCGGCGAACCGCTTGTGGATGTGGAAGGGAGTTGCGTCTTGCGACACGCTGAAGCGATGTCCCGGCGAGGGTTTGTGTTGCATGCGGGGTTTCCCGGCGGGCTGCCTGTGGCTGGAGTTACAGATGCTGCCCCGAAAGGGGTTCCTCGCCTGGCGCGACTACTCCGGGGCGAAGTTGGTGACTTGTACGGCCGGGTCGCCATCGTCGTTGAAGGCGAATGGCTCAAAGCCCCAATGGGCGCGGCGCTTGCGGCGGAGGTACACCCACAGCGCGGAGAGCGCCACGACGGCCGCCAGCCAGTGGTGCGGCGTGTTGATGAGATGCCGCACCAGGCCCGCGTTGCCGTAGCCATAGATGGAAAACGCGGTGATAAAGAACACGAAGCTCACCGCCGCCGGACGGTTGCTGGGCGCGTACGTCGCGGTGAAGGGCAGGCGCTGCCAGTCTTGCAACGTGTATTCGACGAGTATGCCGTTGATGGCGGCGATGACGGGCAGGGCTAGGAGTGTCTTCGCCATGCCTAGCGCCGTTAGCTGGAATGGCAGCGCGACTAGAGCGGATGGCAGCACGGCAAAAAGATACATGGCGGCCACCGTGGCCTCCAGTTGATCGGGACGGGCCGGCGCCTGTTCTGTGAGGCGGAAGACCCAGTTGGCACGCCACTCGTGCGGAATACGAAAGCTCATGCGTAGGGCGGCGGTGAGGCTGAACGTCAGCAGCAGCGGGAGGGCGAGCGATGTTTCGAGGAAGAGTCCGGCGGCGCCGCGGCCGCGGGTCCACTGGCGAATGTAGGTGGAGAGAAACCCATCGAGCGCGAGGGAGGCGCCGATGGCGGCGATGGCGGAAAGTATCAGTCGATGCTGGGCGCTGCGGGAAATGGTCCAGGCAAGGAACGCGAGCGTGGCGTTATCGTCACGGCGAGCGATTTGCAAGAGCGGCGACTGGCGCGGGGCGCGGGACCGGGGCGGGGAAGCGAAATCGGAGAATCGGCGGTAGAGGTGGAGATAGGACAGGGCGGCGATGGCGATGGTGATGAAACCGGCGGAGAGGGCGCGATGGGACAGGGCATGATACCAGGGATCGGGAGAGCCGCGAAGGGTTTCGCACAGGCCGAGCCACCAGACGGGCGGGAGCCAGGTGAGCCAATCGGCGTGGGTATCGAGAAGACGGAAGAGGCCGGGGATGTGCCAGACGATGGGGATGAGGGCAATGGCGAGTGCAAGGAGGGCGGACTGCAGCATGAATGACGCCGTGGAGCGCCAGCGGTGGGGGAGGATTGTAAGGCAGAGGCCCTGGAGAGCGAGGACGAGGAAGAAAGCATGGACGCTGGCGCCGAGGCCGCTGAGGAGGTGTGCCCATGGATTTGTCGCGCGGGCGAAGATCGTAAGAATGAGGACAGGCGGGAGGTTGAAGGCGAGCAGGAACATGGCTAGAAAGCCGGCCAGGGCGGTGATGCGGGCGAGGAATATGTCGGCGCGGCGGATGGGGAGCGGGGAGAGGATCTGGTGGTCGCGTTCGGTGGGGAAGAGGGCTTGCCACTGGAGCGTGGCGATGAGGAGGACGAAGACGAAGCCGGCGGAGAGATAGAAAAGTTCGTCCGCGGCGAGGAAGGATTGATAGTTCGTGGAGTTGGCGCGGCCATATTTGACGGCGAGGAGGCGGGCCAAATAGAGATGAAAACAGACGAGGGCGACGACAATGGAGAGGAGCCAGGCGCGGTAGGCGTCGACGCCGGCTTCGGAAAGCGCTTCACTGCGGAAAAGGCTTTGGAAGCTGTAGCGGGTGAGGAGTTGGCGCGGGGTCACTGGCGGACGGCCTTCAGAATGGCGCTGGCGATGGGGGCGTAATCCTCCTGCTGCGTGACTTGGGCGAAGACCTCCTGCAGGTCGGGACTGCGCGAATCCTTGAGGTTTTCGATGGAATCCTGCAGCACCACCTTTCCCTTGTAGAGAATGACAACGCGGCTGCACACCTTTTCGACGACTTCGAGGACGTGGGAGCTGAAGAGAATCATCTTGCCTTCGGCGGCGAGGGTTTCGAGAAGCGTTCGGAGGAGGAGCGCGGCGTTGACGTCGAGGCCGGAGAAGGGTTCATCGAGGATGAGTAGCTGGGGATCGTGGAGTAGGGCGGAGGCGAGGAGGACGCGTTGGCGCATGCCCTTGGAGTAAGTGGACATGGGGCTGTTGCGGGCGTCGTGGAGTTGGAAAAGTTTGAGGAGATCGGCGGCGCGGCGGACGGCGCTGTTGAACGGGATCTGACGCAGGCGGGCGATGAAGACGAGGTATTCGGCGCCGGTTAAGTGGGTGTAGAGCTGGGGCTCTTCGGGGACGTAGCCGAGGCTGGATTTGAAGGCGATGGGGTCATCGAGGAGGGTGCGGCCGTGGAGGCGGACCTCGCCATCGGAGGGGTCGAGGAGGCCGGTGATGATTTTGACGGTGGTGCTTTTGCCGGAGCCGTTGGGGCCGAGATAGCCGAGGATCTCGCCGGGCTGGATGTGGAAGCTGACGTTATCCAGGGCGGTGAGGCCGCGATAGCGTTTGGTTAGATTCGTGACTTGGAGCATTTTTGGAGCCAGTGGATGGCGAGCAGGAGAACACTGGCCACGGTGAGGAAGACGGCGAAAAAGAGGAGCGAGTAGAGCGCCTCCGGCGAGTCCATACGCGGCTGGAGGAGGCCGGAGAGGTGGGTCAACGTGACGGAAGCGGACATGGCAACACTGGCGGCGGCGAAGAGGATTGATGCCGCCAGGATGTAGGGACCCGGGGATGTTCCGCGGAGGAAGAGGGCGTGGCGGATTAGTTTGGCGGCGGCGAATAGGGCGCTGGCATTGGGGTGGAACAGGGCGGCTTCGACACGCGGGCTTAGTTGGTCACGGACCTCCGGCGGATAGAGACGGAGGAGGAGTTGGAAAAGGGGGCTGTGCCGCATGTGGCACCTCCTGCGGGGAACTTTCTGTTTCGACGCGAGTGGCGGGGATTTTGTTCCTGGTGGTGGTGAAATTGTGTGGAGTATGCTGTGGAGGAGGGCCCACAGTACGGAGACGATCCAGGTTGTGTTGGATGTGAAGCTGCTGCGCGCTGCCGACGCGGCCGCGAAGCGGCAGAAACTGAACCGGTCCGCGCTGATACGAAAGGCGCTCCAGGAGTATTTACGCCGGCTTCAGGTGGCTGAGCTGGAGGAACGTGACCGGCGCGGGTATCAGGCACAGCCGCAGCGGACCGAGGAGTATCTCCCGTTGGAGGAGGCTGCCGCGTGGCCGGAAGAGTGAGCCGGGGCGACATACACCTTTGCCGCTTTGGCGCACCGGACAAACAGCGTCCCGCATTGATCCTTACGCGCGGCAGTGCGATCGGCCATTTAGCAACGGTAACGATTGCTCCCATTACTTCTACAGTTCGGGACGTTCCATCAGAGGTGATTCTCGATGTTGAGGATGAAATGAAGTCGCGGTGCGCGGTGAATTTGCACAACGCCATTACGATTGGCCAGGAGCGGCTGGGGAAACGGGTTGTTGGACTGAGCGAGACGCGTATGCGGGAAGTGTGTGCCGCGCGTCGTTTTTCGCTTGGGTGTGAGTGAGGAAGCGCTAGTATCGCAGCGGGGTGTTGGCGAGAAACCACGCCTTGCGTTTTTGCCGCCAACGATTGGCGAGCGTGTATTCCTCGTGTTCGGCGCAGTTGGAGAAGAGCCAGGCGGCGGTGTCACAGAACGATTCGCAGGCGTAGTTGGCGAAATGTTTTGGGAGATCGCGTTTGCGCCAGTTGCTGGATTCGCCCAGTTCGCCTCGGGCGTTGCCGGCGAGTTCAACCTCCAGAAGACGCTTCCATTCCCGGCGGCGAGGATTGCCGAGGCGGACCCAGGCGAAGTGAAAGTATTCGTGGGTGAGGATGCGGGCGCGTTCGGCCGCGTCGTCACGAAGGCTGGGATGAAGATGGATTTCGCGGCGGCGAATATCGGCGCCGGCGACGGCGGGGCGGGCGCCGTCGCGGAGGTTGCCGTTCCAGAGCAGGCGGATGGGCTTACTGTTCGATGGGGAGAGGGCCGAAGGCGGGGGCGCCCATGTCAAGTTCGTCATTGAGATTGGCGTAGGGGTCGCGGCCGGCGGCGTAATGAACCGCGGCGCCTTCGGGGAGTTTACCGGAAACCGAGAGGATGACGGAGTTGCCGTCGCGCGGGTCGATTTGCGCGCGGAAGACGGCGGGCACTTTGTCGCCTTTGGCATCGTGGATGGTGAAGCCGCCGAGACGGCCGACGGTGACGAGTTTGCCATTCACTTCGGCGAACAGGATACGGATGACATCGCCTTCGCGCTTGGCATTCACAGGGCGCGGGCCGCGCTTGTAAGGTCTGAACTTTTCGATCTCCGGATGCATGTCGTGAGTAACCTGATTGGCGATGCGGAGGGCGAGGCGCTTGTGATCGGCGGTGGAGATGTGGATGCCGTCGTCGAGAGAGAGATCAACGGCGGGCACCATGCCGACTTTGGGCACGCGGGATTCAAGCTTTCGCTGGGCCTCCTGGACAGCGTTCCATTCGGCTTCATTGGTGTAGCTGACGTGACGGCCGATTTGCACGTAGTAGAAAGGCAACTCCGGCTGGAGGAAATCCTGGCGGAAGGCGGCGATGAGTTTTTCGAATTTTTCGGGGAAGGCGGCGACTACTTTGGGGTTGGCGTCGGACTCACCCTGGTACCAGAGAATGCCGCGAATACGGCCGCCGGCGGCGAGGAAGCGGCGATAGGTGGCGCCGTAGAGGGAGTCTCCATTTTTGTCTTTGAGGGCGGGGCTCCACTGTTCCATGGATGTGCCGCCGTGGGCGCAGGGGAGCAGCCCGATGGGGACGCCGGTGCGCTGAAGCATGGCTTTGGCGAAGGGGAGGCCGAGGCCGGCGCCCTTCTTGCGATTGGAGACGTACTGTTCGAGTTCCTGGCCTTCGAGCTTTTTCTGGTTGCCCTCCTTATCTTTGCGCCAGTGGACACGATCGGCGGCGTTGACGAGTTGGTGGAGCGGTTCGGTGGCGAGCACCCAGCGGTCTGTTTGATCGAAGGAGCGGATGCGGGCATCGGGTTGCTCCACGTCGGCAAGATTGCCGACGCCTTCCATGTTGGACTGGCCGGCGAGGAGCCATAGGTCGCCGACGAAGAAATCCTTTACGGAATCGAGCGCGGTGGAACCGGCGACGCGGACTTCGAGCGAATAGGGGCCGCCCTGGGGGACACCCTTGATGAGGCCGGACCAGGCGTTATTCCGGACGCGTTCGAGCGCCTTCCAATCGAGGCCGGCGAGGGGTTCGCCCTTATCGTTGACGACGCGGGCTTCGACGAACTTGTTAGCGGAAGCGCGAGGAGCGGTGCCGGCGATCTTCAGATCGGCGCGGCCGTCGTTATCGCGCTGGAGCACCGAGCCCGCCACGGGACCCATGTTGATCTTGAGATCTTGCGCGAGCAGGGGTAGGGTCAGAAATGTTAAGAAAGCTACAACTCGGGGCCACATGCAAAAGATGGTATCACTGGTACCGGGCGTGGCAAGCCTAGGGAAACTACATGGAACGAAGAACTTTTTTGGCTGGGGCGATGGGCGCGGGAGTGGCGCGGGCGGGGATGACCGGGCCTATTCCAATGGGATTGAACACGTACTGCCTGCGGGCGTTGCGCTGGAACGATGCGCAGTTGTTGGATTATTGCGCGTCGCAACGGCTGGACGCGGTGTTCCTACAGGATTCATTGGATGCCAAGCGGGATGAACCGGAGCACTGGAAATGGGTTCGCGGGCGGGCGAAAGAGTTAGGCCTTCACCTGGAAACGGGCGGGAGTTCGCTGTTGCCGAAAGACGCGGCGGAGATGGACGCAAAGATGAAGGCGCTGCGTCGAAACATTGAACGGGCGGCGGGAATGGGCTGTGGATTGGTGCGGACTTTATTGGCGAGTGACCGCGCCAGTATGCCGGCGGGGACGATTGAACAGCACATGGAGACGGCGGTGAAGATGCTGCGGGCGGTGCGGACGCAGGCGATGGACGCGGGGGTGAAGCTGGCGATTGAGGTTCACAAAGACCTGCAGGCGCGGGAGCACCGGACGATTGTGGAGACGGCTGGAAAAGAGTATGTCGGGACGTACCTGGATACAGGCAATCCTGTATTTGTGATGGAAGACCCGATGCAGACGGTGGAGGTGCTGGGGCCGTATGCGCTGACAGTCCATTTGCGGGATTCAGTGGTGTATGAGCATCCGAAAGGGATCGCCGTGCAGTGGGTGCCGCTGGGAGAGGGGACGGTGGATTTCAAGGCGATTGTGGCGAAGGTGCGGGAGGTGTGCAGCGGGGTTCACATCTACATCAAACCGATCACGGGACGGACACCGTATGTGCACCCGATTTATGACGATGCTTACTGGAAGATATTCCCGGAAGTGAAGGCGCCGGACTTTGCGCGGTTCCTGGCGCTGGCGAAGAAGGGGCGGCCGTATGAGGGGCATGTGGTGATTGAAGACCACCAGGGCGTGCCGATACCGGCGCATTTCCTGCCGGCGATTCAATTCCAGCAGCGAGAGCACATGGAACGGTCGATTGGTTATGCGCGGAAGGTGTTGGGGCTGGGAGTGCGGAGCTAACGGGCTTGAGAACGGACTTCGCCGCGCTTTACCTGGACGCGGCGGCGGCCGGATTCGAGTTTGGCGCGGGCGGCGTTTTTTGCGGCTTCGGAGATTTCGATTTTATTGACGACGGCGCGGGCGCCGGCGGCTTTGGCCATTCGGGTGGCCGCACCCTTGTGTTGAATGACGTTCGCCTTTCCTTCGATAGTGGTGATGCCGTTGGCGGTGGTAAACTTGAAACCATTTTTACCGATTTTTGATTTGGAGAGCCGGGTTTGGATGTTGGCCTGAATTTGCGCATCGGTATACTTTGGCGCCGGGGCGGCGGCGCGTTTGTGGGCTGGGGGCGCGGACGGGGGCCGCGAATGGGGCTGGGCGAGAGCGGCGACGATGGAGAGCAGGCACAGGAGAAGTTTCATTCCATAGAGATAGTGGCGGGCGGAGGGGAAAATTCTCCATGTAGAATTGGACAAACGATGCGCCAACTTCTTTTTTTGTTATTGGCCGGGGTAGCGTTCAGCGCTGAAATTCAGTTCAACCGGGATGTGCGGCCAATTCTCTCCGATAAGTGTTTCGCCTGTCACGGGCCCGATGCGAAGACGAAAGGCATTGCGCTGCGGCTGGATAGCGAAGAGGCGGCGAAGCGGGCGATTGTTCCTGGGAATATTGACGGCAGCCGGCTGGTGAAACGGATTACGGCGGCGGTGCCGGCGATGCGAATGCCACCGGTGGCTTCGGGGGTGTCGTTGACGGCTGGGGAGATCGAAACGCTGCGGGCGTGGATTGGGCAGGGGGCGAAGTGGGAAGCGCATTGGTCGTTTATTCCGCCGGTGAAGAAGGCGGGGACGATTGACAGCTTTGTGCGGGCGCGGCTGGCGAAGGAGGGTTTGCAGCCATCGCCGGCGGCAACGCCGGAGACATTGATTCGGCGGGCAACGATTGATTTGACCGGGCTGCCGCCGACGCCGAAAGAGGTAGATGCGTTTTTGAAAGATGGGTCGTATGAGAAGCTGTTGGACCGGTTGCTGGCATCGCCGCGATTCGGGGAGCGGATGGCGGCGCGGTGGCTGGACGCGGCGCGGTATGCGGATACGAATGGCTATCAGTACGACGGCGAGCGGGTGATGTGGCGATGGCGCGACTACGTGATAGAGAGCTTTAACAAGAACAAGCCGTTTGACAAATTTGTGGTGGAACAGATTGCCGGGGATATGTTGCCGGGGGCGACGTTTGAGCAGAAGCTGGCGACGGCGTTCAACAGGAATCATCGCGGGAACACGGAAGACGGCATTGTGGCGGAAGAGTATGCGGTGGAGTATGTGGTGGACCGGATTGAGACGACTTCTGCTGTGTTTATGGGCCTGACGATGGGGTGCACACGGTGCCACAACCACAAGTACGACCCGCTGACGCAGAAAGAGTTCTACCAGATGTTCGCGTACTTCAATAACATTCCGGAGCGCGGGCGGGCGATGAAGTATGGGAATTCGCCGCCACTGATGGCGGCGCCGACGGAGGCGCAGCAGAAGAAGCTGGCGGCATTGAACGCGGAGATACGGGCGTTGGAAGCGAAAGTGAAGCCGGACTCGGCGGGAAGGCGAGCGTGGGAGAAGACCCTAACGGGCGCGGCGGGGTGGTCCCCTTACGGGGAGCGGGACGCGGTGATGGCGTTTGACGATGGCGGCGCGGCGGGGCGGATTGGCGGGGCGAAGTTGTTCGATGGGAATACCGTGGTGCCGGGGCCGGCGAAGAGCGCGCAGTTCGATATTGAAGACCGGTTCACGATGGCGGCGTGGGTGAACGGGAGCGGAACGATCGCGGCGCGAAAATCGAATGACGGTTTTCAGTCGAAGGGGATTGGGTTGTTTGTGGAAGAGGGAAAGGTTCGATTCCATATTTCCAGCCAATGGGAGAGCGATGCGCTGAAGGTGGAGACGGAAGGCACGTTGGGCGAAGGCTGGCATCACGTGGCGGTGGCGTATGGCGGGACGCGGATGGCCGAAGACGCCTTGATCTATGTAGATGGTGTGTTGCAGAAGACGAAGTTTGTCTCCGATACTCTGTACCGGCCGTTTGTGAACGCGGGCGGGAAGTTCAATGCCTCGCTGACGGTGGGAGGAGGCGCGGGAAAGGAGAAACGGTTCCGCGGTTTGCTGGACGATGTGCGGGTGTATGGGCGCCAGTTACGGCCTGATGAGATTGCGATGATGGCGGCGGGCCGGACGCTGGTGGAATTGGCTGGGAGGAAGCGGACAGAGCTGGAAGAGCGGCAACTGCACCTGGCGTATTTGGAAACGAACGAAGTGTGGCGGCGGGCAGGGGATCTGCGGATCGAGCGTGAACGGTTTGAGCGGACGTTTCCGTCGGTGATGATTATGGCTGAGGCGCCGGAGCGGAAGAAAACGCATCTGCTGGTGCGCGGGGCCTACGACAAGCCGGGCGAAGAGGTACAGCCGGGGCTGCCGGCGATACTGCCGCCGCTGCCGGAGGGCGCGCCGAACAACCGGCTGGGCTTTGCGCAATGGCTGGTGGACAGGCGAAATCCGTTGACGGCGCGCGTGACGGTGAACCGATTCTGGCAATCGATTTTCGGGACGGGACTGGTGAAGACGGCGGAGGATTTTGGACAGCAGGGCGAGTGGCCGTCGCATCCGGAACTTCTGGATTGGCTGGCGGTGGATTTTATAGAGAACGGCTGGGACGTGAAGGCGTTGTTGAAAAAGATCATGCTGAGCGAGACATACCGGCAGAGTTCGAAGGCGACGCCGGCGCTATTGGCCAAAGACCCGGACAACCGGCTGCTGGCGCGGGGGCCGCGGATCCGGATGGCGGCGGAGATGGTGCGGGACGCGGCGCTGTATGAGGCCGGGCTGCTGCACGAGCAGTTGGGCGGGCCATCGGTGAAGCCGTATCAGCCGGATGGGTTATGGAAAGAGGTCATCATGCAGGACTTCGACTATGTGCAGGCGAAGGGGCCGGACCTGTACCGGCGGAGCTTGTACACGTTCTGGAAGCGGACGGCGGCGCCGCCGATGATGATGAACTTCGACGCGTCGCAACGGGAGGCGTGCATGGTGCGGGAGAACCGGACGAACACGCCGCTGCAGGCGTTGAACCTGATGAACGATGTGACGTTCCTGGAGGCGGCACGGTTCATTGGGCAGCGGATGATGTTAGAAGGCGGCGCGGGGCGGGAGGAGCGGCTGCGGCATGGGTTCCGGATTGTTACGGGGCGGGCACCGTCGGAGAAAGAGTTGGGTGTTTTGCGGGCGTCGCTGGCGTACCATCTGGACTATTTCGCCTCCCATGCGCAGGAGCGGGAGGAGTACCTATCGCATGGGGACACGGAGGCATCGAAGGCGGTGGACCGCGGGGAGTTGGCGGCGTATGCGGCGGTGGCGAGCCTGTTGATGAATACGGACGAGGCGATTACGAAGGAGTGATGGGCATGATGACGCGACGTGGATTTTTGCATACGGCGGCGGTGAGTTCACTGCTGGGCGCTGAGCAGGGCGCGCTGCCACATCATGCGGCGAAGGCGAAGCGGGTGATCTTTCTGTTTCAACACGGAGGCCCGTCGCAGTTGGATCTGTTCGATTGGAAACCGAACCTGGCGAAGGTGCGCGGGCAGGACCTGCCGGAGTCCGTGCGGCAGGGGCAGCGGCTGACGGGGATGACGGCGTACCAGGCAACGTTTCCGACGGCGCCGACTGTGTTTCAGTTCGCCCAGCACGGCAAGAGCGGCGCGTGGCTGAGCGAACTGTTGCCGCATACAGCGAAGATCGCCGATGAGCTGTGCATCATGAAATCGCTGCACACGGAGGCGATTAACCATGACCCGGCGGTGACGTTTTTCCAGACCGGGTTTCAGTTGGCAGGGCGGCCGTCGATCGGGTCGTGGCTGTCGTATGGATTGGGAAGCGAGAACAAAGACCTGCCGTCGTTTGTGGTGCTGATTTCACAGGGGCGGGGGAACTCGCAGGCGCTGGCGGACCGGATGTGGGGGAGTGGATTTCTGCCGACGAAGTATCAAGGAGTGAAGTTCCGGAGCGGGAAGGATCCGGTGCTGTATTTATCGAATCCGGATGGCTATGGGGCAGGGGCGCGGCGGCGGTTTTTGGATGACCTGGGACAGTTGAACCAGATGCGGATGGAGGAGTACCAGGACCCGGAGATTGCGACGCGAATTTCGCAGTATGAGATGGCCTACCGGATGCAGACGAGCGTGCCGGAACTGGCGGATATGTCGAAGGAACCGGAATCGACGTTTGCGATGTATGGGCCGGATTCGCGGAAGCCGGGGTCGTATGCGGCCAACTGCATTCTGGCGCGCCGGCTGGCCGAGCGGGGCGTGCGATTTATTCAGTTGTTTCATCGGGGCTGGGACCAGCATGGGACGCTGCCGAAACAGATACGCTGGCAGTGCGAAGATACGGACCAGGCTTCGGCGGCGCTGATTATGGACTTGAAGCAGCGTGGGTTGCTGGACGATACGATTGTGGTGTGGGGCGGGGAATTTGGACGGACGGTCTATTCACAGGGCGAGTTGACGGAGACGAATTACGGGCGGGATCATCATCCGCGGTGTTTCACGATGTTTGCGGCGGGAGGCGGATTTAAACCGGGCTATACGTACGGGGAGACGGATGACTTCAGCTATAACATCGTGAAAGATCCGATGGAGGTGCATGACCTGAATGCGACCATCCTGCACTTGCTGGGTGTGGATCATACGCGGCTGACGTTTAAGTTTCAGGGGAGGCACTACCGGCTTACCGATGTCGGGGGCAAACTGGTACGGGAGTTATTGGCGTAGGGCAGAATTCTGGTACCAATCCGAAGAACGACGGCGTTAGCAGAGTGTCTATCCCCGTCGCAGACGTTCTGGGCGTTTGGGTGGTTCTAGGCCATTCGTATAGCCAGAATAGGCCGAAAAACCCAACAGCGGCTGCTAATTTGTGTCGCAAGCTGGGTTATTCCGGAGTATTCTAGCCTTTCCCGCCAGGACCCTATGTCTATCGCTTCGCGTTCGTGTGCCTTGTTGTGCCTTTTTTTGTCCGCTCTATATGGGCAGGTAGCCCAGACGGGGCAATGGACGCCCCTGCAGAGTTGGCCGTTTATTCCTGTGAGCGTGGCGCATCTGGCGGATGGAAAATTGGTGGCGTGGGCGTCTACGCGACCGAACAACTTTCCCGCGGGAGAGACGTTTACTTACGCGGCCGTCTATGACCCGGCGACCGGGCAGATCACGAATCTCAACAGCACTTCGCACGATATGTTCTGCGCCGGGCTGGCAACGACTGGGGATGGCAGGATTATTGCGTCCGGCGGCGGGGCGGATGTTCGCACGACCTCGACGATCGGCATGATTCCCCGATGGCAGCAGAGTTGGACGCGGTTAGGGGACATGATGGCAGGCCGTTGGTACAACTCGTCGGTGACGCTGCCGAGCGGGAATTTGCTGACGATGTGGGGCCGCAGCGGCGGAACCCTCACCGAGACGTTTAGCCAGACAACGAATGCATGGTCGGCCTTGCCAGGGATTTCGATTACCAGCGCTTCGGACCCGGCCGATAACGTGGACGATGATCACCAGTGGTTTCCGCATCTGCACCATATGCCGAACGGGAAGATATTGATGGCCGGACCGTTGTTGACAATGCGGTGGCTGGACTATACAGGACTTGGCAGTTGGCAGAACATTGGCACGCGAACTCCGGACGGAACACGGCACCGGAAGCTGGGGGCGTCCGTGCAATTTCTACCGGGGAAGATTCTGTTCACCGGCGGGCGGGATGACCGGTACTCGCCGCCGGTGACGAATACGGCGGTGGTGATCGATACCACCGGAGGCGCGCTGGCCACGACGGCAACTGGGGCGATGAGCTACCGGCGGGCGTTCCATAACCTGGTGATGTTGCCAAATGGTGAGGTGCTGGCGGCGGGCGGGAATACTTCCGGCGCGAAATTCAGCGATAGCGGAGGGGTGACGGTTCCCGAGATATGGAATCCGGGCACGGGACTTTGGCGATCCGTCGCGCCGATGGCGGTCGCGCGCGGGTACCACATGGTGGCGATACTGTTGCGCGATGGGCGCGTGATGGTGGGGGGTGGCGGGCTGTGCGGGTGCGTGGCGGATCATTTGGATTCACAGATTTATTCGCCGGGTTATTTGTTCAATGCGAATGGCACGGCGGCGACGCGGCCAACGATCAATCTGGTGTCGCCTGATCTGAAGGGCGGCATCACGGTAGGTTTGAAAGGGTCCGACGATATCACCGGGTTTCGACTGATTCGCCTGCAGGCGACGACGCATGGCATCAATTCCGACATGCGCTACATACCGGTGCCCCATACGAAAGTGGCGGCCGGCAACTACAACCTGACGCTGGAGGCGAACCAAAATGTCCTGATTCCTGGAATGTACTGGCTATTCGCACTGAACGGAGCGGGAACGCCTTCCATTGGTTATCCGGTGCAGGTATTCACTCCGGCGGACTGGCCCGGAGACGGCGCCAATGACACGAATCTGGCGAAGAGCAAGCCGGCGGTGCAGTCATCGACGGAGAATGGCGGCGTGGCCAGCCGGGCGAATGACGGAAACGTGGACGGGGATTTTCAGAAGAATTCGGTGAGCCACACGCAACTGCAGGCGCAGCCGTATTGGCAAATTGACCTGGGCGCGGCGGCGGCGCTTCGCAATGTACGCCTATGGAACCGGACCGACTGCTGCGCGGATCGCCTAACGAACTTCCATGTTTTTGTTTCCAGTCAACCGATCTCGGGGACCACGGTGGCTGAGGTGAAGGCGCAGGCAGGGGTCGTGGACTTCGCGTATCCAGGTACGGCGCCATCGATGGCGACGATTCCAGTGAACATGAATGGGCGGTATGTGCGCATTCAACTGGAGGGGACCAACTACCTGCAATTGGCGGAGGTGGAGGTGCTGGGAACGGTGGTAACCAACACCGCGCCTGTTGTGGCACTGACCTCTCCAGCGGCTGGTACCACGGCGACATCGCCAGCGAATTTCTCGCTGAGCGCGACTGCCTCCGACGCCGAGAACAACTTAGCGCGGGTGGAGTTCTACGCCGGGGCGATCAAGCTTGGTGAGGCTGTTAGCGCGCCGTTTACCTACGCCTGGAGTAACGTCGTGGCGGGAACCTACACGGTTACGGCGCGGGCGATTGACACGGCCGGGCTGTTTGCGGAGAGTTCCGTTACCGTAACGGTGACACCTCCGGCTGTTGCGAATCGCGTGCCCGTGGTGGCGGTGGTGAGTCCTTTGGATGGGGCAACGGCCGCCGCTCCGGCGGCGTTGACAATTGAGGTGAATGGCACCGATCCGGATGACAATCTGGCACGAGTGGAGTTGATGCAGGGCGCGGTGAAAATCGACGAACGGACGGCGGCGCCGTTCCTGTTCGCGGTGAACAATTTGGACGCGGGGACATACGTTTTCACCGCGAAAGCTACGGATTCACTGGGGCTTTCGGCGTCGGCGTCGATCACGGTGCGGGTGTTGACGAGGCAGTTGCAATCGCTGAAGGGCGTGCCCGTGCCTGAACCCGCGGCGCTGATGAGTTTTGTGAAGAACCGCGGAGCCGCGATTGCACTGGGCAAGGCGCTGTTCTGGGATACGCAGGTATCGAGCGATGGTAAGGTGGCATGCGCCACGTGCCACTTTCAGGCGGGCGCGGACCCGAGGTTGAAGCACCAAATGAACCCCGGCACGTTCCGCACGGGTTCGCCGCAGATGAGTTTCGACACGTCGCGTACGGGAGTGGCTAACGGGCCTAATTATGTCGTGAAACCGGGCGACTTTCCGCGCCATGTGTTGAGTAATCCGTTGGACGCGAATTCGGCGGTGGTCTATCAGTCGAAAGATGTGATGGGTTCGCACGGCGTGTTTCTGCGGGAGTTTGTGTCGGCCGAAGCGGGGGCGGCGGAGGACGCGTGTATGTCGCCGGCCGATCCGGTTTTTGGCACATTCCGGCGCACCACGGGGCGGAACTCGCCGACGGTGGTAAATGCGGTTTTCAATGTCCGGAATTTCTGGGATGGGCGGGCGAACGCGACGTTCAACGGAGTTGATTCGCTGGGGCCGCGGAACGCGACGGCTGTCATCTATCGCGGGAATCCGCCAGTTGCCATTCCGGTGGCGCTGGACAACGCGAGTCTGGCATCGCAAGCGGTGGCCGCTCCTTTGAATTCCGGGGAGATGTCCTGTTCGGGGAGAACGTGGCCGGAGATCGGAAAGCGGCTGTTGGGCAGCAGGGCGCTGGCGCGGCAGAGTGTCGCTGGGACAGACTCTGTGCTTGCTCCGTATGTAGCTGGCGGCGGCAACGGGTTGTCGGTGAATTATGACGCCATGGTGCGCGCGGCGTTTGCCGACGATCTGCACGCTTCGGCCGTCACGGTCCAGACGGGCGGCAAAACCTACTCGCAGATGCAGGCGAACTTCTCGCTGTTTTTTGGGCTCGCGGTTCAGTTGTACGAGGCGTCGCTGGTTTCCGACCAGGCGCCAATCGATAGCTATTTTGCGAACTATCCGTCCACGGCGGTGAGCAACGCGGGGGCGATGGCGCCGGAGGCTATTGCCGGGATGAATGTGTTCAATGGCAAGGGCCGGTGCGTGAGTTGTCACCACGGGCCGCAGTTGACCAATGCGGGGACCCCCGCGCGCGAGGCGGCGGCGATTGGAGCGCTGATTTCGCGAATGCGAATGGCGAACGGCGAGGCCGGTGCTTACGATTTGGGCTTCTACAATCTTGGTGTGCGGACGAGTGGGGAAGACCTGGGGCTGGGCGGGCAGGATGCGTTGGGCAATCCGCTGTCGTTCACGCGGCAGGTGAAGTCCGGAGTGGTGAAGGACCTGTTCGGTGTGTCGGCCTGCACCTTTGAGATGGAGCCCTGCGTGCCGTTGAACAGCGGGTCACGCGACGTTGTTGACGGCGCCTTTAAGACGCCTACGCTGCGGAATATATCCCTCACCGGACCGTACTTTCATAATGGCTCGGCCGCTACGCTGGAGCAGGTAGTGGAGTTCTATGATCGAGGTGGAAACGCAACGGGTACGACGAGCACAAATTCAACCGGGTGGGGCGCGAACGCTACCAATGCCCACTCCGACATACGGCCGTTGGCCTTGACGGCGGCCGAAAAGTCAGCGCTGGTGACGTTCATGAAGACGGCGCTGCTGGATGACCGGGTTGCGTTTGAACGAGCTCCATTTGATCACCCGGAGTTGCCAATACCGAATGGGCAGACCGGTGCAGTGACCGACATGGTGCTGGTTCCGGCGGTTGGGAGCACAGGGCGCGCCCAGGCCGTCCGTTCGTTTGAAGAGATATTGGCGGCGGGCGATTTGGGTCTGCCGAACGCCAATGTGGCGCCAACGGTGGCGTTGACGGCGCCGGTGGCTGGAGCATCATTCATAGCACCGGCGACGGTGGCGCTGGCGGCTTCGGCATCGACGACGCAGGGGACGGTGACGCAGGTTGAGTTTTTCAACGGCGCGGTTTTGTTGAGTGTGGATACGACGGCACCATACAGCTTCAACTGGACGAACGTGGCGGCGGGTACGTATTCGATTACCGCGCGGGCGACGGGGAGCAATGGGCTGGTGACGGTGTCGGCGCCGGTGAGTGTTGTGGTGACGGCGGTATCCACCGGGCCTGCGCTGGCGGGGCGTTGGCCGTTCGATTCGGTTGCCGGCGGGTTGACATCTGACACATCCGGTGGGGCGAACCATGCGGCGGTTGGGGGTCCTTATTCGTTAGCCGCCGGGCAACTGGGGCAGTCCATTCAGTTTGATCCGTTGGTGGGCGGGGCAATGACGCAGCGCAGCGTGATTGACCCTACGAAGAGCTTCTCTGTTGCGCTATGGGTGCGGCTGGCGCGGGTGACCGGCACGCAGACGTTCGTCAGTTTGCCTGGTGCGTCGGTGTCGAATTTCTACTTGCAGCTTGGAGGCTGGCTCAACGGCGGCTTTGTGATGGATGTGTTTCCAAGCGACTCGACAGTGGTGGCCGACTATGCAGCGGCGAGCAGTACGATCCCTGTCGCTAACCAGTGGTATCACGTGACAGGCGTGTTCGACGCGACCGCGAAGCAGGTGCGCGTGTATGTCAACGGACAGCGGGAGGGGCAAGCGCCCGCGCCGAATGGGAGCTTTGCGAATGGGAGGCCGATAGCGTTTGGCTACTCGGTGTATTCGGGAGAGCGCCAGGATGGGAACGATGCCAGGATCGACGATGTCCGCGTGTATGCAACGGCGTTGACGGATGCGGAAGTCATGGGGGTGTATAGCGACGTTGGCACCGGTTCGGCGCCGGTGGTGGCTTTGACTTCGCCGGCGGCGGGGGCGTCGTTTGTTGCTCCGGCCTCGGTGTCGATCGCGGCGACGGCAACGACGACGCAGGGAACGATCTCGCAGGTTGAGTTCTTGAATGGCGGGACGCTGTTGGGTGTTGCTTCTTCGGCACCATTTGCTTTCAACTGGGCGAATGTTGCGGCGGGTACATACTCCATTACCGCGAAGGCTACGGGGAGTAACGGACTGACGACTACTTCCGCGCCGGTCAGCGTGACGGTTACGGCGCCTGCGGCGCCGGTGGTGGCTTTGACTTCGCCGGTGGCGGGGGCGTCGTTTGTTGCTCCGGCCTCGGTGTCGATCGCGGCAACGGCTACGACGACGCAGGGAACGATCTCGCAGGTTGAGTTCTTCAATGGCGGGACGTTGTTGGGTGTTGCTTCTTCGGCGCCGTTCTCGTTCAACTGGGCGAATGTTGCGGCGGGCACTTATTCGATCACGGCTAAGGCTACGGGGAGTAACGGACTGACGACTACTTCCGCGCCGGTCAGCGTGACGGTTACGGCGCCTGCG
>JAEUQC010000045.1 GCA_016789905.1 Bryobacterales bacterium | reverse complement strand
ACCTGGCCGATGTGCTGCCGGGCTTGGCCGACCGGAAGACCTCCGAGATACCCGCCCTTACGCCCATGGCTTGGAAACTCCATCGCCAAGGCTAACCCGGCTCCCAGATTCCCGCAAGACTGGGGATCGCCGAACGGTTACACTCGAACTACTACGGCATGAGGTGGTACGCTCGCGAACCTGCGCGACTGTTTGCGCTCTCGTGCTTGCAGCACTATGTCCACGAATTTGAATACATGCGAAATGTCCTACCGCACGAATTTGCAAATTGGAATCCCTCTGGCTTGATGGACTTTGTGTGGCCATCGTACCCTCGCGAGCGCATTGAGTATGAACTGCAGCGCATCAAAGACGCAATCGAACACGCGCTCGCATTCGAAGTCTTATTCGGGAAGAAGGGCATAGAGATCTTTCATAGTCTTGCGCCCCACCAAGTTCCGGCCATCATTCCTCAATTAGAGGCAGTCGTCCCAGTCATCGACAACATCATTACGCAGTTCCGCGAACAAACAGAGTTCCTTAGCATGTTCACGCCGGAGCTTCACAGTGTCACGCATGCTTTCAACCTGTTATCAGTGGCATGCACGATGTATCATGAACTCCGTTCAAAGTTTTTGCTCACGGAACACGCGGCAGTTTGGATCGTCCTGAGTAAAGCTTCCGGCCTGCCGGTTACGGTGCCAAGATTCCCATTCAACTGGGAGTATGAGAATACAGCCATCCCGTAGCGGCAGACCGCCGAGAGGAGGGTTGATTTCACCTTTTGTCGTGCTTCCGTTGTTTCGCGCGCCTCCTCCTATCCAGTCGATTCTTCCGTGCCAGATGCTTCTTGCACAACGTGGTGCTGAAGCATTTTTCGGGGCAGTCGCGGCAAATTCCTCGTACCTTCCGAGCGTGACGCCTGCGCCTTTCCGCCAGGTTATTTAGCTCACGGTGTTCTTGAGTCTTCTGCGTCTGGCAGTTCGCTCGAAACGCGGGCGACCAGGTTGTCTGCCTCTTCGTTCTTTCCCTGTCCGCGCAGTCGCTTGACTATGTCCATGCTGACGGGTTCCAGCGTTCGTTCACCCTGTACGTCGTCCATGGTCCTAATCCTGCGCTCTGTTCTCGTTGATGCCTGCTTCTTGTGCGGCGCGTTGGAGTTCGTCCCATGCTTTGCGGGTGCCGCCCGCGTTCGGGTGTGCTTTCTTCGCGAGCGTTCGGTACGCTGCTCGTCTGACTTCTTCTGGCGCTTCGCTTGCGACGCCTAGGACGGCGTGCCATGGTTTGTGTTGTGGCATCGCCATGACCATTTCCGGCGATGGGAGTGCTTGGAAGCCGCTGAATGCGGCGTCCACCATGTTCTTTGCGCCCAGCGTTCGAGGCCGCGGAGTGCCTCGATGCTTTTCGCTATCGCCCACAGGTTGTGTTCGATGGTGCTCCAGCGGTCGCACGGGAAGCATTGTGATCGCCCGTTCAGGGTGAAGTAGACCGCAACGCCCTGATCTGCTGGCGTGCGTTGTGCTGCTCGTGGGAGCCCGTCGAGGCGGAGTTCGAGATTCGAGCTGATGACGATTTGTTTGCCGCCGAGCTTGCGGATCTCGTCCATGACCTGGCCGATGGCATAGCCCCGGCTGTGACTACCGAAGCGCGCCCGCTCCGGCCGTCCCGTTCGCGGCCACGCAGGAGGCCACTGGAGCGGGTACGCCTCAACCATCGCTCACCTCTTCCTGCTGTTCGGTGCAGAAGGTGTTCTCGTCGATGACGTGGTAGCGGGTGACCTTGAACTTCCGTCTGCCGATGGCGCTTACGAGGAGGAGTGGCGGCTGGAGCTTCCGTTCACGGTCGAGGAGCGCGAGCTTGCGGCGTGCCTCGTTGTACTTCTCGCGGGCTTCTTCAACGTCGCTCTGGACCTTGTATCGGTCCCAACGCCAGCTCTTCAAGATAGTCTTGCCGGTGAGATCGGTACCGAGGGGTTCTGTCATCTTTGCGCCTCTGCTGCCGCCACCGCATCTTCGAAAGTCATGAAGCGGAATCGTCGATAGTGCTCCGCGTCCCTTTCGGACGGTAGAGGCTCGTACTCCCATTCGCCGTCCACACTGAGGCAGTTGCGTGGGCCGTCGCGGACTGCATAGCGAACCTCGGGATAGTGCGGGCTGACGGTGCGATGTACCGTGATGATTCCGTTCTGGAAGTGTCGGAGGTCTGTTCGGTGCTCCCATTCGACAGGTATCCAGTCGTCTTCCATTGTCAAGCTCACCTCACCAGCGTCATGATGAAGTATCGCCATGATTGCTTACCTTTGGCTTTGAGGAGTTTTCGGTGGTCTTCGTCGTCCAGGATGACGTTGAGTTGCTTTGCCATCTGCGACTCTGTGCGTGAGCGACTATTTATGCTTTGCGGTCCCGTTTTCGGGCCGTCCAAAATGCGGGAAACCGTGGAGAGAGTTCACTCTTGGGTGGGTGTGTGATCTTGGCGCGCTAGTGTATGCTGCTGATTTTACGCGAGCCGATGTGGGAAACCGTATCGAGAGAGGCAAATCGCTCCGAGTTTGCCTATACTGCCCTATATCTACACTCGCAGCAATCTAAGTTGTTGTAAATAAATTACTTAATATGGCGGAGAGAGAGGGATTCGAACCCTCGGTAAGATTTCTCCTACACACGCTTTCCAAGCGTGCGCCTTAAACCGCTCGGCCATCTCTCCACAACACTGCGCACTGACAACAGGAAGCCGCCAAAGGGGCGGCGTCTCCTTCATCTTACCACGGTTGGCCGGGGCCCTCGAACTGACCGCCACCACCTGCGATAGTCTGTTGAAGATGCCGATCCAACGCCGTCACTTCCTCCCGCTCCTAGGCTCGCCTCTCGTCGCACAAGCCAAAAAACGCCCCCGGCTGGCGGCCGTCGTCACCAGCTACTATTACTACTCCCACGCCGACGTCATCCTCGGCCGGCTGATGGGAGGGTGCTCGCCCAACGGCAAATGGCATAGCTCGCGCTGCGACGTTGTCTCGCTCTATGTCCACCAGATCCACGAACGCGACATGAGCGCCGATCTCCGCTGGCGGCACGGCTTCACAACCTATGACTCCATCGAAAAGGCGCTCACGCTCGGCGGCGAAAAACTGGCCGTCGATGGCGTCGTCTTCGTTGGCGAACACGGCAACTTCCCCAACAACGATGTGGGCCAGAAGCTCTACCCCCGGCACGAACTCTTCATGCAGATCCTCGACGTCTACGAGAAGAACGGGCGCGCCGTGCCCACCTTCTTCGACAAGCACCTGTCCTACTCGTGGGCGAAGGCCCGCGAACTGCACGAACGGGCCAAGAAGCTGCGCGTGCCGTGGTTCGCTGGCTCTTCGATTCCGCTCAGCGTTCGCGAACCAATGTTGATTCCCGCCATCGGGACCAGGTTCGACCGCGCCCTTTCGCTGGGCTATGGCGACCTGGACGCCTACGGGTTCCACACGCTGGAAGCGCTGCAATGCATGGTGGAACGCCGCGCGGGCGGCGAGACGGGACTGGTGGCGGTAGAGACCCTGCAAGGCGACGCCGCGTGGGCCCTCCTGGACCAGGGATGGATGCCGCTCGTGGAGGCCGCCTATGCCACGTGCCCCAGAAAGAGCACGGCGCCCCTGCGGGAGTTGGTGAAGAAACCCGTGGTCTTCGCGCTCGAATACCGCGACGGGCTGCGCGCGGCGTCGGTGCTATTGAACGGCGCCATCACCGACTGGGCCTTCGCCGGGACCGCCGCCGCCAAGACGATGGCCTGCAAATATGGGCCGCACAGCAAGTCCCGCACTCTCCCGCACTTCGACGGACTGGCCCACAACATTGAGGAACTGATGCTCTCGGGCCGGCCGCCGCATCCGGTGGAACGAACCGTGTTGACGACGGGCGCCCTGGCCCATCTGTTCGATTCGGTGCGGTCCGGTAAACGCATCGAGACGCCGGAACTCGGCATTCGCTACCAGGCGGCAAACCCGCCCTACGTGCAAACGGCATGAGGACCCTGTTGCTGTGCTGCCTCCCGCTCCTGGCGCAGGAGCCGTTCGTCTTCGACGCCCACGTCCACATGATCAACCGCCAGTTCTACAAGGGCGGCGACATCGGCGAGCGCGTGGCCGACGGACAAGTGGATCTGCCGCGAGCGAAAGAGGGCGGCATCAACGCCATGTTCTTCTCGCTCTACATCCAGGAGCAGTATTATCCGGCGCGGCAGGAGACCAAGCACGTGCTGCGGCTCGTCGATCTGGCCCGGCGCCAGGTGGCCGCCAACGCGGACAAGATCGAGTTCGCCTACACGGCGGCCGACGTGAGGCGGATCGCCAACGGCGGCCGGATCGCGGCCGTGCTCGATTTGGAGGGCGGCTTTGACCTCGATGGCGACTTGGGCGTTCTCCGCGAGATGTACCGGGCGGGCTTCCGTGTGCTGCAACTGCCGGCGCACAACTGGGCGAACAACTTCGCCGAGTCCTGCTGCGCCAAGGGCCCATTCGGCGGACTGAACGCGCACGGCAAGGAAGTGGTGAGGGAGATGAACCGGCTGGGCATTCTGATCAACGTGGCTCACGCCTCCGAGCAGACGGTGCGCGATGTGCTGGCCGTGTCCTCCAAGCCGGTGATGGCGACGCATACCGGCCTCAAACGGTTCAACAATCTGCCGCGAACGATGTCCGATGAGCTATTGAAGGAGTTGGCGGCCAAAGGCGGCGTGATCGGGTTCCATTCGGGCTGCGAGTTCCACCACCGGCCGATGTTCGACTACCGGACGTCGCGGAGCGGAAAGCCGTTCTGGGACACGACGGAGATACAGAAGGAGCCATCGACGGTGAGCATCTCGGACGTGGACGCCAGAGTGCGCGGCGGCTACCCGATGGTGGGAGTGAAGGCGCCGGACGAGGTGCGATGCACGATTGACCAGTGGCTGGCGCCGGTGGAGGCGGCGATCGCGATCGCCGGGGAGGACGCGGTGGCGCTGGGCAGCGATCTTGATGGCGGGCCAACGTTTCCGCTGGGCATCCGCGATGTACGGGACTTCCCGAAGTTGACGGAGGCAATGCGGCGGCGAGGGTGGAGTGAAGGGCGCATCGCCAAATTTATGGGAGGGAACACGCTGCGGGTGTTCGCCGCCGCGACGGAGCGATAGCGGCGGGGCCGGGCGTGACCGTGTTTGCCGCCGTGTGGGGAAGCGCGCGGTGGAGACCGAGACGCCACGGAGTGGCGCCGGGCAGTAGCAGCGCAGGAAGAAGCGCGTTAGAGACACGGTGGCGGCTGGGCGCGGTATCACCGTGGTTGCCGCCGCGTGGTGGAGCGCGCATGGTGGAGACCGAGAGGCGCGCGGTAGAGACCCGGCGACGACGGGGCGGCGCGGGCTGGCGCAGCGCAATGAAACGGACCGGGGGCGGGAGGCTCGCCAAGCTCTTGGCGCTATGAGTCGAGGAACTCTTGGAAATGGCGGCGAGGAGAGGGAGGCACTTCGCCGGCGGGGTAGCCCATACGGAGCAGAATCTGCGGATTCCCCGGGTCCCCGAGCAGCGTCTGGAGTTTCAAGCGGAGTTCGGGGAGTTGGATGGGCTGGTTGAGATAGGACGCCTGCACGCCGTGTTGACAGGCCTGGAGCAGAACGCGCGCCAAAGCCTGGCCGGCGCAGAGCCAGTCAATCGGGGTGTCGCCGGCCGTTGTGAGAACGGCGAGGACGGGGGACTCGTCGGCATACTGACGGTCCTTGGCCGCCTCGCCGTCTCCCATGTCGAAGGACCGGACCACCGCTTGGGTAAAGGGCGCGACCAGCCACGGCACGGTGAGCCCATCGCCGGTGCGGCGGGGATGCATCCATTGGGCAAGTTCCCTGCGCCAACTTGGGTTATGCCACAGCAGAGCGTCGCCATCCGCAATCAGCGCGGCGGTCTGGTGGCGGAGTTCTTCGCTGGAAAGCACGGTGAGGGAGGCGCCCTCGGCAGTGGCGGCGGCGCAGAGTTCGTCGAGCACGGAGTCGGGGATCTGGCGCGGCTCGAACCGTTTACGATAGGTGCGGCGGACCTCGATGTAGTTGTCCAGTTCGGCGTCGGAGGCGGGAGCGGCGCCGGCGGGGTCCAACGTTATCGTGGCTATGTGATCGGGGTCGTCCGGCTGGCACCAAAGCCGGACGGTGGAGGCAACTCCGATACCGGCGGCGGCAACACGCAGATGAAGAAGGGCGCAACCGCAACTGATGATGAGCTCACGGTCATGGGGATCGCTGACGGGCAGCGCGCGCGTGCGGTCGGCGTAGAGCTGAATCGTTTGCTGGCGGGCCTGGAAACGCCAGGGCTGCGTATTGTGGCTCGAAGGGGCGCGGACGGTGGCTTCCAATATAGCGGCGACGATGGGATCGAGGGTGGAAGTGTTAATCATGTGGCGACTCTTTCAAACTCGTAAGCGACGCTGGTGAGTTGGTCACGCTGGCAGGGACATTTCCATTCTGGGAGGATCCGGGAGACTTCGCCTTCGGTGGGGATCTGCATGCCTCCATGCGTCTGATCGTCCCAGGGATCGGCGGTGATGAGGCCGTTGGCGCCGCGGAGACGGGTGTCCTCATGAACGGAACCGATGAGACCGCAGGGGTTGCGTTCGTCATGCGGCGGCTCTTTCAAACTCGTAATCGACGCTGGTGAGTTGGTTACGCTGGCAGGGACATTTCCATTCTGGGAGGATCCGGGAGACTTCGTCTTCGGTGGGGATCTGCATGCCTCCATGCGTCTGATCGTCCCAGGGATCGGCGGTGATGACACCGCAGGGGGGGCGTTCGTCATGCGGCGGCTCTTTCAAACTCGTAAGCGACGCTGGTGAGTTGGCCACGCCAGTAGGGAAGCTTTCCTTCAGGGAGGAGCCAGGAGACTTCGCCTTCGGTGGGGATCTGCATGCCGCCATGCGTCTGATAGTCCCAGAGGCGGCACTCCCAGGGAGCAGCGGTGAGGACACCGTTGGCGGCGCGGAAACGGGCGTCGGCGTGAACGGAATCGATGAGGCCGTAAGGGTTGAAATGGAAGGTCAACGAGGCGATGTTGGGACCATCCTGAAGCGTGGCGCGGGCGGAGTCGGCATCGACGGGGTCCCATTGGAGGCCCGGGCGCGGGAGGAGGCTGGTAGGGTACCAGGCGGACTCGGCGAGGAAGCGCTGGAGTTCGCCCTGAGCGATTTCCGGGGTACCGGCCATATCGACCAGGGGAATGACGCCAAGCGCTTCGGCGTGGAGGATGCCCCGGCCATTGATATAGGCATCGTGGACGAAGGCCTGGACGCCGGGTGCGATGGCGATGCGGGCGTTCCAATCGAAACCGGGGCGGTTGGTAATCACCAGTTGATTTGAGCGGAAGGGGACCCATTTTTGTTCGGTCTCACTCATGTTAAAGGTCCCGGCATGGGTGAAGGTGGCGGCGCCGATGGGAATGGGGTTGGGCGGGAGGGCGGCGCGGAAGAAGCGCTGAACCGGCGGGGGTAGGGTATCCAGATCCTGGGCGGGCTGCCTGGCGGGCGAGTAGAGGGCGCGAAGCTTGGCGCGCATGGCTTGCGTTTCCGCTTTCCAGCGGAGACTACCGTAGAAGACGGCGCCGGCAACGGTCAGGAAAAGGAAGATGGGGGCGATGGTCCACATCCTGATTCTCCTTGGCTGCCTCTAGTATGCGCCTGTTTTGCAAGCGTGTACAGGAAAACAAAACGGGCGCCCGGTGAGAGGCGCCCGTTTTGTTTGTTTGGTGGTTTGTAGGTTTACCAGAGGAACTTCAAGCGGACCTGCATGGTGCGGGGGCTGAAGTTTTGGTTCGACGTCAGGGCCGGGAAGAGGGTCCCGAAGTTGGCGTCGTTGGGGTTGGTGTTGAAGTTGTCATTGCGGCCAAAGTAGTACTTGTTGATCGCGTTGAAGGCTTCAAAGCCGAACTGGAAGCGGTAGCGTTCGCCGAAGGTCGTCGTCTTCAGGAGGGAGGCGTCGAGGGTGGGAACGCGATGCTTGCGGAGGCTGGGCTGGCGGGTGGGCGTCTGGCGGCCGGGAGCGGTCTGTCCCGGAGAGTAGTCGCCAACGAACAGCCAATCGTACTTGGAGAGATCCTCGCCGCAACCGGAGGTAAGCGAA
This sequence comes from Bryobacterales bacterium, assembly GCA_016789905.1. Lineage (GTDB taxonomy): Bacteria > Acidobacteriota > Terriglobia > Bryobacterales > Bryobacteraceae. Next base: position 5,281 of record JAEUQC010000045.1, on the reverse strand, counting down.
TAGGGCATGGCGGTGCGTGTGCCGTTGTTGTTCTGACGGACGACGCAGTTACCCCAGCCGCGGACCTGGTTCTGGTTCCAGTTGATGTCCTTGTTGGAGGAGTCACGCAGCGGGAGAACGTTGGCCGGGTAGTCGGTCGGTTCGCCGGAGGCCCACTGGAAGAAGCTGGTAACCTGCCAGCCGCCGATGAGTTTGTCCATGATGCCGGTGGAACCGCTGCCGAACTTACGGCCCTTGCCGAACGGCAGGTCATAGGAGCCGGTGAGCTTGAAGACATGCGGCCGGTCGTTGAAGTAGAGCGAGCGCTGTTCGACGCGGTTGAACGGATCGGTAAAGCCCCACTGTTCCAACATACGGGAGAAGGTGTAGTTGGTGGTGATGGTGAGACCGCTCATGCGGACGTTGTAGTTGATCTGCAGGGAGTTGTAGCTGATGTTGCCATCGTTCAAGCCCTGCTGCAGGAGGTTGCCGTTGAACTGCGGGAAGGGGCGGTTCAACTGGTAGCGGGACAGCGTGTTCGCAGTGAAGAACGAGGTACCCGTGAACGCAGTGTTGCCACGGAAGGGGTTGGGCAACTGTTCGTTGCAGAAGTTGGGAATACCACCTTGGAGAGCATCGCACTGGCGCATAAAGGACGCGCTGGGGATGTTCAAGGGGATTTCCGTTTCATGGTTCCGGGTACGGCTGCCGATGTAGGAGACATCGAGCACGCTGCGCGGATTGACCTGGTATTGGAAGCCCAAGGAGAACTGGTCGATACCAGGGAGTTTGAACCCGGTGGTCCAGTGGTTAAAGTCGCGACCGACGAAAGTAGCCGCGCCAGCAGCGGCGCCGGCCGGGCGGGCGAAGCCGTTGGGCAGGGGGTTGCTGAGGAGGTTTTGAATCGGGGTACGGCCATCGTCCAGGCTGGTAACGATGGGGGTATTGGTTTCGAAGCCCAGGCTGCGGAGGTTGTTGTTGCTGGGGTTCATGTAGTAACGGCCGAAGCCGCCGCGAAGGACGAGCTTTTCATTGACCTGGTAGGCGGCGCCGATGCGAGGCTGCCAGGTGTTCTTGTAGAGTTCGCCCGAATTGGCGGGACTGGAGCCGACGCCGGCAAACTGCAGGCCGCCGCGGAGGCTAACGCCGGGAACGTTGATGGAGCTGGCGCCCGGATCGAAGCCGCGGTTGAGACGGTTGTACTTTTCTCCGGCGGGTGCGTTGATGTCATAGCGCATGCCGAGGTTGAGGGTGAGGCGGCGGTTGACCTTCCAATCGTCCTGGAAGTAGAGGGCTGTATACCAGTTCTGATAGAAGGGGTAGAGTGGGAAGAACTGCTGGCCGCCAAGGGTTCGGTCGTTATTAAAGTTGCCGGGCATGCCTAGAAGGAAGCTGGCGAAGGCATCGCCGGAATCGGCTTCGGCCTGGTTCCAGTTGCGGCGGGTCCACTGGTCATTGAACTGGAACTCGAGGATGTTACCGGAGTTCTGGGTGATGTAGTGGATGCGGCGGAGGTCGATGCCACCCTTCAGCGTGTGGCTGCCGATGTTCTTGGTGAGGCCGCCGGTGATGGAGTAGTTGTTGGTGATGTTGATGCTCTGGCCGCGGCCGATCGGGCTGTAGCTGTTCTGCGAGTTGCCCTGGGAGAAGTTCCAGCGGCCGAAGTAGGCTGGGCTGGGGAGTTGACCAACGAGGGAGGACGGCAGACCAAGGCTGGTGAGGTCGAAGTTGTCGTTATCGCGTCCGAGACCCTTTTCGATGAAGCGGTTGTAGGAAGCGCGGATGTTGAGAACGGTGGTGGGGTTCAGCGTGGAAACCCAGTCAATGACGTAGGCGTCGTTGATGCGCTGGAAGGGCTGTTGCCCGTCCATGCCGGGACCAGCGCAGATACCGTTGGAGCAGCGCTCTTCGGTACGGTCGTTGGAGGCGTGGCGGATGAAGCTGCGGTGCTTGTCGCCGAAGTTCCAATCGAACTTGAGGATGAGGTTGTAGAAGTCATCCTGGTTCACGTAGGTGGGCAGGATGTGGTTGATGGTGGAGTAGCGCTGGCCGGGCTCAACGTTGTTGGGCGTGGGCATGAAAGCCATCACGCGGCGGGCAACGGGATCGATGCGGCTGGCGGGGATGATGTTGTTGGGGAACTGCGTACGTTCCGGGTTGCCGCTGGCATCCATTCTAGTGTTCAACGGGTCAAAAATGCGGATGGCCTGCCCATTTGGCTGGGTCAACTTGCTGAAGTCGCCAGTGCGCATTTCGGGCTGGGCGAAGCTGTTGCGGAGCGGGTTCGGCGTGCCTTCGCGGTAGCCTTCGTAGGCGCCCATGTAGAAGAGCTTCACGGCGCCGTCTTTCTTCAGGAGCTTGGGAAGGTAGATGGGGCCATCGAGTTGGACGCCATACTGGTCCATGTTGCCATTGGGCCGGGGGGCGTTTTCGACACCGGCGGCGTTGCGGCCGCGAGCATTGTTCTGGAAGGAGTTGGCGTTGAGCGGAGCGCGGCGGAGGAACTCAAAGGCCGAGCCGTGGTGCTTGGCGCCGCCGGACTTGAGGATGACGTTGACGACACCGCCACCGGTGCGGCCATAGGCGGCATCATAGGAGTTCGTTTGGATGGCGAATTCCTGAACGGCGTCGACGACGGGGACGTAGGCGATGTTGTTGCCGCCGAGCTGGGCGTTGTTGGGAGCGCCGTCCATGAGGAATTCATTTCGGCTCTGCTGGCCGCCGTTGATGGACCATTCGGCGATGGCGCCATTGTCAAAGGGACGCTGCCAGATGGCGGCACCGCGGAAGGTGACACCGGCCTGGGTGACGCCGAGCATGAACGGGTTGCGGGCGTTGAGGGGCAGATCGGCAATGGTCTTGGTATCGATGACGCCAGAGCGAGAGGCGGTCTGGGTTTCGAGGATGGCGGCGTTGGCTTCGACAGTAATGGCGTCGCTGACCTGGCCGACTTCCATGGTGATGTCGATACCGGCGACCTGGCTGATCGCGAGGGTGATGTTACTGCGGACGGCGGTCTTGAAGCCGGCCTGAGTTACTGTAACTGTGTACTGGCCGGGGCGCAGGAACGGAATGGAATAGACGCCAGTGCCGTCCGTGGTGGCGGTACTGGTTTCGTTGGTGCCGGAGTTAACCGCTTTCACGGAGGCCCCGGACATGAGGGCTCCCGATGGGTCAAGTACTCTTCCTGTAATGGTTGCGCGGAACTCCTGGGCTATAGCGCCCAGGGATAATAGCGCAGCCAGAGATGCGATCTGCAGGGACCGATTCTTCATGCAAAACCCCTTCTTGAATTGCGGGTGCAGGTGGACAACCCCCCATACTCCCAATGGGTGAAAGGATATCACTTTTGATAGGGCTTACAAAACTTTACAAAACTTAACCATAGCGAGGTGTACGCCCTTGCAGAAAGTTAGTTTGACGGAGGCCTATGGGCGTAGCCCGAAGAGGTCCTTGGGAACGCGCTTGAACGTGAAGCGAGCGGGGTTGACGGCGGTGGCACCGGGGGTGTCGACGAGGACGATTTCAGCAGCGACGGGCTCATAGGCGGCGCGGGGGGCGATGGTGCCCTTGGCGACGAGGATTTTTTGGCGCTCGGGGTAGATGCCGAGGTGGACGATCTGGTGGATAGAGTTGGGAGAAGATCGCTGCTTGGTGAGGACGAGGTAGTTCTTGAGGGTGGGCGTGGAGCCTTCGGCTTCGATGACGGCGGTGAGGCCCATGTGGTAGAACGTGTTGCCGCCGTGGCGGACGGCGGTTTCGATGTAGTCGCCGTCGTCGAAGGAACGGACGCGGCCACGGACGCGGACGGGCTGGCCGTGTTGGGAGTCGGACTTGCCGCCGACGGGCATATCGAACTTGCCACCGATACCGGCTTTGAGAGCCGCGTCGACAGCGGCAGGATCGAACATGACGACGACCCAGCCGTCGGCTTTCTGTTTGAGGAGTTGATCGAGGAGGAAGGTGGAGTCGCCGGCGGAGCCGCCGCCGATGTTGTCGCCGGTGTCCATGAGGGCGACGGGGAACTTGGCGGCGCGCATGGCGTTTTTAACGGCCGCGGCGGCGTCTGGCGCGTTGACTTTCAGTTCGTCGCGGATGGCCCACATGCGGTCGGAGAGGCGCTTGGCTTCGCGTTCGGCGAGGTTGCGATCGCCGTCGGCAACGACGACGACGGAGGGTCCCATGAAGGGAACGTCGGCATATTGATAACCGGCGAGGACGGAGGCGGAGAGGATTTTGGGGTTCGTGTTTTCGAGGTTGATTGAATCCTGCGTGATGGGGTGGAGGACGCCGGCGAAGGTGTTGTGATAGAGGATGTTGAAGACCATCGGGGCCTTGACAATGGACTGGACGGGCTTGATTTCACCGCGGAGGGTGCGCATGAGGATGCTGGCGGCGCGCTGTCCGCGGGCGCGGGTGTCGATGTGGGGCGTCTGCTGGTAGATGATCAAGGCAGTGCAGTAGTTGAGGGTCTGGGGAGAGATGTTGGCGTGGAAATCGTGGGTGACGACGATGGGGATATTGGGGAAGGCTTCCCGGACTCGGCGGAGGGTTTCTTCGTCGGCTTGCGGGAAGTGTTCGGCGACCATGGCGCCGTGGAGGGCGAGGAGAATTCCATCGAGTTTGCGGGTTTTGAGAGAGGCGATGAGTTCGGCGACGAGGGATTCGTAGGCAGCTTTGGCGACAGGGCCTTTTGGGGTCGCCCCGCCGTAGAGGCCTTGGACGATTTTGACGTTGGGCTCCTTGTTGAGGACGTCGAGGAAGCCGGTGACTTCGTTCTTCTGAGCGTCAAAGAAGGGCCTCCAATTGGGGGCGTTGCCGGCGACGACGGTGAAATCGGCGCGTTCGGTGGGGGCGCCGTTGAAGGAGTTGGACTCGTGCATCAGCATGGCGATACCGATGGTTTGGGCGTGGGCGGTGAGGATCGGCAGGAGCAGGAAAAACAGACGCATGGAGGTGTTTGTATCACAGTTGCGTGGGCCGGCCTGTGCCTGCCCGGCGATTGCTTGTAGCTTGGGCAGGCGGGTGTTCTTCGATCGATTGGTACGGGTGGCTGGCGAGGGCCACTAGCGGCGCGCGTAGACCAAGGGGGTAACCCACTGTGGGGTTGGGGATGCCGCGCGTCTTGGGACACGCTAAAGCGATGTCCCGGCGGGCGGTTGTGTTGCATGTGGGGTTTTCCGGCGCATGTGGGGTTTCCCTTCGCGTGCGCCGGCCTGTGCCTGCCCGGCGATTGCCTATAGCCTGGGCAGGCGGGGTTTCTTCGTTCGATTGTCAAAGACCTGGTCCGGGTGGCTGGCGA
>JAEUQC010000026.1 GCA_016789905.1 Bryobacterales bacterium | reverse complement strand
GATACCTCTGTTTACGCTTCGACTGCCGCCTCGCGGCGGCACCCGCAAAACTCGAGGCCAAGATGGTTTGCTATTCCTTTCCTGTAGGACTCTCTCATTCCCTGCTACATGCCGGTTTATCCCGGCGCACTGTCTGACACCGATTTCCCGGCGCTCTGTCAGACGCCCGTTTTCCAGCTCGGCGGGGGCGGAGTGGAGATCTCCGTACTCCCCCGCATGGAACGGACGGCGCACAAAACTTAGTTAACAAGGCCTCGGGGCGCCTGCCGCGCCGCCTCAAAGTGGATCCCCGTAAACGTCTCCCCCAAATCATCAAACGTGATCCGGTCCGTCGGCGAATTCCCCCGCCCCTGCCGCAACGTTATACAAGCCGTGCGCGCAAACGGCTGTCCATCCCGCGCTAACGACACCCAAAAACTGCTCCCAATCTCTTCCGGTGTCCGCGAACACACCACCAGCGTCAGCGTCCCATCGTAATTGTTGAAAAGCGCCGCGTGGATCGGGTGAAAAGGGTGCTCAGCGTACAGCACCATCTCGCTCAGCGACGACCGGGGACGATCAGTTACGGGCAGTAGAAGTTCCATGCGTCTAGTGTGCAGGTCCCCATCCCCTCCAAGCCATGGTCCCATTTAGGAAAAAGCTGGGGTTGATTTGGGATCAAAATGGATCTACCCTTTGAGAGTTGGTCCAATTATGGGTCCATTCAATCCCATATCGCCGCCGCTGCACGTCCATGATGGGGCGAAGCCAGATCCAACTCCCCTCCGCTGGGGCGATCCCGTCTGGGATTCCGTCCTTTCCCCTATCCTCCACTCCGTTCAATCCGATCTCGACCGCACCGTCCGCGGCGGCGCCATCTTCTCCCTCATTGTTCAATGTTGGAAATCCAACTCCCCCATCCCCTCCAACAAAGACGTCGCTGAGTCCCTAAACTGGGAAACCGGCGAAGTCGCCGAAGGCTTCCGTCTCGTCCGCGACAAACTCAAAGCCTGGCCGGACCCCGTTGTCGAACTCCGCGTCCGCGAATACACCCGCGAACTCATCGTCATCCCGAAGGCCGGCGTCCGCGCCAAAGGCGATCTGCTCCTCTGCGTCGGCGGCAGCCGTCCCGAAGTCGCGGGCATGGCCCTGGCCGGCGCCTCCCCCGTCGCCAAGGGCCGCGGCATGCGCCTCATCTGCGAACAGCCAGAAGACGCCGAAGAACAGGCTCGCCTCCTCGATCCCTCCGCCTACGCCGGCTATCTCATCTTCCCCATCGACGAAACCGACGATTTCGGCGCCGTCGCCCGCCTTGGTTCCGCCGGCGGCCGCGTCGCCCTCCTCGATGTCGCCACCCGCAACGGCGCCGTTCCCTGTGTCAGTTTCGATTATGCCGGCGCCGGCCTCTATTGCACCCAGCAGTTAATCGAACTCGGCTGCGAAAACGTCGTCATCCTCACCCGCGATCACGATTCCCGCCTCCACTCCATCGGTGAAGGCGTCCGCCGCGCCCTCCGCCGTCAGGAACAGCCCATCCATCGCATCGTCACCGTCAACGGCGCCGTCGTCGACACCCTCAGTTGGCTCCAGGAGCGCGGCCTCCTCGGCCGCAAAAAGCTCGGCCTCGTCTGTGCCGATGGCGAACTCGGCGAAGCCGTCCTGCGCTATCTCGACTCGCAGCCCCCCGGACAGTTCCCCATCGCCGTCGCCGTCGTCGGCGGCAAACGCTGGGCCGCCCGCCACTGGGCGGAGTTGATCTGGGTCGAACTCGACTACGCCGAACTCGCCGCCGCCGGCGCCCGCTTCCTCACTGGCGCCACCGGCGCCGCCGTCCCCCAGGTCAAGCCCCGCCTCGAACGCTGGGTCCCCAAGAAACCGGCCGGCATCGCCAGCGATATCGACACCGAAACCTGGCGCGCCGTCGGTTAGCCTCGCTCCCGGCTCTGTAGTAGAATCTCCGGAAGGCTTACTATGCCAACTCATACCGTGGCCGAAGGCGATTGCCTCGCCTCCATCGCCGCCCAATACGGCTTCTTCCCCGATACCCTCTGGAACGCCCCGGAAAACGCCGCCCTGCGCCAGTCACGCCTCGACCCCAATGTCCTCTCCCCCGGCGACTCCGTCTTCATCCCCGATCTCCGCCCCCGCCCCGAGCCCCTGAAAAACCTCGTCTACAATAAATTCCGCCGCAAAAACGTCCCCTCCCTCTTCCGTCTCCAACTCTTCCGCGGCCAACGGCCCCGCGCCCTCCAGTCCTTTCAAGCCCTCGTCGACAACTCCCAAACCATCACCGGAACCACCGACGCCAACGGCATCCTCTCCTTCCCCATCCCCCCAAACGCCGCCGAAATCCGCCTCACCATCGGCCCCGATAAGTTCCAGGCCACCCTTCAACTCGGCCTCCTCGCTCCCATCGATTCCACCCTCGGCGGCCAGCAGCGCCTCCTGAATCTCGGCTACTTCAACGGCCCCGCCGATGCCGAACTGTCCGAATCCTGGACCGCCGCCCTCGCCGCCTTCCAACGCGAAAGCGCCCTCCCGGAGTCCAAATCCTACGACCCCGCCACCCAGGCCAAACTCCTCTCCCGCCACGACAAGTCCGGCGGCCCCTGGGACTACCGCACCGGAGCATAACCCCGCATGTGTAACAAAAAACGCCAACGCGACAAAAGCCACTCCGCCAAACGCCAACAGATGTCGGGGCCCGAACTCAACACCCTCCGCTCCCCCCGCTTCCTGCACCTCTTCCTCATCGGCCGCGACGGCCCCTACGAAGGACTCCCCTATGAACTCACCGTCAATGGCAAATCCCTCTCCCTCGAAGACACCGTCACCCCGCCCAACGGCGAAATCTACCACTTTCTTCCCGACGATTTCGACAAAGTAACCCTCCGCGTCTGGTTCGATCCCAGCGGCGTCCCCGACGAATTCCGCCTCAACATCGGCGATCTGCCCCCCGCCGATACCGAAAAAGGCGCCATCGAACGCCTTCGCAACATGGGCTCCGGCTGGGTCGAAGGCGCCCTCCAACCGGTCCATGTCGAAGAGTTCCAGGAGTTGCACGGGCTGGAACGAACCGGCAAAATCACCCGCGATGACGCCGCGGATCTCGAAAAGCTATATGGCTGTTAGGACTCTTTCTTACTAAATGGCAACCACAGTACGCTTCCTTTCCTGGAACATTCAGGATCTCGGCAAAGATCAGGTCAAAGACGCTGAATTCATCGGCATGATCGCCGACGTGATCACCAACGAAACCGCCAACCTCGTGCTCATCCTGGAAACAAAAGCCGACCAGGGCGATGAACTCGGCAAACGCGTCAAAGCCGTCCTCGGCGCCAATTGGGACCACAACGCCAGCAAACCCAAAAGCGCTCCCAAGGGCACCAAACCCGAAAACTACGTCTTTCTTTGGAACAAAACCGTCATCACCAGCGCCACCGGTTTCCAGTATCCCGACAAACAAAAAATCGGCTTCCCCAATACCCACCTCACCCCAAAGAAACAAAGCCCCTCCCGCTTCCCCTACATGGGTAAGTTCAAGGCCGGCGCCACCACCGTCCAGGTCGTCGCCTACCACGCCCCCTTCAACGCCGTCGATATCCCCGTCGCCAATCAACGCCTCGCCGAAATCAATGAGGTCAAATCGGAAAAAGAAGTAATCGTCGTCGGCGACTTCAACGACACCCATCAATCCTCCAAAAGTTACAGTTACAAAGGACAGTCCACCTTCGGCCCCCTGAAAGCGCTTAAGTTCTCAGCCAAACTGAAGAAGACAAAAACCAGCCTCAAAAGCGCCTATGTCATCACGTGGGCCAACTCCCTGGATTGCCGCAGCGAAGAGTACGATAACTTCTTTGTCAAAACCAGCGGCGATCTCACCGTCAAAAGTGCCAAAGTCGTCGACCTCATCGTCGACATGACCAAGCCCAACTACCTCCACGCCCGCGCCAAAAAGGTCTTCGATGGCTGGGCCGGCCGTAAGAACGCCGAAGAGGCCAAACCCGCCAAAATCAAAGCCCGCAAGCGCGCCAAACGCGCCCCTTTCGTCCCCTTTGTCCTCCCCGTCCCGGACCGAGCCACCTTCGATCAGGCCTACGACGCCTACTTCCGCGCCGTCAGTGACCACCTGCCCATCCTCCTCGAGGTCGATTTCAAATGATCGCCGAGGAGCTAGTCGCCGCCGCCCTCACGAATCTCGTCAATTGGAGCCGGGGCGAAAACCCCATCCCCGTCGGCGGGCCCATCTTCTGGTCCATCGCCAATTGGAGCACAGAGGAATCGCCACAGTTCACCAATCTGCGCCTCCTTTTCCCTGGCGCCGCCGAAGTCATCGGCGCCTCCGCCACCGCCATCCATCCCGTCCCCGCAAAGGATAGCCCCATCTTCCGAATCGTCCTGGAAATGGACTACCTCGGCGGCAACGGCCGCCTCATCGTCACCTTCGCCGATGGCGGTGTCATCCGTTACCGTATCGATATCCCCACCCAACTTCCCTCTCCCGCTGACGCCATCGTGGCCTTCGGCGATCGCCCTGATCGCGTCGGCAATCTGCTCCCGCCCTTTTACCGCGACGCCGAAATCATTCTCTCCTCCCTCGGCCTCTCGGTCGTCAACACTGGCGACGGTCCGGCACTCGAATACGCCGACATGGAACTCCAGGCTCGCAAAAAACCGGAGCCCCCACACATCCCGAAGGTTGGAACCATCCCGCTCTTCCCCCCCGAAGAGGAACCCTACTGGCTCCCCAACTACGCGCCCATCCGCATCGACCTCGAAAGCACCGATCTCGCTCTCACCTGGAGCGGCGACGCCCCCACCGCCGCCCTCCTCAGCGGCTGGGCCGAAATAGGCGCCTGTTCCTTTGAAATCACCTGCGCCGGCCCGCCCTTTCTCCTCCTCGAAGGCGCCCAATTCCTGCCTGAAACGGAACAGGAAAAGGACGAAGCCCGCATGAAAGTGGCCGACCTCCTCACCATGGGCCTCGCCGTCGAGGATCTCTTCGAAGGAATCACCGATTTGGAACTGGTCGAAGGCGCCTTCAGCTATAGCTTTGAGGAGAATGACTTTTTCAAACAGTTCAACTTCAACGCCGAATCCGTCAGCGGTTCCATCGTCCATGGTGTTCCCCTTGGCGGTCTGCGTCTGGAATTAACCGGCTTCCTCATGGGCGGCCTGGTCCTCACCGGTTTCTGTGTGCGCGGCCTCAGCATGGTCACCGGCCGCCGGCGCTGGTTCCAGGTCTTCGGCGAAAAGCGCTTCAACGGCTCCTGGGACCTCCAGGTCTGCGCCAGCCGCTTCCGCCTCGCCTGGAACCTGCCTAAACTCCCGCCCCTGCTATCTCTGTTCCAACGTTTGCCGGAAGCCTATGCGCCCGTCCTCAACGTGCAGGAGAGCGCGCCCAACCGTATCTTCCTGCCCCATCAGCGACTCGGCACCGACACCGCCTCCGGAGATTCACTTTCCATTCCCGAACCTAAGAAGCTCGGCTCTAAGGTTCCCATTGATGACGAGGGGGAGTTCCATGACGAATTCTAACCTTCGCATTCGCGCCTCGCAGTTGGACGCCTTGGGCGCCAGCCGGAAAGGTGCGCTCGAACAGCGCATCACGGCCGGCCTCGCCGAACTGGCCGCCAAATCCAGCCATCCGTTCAGCCATTCCCGACTCGTGGCCGCCGCCGGCTTCGCCGCCACCCGCGCCCCGGAGTTCGGCCTCCTCTCGGAGCGCGACTACTTTCTGTTCGCCTGCCTGGTGCTCATGGCGGCGCTCGACGGCCCTCCCGCCGAACAGAATCGGTGGGTTTGGCAAGCGTTGCACACGCCCGGCCTCTCCGGTTCCGTCAAATTACAGCGCATCTACGCCGATGCTCGCATCGCGCACCTGCAACCGGCTATTGGACTCCAGCATGAGTAACTGGTCCCAGGACGCGACGCAAATTGCCGAGCGCGACTTCACCGCGCAGCCCGCCGCCGAGCCAGTCGCGCCGTGCCCGAAGCAGAAGGTATGGGTCGGCATCGAACTCGTCGACATGGTGGGCGCCCCCGTCCCCGGTGAGTTGTGGCAGATCCTCCAGGCCGGATTGGTCGTGGCCGAAGGCATGCTCGATAGCGAGGGCAAGGCCGCCCTCCGCGAAGTGGAGAACCTCCCCTACTCCGTCCGCTTCCCCAATCTCGACCTGGAAGCTTGGGAACCGGCCGGCTAAAAGCCCTTCTCCCCTCTACGCCCGCGCCTCCGCCAGCCGCTCCATCTCCTCATCCGGTATCGTCGCCGTGAAAACAGCACTCTTCCGCAATACCTGTCAAATGGGTGCCGCACACGTTTTCGGGAACTCGCTTGCCCTCAGATTACCGTCGCTCAGAGTATCCGTATTTCGGAAGTACCCTCACCGCTAGGTTCTTACACCATGCCCCGTACAATCGCTGTTGCGATGCCAAGAAA
>JAEUQC010000143.1 GCA_016789905.1 Bryobacterales bacterium | reverse complement strand
GATTTCCGTTCTCATACCCGGCGACAAGCGCTCGAATCTCCGACTGACTTCGATGGTGGCGTCTTATGTCTCGCTTCATTCCTATAGCGAACCAGATTCCCGGCAATTAGGAAACCAGGGGGATCGCCGAACGCTTACGTTCGAGTCTCTTTCGAGTGACAGTTCGTTCCACGAGGGTATCTTCAGGCTGACTGTGCGTTTTGTGCGCCACAGCGGGTCACGCTTGTCGAGGCTGACGAGGATGTCGTCGCGAAGAGGGAGCCAGTAGAATTGGCGTGTGGAAAGGTCCGCTTCCATTAGCAACAGTGGGAAGGGACACTGCAACGCGTATTTTAGAAGGCGAGTTTCGAGGCGCGCTTGGACATACTCGACTGAAAGGGTTCCATCGGGGGTGACTTCGGGGTCCATCGGGACTCGGGGCGTGAATGTCCAGACGTGTCGCGGGATGCGTCGGCGGGCCTTAAGCTGAATCCAGATCCGTTCGCCAGTCACGGCCTCGTTGTCGACGATTTCAACTTCGGCATCGATCCCGTAATCCTTAGTGATCGCCCGGACAATCCACGCCGACGGAAGCAATTGCTGCAGCAGGAGCCGAGACTCGTCCTCCATCACGTGTTCCGCAGGTCGTTTCATGATGCTTGTCTGCTGTTCCGTGTCAGATCACTTGAGGATTCCGGCTTTATGCAGGAGCTCATCAACAAGCGCCCGGAAATCAGTAATCTCCTCCTTGATGTACTCGCGCTTGCACGTATAAGTGACCTTGTGAGCGGAATAATTCCCGAGCTTCCGAATCGCCTCAATCGTCGGTTTGGCGTTGCGCGAAAGACCAAGCTTCGCATTCCCCTGCGCGTTCTTAACGATTCCTTCCAGCAGCAGGTACTGGCCAGCAGCATCTTTGATCTCCGCCGCAATACCGAGGTGCTCGTACGAAAGGATCAGGAGGACTTCTTCGAGGCGGCGCATGAGGACAGCGCACCCATCGAAGATATTCTCCTCGTAGGAGCGGTTGATCTGCTTGGCAAGGCTCTCGATGTACCCGCGCGTCTTGTCATACAAGGCAGGCGGGAGAATCGTCCCGTCATCAAGGACCTCTTGTGATTTCTGGGAAAGCTGGGGGAACTTCCCATCCAGCTCCGTCAGGAGCTTGTGATGGAGGCAGAACATGCCAGCTTTGCTACCGCGCGTCGTGCTCCGGCTATTTTTGAGCTTCGTGCCGAGCCGGGAAACATTCGGGTTGCCCATGTTCTGGTCCCGAATCCACTTCGCCGCGTCCGCCTGGGAAAACTCCGTGATGCTGTTCTTCTTGAGGTGATAGAAGGCAAGGTACAGCACCTTGTCCAACTCGTCGAATTCTGCGAGTCCGCTGTCAGTGATGTACTTATCGAGCGTCATGATAGCGACGGCTCCCCGAAACATTTCCTAGTGGCGTTGTTCTCCATTATACTCGTAAGTGCTGGTTTCCCAACAAATTCAAGCACTGAAGGCGGAACGCAACATGACCTGTCCTAGTTGCAGCCAAGCGCTCGGGGAGCGAGGAGCATTTTGCAAATGGTGCGGGGCGCAGGCCCGATGCACGAGCTGCAAAGAAGTCCTCGAACCACAAGCCAAAGCCTGCGTCGAGTGCGGAACACTCGTCGGCGCACCATTGCCAGCCGGAGACGGTGGCGGCGCAAAAGCATCGGCGAATACGCCTCCGACCGAACTCCCTGCGAAGCGGAACACCATCACGTGGCGCGAAGATCGCAACAGCAGAGACTTCCAGGCCTCACTGACAGACGAATCCATGCAGACCGTGGGCGGCTTCTTCGGGGAGCTCTTCGCGAATCGGGTCGGGCGTCCCATGCAACCGGGCATGAACCGACTGTTCAACCGCGATGGAGCAACCATCGAGATCAACCAACCACAGCTGGCCGCGCCTGAACCGGCAGAACAGGCAGGAACGGCCCCCGCACAACCTCCGCAAGCGCCGCCCACCCCGTCAGAGACCGATGACAAGATCCGCATCGGCAAACTCTTCCGAGTGAACGGGGAGGCTCTCAACCTCATTGACCGACGATTGAAGGCGAAGAACGGCCAGGACTACACGCGTCGCCTGACGTACCTCTTCCTGTACGCGCACGAACTCCACCGCCGGTACATGATTCCCCGCGCCGATGTCGTCGCAGTGCTCAAGGAAGGGAAGATTTGGGACTCGAACGCGAGCACGTGGCTCAAGAAGAACAACGGGTTCAAGGCTGACGGCGAAGACCGCCTAGAGCTACTCGGAGAAGGACGTGACGACGCAAAGAAGTTCCTGATTGAAGCCATCGACCCCAACGTCCAGGATGAGTGGAGCCCCGACAAGAAGGTCACGCAGAAGCGAGCGGCCCGCAAGAAGAGGAGCTAACCGACCCCTCTCGTAGGGCACTGTAGGCAAAGGTGCCCTGGGAATGGCGGGGTTGTTGGGATCTATTGCATTGTGATCTCTGCAAGTTGCAGATTCCATTAGTGCCTCAAGTATCCGAATCCCTCTCTCTCCGCCATAAAGATTCCGATTTAACGTATTGAAAAACAAAGGGCTAGCATGATTGCTGGCCCTTTGTTTTTGTGGTCAATGGTCACAAATGGTCACTGCGCGCGACGCGGTAAGTTAGTCCGCCGCCATCGAGCCAGAGCTGAGATGTGCAGAATTTGCGGATATGATGTTTTCATCGTGTCCGTGACATGCCGCCCGGGCTAGTGCTGCTCGCAAGCGGCTTCGATTCCGGGATTCACGCGAGAGATGAGAGTCGGGTTTTCGGGCCTTACGGGGTTGACCGCGCGGACGCACGTCAACCAAGAGTTTGCCGATGTTGGGCGGGCGGCGATGTCCTGCCGGACAGGCCAGTGGACCTCTTCGGGGTTGGCGGCGGAGATGCATTCGAGGAAGGGGAGGCCTCGGACACCGTATTTGAATTTGGCAGCGGAGGCAAGCCGTGATGAACCGTTGACAGTGAACCGAAGATACATTCGCAAATGGGTTGGGGTTCGGGCGGATGGCTGTCCGGCGGCGACGGCTTTTGGGCGACTTGTGCCACAATCGGTTTCGATGGACGCCGTTCGATTACTCACTCTTGACCCCGCTCATTTTCACGCCGCCCTGGTGCAGAAAGAGATGTACGCGGGCGTTTCACCGGTGGTGGCGGTTTATGCCCCGCTGAGCCTGGACCTGACCGAACACCTGACTCGGGTAGCCCGGTTTAACGTGCGTTCCGAAGCGCCCACGGCATGGGAATTGGAAGTTCACGCCGGGCCAAATGCGCTGGAACGGATGCTGCGGGAAGAGACGGCGGGCAACGTTGTGGTGCTCTCTGGACGCAACCGGGCCAAGATGGAACGTATTGAACGGGCCGTGGCCGGAGGCTTCCATGTGCTGGCCGATAAACCGTGGATTCTGCGCAGCGAAGACCTGCCGCGGATGGCGGAGGCGCTGGACGCGGCCGATGCCAAGGGCCTTATCGCCTACGACATCATGACGGAACGCTACGAGGTGACCAGCATGCTACAGCGGGCGCTGGTGAACGCGGCGGCGGTGTTTGGCTCGATGGTTCCGGGCAGCGTGGAGAAGCCGGCGATCTACATGGACTCAATGCACAGGCTGCTGAAATCCGTGGCGGGCGTGCCGATGCTGCGGCCGGTGGAGTTCTTCGACATCAACGAACAGGGCGAGGCGCTGAGCGACGTGGGCACCCACCTGGTGGACCAGGCGCAGTGGATTGCGTTTCCCGATGAGGCGATTGACTACCGCACCGACATTGCAATGCACGGGGCGAAGCGGTGGCCGACGACGCTGACGGCGGAAGAGTGGCAACGGGTGACGGGCGGGGCGAAGGTTCCGGCGGCGCTTGCGCAGTATTTGCGCGATGGGAGTTTTGATTACTACGGCAACAACTTCGTTTCCTATTCCGTGCGCGGGGTACATGTACAGATGAACGTGCGTTGGGACCTGCAAGGCGTGAGCGACACGTATGTGGCCGTGTTCCACGGGACGAGGGCGAGCGTGGCCGTGCGGCAGGGCGAGGCGGAACAGTTCCGGCCGGAGGTGTAAGTGACGCCCGCGAACGGGGCGGAGCGGGATGCGGTGCTGGCAGCGTTGACGGCGCAGATAGGCGCGTTGCAAACGGAGTTTGCCGGGGTGGGCGTGGAGGATTTGGGAAGTGAATTCCGGCTGACGATTCCGGAGCGGCACCGGGTGGGGCACGAGGCGCATTTCGGGGAAGTGACACGGCAGTTTTTTGCGTATTTGCACGACCCGAAAACGCTGCCGGCCTGGGAGAAGCCGAACATGCTGGCCAAGTACTATGTTTCAACCAAGGGTGTGGAGATGGCGGCGCGTTAGAGGGTGCGGAGGAAGGCGATTAACGCTTCGCGGTCGGCGAGTGAGAGCTTCATGCCGAATTCATGGCCGGGCACCGAGGCGGCGCGGCCGTCGGGGCCTTTATAGGCGGTGGGGGTGTAGCCCTCTTTGAGACGGGCGGGATTGAACCAGTCTTCGAGAGTGGCGACGGAGCCGTGGTGTTCGAGCGGACCGCGGTACCAGAGGCCTTTGAGTGACGGCACTTTGTAGTAGCCGGTGGCTTTGCGGGATTGGAGGGCGTAGCGGGGGTCGGTGCCGACGCGGGTGCTGGCGATATCGAAACGGGCGCGGTGGGCGGCGGGCGGCGTGAAGCCATCGACGGGCATGAGCTTGTTGCTGGTATAGAGGGGCGGGGTGTGGCAGGAGCCGCAGCGGGCGCGTTGGAAGACGGCCTGGCCACGGGCGGTGAGGGGGGTGGGCTGGTTGGGATTGGGCGGGGGCTGGAGGGAGTAGATGTAGAGAGACAAGGCGTAGAGTTGGGCGTCGCTGTAGCGGACGCGGGGAGTGGGGCCGATCATGTCCTGGACGAGGGTAGTGTAGCGCATGAGGTCGCCGATGGATTGCTGGCGAACGAGGCCGGTGTGATCGAGGAAGCGGCGTTCGCGGACACCGATGATGTCGGGGATTTGCGGGGGGAGCAACATGCTGGTGTGGGCGCGGGCGGTGACGCCGGGGGGGATGGCTTCGCCGGCGGCGATGAGGGCTTCGAGCGACATGGACTGGGCGGCGCGATTGGGATCGTTGGCGAGGCCGGGGACTTCGAACTGCTGGGCAAAGGTACGGACGCGTTTGAGGAGTTCGGCGGGGGGCGCGAATTTGACAGCGCGGCGGAGCATCCAGGCGCCCTGGCGGTCGTTGGGATTGTTGCCCTGGGCGCCAGGGAGAATGGACCCATCGGGCATGACGCGGGTGTGGCAGGTGTTGCAGCCCATGGAGCCGAGTTCGACTTCGCCTTTGCGGCGAACGACCCAGCGGGCGAATGGGATGGTGCCGTCGGCGGCGACAGGCATGCGGGTTTGTTCGTAGAAGGCGGGATCGCGGAGTTCGGCGGCGCCGAAGAAGACGGGGCCGAAGGAGATGGGAGAGTTGAAGATCTGTTCGCCGGCGCGGAGCCAATCGGCTTCGGTTTGGAGGTTGGCGGGGTTGAAGACGATTTGGGGTTCCTGTTGTTTGAGCCAGTCCATGTAACCGGCGGGTTCGCGGCTGGGGTGATAGACGGGGTAGGTTTTGAAGATGCTGCGTTCGGGGAGTTGGTAGTAGGCGGCTTCGGAGAGATAGACGGGGGCGGTGATGGGTTTGGCGAGGGGAACTTCGAAGGCGGCGACGGCGGAGGCGGTCCAGGTGCGTGGGATGTCGGCGGCTTGGATGGAGAGTGGGAGCAGGGCGAGGAGGGCGAGTTTCATGGGAGCACCAGATTGCATCTTAACAGCGGGGCGGCGGCTGATTAAGCTGGAAGTACGAATGACATGGAACCGAAGCCGGAGAGCGCGGGCGGCGAGGCGGCGCAAGGCGCGGATGGGACGCGTGGAGCACGACCTGAGCGATGAACAATGGGCGGCGCTGCAAGAGGCATGGGGCGGGTGCGCGTATTGCGGGGCGACGGATAGAGCGTTGCAGCGGGACTGTGTGCAGGCGATTTCGCGCGGTGGGCGGTACACACTGGAAAACGTTGTGCCGGCGTGCGGGGCTTGCAACACGAGCAAGTGCAACGACGAAGTGACGGGGTGGCTGCGACGGAAACGGCTGAACGAGAGCGCGTTTTTGTTGCGGTATTCGCAGATCAAAAAAGCCATGGGAGAACGGTTTGCGAGCGGGCCGGCGTGATGGCTTTGCACCGAAATTGGATTCCGATATAATCCGGCGCGAAAGGGGAAATTATGTCTGAATGGACGGCGCCGAGGCGGGGAGTACTGCGGCGAATGGCTGGCATGGCGGGGTTGACGGCGATGGCGCAACCGGGGGCGGGGGCGCAGGCGGGTGGAACGGGGGAGGAGCGGATACTGCCGGCCTACGCGCGGGCGCAGAATTATCGATCGCTGAAGCAATCGAGCTACGACAGGACGGGAGGCAACGCGGACCGCTGGCCAATTAAGCCGGGAGAGACGATTGAGATTTTCAACGCGGCGGGGCCGGGGGTGATCACGCATATGTGGTTTACGATCGCGGCGGCGAGCGGGAACCATTTGAAGGAAGTGGTGCTGCGGATTTATTGGGACGGGAATGCGAAACCGAGCGTGGAGGTGCCGGCGGGAGACTTTTTTGGATTGAACCTGGGGCAGTACATTCTGTACCAGTCGGCGTATATGAACTGTTCGCCGGTGAAGGCGCTGAACTGCTATTTTGCGATGCCTTTTAAGCGGCGGGCGCGGATGACGGCGACGAATGAAGGCAAACAGGACGTGAACGCGTTCTATTCGAATATCGACTACCAGTTGGTGCCGGCGCTGCCGGAGGACGCCCTTTATTTTCATGCGCAGTACCGGCAATCGACACCGACGGCGGCGACGACGAACGAGTGGGCGAGTAATGGGGACGCCAACCGGCTGAAAAATCCGGATGGGAAGTTGAACTATGTGTTCGCCGAGACGCGGGGCCGGGGGCACCTGATGGGAGTGACGCTGGGGGTGCTGCAGAATCAGGAGTTCTGGATGGGGGAAGGCGATGAGATGATTTTCATTGACGATGAGAGCACACCGGCGATTGTGGGCACAGGGTCAGAAGACTATTTCTGCGGGGCGTGGGATTACGGGGGGAGAGACGCGGCGGTGCCGTTCGGGTACCTATACAACGGGTCGCACATGATAACGAACGCGGAGCGGACGGGCGGGCGGTACTGCCAATATCGCTGGCATGGGGACAACCCGGTGACGTTTAACCGCTACATGAAAATGACGATGGAGCATGGGCACGCCAATCACCGGGCGGATAACTGGTATTCGGTTTGCTATTGGTATCAAACGCAGCCGTACACGGACTTTCCGGGGCTGCCGCCGGCGGAGGCGCGGATACCGGTGATGAAGTCGGTGGAAGGTCCGGGGGCGGCGAGGCCTTAGGCTGGCATACACTAAGAGGCCTATGCGCGCGATTGCCGTTGTTTTTCTGACCGTTCCGCTGCTGGCGCAACATGGCCGCTACCTGAGCGATTCCCATCATCCGTCGATTGGCAACCCGGAGGCGATTGCCGCGGGGACGAAGCTATTTATGGGTTCGTGCGCGGGGTGCCATGGGCCGGACGGCGGAGGCGGAGCGCGGGGGCCGAACCTGGTGCGGCGATCGCTGTGGCACCCGCTGAGCGACGAGGCGATTTTTCAGGTGATACGGAAGGGCGTACCGGGGACGGACATGCCGCCGACAAAGTTGACTGACGACCAGACGTGGAACCTGGTGGCGTTTATTCACGCGCTGACGGGGCCGGCGAGCACGAATCCGGTGCCGGGCGACGCGGCGGCGGGAAAGGCGGTTTATTGGGGGGCGAAGGCGGGATGCGCGAATTGCCACGCGATTCGCGGGCAGGGCGGGAAGACGGCGCCGGACCTGAGCAACGTGGGCGGGAGCCGGCCGCTGGCGGTGATTCGCGAATCGATTGTGGAGCCGGGGAAGGATTTGACGTATTTAGGGAATGAGGCGGCGGTGGTGGAGTTGAAAGACGGCCGGACGCTGCGCGGGGTGGCAAAGAACCGGAGTAACTATTCGTTGCAGTTAGTGGATGGGACCGGGCGGCTGCACTTACTGCGGATGAGCGATGTGAAAGAGTTGACGCTGCAAGAGACGACGGCGATGCCAGTGGATTATGGGACGCGGCTGTCGCGGACGGAACTGCGGGATTTGCTGGCGTATTTAGCGGCACAGGACATTCGTCCGGCGGAAGGGAAGGGTTCGAAGTGATGCGACGGACGATACTGGCGGGAGTTGTTATTTGTTTGGGTGTTGTGGGGCAGGTGCGCCATGAGGACGTGATGAAAGGCGCCGGGGAAAACTGGCTGACGTATGCGGGGACATACGCGGGGTGGCGGTACAGTCCGTTGAACCAGATAACGGCGGAGAACGCGAAGAACATGGTGCCGAAGTGGGTGTACCATGTGCCGGGCGCGCGCGGGCTGCGGAGTTCGCCGATTGTGTACCAGGGGGTGATGTACATCACCAATACCAACTCGGTGTACGCGATAGACGCACGGAGCGGGCGGCTGGTGTGGCAGTACGCCGACCCGAGAGCGCAGAAGGGCGGCGTGAACCGGGGAGCGGCGATATGGGGAGAGCGAGTCTATTTCACGACGAGCGACAACTACCTGGTAGCGCTGGACCGGCAGACAGGGGGATTGATTTTCAACAAGAAGTTCGCCGATGTGGAGAAGGGGACGACGTCGACGTCGGCACCGGTAATTGCCAAGGGGAAGGTGATTGTGGGGAGCGCGGGCGGGGATAGCGGGATGCGCGGGTTCATTATGGCGCTTTCGGCAGAGACGGGCGCAGAGCTTTGGAAGACGTACACGGTGCCGGCGAAGGGAGAAAAGGGGGCGGAGACGTGGGGCGACCTGATTGAGTGGGGCGGGGGCGCGGCGTGGCTGTCGGGAACGTATGACGCGGAGCTGAATACGCTGTATTGGACGACGGGGAATCCGTGGCCCGATTATAACGGCGGCGTGCGGCAGGGGGACAACCTGTACACGTGCTCGCTGCTAGCGTTGGACCTGGACACGGGAAAAATGAAGTGGCATTTCCAGTTCACTCCGCACGACACGCATGACTGGGACGCGCAGAGCTGGCCGATGCTGGTGGACACGGAGATTCGCGGGCAGAAGCGGAAAGTGGTGCTTCATGCGAACCGGAATGGCTATTTTTACGCGCTGGACAGGGTGACGGGCGAGTTCCTGCGGGCGACGCCGTTGATCGACAAGATCACGTGGGCGAAGGGCGTGGACGACAAGGGGCGGCCGATTCAACTGCCGAACATAGAGCCGACGGCGACGGGAAACTGGATCTGCCCGAGTGTGAAAGGGGCGACGAATTGGATGGGGCAAAGCTATAACCCTGGCACGGGGCTGCTGTATGTGTTGACGCTGGAGCAATGCGGGATGTATTTCCGTTCGTCGCAGGAGCCTCAACCGATGAAGAACTTTTCGGGAGGCGGGGCGACGGAAGAGGGCGGACAGGTAGTGCTGCGGGCGTTGGATCCGAAAACGGGGAATCGCGTTTGGGAGTATCCGATGACGGGGGCGGGACGGATGTGGACAGGGACGGTTTCGACGGCCGGGGGTGTGATTTTCAGCGGCGACGACGACGGGCATATGGTGGGTTTGGATGCCAGGAGCGGCAAGAATTTGTGGTATTTCAACACGGGCGAGCTATTGACGGCATCACCGATTACGTATGCGGTGGACGGGAAGCAGTATGTAGCGGTGGCTTCGGCGACGGCGGTATTTGCGTTTGGGTTGTTTGAGCCGGCAAGCGGCGTGGAACCGCCGGTGGTGCGAATGAAGAAATAGCGCGGCGTGAAAAAAAGTACCCGGAGGACCGGCGGCACATCTGAATTTGGGTGAAGAACTTTTTATGGGCGTTTGCGGCCCTTTCGATTGCGGTGTTCGGACAGGATACGACCGGAGTTGGAGCCATCAGCGGCGTGGTGACAGATGCCGGGGGCGGGGTGGTGCGCGATGTCCGGGTTTGCGTGAAAGGAACCCAGAAGTGCGCGATTTCCGATGAGAAGGGCGCCTATCATTTGAGCGAAATGCGGGCGGGCGTGTATGTGCTGGAAGTAACGGCGACAGGCCGCGCGGCGTTGACGAGCAACGCGGTAGATGTGCGGGCGGGGCTCGATGGGCGAGTGGACATTACGCTGCCGAAGATAGACGCGGTGGCGCAGTCAGTTACTGTTACAGAGTCCGTGTTTGTGGCGCCCGAAGAGATCAAGAACTCGAATTATCTGATTCAGGCGCAGGAGATTGGCAAATCGGCGGGAGCGCTGCAGGACGTATCGAGATACGTACAGACGCTGCCGGGCGTGGCGATTGGGTCGAACGACTTCCGGAACGATATTATCGTGCGGGGCGGGAGTCCGCTGGAGAATTTGTTTGTGGTTGATAACGTGGAGATTCCGAACATTAACAATTTCGCCAATTTCGCGTCGGCGGGAGGGACTGTTAGCATTCTGGATTCGGAGCTGATTCGCGATGTGAATTTTTTGACGGGCGGGCAGCCGGCACCGTATATCAACAGGTTATCGGGTGTGCTGCAGGTAGCGCAGCGCGAGGGGAACCGGGAGAAATTTTCTGGCCGGGCAACGGTTGGGTTTGCCGGGGCGGGGGTGATTCTGGAAGGTCCGATCAAAAAGGAGAAGGGGTCGTGGATCGTTTCGGCGCGGCGGAGTTTTCTGGACTTTTTCACTGACGATATTGGTTTTGGCGGCGTGCCGGTGAATTATAGTTTCAACACGAAGGCGCTATATGACGTGACGCCGAAGGATCGAATCTGGATGGTTAACTTCACGGGGCTCGATGATATACGGCTGGGCCCAACGAATGAGAAGAAGCCCGACAGCGAGCTGGCGACACTGGATATCCGGTACGACGGATGGCGGAGCGCGACCGGGTTCAATTGGCAGCGATTGATGGGCGACCGGAGCGTTGGCTTGCTGGGCGTTACGCACTCCGAGGCAAAGGTGGGTTCGCAGGTGAAGGACCTGGTGCGATTCGGGACAACGGGTGCTAATGCTGATGAGCTGATTGCGAGGGCACCGGTGGTTTATCGCGAACAGAACCGGGAAGGGGAAAGCACGATCAAGTACGACTTGACGACGTATGTGCCGATGATCGACAAAGTGCAGGCCGGCGGGAGCTTTAAGATTTTCCGGATTAACTATGACGCCGCGCAACCGCTTGGGGATGATAGTCCGTTTACGGCGGCGCGAAATGTGAACCCGTTTTCAATACGGCAGAACTACAACGCGCGGCAATCGAGCGCGTACGTGCAGACGGCGAAAAATATTGGTTCGCGGCTGAACGTGAGTTGGGGCGGCAGAGTGGACAACTATCAGTACATCGGGGCGACACGCTTCAGCCCACGGGCCGGCGTGAGTTTGCGGTTGACTGATAAGGTGAGCTGGAAGGCGAGTTATGGGACTTACTACCAGCAGCCATTTTTCCTGTTTCTTTCGGTGTTCCCGGTGAACCGCGGTTTGTCGCCGATTCGGGCGGATCATTACGTAAGCGGCTTTTCGTTCGTGGCGAGCGACACGTTGCGGATGACTGTTGAGGCGTTTGCCAAGAACTATGCAAGCTATCCGGTAGCGATCGATTATCCCTCACTTTCGCTGGCGAATACGGGCGATACTTTCGCGGTGAGCGACCTGCTATTTCCGATGACGAGCGCCGGACGGGGCCGGGTTCGGGGAGTGGAGTTCTTTGTTGAGAAGAAGTTTTCGCGGAAGTGGTTCGGGCAGACGAATCTGTCGTTTTCGCGAACGCGCCACGCGGGTTTGGATGGGGTTATGCGGCCGGGTTCGTTTGACTATCCGTTCTTGTTCAATACCGTGGGTGGATATAGGCTGAACTCCAAGTGGGAGTTTTCATCGCGGATCGCGTATTTCGGCGGGCGGCCGTACACGCCATTCGATGAGACTTTGTCAAAGCAGCAACGGCGCGGGATTTTCGATCTGACCCGAGTGAATGGAGTTCGGGCGGCGGACTATTTTCGCTTTGATTTCCGGGTGGACCGGACGTTTACATTCCGGGACAAGCCGCTGCTGGTGTGGCTGGGCTTGCAGAATGCGACGAATCGAAAGAATTTTTCCAATGCGTCGTGGGACCGCGAGTTGAACGTGGCGAGAACTAACGATCAGTTGGGTCTGTTTCCGTTGGTTGGGCTGGATTGGCGGTTCTAAATCCGTAGGCGCGTTCGACCTTGGCGACACGGAGTTCGAACGCGCTGTACCACTTGGCATAACCGTCGCGTTGGGCTAGCCGATGTTCGGCGTTGGCGTGCCAAGCCTGGATAGCCTCTTCAGATTCCCAATAGGAGACGGTGATGCCGATGCCATCGCGGGCAGAATCGACGCCAAGAAAGCCGGGTTGGCGGCTTGCCAACTCGACCATCCGAGAGGCCGTCTCGCCGTAACCATCGGCGGTTTCGGTGCGGCAGGAAGTGAAGATTACGGCCCAATAGGGGGGATCGGGAGTGTTTGCCAACATGCCCTATTTTAGGGCGTCTTTGAGTGTGGGCGCGGAAATCGACTGTTTGAGCCACTTGGTGAGCCGCTCCGGCTTGGCGGACTTCAAACGCGATTTTGCTGAGACGGGGAGTTCGCCGAAGCGGGCGACAAGCAGTGATTCGAGCGCTTCGCGGAGGCCTTCCTGGCGGCCTTCCTTGAGGCCTTCCTTGAGGCCTTCCTTGAGGCCTTCCTTGAGGCCATGCTCTTTAATCCACCGGTAGGTGCTGGAGTATTGCAGTACTTCTTCGGAAATAACCATGTCGTTCAGCCTCTGCAGAAACGCTTCTCTACTACCATAGCGGAGTCCGCCGAGGAGTACCAGTCTACTGCTCAGGTCGTCCCGGCGACTGGCCCGGAGGCGGTCCGCAGCTTCGTTGATTTGCGCCCGGGAGGCATCCAGGAGCGGCGTCCAGGGCAGGAGATGATCGCTATTCAGACTCAAGATCGTTTCCGCCGGAATCTCCCAAAGCCGGACGACCCGAAGCCGGAGGCGGAGGCGGAGATCGCCCCGGCTTCGATTGATCGAGACCGGCAGAGACCGTGGAACACCCCGTCCAGCCAGCAGAACGAGATAACTGCGGCAAGGCAGGTTGTACTTAGCGGCAATGGCTTGCGCGTAGTCGAGTTGGCGCTCCAGCACGGTACGCTTGTAGCGGGCGACGGCTTCGAGGTGAACAAGGAACTCGGATTTGCCATCGCGGCAGCGGTAGAGATTGTCGACACGAAGGGCAGTGAGATTCAGTTCCCTGTCGAGGATTTCAACATCCAGGTTGGTGGAGAGGGGGATGCCGGCGAACAGGGCCAAGGCGGCGCGCGGAGACTCGTCCGTTAGAAGCTTGAAAGTCCGGTCGTAACGTTGCGGCACTCAATGAGGTAGTGGCGGACGCTCCGAAAACTTCTCAGATCAACTGACGATAGCCTTTACGACCTCGCCGTGGATATCGGTGAGGCGGAAGTCGCGGCCGGCGTGGCGGTAGGTGAGCTTCGTATGATCGAAGCCGAGTTGGTGGAGGATGGTGGCGTGCAGGTCATGGACGTGCACCTTGTTTTCCACGGCCTTGAAGCCAAAATCGTCAGTGGCGCCGTAGGAGATGCCGCCTTTGATGCCGCCGCCAGCAAGAAGGGCGGTGAAGGCGGGGGGATTGTGATCCCGGCCGCAGCCGAGCTTCTCCAGGCCTGAGTTCTGAATCATGGGCGTACGGCCGAACTCGCCGGTGATTACGATCAGTGTTTCATCGAACAGGCCGCGCGCTTTCAGATCATCGACAAGCGCGGCGATGGGGCCGTCAGACTGGCGGGCGAGTTTGGCATGGATGCGGATATCGTCATGGTGATCCCAGGGCTGGAAATTACCGAAGTAGATCTGCACCATGCGGACGCCGCTTTCGACGAGGCGCAGAGACATGAGGCAGCCGCGGCCGAAATCCGAGATATCGTAGCGGCGGCGGATGTGTTCGGGTTCCTTGCGAATATCGAACAGACCGGCAGCCTCCGTCTGGAGACGGAAGGCAGACTCCATTGACTGCACCGCGCCTTCCAGTTGCGGTTGATCGCCAACGCGCTGCAGATAGCGCCGGTTGAGTTGATCGAGGAGGCCGAGCTGCTGCTTCTGCTCATCGACGGTTAGGTTGGCGTTGCGTAGGTGGCGAATGAGTTTTTCGGGTTCAACTTCCGCGTTCTGGATGTGCACACCCTGGTAGCTGGAGGGCATATAGCCGGCGCTCCAAAGCGTGGAGCCGAGAACGGGGAAGCCCGGGCAAAGGACGATGAAACCAGGGAGATTTTTGTTATCGGTGCCAAGGCCGTAAGTGAGCCAGGAACCCATGGAAGGGCGACCGGGCAGCTGGTGGCCACAGTTCATCAGTTGCAGCGAGGGGCCGTGGTTGCCGTTGTCGGTGTACATCGATTTGACGAGGCAGAAGTCGTCGATGCGCTGTGCAATCTGCGGAAAGATTTCGCTGACTTCCAGGCCGGATTGCCCGTGTTTCTTGAATTCCCAGGGGCTGCGCATGAGGGTGCCGCTGGCACGGTCGGTGCGGATTTTGGGTCCAGGCATGGGCTGGCCGTCGTACTTGGCGAGGGCGGGTTTGTGGTCGAAGGTATCGACCTGGCTCATGCCGCCGTTGAGGAACAGGAAGATGACGTGCTTAGCTTTGGGGGTGAAGTGGGGCTTGCGGGCAGGATCTGCCTGCAGCATGCCCTGGAGAGCGGAGAGGCCGAAGCCGCCGCCGAGAGTTTCGAGAAATTTGCGCCGTGGAAACATGTTAGTTCACGCTCGAGAATTCGCTGGAGCCCAAGAGGGCTTGTAGATATTTTGGCCAGGCATTTGGACCGGCCGAGGAGAGGTATTCGGCGCCGAGTTTGAGTTCGGCGGGATCGGGCGGGCGGGAGTAGAGAAGTTTGTAGGCGCGCTGAATGCGGTCGGTGACGCCTTTGGCCTCTTTGCTCAAGCGCTCATCAAGGATATTCGCCTGGCGGGTGATGAAAGCGCTATTGAGCCAGTAAAGGCCCTGCAAGGGGCCGGCGGTGATGGCACGTTCATCGGTGGTGTTGTTGGCATCGGGAAAATCGAAGAGGGCCATGGCGGGATCGAGGCGGGTGCGGCTGACGGTTAAGTAGAGGGAGCGACGCTTGTTGTCGTCGGCGATAGGAACGGGCGGGCCGCCGGCTTTGGTATCGAGCTGGCCGGTAACCTGGAGGACGGAATCGCGGATTGCCTCCATATCCAAGCGATGGAGGAGCGGAAAATGGGCAAGGAGTTTGTTGTCGGGGTCGGCTTCGACGTTGGCGGCAGTGGCGCGCGCGTAGGCGTCGGTGAGCAGGATTTCGCGGTGGAGTTTTTTCAGGCTCCAGCCGCCGGCGACGAAGCGAGCGGCGAGTTGGTCGAGCAGTTCCGGATGCGTTGGGCGTTCGCCCATGCGGCCGAAGTTGGAGGGTGTGCGAACGATGCCTTTCCCGAAGTGGTGCTGCCAAACCCGATTGACGATGACACGGGCGGCGATGGGATGGCCGATGATGTTATCGGCGAGCAGCGCGCGGCCGGAGCCCTCGTGGTAGGCAGGCGGCTCGTCGGCACAGAGCGCTTGCAAGAAGCGACGGGGGGCGACTTCGCCGGGAGTTTTTGGGTCGCCGCGGAGCGCCACTTTGATGTCGGCGGGTTTTTCGGCATCCTTCACCGAGTGCAGGAACGGATAGATGGGCGGCAGTTCCCTTTCGGCGGCGGCGATTTCGGTGCGCAGTTTTTCCACGTAGCTTTTGGCGATGCCGCCGAGGAACCGGTCAATCGATTTGGCATCGTAGAAATAGACACCGCCCGGCGCCTTGAAGCCGTCGGTGACATAAGGCTTGTAGGCGAGTTCTCGCCACTGATAGAACTTCAGAACCGGGAGAGAGACGATGTTCGTGTACTGGCGGGTGTTTTCGTTTTTCTGGCCTTTTCGGCCGCCAAAGGCGACGTAGTTTTTGTCGTCGACTTCCCTGGCTTCGTCGAGCAGTTCGAGGACGAACTGCTGGTACTTTTCGGCTTCTGCCTTTACCTGGGCTTCGGTTGGATTTGACTTGAGGAGATCGTACCAGCCTTTCAGATAGGGGTGCTCTTTGTTGGTGTCGGCAAGGTAGGTTTTCCAGCGCTTGAAGGTCTCTTCGTCGAGGCCATCGGCTTTGTTGTTCCAGGTGGCGAGGAGGTAACGGGCGGTGTCGCGGGCGAGCAAATCGGTTAGCTGTTTCGTCTGTTCGGCGAGGTAGTCAGCAAGGATTTCTTTCAGGTCGTCTACCTTCTTTTTTTGCGCCGTGTAGCGAGTAACTTCCGACTCGTCCACCAACGGATGTTGCGTGGTCTGCGTGCTGCGAAAGATACCAAGCAGCGAGTAGTAGTCCTTGGTGGGGATGGGATCGTACTTGTGATCGTGGCACTGCGCGCAGCCGACGGTGAGGCCGAGGAATACTTTGGTGGTGACGTCGACCTGATCGTTAGCGCCGGCACCGAGGGCCTGAAAGCCGAGGCCGGCGAGGTGGCCCGGCGTTTCGGTGATCTGGGCCTTGGCGAAGGTGTTGAAAGGGAGATCGGCGTTCAGGGAGTTGACGACCCAGTCCCGGTAGCGCCAGGCGTTGGGGAGAGGCGTGTCGGTGCTGGCAGCGAGTTGTCCATCGGAATAGCGGGCAAGGTCGAGCCAGTGCCGGGCCCAACGTTCGCCGTAGCGGGCCGAGGCGAGCAACTGATCGATGGCGGCGGCCTTGTCCGGTTTGGCGGCGAAGGCATCGGCCTGTTCTGGCGTGGGGAGCAGGCCGGTGAGAGAGAGCGTTACGCGGCGAAGCCAAGTGCGCGGGTCGGCCGCCTTGGCTGGAGCGATTTTGGCGGCGCGCAGTTTGGCGTTAATGAAGCTATCTATCGGTTCAGCGGATGGCGGAGGCAACGGCTTAAAGGACCAGAACGATTTTTGTTCCGGCGTGATTCTGGTGACGGTCGCCTGCACCTGTTGTTTGGTCTCCGGCCACGGCAGACCGATGCGGATCCACTCTTCAAGGTCTTTCACTTCGGCCTCGCTGAGGGCACCAACGGGGGGCATCTTCAGCCGAACGTGAGTTCGCTTCACAGCTTCCATCAAGAGGCTGGATTCGGGTTTTCCTTCGACGACGGCTTTACCGGATTTACCGCCTTTGAGCACGCCCTCGCGCGAATCGAGACGGAGATTTCCAAGGGCGCCACCGGTGTGGCAGGCGTGGCAGTGGGTAGCGAGGAGCGGACGGATCTTCGATTCAAAGAATTCACCGCCATCAGCGGCGGCCAGCGGAAAGGCGCAGACGGTCAGCGCCACGAGGAGGCGTGGCATATGGGGCCTATTGTATCCGACAGAATTCTCTTGCGGACTGGTGTAC
Source organism: Bryobacterales bacterium (assembly GCA_016789905.1). GTDB lineage: Bacteria > Acidobacteriota > Terriglobia > Bryobacterales > Bryobacteraceae. The sequence goes on along the minus strand of JAEUQC010000143.1, from coordinate 11,022 downwards.
TATGTGTAATCATACACCTGTGATTCCGTTCCGTGTGCAGTTCCAACCCGGCGCGCCGATGTACGAGCAGGTGGTGTACGCGGCGAAGAAAGCGATTCTGGCCGGGCAGTTGCGGGCGGGCGACCTATTTCCATCGGTACGGGCGTTGAGCACGGCGTTGAAGATTAACCCGAACACAGCGCACAAGGTGCAGCAGCATTTGATCCAGGAAGGGTTGTTGGAGGTAAGGCCTGGGATCGGCACGGTGGTGGCGAGGCGGCCGGTATCGACGCGGGCGGAGAAGAATGAGTTGTTGCAGGAAGAACTGGAGCAGCTCGTGGTGGAGGCAAAGAAACTGGGGCTGGAGCTTGGGGAAGTGCAGACAGCCCTGGCGGAGCATTGGGTTCGCCTGGACGGAGGGAAGCGATGAGCAGCGATGTGATTATCACCGAGCGGCTGGGGATGCGATTTGGAAAGCATCTAGTGCTGGACGGGCTGGACCTGCGGGTGCCGCGTGGCAGTGTCTACGCGTTGATTGGGTCCAACGGCGCGGGGAAGACGACGACGCTGCAGATCCTGATGCATTTGTTGCGCGGATATTCGGGTGAGGTTTCGGTTCTAGGGGTGGATGCGCGCCGGTTGAATGCCGGCGAGTATGCGCGAATCGGGTATGTGGCCGAGGGGCAGGAGATGCCAGACTGGATGACGGTTGGCGAGTTCCTGGCGTTTTGGCGGCCGTTCTATCCGAATTGGGATGCGGCGCGGGAGCGAGAGTTGCTGGAGCTGTTCCGGCTGCCGTTGGACAGGAAGCTGAAGCACCTTTCGAGAGGAATGCGGATGAAGGCAGCGCTGGCTTCCTCGTTGGCCTACCGGCCGGAGTTGATTGTGTTGGACGAGCCGTTCAGCGGACTTGACCCGTTGGTACGGGATGAGTTCATTGAGGGATTGCTTGCCCATGCGGAGGAAAGCACGATTCTCATCTCTTCGCACGATTTGACGGAGATTGAGAGCTTTGCGAGCCATGTGGGTTTTCTGGAAGAGGGCCGGATGCAGTTTTCCGAGGAGATGGCGGTGCTGGCGGAACGGTTCCGGGAGGTTGAGGTTGTTGTAGAGTCCCCTTCCCTGCCGTCGCAGATGCCTGAGTCGTGGGTGCGGGTGGAGGGGGCGTCTTCGATGGTGCGGTTTGTGGAGACGCGCTGGGACGCGGAGCGGACGCAGCGGGAGGTGGCATCTGTGTTCCCGGGAGCGCGCGGAGTGGCGACGCGGGCAATGGGGTTGCGGGCGATTTTTGTGGCGATGGCGAAGGTTTCGAGGAAGGCGGCTTGAGATGAATCTGGTTTGGCACATCGTGCGGAAAGACGTGCGGCAGACGTGGATGTACGCGGCGGCAGTTATTGGGCTGCTGGCGATCAGCGGATGGAATCTGTCGCGAATCCTGGCGGCAGATCGCGGATCAATCGGCATGCAGATGCCTATCGATACGGTGCTGTCAATTGCCTTCGGGCTATTCTGCGGGGCGCTGGTCTTGACGGAGGCAATCCCGGGTACGCGGCAGTACTGGCTGGTGCGGCCGGTCCGGTGGGGAAACCTGCTGGCGGCGAAGGCGCTGGTGTTGGGGATGCTTGCGGTTGCGCCGCTGACGATAGTGCATATCGGCCTGGTATCCTGGCGTGGGCTTCCTGTATGGGGATCGGTAGGCAACATTGCGTGGAACGCATTGCTGCTGGTGCTGGTTTGCGTGCTGCCAGTGGCAGTTTTGGCGAGCATCAGCCGTAACTTGCAGACCCTGATTCTCTCGCTACTGGCGGTTGGCGTCGTCGCGATTGCGCTGCATCAGTTCATTCGGGTCCCGACTGAGGAGTTACGAGGGGTGGTTAACAGCAGCGCGCTTCTGGCGGGCGCGCCGGTGGGGATGGCGATATTAGCGTGGCAGTATTCGACGCGTCGCACTGGCGCCGGACGGGTGGCCGTCATGGCACTGTGTGCGTTCCTGCTGTCCCTCGACTTCTGGCCGGTCTCTGTTTGGTACGCAGTCCAACGGTTTAGCTCGCCGCGGCCGGTTGGAGCTGGAATGGCGACGCTCCGGCTCAACACGGACTCGATAAGCTGGTGGCCGCAGGTTGCGGGTTCCACTTGGCGCGGGCGAGGGCAGTTGGATGCTCCGTACCTGGTGGAAGGACTGCCGGACGGATGGTCATTCGAGGTCAATAGCTGGCGCGTGGCCCGCGTGAGCAACGGCGCGCCCTCCGATCTTTCCGTCCAAAACACCGGCAGTGTTCGACTGTGGTCAAGTTCCCGGTTTCTGGAGGACAATCTGACCAAACCGCTCGATATCGACCTAGTGGCGGAGGGGACAATCTACGGACCGGTAGAGAGGCATTCCATGCCGGTGAATGGGGAGCGCAACATCCCCAACGTGGGGCGCTGCCGGGCTGATGCGCGCGATACGCTTTTGATTGACTGTCAGTCCATTTTGCGGCCGCAGGTGAAGTTCGGCGGCTACTGGGGAACAGCGCAAGTGCTTTCGCAGCGGGAGGACCGTTCCGTCTTGCCGATGCCGTCGCCGGTCTCAGTGATTTTTGGCGGCTTGGGTGCGCGTTCGAGCTTTGAGAGCAACGACATCGTTTTCGAAGTCAGGAAACCGATGGCTTATGTCCAGCGAACGCTCGAACTGCGAGGGATACGGTTGTCAGAAATCGAACGCTAGTCGAGATTCTCGGGCTTCAACTCGATGTTCTTTTCGCCGGCGGCCTTCTTTTCCGTGTACTTCTTCACCCAGGCGTCCCAGCTTTTGCCGCTGGCGGTATCGCGGCCGGTGAAGGCGAGGCCAGCCACTTCGGAGTAACGAACCTTCACCCGATCTGTTGTGTTCTGCGGCATGATGCGGATGTAGGAGTCGTGGAGAGTGACGCCGCTGAAGCGGTCAAACAGGTAGCCTTCGATGACAGAGCCGTCCCGGCGGGTAAGCGTAATGTCGCCGCGATAGTCGAAAGCCTTTTCCAGGCCGGCGCGCAGATCTTCTTCGGTCTCCGCGGCCCAGGTTTGGCCCTGCAGTTCCTCATGTTGGAAGCCAGGAGCTACTTCAAGTTCATCCGGGTTCAAACGTTGACCTCGTCTTTCGACTTCACCTGAATCTGGACGAGCGGCGCGGGGTGTTTGAAGTGCTTGTCGAGGGCGGCCAAGGCGGCCTTGTCTTCGTACTTAGCAAAGAGCGTGGCGCGGGCGGTGGCGAGGAAACCCTTGAACGACCCGAAGGTATAGTCAACCGCGGATGCCTCATAGCCTGAATGCACCATGCAGTTGGCGCACTTGGGATTGCCCGATTCGGTGCCGTAACCATCCCAATTCGTTTCGTTGAGCAGTTCGGCATAAGTATCGGCATAGCCGTCCTGGAGCAAATAACAGGGTTTTTGCCAACCGAAGATGTTGTAGGTAGGCATGCCCCAGGGGGTGCATTTGAAGCTCTGCTTGCCCATGAGGAACTCCAGGAACAACGGCGACATGTTGAAGCGCCAGTTCGCCTTTCGGTTGGAGAGGATGGTACTGAACAGGCCACGCGTGCGGGCACGGCCGAGGAAGTGGCTCTGGTCCGGGGCCTTGTCGTAAGAGTAGCCGGGGGAGACCATCATGCCTTCAACGCCGGCGCTCATCATTTCGTCGAAGAAGGCGCGGACGGAGTTGGGGTCGGCGCCGTCGAAGAGCGTCGTGTTCGTGGTGACGCGGAAGCCTTTTGCAACGGCCTCGCGAATGGCCTCCAGGGCTATGTCGTAGCCGCCTTCCTTGCAGACGGCGAAATCGTGGTGATCGCGCTGGCCATCCATATGGACGGAAAAGCTCAGGTACTTGGACGGCTTGAACAGGTGCAATTTCTCCTTCAACAGGAGAGCGTTGGTACACATGTAGACGTACTTTTTGCGGGCGACGAGGCCATCGATGATCTCGTGGATCTGGGGATGGAGCAGCGGTTCGCCGCCGGGGATGGCAATGGTTGGGGCGCCGCATTCGTCGACGGCCTTGAAACAGTCGGCCGGGCTCATATTCTGCTTCAGAACATGGGCGGGGTACTGGATTTTGCCGCAGCCGGCGCAGGCGAGATTGCAGCGGAAAAGTGGTTCCAGCATAAGCGTGAGAGGGTAGCGCTTTCGCCCCATCAGCTTCTGTCTTAGGACATAAGTCGCCACAGTCCACATCTGCGACACCGGTATTGGCATCCGTTCTCTATCCTCCCCGTTTCGGTCGTGCTGTCTTCTATTATGGCAGGGACATGTCCATAGCAGGAGTAAAGGCCCTCACCTTCGATGTATTCGGGACGGTGGTGGATTGGAGAAAATCTGTGATTGGCGAGGTGACGGCGATGGGGCTGCAGGTGGATGCGGCGCGGTTCGCCGACGCATGGCGCGCGGGGTATCAGCCGGCGATGCAGCGGGTACGGAGTGGCGAGGTGTGGGCGCCGATTGATGTACTGCACCGGCAGATTCTGGACGGCCTGTTGGCCGGGTATAAGATTGACGGATTGACGGAAACGGAGAAGGACCGATTGAACCGGGTTTGGCACCGGTTGGAGCCATGGGCTGACGCAGCGCCGGGGCTGGCGATGCTGCGGCGGCGATGTATCTGCGCGACCTTATCGAACGGGAATATCTCCCTGCTGGTGAACTTGTCCCGGCACGGCGGGTTGACGTGGGATTGTGTGCTATCGGCCGAGATTTACCTGGCGTATAAGCCGGACGCCCGGGTGTACCTGGGCGCGGCGGAGACGCTGGGCCTGGACCCGGACGAGGTGATGATGGTGGCGGCGCACAAGGCCGATTTGCTGGCGGCGCGGAAGGCCGGGCTGCGAACGGCGTTTGTGGAGCGAGCGCTGGAGAAAGGCCCCGGAGGAGGAGCCGATGTGGGACGAGAGGACTGGATGGACATTTACGCTTTAGACTTTATGGACCTGGCAGGGCAGTTGGGAGTGACCGCATGAACCGGCGGCGGTTTTTACGGCATCTGCAACAATCGCCCTTGCTGGCGCTGGCGGCGCAGATGGCCGGGCAGCAGCCAAAGAAGGCGCTGGCGACGGCGAAGGACGCGCTGGACGTATTTGACTTCCTGCCGCTGGCGGAGAAGAATGTGCAGTCGCAGCACTGGGCGTACCTGATGGGCGGATCGGACGACGACGGCACGGTGCGCGCGAATGCGAACGCCCATGCGCAGTGGCAGATACGGGCACGGCGGCAGGTGGATGTGGACCAAATCGACACCTCCATCACGCTGTTCGGGCAGCGGCACGCTTATCCGATTTTAGTGGCGCCGGCGGCGGCACACCAGGCGTTTCATGCCGAGGGAGAAGTGGCGACGGCGCGAGGCGCGAAGGCAAGGGGCGCGCAGATGATCCTATCGACCAATGCGAGCCTGCAAGTGCGCGAGGTGGCGCCGGCATTCGGCGGACCGCTATGGTACCAGCTCTATACGCAGGCCGAGTTTGAGGTATCCAAACGCCTGGTGGGCGCGGCGGAACAGGCCGGGTGCACGGTACTGGCGATTACGGTGGATTCGGCGACGGGCTCCAACCGGGTGACGGCGAACCGGGGCGGCGTGAAGACGGAACAGCGGTGCCGGGCGTGTCATGGGTTGACGCAAGCTGACTATTACAAAGAGCACGGGATGTTTGAAGGGATCGACCCGGCAATGGCGAAGGCGGGGGGGCGCGCGGTGACCTGGACGCTGGTGGAGCGGCTTAGGGCACTGACAAAGATGAAGATCGTCATTAAGGGAATCATGACGGCAGAGGATGCGGCCAACTGTCTGCGAAACGGGGCGGATGGGATCGTGGTGTCGAACCACGGAGGACGAAGCGAGAACAGCCTGCAGGGGACAATGGAAGCGCTGCCGGAGATTGTGGAAACGATCAATGGGAGGATCCCGGTATTGATCGATGGCGGATTTCGCCGGGGCACGGACGTATTCAAGGCGTTGGCGATTGGGGCAAGCGCGATCTGCATTGGGCGGCCCTATATATGGGGATTGAGCGCGTTCGGCGCCGAGGGCGTGGAGCGGGTGCTTGAGTTGATGCAGACCGAGTTCGCGACAACGATGAAGCTGGCGGGGACGATTTCCACGCGGCACATTTCCCCGCTGCATGTGCGGCGTAGGATGATGTGAGAATGACCGTACGATTGCTGCTGGGGCTTGTGGCCGGACTGGCTATGCAAGCAAATGAAGCGGAACTGCGCCGCGCGTTTGTGGGCAAGCAGGTGATTCCGCGCATTGACCTGCCGGGCACGCACAATGGAGTAGACCTGTATTTAGACCGGGACGATCCGATGGACTGGAAACAGTATTCGCAGCGGATCAAGAACTATGGGATTTCGATCCAAAAGGGCAGGGCGGCGATGGTGACGTCGCTGGTGGTGAAGAAAGACCTGATAGAAATTCAATTGGACGGCGGCGGGTTCGGAACGTTCGCAGACGACACGAGCACTTCGGTATCGACCTATGTGCCGAAGTCGCGATACGAGTACGACCTGGAGCGGGATATCAAGCGAGAGACGGACCCGGTGCGGCGGAGACGGCTGGAGGCGGACCTGGACAGGGAGCGTTCGCGACGGTATCGCGAGGAGCGGCGGGCGCGGGAATTGGCGGAAACGGCGAACGCAATCAAGCGGCAGGAGGTAATGGAAAAGCGGCTGCGCGGGGGATCCCGGTTCAATTTGCGGCGTGTAGCCGGGACGATGGACGTGGGGCCGGGGCAAGTAATGGATTGGCTGCGGGAGTATGTGGACTTCAGCGGGGAGGCAGGAGGGCGGCCGCTGGTGGACAGCGCGCAGCAGCGTCAACAAAGGCAAACGCCGGCGCCGGCGGGAGGTCGCGGAGAAGGGCAACTGCTGCGGCGCGGGATGCCGATGGAAGAAGTGCAGCAGAAGCTGGGACGGGGGAAACTGCTGTCTGAGTCCGTTGGCGCGGATAACATCCTGACGCAGCAATGGGAGTTTGTAACAGCGGAGCACGTGGTGAACGTAACGGCGGTGGAAGGCCTGGTGATCAAGTACACGATGACGTCCCGGTAACGGGTTAGTCCAGTTCTTTTTGGAGTTCGAGCGCGCCGACGCGGACGCGGGCCGAGGAGAGAAACTCGACGACGCCAAGGTTGTAGGTTTCGCCGGACTGATAGCGGGCGCGGCCGGGTTCGGGCGTGGCGCCGTTGGCATCGGTGACGCTGGCTACTTCGAGAAAGAGTTCACGGTCCGCATTGATTCGGGCGACGCCTTTGTAGAGCCAGGCGAGGGCGCCGCCGGTGGCGAACTCTTCGATGGCGAAACCGGCGGAGGCAGAAAACGTGATGCGGAGCCGTGTATAAAGCGGGCGGCCATTGCGCACAACGGTGATGCGAGAACGCCAGCGGGCGGCAAGGCGATCAAAATCACCAGCGGCCAACAGGCGGGAGAAGGGCAGAGCGATCGCCAGGCGGCGAGGGATCATACCTCTGATGTTGCCACAATGGCCTGCCAAAGGTGCCGGCGCTCATGCGCGGCGATGATCAGAAAGCCGGCCCCGGCGGTGAAACGGAGTCCGGGGATGAAGGGATTGGGGAATCGGATATGGTTGAGATCCAGATGGCGGCACTCCAACAGGAGATCACGGACGGCGGTTTGGGATTGTTGGAATTCACGAAGAGAGGCGTAGGGCTGGACGATGGAGGGAGGAGAAACGCGACGGGAGGCGCGGACGCGGTGACGGGCCGGAGGCTCCAGATGGGCGAGGAACCAGCGGGTAAGCCGGCCTGGAGAAATGGGACCGCTTCGCTCATGGTTGTGGAGGTGGAGAACCGGCTTTACGGCGGCGCGCATGGCGGTGACATAGGCGAAGTTCGTGGCCGCCAGATGGGCCACGCATTGAGAGGCGGACCACCCGCCGGGAACTGGAGAGCGGACGAGGGCGTTTGAATCGCAGGTGGAAAAAAGCCGTTCGACGTCCGTGGAGACCGAGTCCAGAGCGTCGAGAATTTGGCCGATATCGGGGGGAACGGCGACTTTGGTTGCCATCTACAACATAAAGCGCGACAAGGGGAGCAAAATGGTCAAATAATCAGGCGCCGAGCCATTGACGGCAGGCGGCGGCGCGTTCCTGGCTAACGATAACGGGCTCCGCTGAGGGAGGGCGAAGTTCGAGGAGGAGCTTCCCTTTCCCGTAGGGCGAACAACGCACGATGGAATCGATGTGAACGAGCGTGGCGCGATTGGCGCGAAAGAAGGATGGCGGAGGGAGAACGGCCTCAATTTCGGCGAGAGTCTTGTCGATGAGGTGGCGTTGGGGAGCGTGAGTGACGAGGAAGACGAGTTTGTCCTCGGTATAGAAGTAGGCTACATCGTTGATTTTGACGACCAGGTGACCGGTTCCTTTGCGGACCAGGAAACGGTCACGGGGGACGGATGGCTCATGAGTAACGGCGTGGAGGCGGCGGGCGTAGTCAGCGGTGAAGTGGGCAGCAAGGGCGCGATACTTGGCGAGCGCGGAAGCGACCTGGGACTGCCGAATCGGTTTGAGCAGATAGTCGATGCTATTGGTCTGAAAGGCTTCGAGGGAGTAGTCATCGAAGGCGGTGGTAAACACGACGGGACAACGGATGGGCGTGGCGCGAAAGATTTCGAAACTAAGGCCGTCGGTGAGTTGGATGTCGCAGAAGAGCAGATCCGGCGGGAGGTGAGAGGAAAACCAGCGGACGGCCTCGGCCACCGAGGCGAGTTGGGCGACGATGACAGCCTCCGGGGCGGCGGCGCGGAGAGAGGCGGCGAGCTTTTCGCGGGCCAGGGGCTCGTCTTCGACAATAACGAGGCGCATGGGCTAATCGAAAGATTTTAGCGGCAATCGAACGGAAAAGCGATCCGGCCCGTGGCCAATCTCGATATCGCGCGCGAGGATGAGCCGGCACCTTTCGCTTAGATTTCGCAAGCCAATGCGAGAGGATGGCCGGGCGTGGCGACGGAGGCGCAACTGGTTTTCAGCGAGGATGGAACCCGGAGCGATGGCGAAGTGAATAAGCAATGGCTGTTCGCGGCTGAATTCATTGTGCTTGACGGCGTTTTCGAGGAGGATTTGGAGCGAGATGGGAGGCAGGTAGAGCGAGTCATATTCGGGCCGTCCGAGGGGAAGTTCCAGTTGAATCGCGTCTTCAAAACGCAGCTTGAGCAGCGCGTAGTAACGGGTGAGGAAGTCGAGTTCTTCAGACAGAGAGACGAGAGCACGATCTTTGTTGCGGAGGATATAGCGGTAGACGTCTGCGAGGTTGCCATTGAAGGCGACGGCACGGGCCGGATCGTTTTCGATAAGCCAACTGAGCGCGTTGAGCGAGTTGAACATGAAATGAGGATCGAGCTGGTTTTTCAGGGCTTCGAGTTCGGCCTCGACTTTGGCGCGTTCCATCTTTTCGAAGGTGACCATGTCGGATTCCCGTTGACGAATGAGATATACGGTCTCATAGACATGGGTAATGAAGACGACACAAATGACCGACGTCAGCGTGGCGAAGCGGATGGCGGGCCAATCGGGAGGGAGGGCAACGCCGAGGTACCAGGCATAGAGCATGACAATGCTGCAGGGAACGGTGTAGAAGACAATGGCGGCGAGCATGTTGAGGATGCGCCGGGCGGGGTGCTGAAACCAATCGTTCGACTGCCGCTGACGGAGGTAGAGATACCGGTTTCCATGCCAGATGGCCGCGGAGACGGCGATGAACCAAAGCAGCCCGAACCAAAAGGCCGGCGACGCCGGACCAATCGGACCGAAGAGCCCGGCGGCAAAGGGGATGGCGACGCCGAATAGGGGGATGCAGAGGAGGCGAATACCACGGTCATCGAGTTCGATGGGCCTGGAGAGAAGGCGGTCCAGCACGAGGGAATCCGGTTTGGGAGCGAGGATTTCCGGGTTCGGGATGTTCGCGCTGGCTGACATGGAATAGGAACGGTAGGCTGCGGGTATGGATCCAGCTAAGTTGAATTATCTCGCGATTTTGACCGCGGCGGTCTCGATGTTTCTGGTAGGCGGGCTGTGGTATTCGCCGGTGCTGTTCGGGAAGGCATGGCAGCGGGAGACCGGGTTGACGGATGAGGAGTTGAAAGCGCGGAACCCTGCGCGGGTTTTCGGGCCGGCGTTTCTGCTGGCGCTATTGATGGCCTTCAACCTGGCAGCGTTCATTGGGCCGGAGGCAACTCCTGGCTTCGCGGTGGGGGCATCGTTCGCGGCGGGGTTTGGGTGGGTTGCGCTGGGGATGGGAGTGACGTACCTGTTTGAGGCACGTAGCATGCGCCTGTGGCTGATCGACGCGGGTTATCACGCGGTGGCATTCCCATTGATGGGAGTCATTCTTGGACTGTGGAAGTAGTGCGGCATTGAAGGTTCCGTCCTTGCGGAACGCGGCAGCGAAGGCCCTTGGTTTGTCTTTGGGGGGGTGGGGGAGCGACTTGCGCGTCGTCAGCAGTAGGGCGGGGTTAGAGCAGGGTGTCTTCGCGCGTGGAGACCGTCAGATCACCGGCAGGGGCGGAATGGAAACGGTGGAGCGCCGCGGCACGGAGGGTGCCAAGCTTGTCGGTTAGCTGGTCACCGAGGATGTCCTGCAGGCCTCCTTCCCTGGGGCTTTCCGACTGACGGTTTGAGTAGACAAGCAGGACCGGACCCGCCAGAAACAGTTGCGGGGTTTCGGGACTAACGCAGCGTGTCTTCGAGTGTGGTGCTGTGGAGGATGCGCTTTGCCCACGCACTCAGATCATCGGCAGAGGCGGATTTCAGACGCTGGAGCGCCCAGGCGGGGAGGGTACCGAACCTGTCAGTTAGCTGTTCGCGGAGGATATCCTGCCGGCCTTCTTGCTTCCCCTCGCTATGGCCCTTTCGCTCGCCCTGTTGGATGAGCGGCCCAATCACTTTGTTTTCCATCACGTTAATCATGCCGACCTCCTTCAGTCTGTCGTTGACCGTTTCTTCCAATCCAAGTATGCCTGATAGCAGCAGCAGCGTGCCAGTGGCCCAATCCTGTTCATCGGGCCGCATCGCGCGTAAACGCTCCAC
>JAEUQC010000141.1 GCA_016789905.1 Bryobacterales bacterium | reverse complement strand
AGTGGCCGGGGCATGAGATGGGGGCGCGGCAGTACAACCCTGGGTATGGGCGGTTTGTGACGCCGGATGAGAATTTGGCGGATCAGGATGTGGGGGATCCGCTGAGTTGGAATTTGTATGCGTATGCGAGGAATAATCCGCTGCGGTATGCGGATCCGACGGGGCGGGCGTGTGTGCAACAGGCGGATGGGGGCTACGCGGATGACGGGGGGCCGGGGCAGAGTTGCGCGGAGGCGACCTCGAATCGAGTTGGCCACAAGGTGACGGTGGCGGAGATTGCGCCGCCGTCGGATTTGTTGCTTGCGGTGGCGTTGGGGGCGCAGCGGGCAAGTTCGAGTGTGGAATCGGTGGGGACGGGCTTCAAGGCGCTGGGGCTGGCTCTGAATGCACCTCTAACCTTGGGAATAACGTGTTTAGCCGGTGATCCCGAGTGCGATGGAACGGGAATTGCTTTCGCAGTTGTACCGGGTGTTCGGCCGACCGGGCAGTTGCATCATGCAATTTCAAAACGAATCGCCCGGGCGCTAGCAAGGCACAATCATCTAAAATTCTTCTACAGGGCGAGAGACCCGCGTTTCGTTACGCAAGCGATTGATGGCCCTGCTCATAGAGGGTACCAGCGCTGGCATCGCGACTTGGATACGAAAGTGGAAACGTGGCTAGAGGATAATCCACTGGCGACAAAAGTGGAGTTTGAGAAGTACTTGCGCGATCTTTATTCCCACTCGGAGGATTTGGCCAAGCGGTTTCCGCTGGGGCTGCAATGAAAGCGATGAACTTTTACGTATTGCGTGGTGGCTATTGTGATGATGACAAAGAGTTCGAGCTGTACATCGACGAAGTTCCAGATGTTGAAGATGCGCCGCAATGTCCAACATGTGGAGGCACTGTTGGGATGATTCCGTACGCCGATCCAGTTGTTGGTGTTTTGCAGGCCGGCCGGAAATGTTACGACTTGACGAAGCAACTAGGAGGAGATGTTATGCTCTCGGAGAGATGCCGGGAAACATTTGAAAGGGAAGGACTCTCTGGGATGAACTGTTTTCAGAGGGTAAAGATAAGGCGAGTAAAGGGGCCAATGCGCGCTCGGGGTTGTGGGGAGTATCTGTTGGCGAGAGTTTCATTTGGTGCGAAAGTCGACCGTGTTCGATCAGTGCTTCGAACATCGACCGGCGTGCAGTGCCCCGATTGTGGCTATGCAGGAATAATTGAAGGCTATGATCGCGTGGCGGTCGACGTGGATTCCTGGTCGGGTCAAGACTTTTTCAAATTGCATGGACTGCCTGGGCCGATCATGGTAAGCGAAAGAGCAAAACAAGTCTGTGATCGCTATGGTCTTTCGATCTGCAAGCTGATTCCGGCCGAAGAGTATGGCAATTCGTATTACCCTAAATTCGGCAGTTGAATTGAGGGTTTGGATCGAGATGCGCTAGAAAACGAAGGAGGATGAGCAGCAACGAGGTGATCAAAATGTTCATTCTCTAGGTGAAGGAAAAGGGGAGCCTGAGGGGTTTCCTGGGATGCATCGGGTGAAAACGATTACTGGGTCGATTCAGGTTCGATGAGAGGAAGACGCCTGGACGCAGAAGTTCACCTACGATGCGGCGAACCGATTGGCGACGGCGTGCGAGGCAAATGTGGGTTCGAGCACGTGTACGGTGACGGCGGGGACGACGTGGACAGGACTGGGATATGGGCAGGCGTATGGGTACGATTCCTATAGCAATCGCTGGGTGGACCCGTCGGGGACGGTTCCGATTCTGATTTTGCAACCGACGGGGAGTGGGGCGTTTAGTTCCGCGACAAACCGATTTAGCGCAGGGACGTTTGGAGGGGCCTACGACGGGGCGGGGCAGATGACGGCGCAATCGTCGGTGGCGAGTTCGATTACTCGCGCGGACGAGGCGTGGGACGCGATGGGAAAGCG
>JAEUQC010000145.1 GCA_016789905.1 Bryobacterales bacterium | reverse complement strand
AGAATCCAATCTTCACAGGACGCAAACCGTATGTCGCGAGACCTCTGCAAGCTCATATTGGGCTTTTTGTTTTCTTTTGCCTGCACTGCGCAGGCTGGCACCATCATCGTCTCTGGCGATTCCAACATTGTCAATGATTTGGACAAGAAGCCTGGAAACGCCAGATTCTTTTCCAACATCCTTGGCAGCGGCACGTCGGTGGCCGTGCTGGACACCACGCCCGGTGCATGCTGCATCGGCACATTCGATGACATCATCAACGCTCACTACAACAGCTTGCCCGGCGTGACCTCCACCAAAATCACGGGCCCCGTATCCGCGGCGGGCCTCGCCGGCGTGAACGTGTTCATTGCACTCGCGCCCAACCTGGCCTTCACCGGCGCCGAGACGATTGCTCTCAACAACTTCCTCATCGGTGGCGGCACCATCTTCGCGCTCGGAGACAACACCACCTTTTTCCCGGAAAATACCAACGTCAACAATCTGCTCATTGCCCTGGGCAGCGGACTGCGCATCGACCCAACGAATATCGATGGCGACTTCACTTTCGCCAACATCCTCGCCGATCCCCTTACCACTGGCATCAACGTGTTTGAATTTGCATCTGCTTCTCGCGTCACCGGCGGCACGACGCTGTTCCAGACTATGACCGGCAGTCAGACCTTCATCGCCTACGAAACTTCCACCGCCCAGGTACCCGAACCCGGCGCTTGGCTGCTTACTGCCTGCGGCCTTCTCGCCCTCGGCCTTCACCGCTCGCCAAAGCTACTCCTCCGGTCCGTACATCAGCGCCAGCCACAGCAGGATCATCGATAGAAACGTGGCCACGGCGCCAATCACAAGGTAGTCCAGACTCCGGTGCGGTTCCGGAATGATTTTCAACAGAATCGTTACGGTGGCGACGAACAACACAAAAATCCCGCCACCTAACGTTACCCACCGCGAAGTCGACTTCTCCATTTACTCGATTGTACGTCGCTAGTCGTACTTCTCGTAAATCATCTGGCGCCGCTCCATCCCGCGTTCCTTACATAGCGCCCGCACGCTATCCACCATCTCTTTCAACCCACAGACATACACCTGCACGTCCACGCGACTACCCATCGCGTCTAACAGCAGCGGCTGCACGCGCCCCGTCGCGCCAGCCCAATCGGCGCCCGGCCGCGTCACCGTTGGGACAAAGTGAAAGTTCGAGTGCGCCGCCTCCAGCGCGCGAAATTCTTCCAGCCATAACAGACTCTCCGCGTGCCGCGTGCCGTAGATCAGCGCTACCTTCCTGTCCGTGCCCCGCGCGAACAAGTCCTGCAACATTGCCCGAAACGGCACCACGCCCGTACCCGTGGCCACTAGAATCGCGTCCATCGCCGGTTCGCGCCATTGAAACGTCCCCAGAATCCCTTTCAACGTGATCGTATCGCCGGGCTGCAGGGAGAACAAATAGGGCGAGAAAACTCCATCGTCCACACGGTTCAAACAGATCTCGAACTGGTTATCGCCACGCGGCGCGGCAGCCAGCGAATACGCGCGAGTGATCTCCTTACCGTTCACCGGCGCGGTCAGGGACGCGAAGTGACCAGGCTCAAAGGACAACGCCTCCACCTCCGGCACGGAAAAAACAAAGTGCCGGATCGTCGGCGCCAAATCGACAAACCGAATAAGCTTCGCCGTCATGCCCGCAGCGCCGCCTCTGCCCTTTCCAACAAAATCCCCACCAGCGACGGGTGCCCATCCAACGGCTCGGTTACGTCAATCCGCACGCCTTCGTGCATTCCGCTCAGCTCGTCCACGATCCGCGGCAGATCCCGCCGCAAGTGAATCCCCAGCGTCAGGAAATACGGAATCACCACAATGCGTTTCGCTCCCCTCCCCGCCAGCCGCGCCACCGCCTCACGCAGGTCTGGCTGCGCCATTTCCAGGTACGCCGTTTCCACTAGTTCATAGCCGCCTTCAGCCGCCATGCGCGCCGTCACTCGCTGCACCGCCTCGTTCGCCGCGGCCACGCTGGAGCCGTGCGCGAAGATAACCAGCCCGGTCACTCCGCGCCCTCCGGGAACGTGCCACGCAGGTAATGGACATAGGCCCGGCAGTGCGGCTTGCCATTGTCATAGCCGAAGGCCACTCGCGCCATAAACACGAGTACACCCAGGAATACGCGGTCCGCGAACGGCCCCGCGTCACGGTCCTGCAGTTCCTTCACGAACTCGCCCATCTTCTCCCGCACCCGGTCCACAATC
>JAEUQC010000110.1 GCA_016789905.1 Bryobacterales bacterium | reverse complement strand
GCAAACCACCGCTCACCGCCAACGGCCCGCCCCCGCCCCCGCCAAACGAACTACGAGCGAACCAACCCGGTTCGCTCGTAACTCATTGAAAATAATAACAATTAGTTCAAGACGCAGTCGTTCGACGGCTCACCGTAAATGAAGTCGTCCACCACCACTACATTTCTGCCATTCGCCGGGTCGTCCTGCGTGCCGATCACCGCGTTCCCCGGCACAATCCGAACCCGCGTCACCATCTTGTTCTGGAACATCACTCCAACGAACGACAACCCCTTCGCCGCCACCGGAGCGAAGTACCGGCCCAACAGCAATCCATCGCCGTTATACAGCTCAATCGAACTCGTGAACGGCAGCGCCACGTTCGCAAAAACGGCGCCAAACCCGGTCACCTTTCCCTTCGTCTCCGTCCCTGGAACGCGGAAATCCACGTTATAATCGTTCGTTCCGACGCTCGTAAACAGCTTTTGAGCGCTAAAAACCGGGAAAATGGCAGCATTTCCTGCATACAAATTGTCGAACCGCACCGGCCCATCAGCCTCGTTCGTGCTCACCTGAAAGCCACCCCACGCGGCGCCGTCGGCCGAAAAGACCGCCCCGCGTACCGAGTTCTTGTTGAAAAAATCCGCCGGCAAATTGTTCGGCGAAGAAAACTGCGTGGGAACGGCGTCCCAGTTAATCTCCCTCCGGCCGTGGGTGTCGCCCGTCGGGCCAGGGGCATTCAGCGGGCCCAGGGCTGCCTGGAACGCCTGAACCGTCGGGCGGATGGCGGCGGCGTCCGCCCCGGATGCGCCGAAGATAACGGGCGCCGGTTGGGCCGCAAGGGTCAAGGAAGTCAAAATCAACGTGGATGCAAATATAAGCTTCATATCTGCATCCTACCGGCAGCCGCCCGAAAAGATGTAAAGGAGTTGTCAGTAATTCGTCAATCTATTATCGCGGCGTTTGCCATCTGCATAAAGCCGTATTTGGCGCCCGCGTCGATCCCCGTCATCTGGATCAGAAACACCCCCACCATGTCCTTCTTCGGGTCCACCCAGCCATGCGTTCCGAACGCTCCACCATGCCCATACGTACCCGTCGATAAATACGCCAACTCCCCGCGCGGATCGTCGATCACTTCCCATGTCAACCCGAACGCCGTGTTTGGCATATGCCCGCTCCGCAAATCGCCGGTCTGCTTCCGCGTCATCGTCTGAATGGCGGATTTGGAGATCAGCTTTTTCCCTCCGCTAAGCAGCATCTGGTAAAACGCCGCCAAATCCTGCGCCGTCGTGTAGAGCCCCCACTCCGGGGCCGAATACTTGGCGCCCTTTCGGAACCCCAGCGCGTAGCCGCCCAGCGTCTCCTCGCCTGCCTTCACCAGCCTTCCATCCGGGCCCTTCTTGTAAATCGCCGCCAGCCGCGAATGCTTCTCCGCCGGCAGAAAAATGTGGCTGTCCTTCATCCCCAATGGCTGGAAGATCCGCGCCTCCAGAAACTTCTCAAACGCCATGCCCGAACGCACTTCAATGATCCTGCCCAGAATCGCTATTCCCAGGTTCGAATACTGCCACTTGCTGCCGGGCTCGAACTCCAATTGCATCTGCGAGTACAGCAGCACCGCGTCGGCCAGCGTCCGGTCCATTGTCGTGTTCAACTCCTTGATCCCCGCCGGCGGCAAATAGCTCATGCCCGAAGTATGGGTCAACAGGTCGAATATCGTGATCGGCCGCACCGGCTTCTTGATCAACATCGACCCATCGTCGTTCTTCTTCGCAATCACCATCTGGCCGCGAAACTCGGGCAAATGCTTCTCCACCGGGTCCGAGACGCTCAGCTTCCCCTCATCGGCCAGCATCATGATCGACGTGCCCACGAAAGGCTTCGTCATCGACATCACCTGGAATATCGTGTCCGCTTTCATCGGCTTCTTCGCTTCGATATCGGCCCAGCCCACGGCTTCCACGCTCGCCGCCGCTCCGTGCCGCTGCACCAGCGTCACCGCCCCCGCCAGCACACCCGTGTCCACCAGTTCCTGCATCCGTTTCGGAATGCGCTTCAACACCTCCGAGTCCAAGGGCGGTGCACCCCACATCGACGCGGCCAACACGGCCATGCATAAGCGCTTATTAACCATGGAATTCAAAGCCATGCTCTTATATAATCACGGTCAACCCATGAAGTCTCCGTCGCTTGCGATTCTCATTGCACTAATCCTCTCCGGACAGATCATCGCCGAGACGACCGCGCCGCTCGGGACCTACACTGCCGTCGAACGCCGCCACTGGTCCTTCCAGAAACGGCAGACTCCCCCGGTGCCGGCCTTCACCGCCGCTGCCGACAAAGCCTGGGTCAAGACGCCCATCGACGCCTTTATCCTTGCCCGCCTGCAAAAAGAGGAACTCCGTCCGGCCCCCGAAGCCGATCGCCGCACGCTCATACGCCGCGCCTCTTTCCTGCTGCGCGGCCTGCCTCCCGCGCCCGAAGAAATCCGCGCCTTTGAATCCGACAAGGCCCCGAACGCTTGGGAAAAAGTGGTCGACGGTTATCTCAACTCTCCCCAATACGGCGAGCGCTGGGCCCAGCACTGGCTCGATGTCGTCCGCTACGCCGAAACCGATGGCTTCGAATACGACACCCACCGCAACGGTGCGTGGCGCTTCCGTGATTATGTCATCCGCTCCTTCAATGAGGACAAGCCTTACGACCGTTTCGTCATGGAGCAGTTGGCCGGTGACGAACTCGATTCGAAAGCCGAATGGCTCCGCGTCGCCAGCGGTCTGCAACGTCTTGGTCCCCTGCGCAAGAACGCCGGCAATCAGGAGGTGGCCAGCAGCCGTTCGGAAGTGCTGACGGAGATGACCAACATCGTCGGCGCCGCCTTCCTCGGGGTCACCATCGGTTGCGCCCGCTGCCACGATCATAAATTCGACGCCTTCCGCCAATCGGACTACTACCGCATCCAGGCTTACTTCGCCGCCACTCACGAAAAGGATATCTCGCTCGCCAGTGAGGCCGATCAAGCCGCCTGGAATGAGAAGGCCAAGGTCACCCAGGCCGAAATCAAAAAGATCAAAGCCGCCATGCGCGGCAAGCAGGGCGAAGAACTCAAGGCGTTCGAAAAGCAACTCGAAGCCGCGACCGACCAGTTGCCCGCACCGCTCCCGGCTCTCTTCAGCGTGGAAAATGACTTCAAGCGCGCCACGCCCATCCACCTGCTCGAACGCGGTGAATACACCCGGCCGAAGGATAAAGTGGGCGCCCGCCCGCTTGGGGTGCTGCTGCCCGATGGCGCTCCGGAACGGGAAACGCTGCCCGAAAATCCCCGCTCCAAACTCGCCGAGTGGATCGTCGACCCGGACAATCCGCTCACCGCGCGCGTAATGGCCAATCGCCTCTGGTACTGGTATTTTGGCCGCGGCATTGTCGCCACGCCCAACGATTTCGGCAAAATGGGCATGCGCCCCACACACCCGGAACTGCTCGATTGGCTGGCCAACCAGTTCGTGGCCGGCGGTTGGAAGCTGAAGCTGATGCACAAACTGCTGCTCACCTCCAGCACCTGGAAACAGGCTTACGATTCTCCTCAATTCGAAGCCGCCGCCGCCAAGGATCCGGAGAACAAGCTGCTCTGGCACTCCTCGCGCCGCCGCCTGGAGGCCGAAGAGATGCGCGATACGATGCTCGCCGTCGCCGGCCGGCTGAACCTCAAAATGGGCGGCCCCAGCATTATGGTGCCGGTCGATAAAGAGCTTACCGGCCTGCTCTATAAACCCAGCCAGTGGGACGTGGCCAAGGACCCCAGCGACCACACCCGCCGCAGCGTCTACCTCATCGCCAAACGCAACTTGCGCGTGCCCATGATGGAAGCCTTCGACGCCCCGGACCTGCAAATCTCCTGCGCCCGCCGCGAATCCAGTACTCACGCCCCGCAGGCGCTGGAACTCACCAACGGGGAATTCGCCAACCAGATGGCGGAAGCCTTCGCCGCCCGGCTCACCAACGAAGCCGGCGCCGACCCCAAACGCATCGCCACCCGCGCCTGGGAACTGGCCACCGGACGCGCCCCAAACGCCAAAGAGCTCGCGCTCTCCGCGCAGTTTCTCAACGGACAACGCCCGCTGCGCGAGTTCGCCCTCGCCGTCCTGAATCTGAACGCCTTCGCCTACGTGGAGTAACTGGAATGTCTGCTCACTCTCGCCCCACCCGCAATCGCCGCGAATTCGTCGCCGATGCCTTCTGCGGCTTTGGCGCCCTGGCGCTGGCCAGCCTGGAGGCGCGCGCCGCCGTCAAGAACCCGCTGGCTCCCAAGCCGCCGCACATGCCCGCCAAGGCAAAATCTGTCATCTTCCTCTTCATGGCCGGCGGCCCCAGCCAGATGGAGACCTTCGACCCGAAGCCGATGCTCAATACGCTGCACGGCCAGAAACGGCCGAAATCGTTCGGCGAGGCGAAGTATCAGTTCGTGGCGCCCAACGCCACTTTATTGGGCACCAAGCGTACCTTCGCCAAATACGGCAAGAGCGGGATTGAAGTGTCGGACCTGTTCCCGCACATGTCCACCATCGTCGATGAGATGGCCGTTCTCCGCGCCTGCCATGGCGACATGGTCGTTCACTCCGCCGCGCAATATCAGTTGATGACCGGCCGAATTCTGCCCGGTTTTCCCAACATGGGTTCCTGGGTGACCTATGGCCTGGGCACGGAGAGCGATTCGCTCCCGGCCTATTGCGTCCTGCCCGATCCGAAGGGCGCGCTCGAAGCCGGCCAGCCCATGTACATGCAGGGCTTTCTGCCCGCGGTTTACCAGCCCACCATGCTCCGCAGCGGAGCCAAGCCCGTGTTGAACCTGGACCTTCCCGGCACCATCACCGCCAGCCAGCGCAAGGAAACGCTGGACCTGCTGCGCGGCCTGAACGAAGCCGGCATGAAGCCCGGTGACGCGGAGATGGAAGCCCGCATCGCGTCGTATGACTTGGCCTTCCGCATGCAGACCGAAGCGCCCGAGGCCTTCGACATCTCCAAGGAAACCGAGGAAACCAAGACCCTCTACGGCATCGGAAAGAAGGAGACCGACGACTACGGCCGGCGCTGCCTGTTGGCCCGCCGCCTCGTCGAACGCGGGGTTCGTTTCACTTGCGTCGTCAGCGGCGGCGGCCCCGGCAACATGCAGTGGGACGCCCATTCCGACATCGAAGAAAACCACACCCGCATGGCCATGCATACCGATCAGCCCGTGACGGCGCTGATCAAGGACCTGAAGCGCCGCGGACTGCTCGAGTCCACACTCGTTGTCTGGGGCGGGGAATTCGGCCGCTCGCCGGAATCGGAAGGCAGCAAGGGGCGCGACCACCACAACCTGGGCTTCTCCATGTGGATGGCCGGCGGCGGCATTAAGGGCGGTCAGGTGATCGGGTCCACCGATGCCATTGGCCTCCGCGCCATTGAGCGGCCCATGCACTTCCGCGACATCCACACAACGATTCTGCACCAGTTGGGCCTGCAGCAGGACGCGCTCAGCTACATGCACCTGGGCCGGCGCGAGCGGTTGACCGAAGTACATGGGGAAGTGATCAAGGAGATTGTTTGAAACGGGCGCTGGTCACCGGCGGCGCCAGCGGCATCGGCGCCGCGCTCGTTGATCTGCTGCATGAGGAGGGCTATGCCGTAACGGCGCTCGACCTCACGCCGGCGCCGGGAATTCTCGTGGCCGATGCCGCCAATATCCCCTATGACCTCTACGACCTCGTTTTTCTCAATGCGGGTATAATCGGCGAGCCCGGGCCAGTGTGGGCGGTGGACAATCCGGATGTCTGGCGCGTTAACTTCCACGCGCCGCGCCGCGCGCTGCGAATTCTGATTCCCGGCTGGCTGGCCGCCGGGCACAAGGGGCGCATTGTGTTCACCGCTTCGATGGCGGCGCTGATCCCATTGCCATTTTCCACCGACTATTGCGCGTCCAAAGCCGCGCTGCTATCGCTGGCGGAAACGCTGTTGCACGAGTTGCGCGCCGCCGGTTCGGAGATTGGCGTTTCGATCGCCGTGCCGTCGTTCACGCAGTCGCGCTTGGCCGCGGGGCTGACCGGGGAGTTCGCCGAAGCCTTTCAGGGCTTCGTTGACCGCGGCGCGCCCACGGCGGAAATCGCCCGCGCCATTTACGACGGCGCCGTTGCGGGCCGGTTCCTGATCGCCACGCATCCGGACTCACTCGATTCGGTGTCTCCGCGCCTGGAACGGCTATTGACCGGGGCCGAGCCCGAACGCCCGCGCGGCCGCCGCATGGACGCGCTGTTTCAAACCAAATATTAGCGCGCGGTAAGGCCAACTCTCTATTCCGCCGCGAGGGCGGCTTGCCCCATGTGCACTTGCCCCTTGTGCAGTTGTGTCCGGGTCTATGCAATTGATAGACTACCGCTCCATCAGGGTCATTTATGCAAAAAATCCTCGTCTTGATTTGCCTGCTTGCGGGAGCGCACGCCGCATTTTCCCAAGCTTCCTCCCAACAGATTACCGGCATTGTCCGCGATCCAGCCGGCCTCACCGTCGGCAACGCCAAGGTGTCCATTCGCAACACCGCCACCGGCCTCGTCCGGGAGGCGGTCTGCAACGATACCGGCGCCTACGCTGTCACCGGCCTCGCCATTGGCCTCTACGAGATTGAAACCACAGTGGCCGGCTTCAAGAAGTACATCCGCAAAGACGTTCGCGTGGAGGTGAACGCCAAGGTCGCCGCCGATATCCAGCTCGAAGTGGGCGCTGTCAATGAAAGCATCACCATCCGGTCCGACGCGGCCAGCGTGGAAACAACAAGCGGTGAAATCGGCCGTTTAATTACCGGAACCCAGGCTACGCAATTGCAGTTGAATGGGCGTAACTACATCCAGTTACTCGCCCTAATTCCTGGCGTTTCCACCAACTATTCTTCCAGCTTCGGCCTGGCCGGCGGCTTCGGCACCAACGCCAGCGGCCAATCGGCCAACGGCGGCCGGTCGGATTCGTTCTCCTGGAACGTCGACGGCGTCGACAACAAAGACAACGGCGGCGGCGGCAACAATTTCGTCAATGTAAATCCCGATGCGATTGCCGAGTTCAAAGTGTTGACCACCAACTACAGCGCCGAGTACGGGCAGAACGCCAGCGCCATTATCAATCTCGCCTTGAAATCCGGCAGCCGCTCGTTCCACGGCAGCGCCTACGAGTTTGTCCGCAACGATGCCTTCGACGCCCGCGCCTTCAACGCCTTCCAGAAGCAGAAGCTCCGTTTCAATAACTTCGGCTGGAACCTGGGTGGGCCGGTCTTCATCCCCAAGAAGTTCAACACCGATAAATCGAAACTCTTCTTCTTCTTCAGCCAGGAATACAAGCGGCTGCGCCAGGGCGCCATCAATACCTGGGTTGTCCCGGTTCTTGACCAGCGCGCCGGCAACTTTTCCGCGCTCCCGGCGGCCCAGCAGCCGCGCGATCTCTCCACCAACGCGCCGTTCCCCGGTGGCATCATCCCCGCCGCCCGGCTCAACCGCAACATGGCCGCGCTGCTGCGGAACTATCCCAATCCGAACTTTACCGGCGCCGGCGGCAACCTGGTCTTTCCCACCACCACGCCATCGAACACCAACCAGAACATCCTGAAACTCGACTATAACCTCAGCACCAAGGATCAGGTCTCTTTCCACTATCTGGCCGACCAGTTCTACCAGTTGCAGAATCTGACGAACCTGGTGCTCTTCGATCGCACCATCCCAGGCAAGAGCTACAAGGCGCAATGGACGCGCGTGCTGAATCCGTCCACTGTAAACACATTGCAGCTCTCCACCAGCGGCAATGTCATCAAGCAGGACGGCTACCGCCCCAACCCCGCGTTCACCACCGACACCACTCGCCGTGGCTCCGGCTACGCCGCGCCTTCCATCTACGGCATCACCAACGACATTCCCACCCTCACCATCGCCGGGTTCAACGGGCTGAACGCCGCGCCTCGGCAGTTCAACAATTTCAACCGGATTATCAACGTGAAGGAAGACTTCTCCAAGCTGGTTGGCCAGCACAACCTGAAGATGGGCTTCCTTTACCAGCGCAGCCGGAAGAACCAGGACAATATCCCGGCCATCAACGGCACGCTGAACTTCCAGACCGGCCACGCGCTCAGCAGCGGCAATGCGCTTGCCGATGCGGTTCTCGGCAACTTCCAGCAGTATCAGGAAGCCAACACCAACCGCGAAGGCTGGTATCGGTTTGGACAGTTTGAACCCTATATCCAGGACGATTGGAAGATATCCTCGCGGCTCACCGTGAACCTGGGCTACCGGTACATGTATATGCAGCCGCAGTACGCCGCGCTGCAGAACACCACTACTTTCCTGCCGGAGTTTTACAACCCCGCCAACGCGCCGGGCATCGTTCCGGCCAACGGCGCGCTGGTGCCGAACACTGGCGACCCGTTCAACGGCCTGGCGCTCGGCGGCGGCGGCTTTCCGCAGTCCGCGATTGACCGCCTGCCCGCTTCCATCACCGGCGACTCGCGCGTCAAGGCGCTCTTCCGCGGCATCCCGCAGGGCGGAGCGAACACCTTCTGGGGCACCCACGCGCCCCGGATCGGTTTTGCCTACGATGTGACGGGCAAGCAACGCACCGTTTTCCGCGGCGGGTATGGACTTTTCTACGAGCGGACCCAGGGCAACTTCATCTTCAGCGCTATCAACAACCCGCCGTTCATTCAACAGCAGACCATCCAGAGCGCCAATGTCGACAACCCCACCGGCGGAACCACGGCGGCGTTCCCGGCCTCCATCACCAACTCCCACCCGGTGGATTTCAAAGTGCCGCGCATCATGAACTGGAGCTTTGGCGTTCAACATAAACTCGACGCCGATACGACGATCGATGTCGCCTACGTCGGCTCCAGCGCCGCCAGCCTCACTCGCACGCTGAACATCAACCAGTTGCCGGTGGGAACGCTGCAGCGCAATCCGGGCATCAATCTGAATGCGCTCCGTCCCTACCGCGGCTACGCCGATATCCAGCAGTTCGTGAACGGCGCCAACTCCATCTACAACTCCCTGCAGATGCAACTGCGCCGGCAGATCAAGGGCGGCGGGCAGTTGAGCGCCTCCTACACCTGGTCCAATGCGATTACCGATGCCAGCGCGTTTAACGAACAGCCCATGGACAGCTACAACGCCAAACTCGATCGTGGCTTCATGGCGTTCGACCGGCGCCACAATTTGATCGTCAGCTACGTCTACTCGCTGCCCTTCTGGATGGACGGCAAGGAGTGGTACAAGAAGGCGTTGGGCGGATGGCAGCTATCCGGTATCACCACGCTCAATACCGGTCTGCCGGTGAACCTGGGCATTAACGGAGACCGCGCCGGCACCGGCCTTGGGAACCAGCGGCCCGATGTTGTGGGCGACTGGAAGCAGGACGGCGGCAGCCGTTTCCGCTGGTTCAATCCGTCCGCGTTCGCGCTGCCGGCGCTCGGCACCTTCGGTAACCTGGGCCGCAACATTGTGCGCGGCCCGGGAACCAACAACTGGGATGCGTCGCTGCAGAAGAACTTCCGGTTGACCGAGACGTTCAAGATGCAGTTCCGCGCGGAGTTCTACAACGCGCCGCACCATTTCTCCTGGCTTGGCGTTGGCACCGTTCTGGGCGCCGGCAATTTCGGGCAGATCACCAGCGCCACCGATCCGCGCAGCCTGCAGTTCGGTTTGCGGCTGGATTTTTAGCCGAACCCACCCTAGGCGCCCAGCGCGACTGGGCCCTCTTGCTGCGAGAGCGTACCCACAATCTGTTCCTTCCGCTGCTCGGCCACCTCTTCGGCGGTGGCCGTGGCGGCGGCGTAAAAGCATACTGCAATCAGGAACGAGACGGCGAGCACGGCGTGATAGGCCCAATAACTGCCGGCGGCCCACCGGGCCAGATGCGCCAGCGCCACTGGCAAGGTGAGCAGCGGGTAGGCGAATAGCAGCAGGAATTGCGTCTTGCCGCTATTGTTGCGCCAGGCCTGCCTTGCGTCGATGGGCCGCGGCATGTAGACACTGGTGAGGTTGCCGGCGGCCAGTACAAATACCAGAAACACGGCAACGGCCGCCAGCGCGTCGAGCAACTGACGAAGCCCAACACCAATCGGCAGCGCCGCCGCGATGCCGCTCAGGATAGCCACCGCCAGCATTGTATAAAACACCGCCACCACGTTTTTCGCTCGCAGCACATCCGCGAACCGGACTGGCGTGGCGAACCACTGTTGCACGCTCGCCCGTTCGAATCCGAACACGTTCCAATAGAGCACTTCCCCCAGCACCAGCATGCCGTAAAGCGTGGCCATGGTGACGTAGTTCTGCGCCATCCATCCTTCGCGGCTGCGCATGGCCTGCGGCAGCCACAGCACCGCGCCGAACGTGCTGGCCATCAGGAAGATCAGCCGGAAACGCGGCGCCCGCCCCAGCGAACGGATGTCCTTTTCCACCAGCGCCGCCACCGGATCGAGCAGCAACATGGACGGCCAGCGCGCCACCGGGTCCAGCCACGTGGCGCCCGTCTTTTCCGGCTTCGCCGAAGCGCCGCCCGAGCCCTCTTCCAATTGCAGCGAACGGGAGAACTGCAGCCGGGCGAACAGATACGCCGCCGCTGTCCACACCGCCAGTGTAGCCAGGGCGAAACCGGACACGCGGCCCAAGGCCAACTGCGCCGCCGCCGCCCACGGTGTGGCCTGGAACAGCGGAACGAACTTTTGCAACCACTGGAACTGCGGCGCCGCCGCGTCCTGCAGACCGGCGGCGAAAAACTGCGGAACCAGAATGAGCCCCAGAAAAACCACCATCAGCAACTCCCGCACGCCCCGCTTTTTGAACAGCCGTTCGAGCAGCGATTTGATTCCCGTCGCCACCAGCAGGTTCATCGCCATGAAAACGAGAATCGCGAGCGAACCCCAGAGCGGCGCCTCCCGGTTGAAGAGCAGCCCGGCGATCAACCCTGCCGAGATCAGGATCATTTCAATGGCGGTGGTGACGCGAAGCGCGGCTTCCAGCAGGAAAAGCTGGCTATTGGGGATGGGGTACACCAGCAGGCGCCGCATATCCAGAAACGCGCCCTGGGAGGCGAGGACAATCGGGAACAGTTGCCAGAAGAAGGCCACCAGGAACAACGCGCCCGGCAGGGCCCGCTCTACGATGGCCATGGGGATGCGCCCGCTCACCAGGAACCCGGCGCCGCCCGCCCCCAAAACCCACAGGCCATACCAAAGCAGGCCCATGAGCCACTGGAAAGCCACGCCGCCCTTGTGCGCCCGCAGATAGAAGTTTCTGGAGGTTCGCCACTGCGCCCAGACAATCGCGGCCAGCGGCGAAAATGTCATGCCTACAGCCACTCCAGATTTTCGGTGGAGCGGCCGCCGCCCACTACTCGCACAAAGATCTCTTCCAGCGATTCGGCGCCGCCGCGCAGGTTCGCCATCGAATCGTCCACCACCAGCCGGCCTTGGCTGATGATGGCTACGCGGTCGCAGAGCCGCTCCACCACCTCCAGCACGTGCGAGGTGAGGAAAATCGTCGCTCCTTTGCCCACCAGGTCCAGCAGGATATCCTTCATCAGTCGCGCGCCGACTGCGTCAACCCCCTCGAACGGTTCGTCCATCAGGAACAGTTGCGGCCGGTGGAGCAGGGCCGCGGCCATGGCCACGCGTTTGCGCATGCCCTTGGAGTATTCGCCAATCAGCTTGCGGCCCTGGCCATCCATTTCAAACAGCGCCAGCAGTTCGCGCATTCGTTCCCGCGTCATGGCCGCCGGCAGGCCGTAGATCCGGCCGGTGAATTCCATGTATTCCTGCGCGGTGAGATGGTCGAAAAGCAATGTGTCTTCGGGCACCAGCCCAATCTGCCGCTTAATCGCCACCCCTTCTTCCGGCATCGGCAGGCCTAGGATTTCAATCTGCCCGGAGGTGGGCGTATTTACCCCCATCAGCATACGAATTGTAGTGGTTTTGCCAGCGCCATTGGGGCCCAGGAACCCGAAGAAGCAGCCGCGAGGAACCTGCAAAGACAGGCCATCAACGGCGGCTTTCGCCCCGTAGTATTTCCTGAGATCCCGCACCGCAATCGCCGGCGGAGCGACGAACGGGGGAGGGGGCGGGCGCGTCGGCTCCGGTTCCACAGACGGGTTCACTTTCCCAGTGTAAGACTTTCTCCAGAGTAGCCGAAGAGAAAAGGGAGTATGTCCACTACCCTCGCTCCCTCCACCCTCCGCGATAAAGCCCTTGAAGGAATCGGCAAGCTGCCGCCGTTCAGCCCGGTTCTCACCAAACTCCTCGCCAGTTTGGCCAAAGACGACATTATGGTCACCGAGTTGGCCGATTGGATTGAGAAAGACACCGTTCTCACCGGTAACGTGATGCGGATGGTGAACTCCGCCGCCTACGGGCGAATGGGAACTGTCTCCAGCGTGCGCCACGCCATCACGATTCTTGGGACGAATCGGTTGCGCAATATCGTGCTGGGGTTGTCGGTTTGCAATATGATGGCGCAGTTGAAACTGCCGGCGGGATGGTCCACCAAACAGTTCAATCTTCACGCGGTGGCGGTGGCCAACATGTCGGATCTGATTGTCCAGAACATGACGGTGGAGTACTCCGAAGGGGCCTTTGTGGCCGGACTGTTGCACGACGTGGGCAAACTCCTGCTGGCCGTTTCCTGCCCGGACGAATACGCCAACGTGATCGCCGAGTCGAAGCGGGAAGGCCGGGAACTGTACGATGTGGAGATCGCGCAACTGGGCTTCTCCCACGCCGAGCTTTCGCAGAAGGTGCTGGAGAACTGGAAACTGCCCATTCCCGTTCAAGTGGCCGCGCGCTTCCACCACAACCCCGATGCGGATGACACCGCGCCTGGCTTGATCGCGCTGAGCCGCGCCATTCAACTGGCCGATTTCACGACGAACGCCCTCGGCGTCACGGCGGTCGCCGACGACCGCGACGTGAAAGACCCGGCGCCGATATTGCAGGCCTTCGGGCTTGGTGAACGCTATGAACGAATCCTGAAGTCGTTCGAGCAGGAAATGGAAGCGATCCGCGGAATTCTCTAGTCCGGAATGGCGGCCACGTACACCTGCGTGGTTCCGGTCCGGTCGCTTGCGAAGACCACAAGTCGTTCGTCCGGCGAAAAGGACGGGTGGGGGTGCGTCCACTGCGGGCCGTACACTGTGTCCATTCCAGCCTCCATCCAACTGAGGGCCTTGCCCGCGGCAGCGCCACTGCGGGCGGCCGCGAAATCCTCGGCCAGCGCGTACCGGCTGGTAAGCCATTGGCTGCCGCCACTGGACGCCCCCGAAAGGCACACAAGCTTTGCGGTCCCCGTGGCTACATCAATCAAATGGATGCCGCGATCAGGGTGGTTCGTATCGCAGAGCACTTTGCTGCCATCCCGATTGGGCGTAATGTGCCAGGCGTTCATTTCGCACACCGTCCGGTGCCGCCGGGTTTGCCAATCCATCACACGGAGCGCGTGCGGCCAAACGGTGTAGACCAGATCACCGGTCCGCCCCAGAAACGTTTCGTGGACAACGAATTCATCGTTGGGGTGTTCATGCAGGCATTCCAGGCCAGTGCCATCGCGGCGAATGCGATGCATGCGCGGCGCCGGGTCACCGGCGAACTCAATCCATTCCGGTTCCAAGGGGTGGAACTGCGGATGGATGACCGTGCGGGAATAGGGAATGTGCCGCCATTCCCGGCCATCGGCGCGACCGATGGCGAGCCCCGATTGTCCGTCCTTCTTCAGCGCGGCGACAATCCACTCTCCCGTGGCGTCGAGCGATGGCTCACCCATGGACCCGGCGCCAAAATCCACCACGCAGGTTTCGGCCAGCGTTTCCAGGTCCAGCCACCAAACGGCCGCTGCACGCACGAAAAACACCCGGCGGCCCCCGGCGTGGATGGCCGGTGAGAATGGGTGGATGGGCGCCCCGCCGGTGAGTTGGATGATCGGGCCGCCGGGGAACGGCGTGACCGCGAAAAGCTGCCAACTGCCCGTCCGATTGGAAATGAACAGCATGGTCTGGCCGTCGGGCGTGAACGAAGACTGTAGAAAATAGGTGGCGTGATTAATGTCCGCGGACGCCGTTAGCTGCAAAACCGAAACGCCCGTGGCCGCGTCTGTGTGCCGGCGCAACTCCGATGGATACTGGCTGCCCTTCGTCATCGCTCACTTCTTTTGCAGGAAAATCATGTGCTGCCACGGCAGTGTGTTGAGCACTTTATCGATACGGAAGCCTTCGGGCTCCAACTCCGCCCTCACCTCCGCCACACTCATTTTGTGTTCCAGGCGAATGGGGACCGACGCGTCCTCCTTGCGGAATTCGAGTAGCACCAGCCGGCCGTCCTGTTTCAACGCCGTGCGAATGGAACGCAGCATTGCTTGCGGCTTGGCGAATTCGTGATAAACGTCCACCAGAATGATCAGGTCCTGCGAGTCCGGCGGCAGGTTCGTTTCTGTTTCCGAACCCAGCACAGGAGTGATGTTGGTGATTCCAGCCGAGGCGAGCCGCTTGCCCAGCAACTCCAGCATTTTCGGCTGGATGTCGACGGCATAGACCTTGCCCGCATGACCCACCAGCCTGGCCATGCGGACGGCGTAGTAGCCCGTGCCGGCGCCGAGGTCGCAGACGGTCATACCAGGCTTCAGGCCTAGCTGGGCGACTGCCTTGGTTGGGCTTTCCTCGTTCTCCCGTTCGCTCCGCTCCAGCCAGTCGGCCCCGGCGGCTGACATCACCGGTGCGATGGCACGGCCGCTGATGGGATGCTTCACGGGCAGTTTTTGCCCGAATGCCGTGGAGGTAAGCAGGATGGCGATGAGCGGGTACATTTGCATTTGGAGTCGTAAGTTAATCATAATAAACTCAATTCACCCGATTTAGGACCTCATAGAAATGAAGTTGTCGCATCGCGAGTTCTTGTCCGTGCTTTTCGGAGCCGGCGCCGCCGCTACCTTGAGTTGCGCTTCCAAACCTGCGGCGGTGACCATCGCAATTGGCGAGAAAGTGCAGGTAGGGCGGCTTGTCTATCAGGTCATTGACGCGCAATGGCTGGCGGAATTGGAGGGTGCGAAACAGCCGGTGAAGAACCGGGTGTTGCAACTGCGTGTCACCATCACCAACGGCGGGGGCAGTGAGGCGGCGATCCCATTCCTGCGGCTTGTGGACAAGGCCGGACAGGAGATAATGGAAATAGCAGAGATTGAGGGCAACAACCGCTGGCTGGGGATGTTGCGCCGGCTCCAGCCTGCGCTCACCGAAGAGGGTTCCATCTTTTTCGACGTGCCCGTTGGGGCCTATAAATTGGAGGTCGTGGATAACTCCGATGCCGATAATGAGCGGATCGCGTACGTGGAAATACCCGCATCGCTGGCGCCGCCGCCAGTTACAACCGGGCCTGGCGGAGTCTAGGGCATGAGGGGCGGGCGCGGATGGATCGCGTTGGCGCTCCTTACCAGCGCCGCGGCTTGGGGGCAGTTTGCTATTGTGCAGCCGGTGCTGGCGCAGTTCGATGGCGGCCCGTCGGTGGGAACGGGATTCGGGTTTGGTGCGGGAGAGTCCATTTTCCTGAGTTTTGATTTGAGCGGATTCAAGCCCGAGGGCGATGAAGATCTCAAGCTGAA
Source organism: Bryobacterales bacterium (assembly GCA_016789905.1). Lineage (GTDB taxonomy): Bacteria > Acidobacteriota > Terriglobia > Bryobacterales > Bryobacteraceae. The sequence continues at coordinate 2,938 of JAEUQC010000110.1, read as the reverse complement.
ACTGGCGTGGACGTGTCAGGTATTCGACGCGGGCGGTGTTGCCATGACTGGGCCGAAGCGGGGCGACGTGAAGGTGGATCTGGCGCCGGAGGATAAAAAGTGGCGGCCCCGGGTGCGCGTGGAATTGGCAATGCCCGACGCGCTGCCCGCTGGAACCGCCGAGATTCGCCTGACCGCCGAGGACCACGTGGCCGGGACCAAGGCGGCACTCGCGGTGCCGTTCCGGACCCGCGGGCTCAATCTGACCGGCGTGGACAAACTGCAACCGCTGCGTTTCCGCTTTCTGCGTTCGGAAGATGCGATGGAGGCGCTAACCGTACCCGCCTACCGCCAGGGAGACGTGTTATGGGCAAGGTTTGAAATTGCGGGTTACCGGCTGGGCGAGGGCAATTCTTTCCAGGTGGGGTATGGCCTGGAGGTATTCCGGGCGAACGGAGAAAGCCTGTACAAACAGGACGAAGCGGCGAATGAACAGGGCAAGTCGTTCTATCCGCGGCGGTATCTTGGGGGCGGATTGAGTTTGCAGTTGACGAAGGATCTGGCGCCTGGAGAGTACACGATTGCGCTGCGAATTCGCGACGGGGTAGGGAAGCAGGCGTCCGAAAGCAAACATTCGTTTCGCGTGGAGTGAGAATTTTCCTTCCCTAGGGCCACTCCCATAATATGGGCCTATTTCGGACGCGGACCGCGGCGGTTTTTGGTATCGACGCGCACCTTATCGATGTCGAGGTGGATTTGTACCAATCCGGGTCCGCGCGGGACTTTATCACCGTTGGCATGCCGGATTTGGCGGTGCGGGAGAGCCGGGAACGAATCAAATCGGCGCTCATGAATTCTGGTTTCGGTTACCCGGCGAAGGCCGTGACCATCAACCTGGCGCCGGCGAATGTGCGGAAGGAGGGCGCCGGATTTGACCTGCCAATGGCGTTGGGGATTCTGGGCGCGACGGGCGCGCTTAGCCCCAGCGACTTCCATGCGTTCGCCGGGGAGTTGTCCCTGGACGGCACACTGCGGCCGGTGCGCGGAGCGCTTTCCATGGCGGTCTGTGCCCGGCGAAGCGGATTGAAATACCTGGTGGTGCCGAAGGAAAACGCGCCGGAGGCGGCCGTGGTGGAAGGAATTCGCGTGCTGGGGGTGCGGCACCTGGCGGAGGCCGTGGCGGCGCTGCGCGCGCCGGACGAATTTGCCGCCGAGTATCCGGCCAGCGATGCCGATGGAGCCGGGACCATTCCCGATTTTGCCGACGTTCGCGGGCAGACCACCGCCAAGCGGGCCTGTGAAGTGGCGGCGGCCGGGGGGCACAATGTGCTGCTGGTTGGCCCGCCCGGCAGCGGCAAGACGATGCTGGCGCGGCGGCTGGCCGGGATTCTGCCGCCGCTCGAATTCGACGAGTCGCTGGAGACCACGCAGATCCACTCCGTGGCGGGTCAGCTTAAGCCAGGCGCGGGGCTGCTGCGCCGCCGGCCGTTCCGCGCGCCGCACCACACGGTTTCCGACGCAGGACTGATTGGCGGCGGGAGCGGCATGCCCCGGCCCGGCGAGGCGAGTTTGGCGCACAACGGCGTGCTGTTTCTGGATGAACTGCCGGAGTTCGCGCGCAATGTGCTGGAGCAGTTGCGCCAGCCGCTAGAGGAGGGATCCGTGGCGATCGCGCGCGCGTCGGGGACCATGCGATTCCCGGCGCGATTCATGCTGATCGCGGCCATGAACCCATGTCCATGAAGATAACAACTGAACCTTTCGCCCCTAATAGCTCGATCCGATACGAGACAAAATCGCCAAGTGGTCAAGGCTCGTCGAGAATACCGGCTGGCTAACCGGCTTTTGCTAGTGTCGGCGCCATCCGCATTTCCACACGCTGAGCAAGCATGCGGAGTCCACGGGATTTGTGGAGCCGGAATTGCGTCTGCGTCAGTCCCATCTCAGCGATGATCTGGTCGCCCGACTGGCCTTCCAGGTAAAACCTTTTCAAGATCTCCTGTTTTATCGGATCGAGTCTACGTAGAGAAGCTTGAACGTCCTCCCAGCGTTCGGAGACTTCGACAATTGTGTCAGCCCTCTGCGCGGAGCACGGAATTGTATTTTCGATCTCCAGTGCTTTTCGTGCATGGATCTTCTCGGTGATCAGTGCGATTCGGCGTCGGTGGATTATTTTCCTCAGATAGGGGATGAATGCTTCTGGCTTTTGGATTACATCAGCCTTAATTGCTGACATTGCGTCCATGAATACTTCATGTCCCACATCTTCGGAATCTTGTCCAAATTCAGTTCGAAGGGATGCTGACACCGTGCGGCGGACCACCGAGTACAGCTCCGTGTAGGCGCCTTCGTCTCTCAACCGAATCCGGCCGAATAGCTCAGACATTTTGTTTTGTTTGTCGCCGGCACCTGACTCACACTCCACACGCATAGGGTTCACGACCACTCCAAAAAATTCCCCTTCGCCGACGGCGGAAGCACATCAACTACTTTATTTGCTGAGGGTATTCTCAGTATTTTCCACTACATTTCATAGTGTAAATAGCCTATTAGTACCGTACTCCATTCGCTTACGAAAATCGGTACTTTAGTCCTAGTTCGCTGTCTCCTGAAAAGCTCAAGCGCCTCGCTGGAGCAACGCAACTGCGGGAGGCGGCGCTCGGACCAGTCCTAGACGCTCGGGAAACTCCTGCCTTTCTGAATGAACATTAAGATGAGACGACCAGCGTCTAGGCGACACTAGAGATTTAGGGGACGAGTATAAGAGCATGCCAATTGGGACCGCGATGTCGGACGCTAGATACGAAGCAACGGACGAGACAAACGGGACATTCCGCCGAATGCACGGCGACTACCTCGTCATTTGTGACGAAGGCGTTGTTTGGTTTAAGAGGCTCTCTTCGCCAGTTTGTACTGGGAGAATTATCCCGGAAGGTGAGTGGTGCGGAACCAAAGAGGT
>JAEUQC010000088.1 GCA_016789905.1 Bryobacterales bacterium | reverse complement strand
GTTGTACGCGGCTAGCGCCAAGGGCCAATCTCCAAACCTAGCATAGAGCAACTTCAGATATTTGGCCGCAGCCCGTGTCGATTTCAGCGGGTCCGTACGCTCGTCACGACCGCTCAAAACGAGGCCGAAGCGTTCGGCGGTTCCTGGAACAAGCTGCCAGATCCCAACCGCATTCTTTGGGGATCGGGCGTCAGGATTGAATCCACTTTCCACCAAGCCAACCCAGAGTAGTTCAGCAGGCAGTCCCTCGTCCTGAAACACCCGCTCAATCATTTCGCGATAAGGCTCAAGGCGCACCTGCGCCCCTCGAAAGCCTTTCGCGCCGATGCCGGTGAAGTAACGAACAAAGTCGTTCACAAGCGGGTGGGGCGGTGTTCCGGTGAAAGGTGTCTCTCTCATTTCCAAATCGGGCTCGCGCACCTGGGCCGAAGCCGTCCCGGTGACCGAGCGCTCAACCACGGCGCGAACCAGAATGTCGTCGAGCAGGCGTTCCAACGCCGGAATCCCGTCCGCCTCTGTGGCCAAGGAACACCGTGCGGATGCAAGAATCAGCAACAACAAGCGTTTTGGATAGGGCACTATAAGCCCTTCAAGCAATCCGACGACCAAAGTCTTCGGGTCCAAATGGCTGGCATTTGCCGAATTTCCTCGGAGTAAAAATGAATCGCCAGACGAACTCTCGCAAGGCCTTTGCCGAATCCTGGACAGTCATAGCCGAAAACTCTCCAATTCCCCGATCCGGCCCCACCTTTGAAAGCTCGCGCTGCCCCGATTTCTCAACGACTTGCGAGTGAGGCGCGGAATGGCAGGCGAAGTGCCAATGAACAAGCAGTGCTTGGTCGCAATGACAGTCCCTTCCCTTCAAAGCATCCGATGCGCTTAATGGCGTTCATGGCAATTTGCAGCTCGTCGCTCTTCTGCCAGTCTGAAACTACAGATCTCGGCGCCCTGCTCGCCGCGGCGCTCCAGTCCAACCCGGAGATCTTGGCCGCCCAAAAGCGCTACGAGGCATCCAGGCAGAGGCCGACTCAGGTGAGCAGTTTGCCGGACCCAATGTTCTCGCCCGGCTACAACAGCAATGGCCGCCCATGGCCGGGCGCTGGTCTCGGAAAAGAGCCATTGAGCCAAATAGGATTCATGGTCTCTCAGGAGGTCCCGTTCCCGGGGAAACGCAAGCTGGCAGGTGACATGGCTGTCAAGGAGTCCGAGGCGGAGTGGCAACTCTACCAGCAGGTCCAGTTGAGCGTTGTTTCAAGACTGAAGCAGGCCTACTATCGAAGGGCATACGCGTTTGCTGTTGCTGGCGTGTTGGAGCGCAACCTCGACTTATTACGCAAGTTTCTTCTCATTACGGAAGCCCGCTACTCCGTAGGGAAAGCTGCCCAACAGGATATCTTTAAGGCCCAGACGCAGATCTCGATTTTGGAGACGAGGCGAGTCCAGTTTGAACGGGAGAAACGCGCACGCCAGGCTGAAATCAATAGCCTGGTGAATCGACCACCAGGCTCGCAACTTGCCAAGCCCTCCGAACTGCGGCCGATTCCCGTCCCTGTGAAACTCGAGGATTTGTTTGCCGCCGCCCGTGAGAACTCCCCCATGCTGAGAGTCGACGAGAAGATGATTCAGCGAGCGGAAGTAGCCGTAAACATGGCCCGTAAGGGATATTATCCGGACTTCACGCTCAATGGCGGCTACTACAACATGGGGGGCATGCCGGACATGTACATGTTTCGGGCAGACTTCAAAATCCCTCTCTACTTCTTCCGGAAACAACGGGCAGCAGTCACTGAACAATCGCAGGCGCTTGCACAGTCCCGAAGGACGTACGAGGCAACGAATCAAAGCCTTCACTTCCGCATTCAAGATGACTTCCTGACGACCGAGAGTTCCGAGCAATTGGTGCGGCTCTATGGCCAAACTGTCATCCCCCAAGCAACCCTCGCATTGGAGTCGTCTCTCTCCTCCTACGAAGCCGGAACTGTCGACTTCCTGACGGTATTGGCGAACTACGGCACCGTCGTCGAGTACCAGATGAACTACTACGAGGAACTGCAGAACTTCTACCTCGCATTGACGCGGCTTGAGGAGATGACTGCGCGGCCCCTCACGCAATAGCGAAACTCACAATGAAACCTTCACGAATCTTCTTGTTTATCGCCCTTATCGCTATCGGCATCCTGATCGGATTCGGCTACGGTCGCTGGTATGGGCCGCATGAGCACGCTGGAATGGCGGAAGATCTCAATAAGCCGAAGGGCTATCACTGCCCGATGCATCCTAGCTATCACTCCGATAAACCGGGGGATTGCCCAATCTGCGGAATGAAGCTTGTTCCAGATGAGGACGCAACGCATCCTGTCGGCGCGGAACCTCAAAAGCCGACTGGAAAGATCCTTTACTATAAAGATCCAAAGGCACCCGATTTCAAGTCTGACAAACCGGGCGTAAATCCAGAGACCGGAAACGATCTGGTACCGGTCTATGAGAACGATCCTGCCGCCATGCCGATGGGCACGATCCACGTGAGTGCGGAGAAGCAGCAACTGATCGGGGTGAAGTTTGGCGAGGTAACGCCGGGTGCAGGTATCCACTCTTTCCGTTCCACAGGGAAAGTCACCATGGACGAGACGCGATTCTCCAAAGTACAGACGAGGATCGAAGGATGGATCGAAAAGGTTTACGTCGACTTTACGGGTAAGTTGGTCGAGAAGGGTCAGCCGCTCTTGACGTTGTACAGCCCGGAGATGCTCGCCAGCCAACAGGAATACCTGCTCGCGATGCGCAGCCGCGAAATTATGAAGAATAGTCCGCTGGTAGGCTCGCAGCAGCAAAGCGATTCGCTTCTGGCCGCCTCGCGCAAACGGCTAGAACTCTATTCGCTGAGTGAAGCTCAAATCGAAGAAATTACACGGACGCAGAAGCCACTAACGAACATTACGATCTATTCGCCCTTAAGCGGGTATATCATGATGCGCAACGCGTTTCCCAAACAGCGCATCACGCCGGAAACCGAGCTCTATACCGTGGTGGACCTAAGCAAGGTCTGGATCATGGCGGACGTCTTCGAGAATGAAGCGTCGATGATCCAAATCGGAACTCCCGCCCGCATCAAGCTCTCTTACGGAGCGGGACAGACGCTTTTGGGGCGCGTGAGTTACATACAGCCTCAGGTTGATGCCATGACGCGCACCCTTAAGGTGCGCATTGAAGCTGACAACCCAGGTATGACTCTGAAGCCGGACATGTTCGTGGACGTCGATTTCAACGTACCAATGCCGGCCCGAATGACCATCCCGGCGGAAGCAGTTCTCGACACAGGACTCAAGCAGACCGTGTTTGTCGACCGCGGCAATGGCTATTTGGAGCCGCGGCAGGTCGAAATTGGAGACCGGATCGGGGATCGAATCGAAGTCAAGAACGGCCTTTCGCCCACTGACCGAATTGTTGTGTCCGGCAACTTCCTGATCGATTCGGAAAGTCAGTTGAAGTCCTCTGCGGCCGGGATGGCGGGACACCAGCATGGCGGGTCCACCTCCAAACCAGCAAGCAGTGTGCCTCCCCCGGCGGAGCACAAGCATGATTGACCACATCATCGAATTCTCCGGCCGGAATAAATTTCTGGTATTCATCCTGATTGGTTTTGCTGTCGCTGCTGGTATTTATTCGATGCGGACCATTCCTCTTGATGCGATACCGGATCTCAGCGATACGCAGGTCATCGTGTACTCCAGGTGGGATCGTAGTCCGGACATCATGGAGGACCAGGTCACCTACCCGATTGTCACCAGCATGTTGGGCGCACCGAAGGTGAAGGCGGTCAGAGGATTCTCAGACTTCGGATATTCCTTCGTCTACATAATTTTTGAGGAAGGGACGGACATCTACTGGGCGCGTTCACGGACATTGGAGTATCTGTCGGCCGTGCTGCAAAGGCTCCCGCAGGGCGTGAAGACAGAACTGGGGCCCGATGCGACTGGGGTTGGGTGGGTTTTTCAGTATGCGCTAGTGGACCAGAGCGGCAAGCATTCGCTGGCCGAACTCCGATCACTTCAGGATTGGTTCCTCCGCTATCAATTGAAATCGGTGCCGGGCGTCGCAGAAGTTGCTCCACTTGGAGGATTTGTCAGGCAGTATCAGGTAAATGTCGACCCCAATAGACTCCAGTCGTACAAGATCCCAATCATGAAGGTTGTGGAGGCCGTCCGCAGCGGCAATAACGACGTTGGCGGCCGTCTAGTCGAGTTCGGAGGCACCGAATACATGGTCCGCGGACGCGGCTACGCCAAGAGCGTCGACGACATCGGAAATATCGTCCTTCTTAGCTCGAGGGACGGAGTGCCTGTTCGCGTGAGAGACATCGGCACTGTAGTCCTTGGGCCGGATATCCGGAGAGGAATCGCGGACTGGAACGGCGAGGGTGATGTGGTTTCCGGCATCGTCGTCATGCGGCAGGGTGAAAACGCGCTTGATGTCATTGAACGCGTGAAGGCGAAGATCAAGGATCTCGAACCGGGCCTGCCGCCTGGCGTAAAGATAGTCGCGGCGTACGACCGGTCGGACTTGATACTTCGTTCGATCGAAAACCTAAGGAGTACGCTGACCGAAGAAATGGTGATCGTGGCGCTGGTAATTTTCATCTTTCTTTGGCATTTCCCTAGCGCCGTGATACCAGTGTTCACGATCCCGATTGCCATCATCATCTCGTTTATCCCAATGAGAATGATGGGTGTTAGCGCCAACATCATGTCCCTGGGAGGCATCGCCATCGCCATCGGCGCCATGGTCGACGCTGCAATTGTGGTGGTTGAGCAGACGCACAAGCACTTGGAAGAATGGGACCGAACTGGACGAAAAAAAGACTACCATCGCGTCGTCATAGATGCGGTGAAAGAGGTCGGCGGCCCTAGCTTTTTCGCACTCCTGGTCATTGCCGTCGCCTTCCTGCCCGTCCTGACACTAGAGGCCCAGGAGGGCCGGCTTTTCAAGCCGCTGGCCTACACGAAGAATCTCTCGATGATCATTGCCGCGGTCTTGGCGATTACCTTGGATCCGGCAATGCGCCTCCTGTTCACCCACATGGACAACTTTCAATTTCGCCCGCTTTGGCTGGCGCGCGTCGTGAACGCGGTCCTGGTGGGCAAAATTCACTCCGAAGAGAACCACCCGATCAGCAGAATTCTAATGCGGCTCTACGACCCAATCTGCCGATGGTCGATCCGCTGGAAGTATGTGGTAATCACCGGGGCAATTGCAATGGTTGCGGTCACCGTTCCCATCTACCAGAAGCTGGGTTCCGAGTTCATGCCGCCGCTCGATGAGGGCACGCTCCTCTACATGCCATCGACGCTGCCAGGTATTTCTGTCGCCGAGGCGCAAAAGCTGATGCAGATTCAGAACCGCATTATTAAGAAGTTTCCGGAAGTGCTCACCGTAATGGGCAAGTCGGGAAGGGCGGAGACGTCCACGGACCCGGCACCGTTCTCAATGATGGAAACAATTATCGTCCTGAAGCCGCAAAGCGAGTGGCGCAAGGTCGATACGTGGTACTCGCGGTGGGCCTGGGCACCGAATTGGCTCAAGGGTCTCTTTAGCCATATAACACCAGAGCACATCTCAAGCGAGCAATTGGTCGAGGAGATGAATTCGGCACTTTCCATGCCTGGTGTGTCCAACGCTTGGACGATGCCGATTAAAGCTCGAATCGACATGCTGACGACTGGTGTTCGCACACCCGTCGGAATCAAGGTGTATGGAGCTGATCTCAAGAGGATCGAGCAGATCGGAACTGAGATCGAGGGAATCCTGCCAAAGGTTCGGGGCACGCGGAACGTATTCGCAGAGCGCACCGGCGGGGGCTACTTCCTGGATTTTGATTGGAAACGCGAGGAGTTGGCACGGTATGGTCTTAGTATCGAAGACGTACAGGGTGTCCTGATGAGCGCGGTAGGGGGTGAGGATGTCACCACGACAATCGAAGGTCGTGAGCGATATCCGGTAAATGTCCGATACTTGCAGGATTATCGCAGCGATATCAATCGCCTCAGCCGTGTTCTCGTTCCTGTGATGGGAGGCACTGCTCAGATTCCGGTCTCCCAACTCGCCGACATTAAGCTTTCGAGCGGCCCTGCCATGTTGCGCGACGAAAACGGAATGCTCAACGGCTATGTTTACGTCGACGTGGCAGGCCGTGACGTCGGCAGCTATGTCGAAGAGGCTAAGTCACTCGTCCGAGAGAGGGTGAAGCTGCCAGCCGGATACACGCTTGTTTGGAGCGGCCAATATGAGGCCATGCAAAGAGTTCGGGAGAAGCTTACGGTGATACTTCCGCTAACACTCTTCCTGATCATGATGCTTCTTTACATGAACACCAAGTCGATCACGGAGACCCTGCTCATCATTCTCGCCGTTCCATTTTCTGCGGTCGGCGCCATTTGGTTCCTCTATTTTCTCGGCTACAACATGAGCATTGGCGTTTGGGTCGGTCTGATTGCGCTGCTTGGTGTCGACGCTGAGACCGCGATATTCATGCTTCTCTACTTGAACATCGCCTATGAAGGAGCAAAAAAGGATGGGAAGATGAACAGTTTGGCCGACCTTCAGAACGCGATCCATGATGGCGCCGTAAAACGCATCCGGCCGAAATTCATGACGGTAGCAGTAATGTTCATGGGCCTGGTCCCGATCATGTGGTCTACCGGGGCCGGCGCGGATGTGATGCGGCGAATTGCGGCCCCGATGATCGGCGGAATTTTCACGTCATTCATCCTTGAACTGGTCGTTTACCCTGCAATTTATGAGGTTTGGAAATGGAACTCAGAAGTAAAAAAACTAGCCACTGCATAAGTCTGCTTGTTGGGATTCTGGCAATTTCCGCGGCAGGCGCAGCCGATCTCAACTATGAGGTTAAGCACCATCGGGCGCTGAAGGATCATGCTGGCATCCTGACGATCGGCGATAAGGGCGTGGGGTATCAGCAGGTCAAAGCAACGAAGAAGCAGTCAGCGGATCAGGGAAAGCCCCCGAAACTTGAGCGCGTTCAGTTTGACTACCAGGACATTCAGGAACTGTGGGTGTCGCCGAACAAGATTGTACTCGTCACATACAAGGATCGGAAATGGCTTTTCGGCATCGACAAAGAATTCGAGTTCGAGCTCGCCGATGGCCAGTCTTTCGAGGCCGCTTTCGCAATGCTGAAGGACAAGCTGGACCGGCGCTTCGTTGCCGCGATTGCCGCTCCCCAGACCGAAGCTGAGTGGGAACTGCCAGTGAAGCTTCTGGGAACGATTAAAGGCTCTGAGGGCATTCTGCTGGTCACCTCGGATCGCATTGTCTACAGGACAACGAGTCCGCGCCAGTCGAGGACTTGGCGCCTTCAGGACATTGAAAATGTCAGCACATCAGATCGTTATCAATTGACGCTTACGACGTACGAGCGCGCCAAGACCCACTACGGAAGCATGAAGGGCTTCAACTTCCAGCTCAAGCAGCCGCTCGACGAAGGGCGCTTTGAATCGCTCTGGAAGAAGCTAAACCGGGAAAAGGGGCTCCGGTTTCTGACGTCGATTAATGAAAGGAACTGAATTTCCACATGAGACAGATTCTCCACTTGTTTATTCTTGGCACAGCTATCGCCGCCGCCGCCGACAATCCGCGGGCGTACATCGGGGTCATCACCGACTCGATGTGCGGTGCCAAACACACTATGGGCATTAGGCCCGACGACAAATGCGTGCGGGAGTGCATAAAGAATGACCCGAAGAAATGGAAGTACGCACTGCTCGTTGGCACCGAGGTTTACGTCCTCAGCGACCAACAGACGCCTGAGAAGTTCGCCGGGCAGAAGGTCAAGGTGACCGGCACACTCTACGCGAAGACCAAGATTTTGAAGACCGCCAAGATCGAAGCCGTTCGCTAGAAATCAAAGTACAGAATCAAAACACTAAGGAGCTCGAAAATGACCCTCAAAATTAGACTCATTACGCTCGCATTGGCCGCCGTAGGCATCGGCGGGACCTTTGCGTGGGCGCAACATTCACACGAACATGGCGATGCAAAGGCTGTTCAGATCACCGGACAAGTTGTTGACATCGCTTGCTTTGTTGGACACAACAGCTCGGGCGAAAAACACGCGAAGTGCGCCGAATCGTGCGCGCGTGCTGGAAACCCGCTCGCAATTTTCGATGGCAAGGAAATCTATGTTTCCATCTCGATGGATCATGGAAACCCGAACACAAAATTGATGCCGTTCATCGAGAAAAAGGTCAAAGTCACCGGCGCCGTACTGGAGAAGGGTGGCCTCAAGGGGATCAAGATCGAGAAGGTAGAAATCGCGCAATAGCCCAACGCTTCAGCGCGGAGTCTTCGAGGCCATGCTGGAGAACTGCAGGACTTGTCCGTATCACCCTCGGCCACGTACCGCTGGGCCGAGGGTGGGTCGCGGAGCGAGGGGATTCTTGCGGAATGATTCAGAATCGTGTCGATGCACGCTCCACTGACGATTGGCACCGACAGCGTCGGGAAGTGAGACTTTACCGAAGCGAGGAGTTGACCCTGAAGCAGATGCTACAGCTTGGTAATTCAAAAGCGCCGTCAACTTGCGCAAACGCCGGATACCAACGTCGAGCCGGTCTACTATGACGATTCACCGCGAAAACTGCGCAGCCATTTCTGAAAATGGCATGACCTGCCCTCCATGCACGGCCGCGAATCGCTGGGCAGAGTCTCGATCGCGGAACGCGAGGATGCTTGGCGAGCATCGATCGAAGTGGGAGTGCATAGGTTGCTTGTCAGCCGTGAGCGTCGTTTCGTGGCTCTTGCACGGATTGATCTCACTATCATGAACGAGAAACGCCTGCGAGGGCGAGATGGCTCGACCACCCTGGTAGTCGGCCAGTTCTATGATCTGGACGGGTTTTCCAGCCTGTCGATGCTCTGAAAGTGCACAGGCGGGACAACAGTAGATTCCCTCCTTCCCGTCAATAGCCGCAACTGTCCGAGTCTGGGCGTGGACTTCTCGGGAGCAGGCCCTGCATGTATGCTGGGCCTTTTCGCTGAGATAGCGCCAGCCGACGTAGCCCAAGCCCGCAAGGGTCGGAATGGCCACGAATGAGGTCGCGAAGGCTCGTCTATTCATCTCGGCCTCCTCAGCCCTGATGCTACAGCCACAATTAGGTCTTGGCAAGTCGGAAATGCTGCAACGGGCAAGCGTACCGGCTGAGATCCAACGCGATGAAGCCCAGTTCCAGAGCACAGGAAGCAGCTCACGCCACGCTTTGCGATACCGTAAAAAGGGAAATCAACCGGAAATCGCCTGTTCAAATGCTCAATCCCATCGCCTCCCAACAATCCTTCGAGGACCTCTCAAGCCGTTACCGTCGGGACGAGGAGTCCGTTTACAATACATGGTTCATCAAAAGCACTGACAGGCTGAAAGCCTTCCGAAGCATAAGGCGTGGTGTGGAACAAGTGGCGACGGATATCCGGAGTGGGAGATTTGGCAATGACTTCCGTGGAACGGCGCTTGAGTTCGTCCTGAATTGCATCACCGAGCAGAAACAAATCTTTCAAGGTGCCGCGCATGCTTTCTATTGGAAACCCAAGCTCCGCATTCCGGACATCTATGAAAATGAATCGAATAAGCGGGCATTTGGGACATTCCTCGAAAACTGCCTTGCCGCAAAGACGGAAGAGCAACTCCTTCGCGAGATTCTTCGGTTGTCCGACCTTCGCATAAAGGGTCTGGGACCGGCGGTCGCCAACATCCTGTATTTTCTTCATCCGGAGCTTTTGCCGCCAGCCAACACGGCCATGCTGAATGGCTTCAATTTGCTTTTCGGCACGCGAAAGAAGCTCGGATCGTGGAAAGACTATCTCGAGATGAGGGACACGTTAGTCGAAACCAACACCATGCAGAGGTCCTTGTTTTCACGGGATCTAGGCGCAATATCCGGATTGCTGTTTGAGATTGGCTCCGGCAGGCTGCTTGTGCCCGGAAACGCCGATGCGGTTGTGGAGCGGGAAGTCAAGAAAAGAGAAGCTTTTGTCCGACGCCGGCACGACGAAGTGCGTGAAGACATGGCTCAAGATCAAACGCATACGCAAATGCAGTATCTGCTTTCCTGCATTGGAAAAGCGCTTGGCTATTCTGTCTGCATTGCAGTCAATGATCGCAATCGTTCCTTTGACGGAAAGCGCTTGTCTGACGTATGCCTGCCATGCCTACCATCGCTAAACGTTGAGGACGCGATTCGCGACACGATCGCGCTGATTGACGTTTTATGGATTGAGCCGTCGTCCGGTCGGATTATAGCTGCCTTCGAAGTCGAGAAGAGTACTTCGATCTACTCCGGCATCCTTAGACTCAGCGATTTGTCTATGGCCTTGCCAAGTCACGAGACGCGACTCTGGCTTGTGATCCCCGATAGCCGGCAGAGAGAGGTGGACGCCCAACTGGCCCGGCCTTCGTTTGCTAAAAACGGTGCGCCGAGGCCGGCTTACATCATCTTCTCCGACCTAACGAAAAACTGTGACGCAATCTGCCGCTTCGGTGTGGGACATGAATCATTGGACCGAATAGCGAAGGGCTTAGCATAGAAGTAGGCACGAATCGTTAATCCTAGCTGAAAACAATCCTCGCTCTGCAAGTTCTTAAGGCTTTCTATTTTTGGCCGCAGGCTGGACCAAGGACAGCAGGAGCCCGGCCGCAAAAAACTCGATTTTCTGATCTTCCCTTTGCAGCCTTCAAATCGCGCCACGAGTTGCCAACTTCACTGGGCGACTTTGACTGGCGAGGACCAGTTCAAGCATTTTGCGGTTTGAAATTGGACGATGCCCGCATCCTGACACACTGAAAGTCGCTGGTATGCTTCCCGCGTGCCTCTGGAGGTGAGATGCTTAAAGGGAAGTTCATCTGCCGAGGGTGCCCATGGTCGCTTGCGAATGCAAAGAACCGCATGACCGCCGTCGCGTCGTAATGACTGGCGGGCCGGGGGCAGGCAAGACTGCCGTTCTTGAGTTGATTCGCCAATCATTCTGCGTGCACGTAAAAGTGCTACCCGAGGCGGCAGGTGTCTTGTTCGGGGGTGGGTTTCCGCGGGGTGAAAGCACTGGGTTGCGCCAGGCGGCCCAGCGTGCAATTTTCTATGTACAACGCGAGCTCGAATCAGCTGTAGAGACCGACCAGCCTGCCATAACCCTCTGCGATCGTGGTACGGTCGATGGCGCGGCCTACTGGCAAGGAACTGGGGATCTTTGGGTTTCGGTCGGCACGACGCTGGAGGACCAGTTGCGACGCTACGACGCCGTAATCCATTTGCGAACGCCTGATGTGGACGACGGGTACAACCATCGGAATCCGCTGCGCATCGAAACTGCCGGGGAAGCCGCTGCAATTGATGCGCGTATTTTGAGAATGTGGGAGAAGCATCCGCGACGTTATATCGTCGAATCATCCCGAAACTTTATGTCAAAGGCTGCTCGCACGATCGAAATACTACGTAGTGAACTACCCGAATGTTGCCGACATCACATGGTCCCTTCGCTTGGAGAAATGCCGCGAACGCAAGATGCGGAAGAAGCTCACTAGACTTTTCGTTTGCGATTCCATTTGATCTTCCTTAGCTGTGGTTGCGCCGCAAACCCGGGTTGTTGGCCAAGCGCTGTTGAGTCTGATGCGCAAAATTCAACAGGGCACTCGGCGCCTGTGGGCGGGGCGACGATCATTTGCCATGTGCGGCCAGGGGGAAAAGCAAGGGTAATCTGAAGATTGTTGCCGCGCGAAGCCGGAAAGGAGGGCTACCAACGGCCAGCAGCTTCGGTTCGAGCGTGCACTCGTTCTCGCAGAGACCTACAGCGCTTGCTGGGTAACCGTCTTATAAATGAAGTCGCGTGAGAACCTATCGGCTCTTTGGGTGGTCAGGCGGGTGCGCAATTCTCTCCAGCAAGTGCCCCTTTTGAGGCAACAAGATCTTGATTTCGCTCGCAACCGGTTGAATCTAAAGGCCAACAGAATGGCCATCAATGTGCATTTTAATGGGCGTCAAGGCTCACCACGTCGTTGAACCCGACGAAAGGAGATTTTCAAATGACAACATCCACGACTCGGTGGTTCCGGATGGCAGCCACGAGTTCGCTCTTTGCGCTTCTTCTTGTCGGCACAATTGGATCTGCCACAGGAATGGAATCCAAGAGTATGCTGAAACCCAAGGAACTAAGGGCCCTCGTCGCAAATGCGAAAACGCCTGCTGACCACATGAAACTGGCTCGCCACTTCAATGCGATGGCCGCCAAACATGAAGCGGATGCGGTTGAACACGAGGCCCTTGCCGAGGAATACGCAAAGCATCCGCGGCCCGGCGCCGCTAAGATGCCGATGTCTGGCAACACTCCAGAGCACTGCAAATACTACGCCGAACACTGCCGGAAGGCAGCCGCGGAGATGAAGGCCATGGCAGCAGCTCACGAGGCGATGGCCAAGGAAGCAGGGAGATAGATTCCTGGGTTTGGCGCCTTCAATCTCACGACCGATCCAGGGTCTACCAGGGACGCGCATGCACCGATTACCGATTCTGAGCCGGTGCGTGCGCGAGCCGGTTAGGCCGCGACTGGCGCCTGGCCTCGCCTGGCCGGATCGAAGCGCCTCTTGGCGTCATTAGGTATAAACTGGCGGAATGGAATCCCGAGCAATGACTAGAAGGCGAGCTACGCTGACGGCAGCGTGCGGTTTAATCACAGGCAGCTTTCGATTGTCCGCCGGCCCAGACGCCGGCCGGGGTATTCAGGTCAAATCGTCGAGGCTGCCTTCGGGCGCCATTCAGCCTCAAATTGCGTTCGACGGGCAGAAGACGCTGCACCTTGTCTACTACTCCGGCGATCCCTTCGCCGGCGACCTCTACTACGCCCGGTCCGGGGATCACGGCGCAACCTGGTCACCGGCGATTCCCGTTAACACGCCCGGCAGCGCCGTCGCGGCCGGAACCATTCGCGGGGCCCAGATTGCCGTAGGACGCAATGGAAGAGTTCATGTGGCGTGGAACGGTTCCGGAAAAGCGAAGCCCATCGGACCCGTCAATCCGGACTCCGGCAAGCCCGGCGCGCCCATGTTGTACTCCCGACTCGATGATGCAGGCGCAGCCTTTGAGCCCCAACGAAACCTGATGAGCGATTCATTCGGCCTCGACGGCGGGGGGACGGTCGCCGCTGACAGGTCAGGCAATGTCTACGTCACCTGGCATGGTATCGGCTTGCAGGATGCACGAGGTGAGTTGCAGGGAGAGGCGCGGCGGCAGGTCTGGATCGTTGCTTCTCACGACGATGGGAAGTCGTTCAGCCGGGAGAGGAAGGCGTGGGCCGAGCCAACCGGGGCGTGCGGGTGCTGCGGGATGAAGGCGTTCGCCGACAGTCACGGCAATCTGTTCGCTATGTACCGATCCGCCCGCGAATCCATTCACAGAGACATTTACATCCTCCGCTCCAGCGACAGAGGCGAGAAGTTCACGGGCCGATTACTTCACCGGTGGGATATCAATGCGTGCCCGATGAGCAGCATGGATTTCGCCGAAAGCGCCGGCGGTATTGTCGCCGCATGGGAGACCGGGACACAAGTGTATTGGGCTACCTTGGGCGGAGATTTGCTTTCGAAGGCTGATCCTGTGGCCGCTCCTGGCCAAAACAAGGGCCGTAAGCACCCTCGGATCGCGGTGAACAAAAAAGGGGAAGTGCTGTTGGTCTGGACGGAGGGAACGGGTTGGCAGCGCGGTGGATTGCTGGCGTGGCAACACTACGACGCGTCCGGCCAACCGACCGGCGCGAGCGGTACGCTCCCCGGTGTTCCGGCCTGGAGTTTTGCCGTTCCCATCGCGCATCCGGACGGCAGCTTCACCATCCACTATTGAGCTTCGGAAGCGTGTGCGATCCGCCTTTTCCCAGCCTAAGGCGCCACCTCAACAATGCCCATCATTCCCAGATCTTCGTGGTCAAGAATGTGGCAATGATACATGGCCCTACCGCTGTAGTCGCTGAACCGCAGACGGATACGAACTGATCTCCCGGCTGGCACCAGGACCACGTCTCGCCATGCCGGTTCCACCTCGCCGTTGCCGCTAACGATTTGAAAGGCATTGGTGTGGATGTGAAAAGGATGATCCATCCCGGACCGGTTCACCAGGTCCCAATCCTCGATGCTACCCAGTTCGACTCGGGTGTCCACTCGTTTCGGATCGAAGAGTCGTCCGTTGATTGTGAACCCTCCCCCTGACATTCCCATCCCCATGCCAAATCGAAAGGTTCTGCGTATCCCAGGTGAGGACAAGCGTTCAATCGGCGCCAGGCGGTCTGGCATCGCCCACAGCGCCGGCGGAGCATCGGTGTACTCGAAGGTAGCGACGACATCGGGTTCTGCCGTTTTTTGTCCGAAAGTGGAGCCCGTCATGCCGCCGCCCATCGCTCCGATCCGGTCGTAGGGCAGGTTGAGAAGCCGGAAAGTCCCCAAAGGTGACTCCCCCCGAACGAATACGTCCAGGCGTTGGCCCGGAACAAGAAGCAGTTCCTCGGCTTCAAATGGCGCCTCGACGAGCCCGCCGTCAACCCCCACAATCATGAATGGATGCCCTTCGAGGCGCAGTCGGTAGAACCGGGACGGGGAGGCATTGAGCAGCCGGAGACGCGTCCAGCCGTTCCTGGCAAGCGGGACGCGTGGATTCGATTCCCCATTGACCGTGACGAGAGGGCCTTCACGTCCACGTGCCTTCTCCGATGCGTTCGGTTCGTTGACCTGGCCGTCCGAAGCGATGTCGAAATCCTGCAGAACCATGAGGAACTCTGGCGTGTTTCGTACCTCCGGTTGATCGTCAAATTCCCCACGAATCAAAATCACTCCTGCCAATCCTCGTGAAACCTGGCGGGCCACGCTGCCATGCATATGAGGGTGGTACCAGAACATCCCACTGGGATGTGTGCGCGGAATCGGCAGTTCGTATGTCAGCAACTCCCCGCTGGGCACTTCGAGAAAGCTGTTGTCCGCATTGCCCCCGGGCGAAACGTGGAGCCCGTGGTAGTGAAGATTTGTCACCTCCGAAAGCGAATTGCGGAACGAAATGCGAAGCGTATCGCCTGCCCTGGCCTCGATGCGCGGCCCGGGCAACTGTCCGTTGTAGGTGTAAAGCTGAGCGGGTCTGCCGGCTAGGGTCACCCAGGTCTCCCGCGCCTCCAGAGCCGCTTCCACTACGGACGGCTCGCTGTTGCTGCGTTGCGCCCGTGCCTTGGTTTCCCAAGCTGGATACAATGCGATGCCGCCTGCGCGAATGAGGAATCGTCTTCGATCCATATAGACCTCTCTCTGCCATCGGCCAGCAAGTTTTGCGGCAGACGGCAGCCACCGGTAGTGGCGGGGCCACGGCCAGGCTTCTATCTAATAATCAAGACGCAGCCGAGGGAATTCAGTGACAGGGAATCTCGCCGCCGTCGCGCAATCGGTCATCCGAAAGACATCACCGGGTCAGAATGCGTAGTGGGTGGGTGATTTCACGCTCGCGGATGCGAGGCGCATCCGAAATCCCTGTATTTCAAGCACTGGAAGATTGGTCCGGTGATTGCAAGGGTAAGCGCAGATGATCGCGAGAGCCAAATTCGGCGTTGGCGCACTGATTGCCATCATTTTGCTGCTTAGCCCACCGGGGTATTGCGCTGATTCGATGGGGGCAGAGCAGACGCCGGCTCATCCCTGTTGCCCTGCCAAACCCGCACCCATGCCGGATGGTTGTTCCCGGCCTGGATGCATTTACCTGGACACTCACATCACTCCGGTAGCCGTCGCGTCTCCTGACTCAGGAGCTGTTGGCGAGACAGACTCTCTCCTGGTCACGATACAGGCTCCTGAGCCGGTCGCTACTGCACTGGGCAATCCACTGGAACCGCGTCCGCCACTCGAGCGGTTCGTACGATTTCATCAATTGCTGATCTAGGTGGACATCTCCCGCCCGGATGGCCTGTTCCGTCTCGAGCCTTATTGGAGACGGCTTCCGAACGCGCGCGGAATGCAAGGGCAGGTGCGCAGTGCGTGGCGCACCACGACTTTTCATCTGGAGATGTCTTATGAAAACCAATTTGATGGTGATTCTGGTGACGATGGTTTCGTCCATGACGACCGTGGCGGCCGATGCTCCACTGCGAGAGCAACAGTATCGGGCAAAGTACGGGCGCTTTACCCCCGCGTACGAGGCTCAGTTGAAAGCAGTTCCGGCGAATGAACCGAGCGAACCCAGTACTCCGGAATGCTGCCATTCATTGCGGCCAGCGCCTCAACACAAAGTCGAAAGTCGCAGCGCGATCATCGCTGAGGAGCGCAATCGTGTAAAGTATGGACGCTTCTCGCCGGCGAAAGAGGCGCAAGTGAAAGCGGCTGCGGACGATCTGGCCAACCATGCCCTGGCCTGTCGCAAATTGAATCAGTGCCCCATTTCGGCCGACACATCATCCGCCGCAGGATCACTCACTAGCAGCGATGCGCGTTCCCTCATGAAGTATGGAAGGATCTTCGGGAAGAGCCCGAAAGCTATACTTGTGAGCGCTTCGCGATCAACTGAACCTTGTGAGCATCCGTGCTGCCAGCATGCAGAGTAGGTGCCGGCAGGGAGAAGAAGAACCACACCGACGGCTTCGCCGCCACCCCCCGTCGCCTGATTGAGATAACGAATCCACCTAGCGCCAATGGCGTCTGACTGAGCTTGCGAGCGCCAGCGTCGTTACTTTCGAGTGGAAATCAACTGCGAGCCGCCATCGGCGCTAGGTGGATTCGTCCTTAGGGTTCGGTCGGGACTTCGGCTGGTCATTGAGGTATTGCTCTGCTTTTGCGCCAGCCTCGTCGACATCGCGCTGGTCAACGATTCGATAACGGTCAAACATAGCATCGGTCTCGTGGCCGATAATGCGTCGAATTGTGGCACGCGGAATTCCCGCCCGGTCCATATTGCGAACGGCACTCCGTCTGAGATCATGAAATCGAAGCCATTTCACCTCTGCCTTCGTACAGGCAGCAGCCCATGCTTTCCGGAAATCGACAATCGCCGCACCCTCTCGATGAAATACCAGATCACACTCCGAATACAACTTATTCCTCGTCCGAAATCCCTCATGGCACGGGGCCGGGGGACGAGTCAACGGCAGGACTACCGTGTGGTGTGCGCCAACGGCGATGCTCTTCGGCACAGCAGTTGGCACTGCGTAGTCGCCAACTGCCCTGCCTTTGCGCTCGGTTGAAAATCCGACAAGGAATGGTAATGCGCCACCCTCATTGATTTGAATCAAAACTGATAGGCAGCAGGAACAATACCCTTTGCACGAAGGTACATCTCGACTGAGGCGCGATGGTGAGTAGTGTGATCGAGCATGCCCATCAGCATCTCAAGACCTGTCATTGTACCTTCCTCGCTCTTATATGTTGTCGAAATTTGCTCAGCACTTAATGTCGATACCCGCTCGATCGCGCGATCAAACGATCTTCTAATAAAGGCCAGTACATCCCTCTTAGCCGCTGAAGAGGGCTCGCCGGGATTGGGTTTCTCGCCGACTATAGGTGCCATAAAGAGATCTAAGTCCTTAGAGAGGTGAATCATCTGCTCGGCGAATGTCATCTGCGGAGCTGTCAGCTTGAAGGCGTAGTCAGCCGCTGGCATCTGATCGGCCACTTTGAGCGTAAAGTCACGGGAAGTCCTCAGATGCTTCACCATCGCTGCCTTTACATCGGCCTGTCCATAAGCCTGCGTCGTAGCAAGTACTGTTATAGCGACTATTCACGCTAGCGATAAAAATTTCATTTGGTCATCCGTCCTTCTGTGAGATGGGTTTACACCAACCAAAGGAGGTATAGGCCCAAGAAAATCAATATGCTTGCTAGCGCTGGGTCTATCCACTTTTGATAACGGCTGCAATCAAAACGACTCAATACCCCACTGGTAGCCGTGCCGACAAGTAAGAGTGGCACTCCGCTTCCGATGCCGTAGATAAACAGAAGCAGGCCTCCGTAGAGAAAGCTTTGTTGATACGCAGCAAACGTCAGCACAGAGGCAAAGACCGGCGTGCTACACGGTCCAATGACGAGCGAAAGTAGAAGACCGGTGCCGAATGCCCCGGCAGCCCCTGGCCGGAACGCGTTTTGCGTCACTTTTGGAGTTGGAATCCACCCGAGTTTATAAATACCCAT
>JAEUQC010000070.1 GCA_016789905.1 Bryobacterales bacterium | reverse complement strand
GCTGTTTCGCCGCTGGAACTCTTGGATCTGTTGGGCGAGCCGGACATGATCGACGATCCAATGCAACCGCCCGCACTGGGAGGCGGACCGGACGCGAGTGCCGTTGTGGAGGAGCCGGCCGTGCAATTGGAAACGGCTTCGCCGCTGGAAGTCTTGGACCTGTTGGAAGAGCCGCACACGGCCGACGAACCGTTGCAACCGCCGGTGCTACACGCCGAACCGGAAGCGAGTGCCGACGCGGTGGAACCTGCGGGGGAGATGGAGTTCGTCTCGCCCGTCGAATTGCTGGACCTGCTGAGCGAGCCGGAGGCGAATGCGGTGGCGGGCGTGCCAACAGCACTAGTGGAAACCACTTCGCCGCTGGAAGTCTTGGACTTGTTGGAAGAGCCGCACACGGCCGACGAACCGTTGCAACCGCCGGTGCTATACGCCGAACCGGAAGCGAGTGCCGACGCGGTGGAACTTGCGGGGGAGAAGGAGTTCGTCTCGCCCGTCGAATTGCTCGACCTGCTGAGCGAGCCGGAGGCGAATGCGGTGGCGGACGTGCCAACGGTGCCAGCGGAAACCGCTTCGCCCCTGGAGCTTCTAGACCTGATGGGCGGGTCGGACATAGCCGTTGCCGTCGACGAGCCGGTGCAGGCGGCAATATTGCGGACTGACTCGGAAACGAATGGGGCGGTGGACGAACGGGTGGTGCCAACGGAATCAGTTTCGGTGCTGGGCTTGTTGGATTTGTCCATTGAGCCGGACGCTGGCTCTGCCTCTGCGGCCGAGGATCCCGCGACGGTGATCGGTGTGGTCTCGCCCTTCGAATTGGCAGACTCATCGAGCGAGAAGGTCGCAGATCCAGAGACAGATGCGTCTGAGGCAAGTGCTTTAGGACCCAATCTGACGGTGGACGATCCGTTGGCCCTGGATGAAAGTGAGAATCAGTCCGACGAACGGCCCGAGTGGGCGGCTGGACTGGCCGGGTTGGCGGCGGCCGCTTCAATTGGTGCGGCATTGGCGGACCGGAACATGTTGGAGGACTCCGCAGGGCCGGCCGCGCCCCTCTCGACAGACACTCTGCCCATTTGGGCGCAAGAGTTCAGCGATGTCCGCTCTGAGGCAATCTCAACCGTGTCGATTGGACCGGAAGAAGTTCAGACGCGAGAAGCCGCGGATGCCCTTGACAATGTGTTCGCTTCGATGGACGCCGAGATCGGAGCCTCCGGTTCGGAAGCGGTTTCGGCGGCTGTGGAAGCAAGCCTGTCGACGCAGCACGTTGTGTTCCAGTTATGCGGCACTCGCTACGCGGTGCCGATTCACGAGGTTCTGGAACTGTCGACGGTTCCACGAATCACCTCGATACCGAATGTTCCGGAATTCCTGCGGGGAGTCACTAACCTCCGCGGCGACGTTCTGGCTGTGATCGAACTGAGAACGTTTCTGGGACTTACCGCGAACAGTGAGACGCCTCGGGAGCGGATGTTGGTGGTCCGGCCTGACGGCGGAGATGCGGTGGCGGGCCTAATTGTGGACAGTGTACTCGGACTGGCGGCGATTGCGCGCCGGGACCTGAAGCAGCCGGTTGGCCCCTTGGAGGACCCAGTAGTCCACTACCTGGCGGGTGTGACCGAGCACGAGGAACACGTTTTGCACGCGCTGGATCTGCAAAAACTGTTCCGCGCACCGGAAATCGTTTCGCTATCGGCGCATTAGCGCCGCACGCAGTACTCCCCAACAGTTCACAGTGCATGCTGACGCCGTCGACCCGGCGGAGAGGCGTGCCGCCCTACGTCTGCCCTGTCGCCGATTGGCGGCGGCGGAGGCAGATACCGAACTCGAAAAAAGACAAGGACATCCAAGAGGTTACGAAACATGCTGAATCTGAAAAAGTTGAAAATCTGGCAGAAACTGACGCTCATCATCGCGGTAATGGGTATTCCCTTCGTTACCCTGGCCGTACTGCTCTTCTCGTCCGCCCGAACGCAAATCCGGACGGCGGAGGATGAATTGGCGGGTACAGAGTTTCTCAAGGTAACCCGCGATCTGCTGGAGCACGTACCGCAACACGCGGCAACGGTGGCGGCGGTGGCCGCTGGGGATAGTTCGTTCCGTGGACCAGCGCAGACGAGCGCTTCCGCGATCGATAACGATCTGGCGCGGCTGGAAGAAGTGAATCGGCAGCGCGGAACGGGCTGGGGACTGGACACGAAGATCAACGCACTAAAAACAGAGTGGGCCAACGTGCGCGGGCGCGGAGACGGCGGAGATGCGCGGGGCAATGAAACCCGCCACGCCGCGCTGATGGACCAGGTGACGACTCTAATTCGCGACGTCGCCGACAAGTCGCAGTTGATTCTCGACCCGGACCTGGAATCGTACTACCTGATGTCGACCATCGTGTTGGAACTGCCGAAGGCCGTCGACGAGTTGGGCCGGGCCCGGACGGTGGCGATGGGCGCCGGAAAAGGACTGACGGATACGCAGCGGGTACAATTATCGACCGCGTTGACGAGCGTTCGCGGAGAGTTGAGCACGCTGCAGCGCAACGTCAGTATCTCGGCCGCGATTAATCCGGCTGTTCAGGCGAAAATGCCTGCGGCAGTAAGCGCAGCGATCAACACGGTGGAAAGCTTTCTAAGGTATGCGGGCGATGGAGTGACGCCGGGCCGTGACTACTACGACCGGAGCAACCAGGCGTCAGCGGAACTGCTGCGGCTTTACGAACCGGCGTCGGAACTGCTTTCGACAGCGCTGCAGGGCCGTATTTCGCGGTTGAGCAACGACAACACGGTTCGAATCATGACCGGCTTCATGGTGTTGTTCGGTGCTCTTTTCCTTGCCTACTACGTTTACAAGAACATCGACGGCCAGATTTCGCAACTCTCGGAACTCTTTAGCAAACTGCGGCAGGGGGAGTTCGAAGCGCGTGTCAACATTGATTCCAACGACGAACTCGGCGAGATGGCGAACGGCATGAACTCGATGCTCGACCAGGTAACCACCCTGATTCAGTCGCGCGATGAGCGTGATCAAATTCAGACGAGCATTCGGCGGCTGCTGGAAGAAGTATCGGGCGTGGCTGACGGCGATCTGTCGGCGGAAGCGGAAGTGACTGCTGACATGACGGGCGCCATCGCCGATTCGTTCAATTTCATGATCGTGGAACTGCGCGGGATTATCGGTGACGTGCAGAGAACCTCCCAAGTTGTGTCGGCATCGGCGGCGCAGATCCGGGAAACCGCTGAACACCTGGCGAGTGGGTCGGAGGAACAGTCGGAACAAATCCTGGCGGCGTCGAGCGCGATTGAACAGATGAGTTCTTCGATTCAGAAGGTCTCGCAGAAAGCGACCCTTGCAGCCGATGTCGCCGGCAAGGCGCGCGAATCGGCGCGGCAAGGCGCCGAGACGGTAACGAAGACCATCGGCGGCATGGAAGGCATTCGGCAACAGGTGCAGCAGACAGCGAAACGGATTAAGCGGCTTGGCGAGAGCTCGCAAGAAATTGGCGAGATCGTTGACCTGATTTCAGACATTGCCGACCGTACGAGTATTCTGGCGCTCAATGCATCCATCCAGGCGGCCATGGCTGGCGAAGCCGGCAAGGGCTTTGCGGTGGTGGCCGAGGAAGTGGAACGGCTGGCGGAACGATCGACGGAAGCAACCAAAAAGATCTCGGGCCTGATCAAGTCGATTCAGACGGACACAAACGAGGCCATCTCGGCCATGGAAGAAACGACCCAGGAAGTGGTGGGCGGTTCCCGCTCCGCTGACGAGGCGGGCCGGCGGCTGGCGGAAATTGAATCGGTTTCCAATCAGTTGGCGGAGATCATTTCCAACATTGCGACTGCTTCGCAGCAGCAGGCCAAAGGGTCTGAATCGATCGCGCGCTCGGTTGCCGATATTTCGACGGTGACGCAGCAGACGGCGACAGGCGCCAAGCAGGCGGCCGGCTCCATTAGCGAGTTGGCTGGCATGGCGAACGGGTTGAGCGAGTCGATGTCGCGCTTCCGTTTGCCCGCATCCGCGTAATTCTCCGGCGGCCCGCTCTCTTGCAGCGGGCGGGCCGCACCGTTTTGCCGTGACGCGCTTCCCTGCGGGAAGCGGAAGGACGATCCCCATGAATTTTAGAATGAACCCCGAGATAGCTACCGCATTCATCGATGAGACAAAGTCGTACTTTCTACAGATCCTGGATGGGCTGCGAAAGTGGGCGAGCGGGGACGCGGAGGCGCTGGAGGAACCCAGGCGGTTGCTGCACACCATCAAGGGTTCGGCGTCTATGGTGGGATTGCCGGCGCTGGCGCATACATCATTGCTCTTTGAGGAGACGGTGAAGGCCGCCGCTACCGCTCCAGCGACGCCAGGGGACGTGCGTCCGGAACTGATCTGGCGGGCCTTGCGCTCGTTCGACACCTACGTGGAAGGGATCGGGAACAACGAACGGCGGAATGGGGAACTGGAAACGGCGATTCGCTGCCTGCGGCGGGTGCGGCGAGAGGCTGAGGAGGGCGACGCCGAAGCGATTCAAATGATTCTGGAGAAAGAGACCGGTGGCGCATCGACGCCGGCGGCCGCTCCAGTGGTGGCCGATGCGGGACAGATGCCGTCGGAGGACCTGCTGGTGAATTTCCGGCAGGAGGCGGAAGATCTGCTTCTGATGATCGGCCGGTCACTCCGGATGTTACAGGCGAAGCCGGACGATAAGGGGATTCTGCACGCCTTGCGGCGCGGAGTTCACTCCCTGAAAGGCGCCGCCCAAAGTGTCGGACAGAACGCGCTGGCGGAGTTGACGCACCGTTTGGAGGACTTGCTCGACGCGATGATCGCCGGGAGCGTGGCGCAGACAGCGCCAGTGACGCGACTCGTCTACTCGGCCTTCGACACGATTTCGGACTTGGTAGGCGGCGACATTGATGAGCCGGCGGGCTGGGAGCGGGTGGCGATTCTGCGCGACAGTTTCGCTTCGTTGCACGCGGAGGAGAGCGCGGACGGCACGCAAGAACTGGAGGCGGAGGTTCCCGACGTAGTCCCGCCCGAATTTCTGGAGGTGTTCCGGCCGGAGGCGGATGAGCATGTGACGGCAATCGCGAGTGGCTTGCGCGAATTGGCCTTGCATGCAGGCGACAAGTCGGCTCTGCAGGATGTCCGGCGGGCGGTACATACCCTGAAGGGCGCGGCGGGTGTCATCGGGCTGATGAAGGTGAACTCATTGGCACACCGGATGGAAGACTTGCTGGACGCCGTATGGGATGGCTCGAAGCCGCTGACGGCGGCACACCAGCAACTGCTGTTTGCGACTTCCGATGTTTTGACTGACTTGATAGGCGAACCGGCCAAGCAGGGCGAGGCGCTGGCACGGCGGTTGGATCTGCTGCGGGCCTACGACGCCTTGGAACGTGAGATGGCGGGAGTACAGACGCTGCAGAAGCGGGACAAGGCGGCCGGGGGCGATCCCGGCGTGTCGATTGACCTATCGACGATGCCGGAAGACAACGCGGCGCGACCTGAAGCCCGGCCGCATACGTCTCGTTACGTCCGCGTCCCGATCGAGCGGCTCGACGAGATGGTGCGCCTGGTGAGCGAACTCGTGGTCAGCCGATCAACCTTTGAACAGCACTTGGGAGCGTACCGGCACGGAGTGGACGAACTGCGGCTGTCACTTTCGCGCATTCAACGGCTAAGCCACCGCTTCGATACCGACTTCCAGGTACAGGCGCTGCTGAATGGCATCGGCGCGCATAGCGGACCGGTCGCGAATACGGCGGGTCCGGACAAACGTGCCGAATTCGATACGCTGGAATTCGACCGCTACACCGACCTGCATCTAGTGTCCCGCGACCTGGGCGAGACCACTTCAGACATCAGTGTGGGCGTCAGCCAACTTGCGCATGTGGCGGGGGACTTTGATAGCTATGTGAGCCGGCTGGGCAGGCTGACAAGCGATGTGCAAGACCGGTTGATGCGAATGCGAATGGTGCCGGTTGCCAACCTGGCGACGCGGCTGCACCGGACCGTCCGCGTGACTTCGGAAATGCTGGGCAAACCCGTCGATTTGATACTGGAGGGCGAGGAGATCGAGACAGACAAGACCTCACTGGAGGAGTTGGCCGGACCGCTGGAGCATCTGCTTCGAAACGCGATCGACCACGGGCTGGAGACGGAGAGGGAACGGCTGTCCGCAGGCAAAACCGGGCGCGGTCAAGTGAAGGTAAAGGCCTACTACGCCGGTACGCAAGTGGTGCTGGAAGTGACTGACGACGGCCGTGGTATTGATGGAAACGCAGTGCGGCGGCGGGCTGTGGAGGCGGGCCTGATCGGCGATGCGGACGCTGCAAAGCTGGAAGAAGAAGAGGTGTACGACTTCCTCTTCGAACCCGGTTTCTCAACGGCGGCCGAGATCAGCGAAATATCGGGCCGCGGCGTGGGACTGGACGTGGTGAAGACCGCGGTCCAGAAGCTGAAAGGCAACATCAAGATCACTTCGCACCGGGGCTTGGGTACGGCATTTCATTTGCGTTTGCCCATGAGTCTGGCGATTCTTCGCGTGTTGATGGTTAAGACGCGCGGAGAGGTGTACGCCGTGCCGCTGGCGAACGTCAGCCGGATTCTTCGTTTGGAATCGGGGCAACTGGAGCGGCTGGGAAACCGTCAGATTCTGCGGCTTGGCGGCCGCGTAATGCCGGCGGTAAGGCTGGAAGAAGTGCTCGGCGGAAGAGCGAGAGGCGAAGAGGAGAACGAAGAGTTGAATCCGCGTCAACCGGTGCTGATAGTGGACAACGGAGGAGAGCAGGCGGCCATTCTGGTGGATGAACTGCTTCTGGCGCGTGAAGTCGTGGTGAAAACACTGGGGAGCCTGGTGCGAAAGGTCCGCGGGGTAACGGGAGCGACCATTCTTGGCGACGGCGGTATTGTGCTGATCGTCAACACGGGCGAACTGTTCGAGGCGCAGCGCGGCGGGCACAGCACACACGGCCGCGCTGTAACGATGCGACGTCCGCGGCAGGCCCGTCTGTCGGGATACGACGTGCTGGTAGTGGATGACTCGGTTTCGGTGCGGCGCGTGCTGACGAACCTGTTCCAGAACCAGGGGTGGCGCCCAGTGGCGGCGCGTGACGGTATGGAGGCGTTGGAAATTCTGCAAGCCGGCAGGCGCGTGGACGCGGTGCTGCTGGACATGGAAATGCCGCGAATGGATGGCTACGAACTGCTGACATTGCTGCGTGGGCAGGCGCAGTTCGCCTCGTTGCCCGTGGTGATGTTGACGTCCCGGGCCGCGGAAAAGCACCGGAAAAAGGCATTCGAATTGGGTGCGACCGACTTCCTGGTAAAGCCATATCAGGACGAAGCGCTGCTGGCCGTGATTCGCCGTGTGGTGGCGAGAGCGGAGGCGGTGGCCGTATGACCGCTCCGACCCGCGTGTTGTTAGCCGACGACTCGCCTTTCCTATGCCGTCTATTAGGGATGTATTTGGAGCAGGCAGGTGACTTTCGAGTTATCGGAACGGCGTTAACGGGGCGCGCGGCAATCGAGCAATTCCGGGAACTCGTGCCGGACGTTGTGGCACTGGACCTGATGATGCCGGACCTGGATGGCGTGCAGATTTTGCGGGAGATGATGGCGGTGCGCCGGACGCCAGTGGTTGTAATTACGGGCGCGAGCGGCATGGATGCGGTGTTGACACTCCGGGCGCTGGAGGCGGGAGCGTCGGATTTCGTCATGAAGTTTGATCCGCTGTCGAGTCGTTCCCCGGAGACCGTCCGAACGGAGATCGTAGAGAAGCTGCGGCGAGCCGCGAGAAGGGCGGCGGGAGAGGACCCGAACCTGCCCGCGGCGGCGCTGGCGCCAGCCCGGAGGCCGGAGACGCTTTTGCCCGCTGTGGCCGTGGTGGGGGCCTCGACAGGCGGACCGCAAGCATTGCGGCAAATGCTGGCGACGCTGCCGGATTCATTCGCCGGCGCGGTTGTGATTGTGCAACATGTGCCGGCGACGTTCAGCGCGAGGTTGGCCGGCGACTTGGGCCGTTTCTGCCGGCTTCCGGTAGCCGAACTCCGTGAGCAGGAACGACTGCGAGCAGGTGAGGTGGGGATTGCTCCGGGCGGCAGGCACCTGGTGTTGGAGTCACACCGGCGGGTAAGCTTCCAGAGATTCAATGGAGAAGCGAATTGTCCTTCGATTGATTTGGCAATGGAATCGGCGGCGGCGGTGTATGGGCCAAACGCGGTGGGAGTGTTGTTGACGGGTATGGGCAATGACGGGGCGCATGGGCTGAGCGTCATCCACCAGCGGGGCGGTAAGACGATGGCCCAGGAGCCGGCGACATGCGTGGTGGCGGGGATGCCCGGCGCGGCGATAGCGCGGGGCGTGGCCGGTTTTGTTGGCAGTCCGGCGGCGATAGGGGAACGGCTAGCGGCATTGATATCTGCGAGTGCGGGAGCTGTGCATGTCTGCTGAACGGGAATTGAGATTGCAGCGCTTTTATCTGGGCGACGATTGCTACTCGATGGAAGCGGCCAGTGTAACGGCGATCCGGCGGTGGGAAGAGGCTCGGGCGCCGGAACACGATGGCGCGGGCGTGATTGCCTCGCTGGCGGAGGGGCCAGTGTACTCGCTGCGCGGGTTGCTAGGGCTGGATGTACCATTGGCCGCCGCCGGACCGGTGTTTGTGGTGAAGACTCCGAACCGAAGTTATGGTGTGCAGGTAGACCGCGTGGCGAGGGCGCTGCAGGTGGCACGCACACTGCCTTGCCAACTGCCGCCAGCGGCGAGAGATCCTCATGGTCGGGTCCGCGGAGTGGTGCGACTCGGGGAGGAGCTTTCGCTGGTGTTGTCGCCGGACAAACTGGCGGGCGGGTACGCAGTCGAGGAAGCATTCGGACCTGGTGCGGCGTGGGCGATGAATGCGCCACCGGCGGCGGAAAAGAAGATGCTGTGTTTCACGGAGAGTGAACACGATGCCTCCACACTATTCGCCGTGGCGTTGCGGCAAGTGGTGGAGATCGCCGAAGGGCTGCGGGTGATTCGGCTCGGCGGGCACAATCCATGCGTATACGGAATCACGGACTGGCGCGGGTATATTGTGCCGGTGATCGAGCCAAGCGCGCTGCTGGGAGTGCGCCATGAGGGTGCGTTTGGGCCGGGAACGAAGCTCGCGATTCTGCGAGGAACGCGGTCGCGGGACCTATTTGCTTTGCGAGCCGCGAATTTCGCGGCAGTGACTCTTCCACTCGGTGCGAGCGTCGGATTGGGTAAGCCGATTGAGGGTTTAGGACCATACGTGCGTGCGGCATATGAGATCGCCGGCGGGTGTATTGTGCTGCCAGATTTGGATCTGGTGGCGGGTTAGGAAATAGACGGTCCTTCGCTGGCGTGTAAGATGGGCCGTATGTTGGATCGACGAGAGTTCCTGGCAGCTTCGGCGGCGATTCCGTTGTCGGCACAGTCCGCCGTGGCGCAGCCCATTTTGGAGACGCACTTTCCGAACCGGATGTGCCAATTCGTTTGGCGAAACTGGGAACTGGCCAACACCGGACGGATGGCGGCGACGCTGGGCACTTCCGCGCGTAACGTGCTGCGCCTGGGCGCGGCGATGGGGCTGCCTGCGAAACGCTTGTTGCATGAAGATCAGTTGCGGCGGATTTATGTCACGGTAATCCGCCAGAACTGGCATCTGTTGTCCGAATCGCAACTGGTGCTCCTTCTCGGGTGGGACCTGCGGCGCCTGGCGTTCACGCTGAAGGAGGACGACTTTCTGGACCACAAGCTGGGGCCGAAGCCCGCCTGCGCCCCGGTTGTCTATGCGCCTCTCACAGCCGCAGAAGTGCGCGCGGTGGCGGCGATACGTGCAACAGTACGGGATGTGTTTGGGCCTGAGATCTTCCGGATTGGTGAGGACCGGTGCGGATTCGTGGCCGCATTGAGCGATGCGCGTAATCCGCCAATTCGGCCTGGAGCCGCTGGCAAAGGATTCACGCTGGCTTCCATAGAGGATCCGCGATTGCGGCGTGCTGGGGAGCGGTTCGTGCGGTTCGTGCGGGAAAGCTTTGGAGGCGCGGAAGGGCGGCTTACGCTGGTGCTCAAAGAAGGGATGGCCGGATCGCGCACAGCGGTGGAGGGAACGTCGATCCGGATCGAGGCCGGCGACATGGCTGAATTGATGCAAGCCATCTATGCAGTGCAGGACCGGATGGAGGCGTTGGAATCGCCAGAATTACCGGCCGGTGTCACACAACAGCGCACGGTGTGGTCCCCGCGTTACTTATACTCCTACTTCGCTCTGTATGGAGACCCGCTGATGGAACCGGAGGCGGATCCCTTTCCGGACGCATACCTGGAGAAACTGGCACGAGCCGGGATTAACGGCGTGTGGCTGCAGGGGGTGTTGAACACGCTTGCGCCTTCCAAGGCGTTTCCGGAATTCGGGAACGGTTCCGGCACGCGGCTGAAGAATCTGAGAGCGCTCGTGCAGCGGGCAGCCGAGTATGGAGTGCGCGTGTACTTGTATCTGAACGAGCCGAGGGCTTTGCCGGCGTCATTCTTTGCGTCACGCTCCGAAATGCGCGGGTCGTCGTTCCAGAATCTGTTCGCCATGTGCACGAGCAATGCGACGGTGCTTGAATGGGTGCGGGAATCGTTGGGCCACGTGTTTCGCGCGGTGCCGGATCTGGGTGGAGTGTTTACGATCTCGATGTCGGAAAACCATACAAACTGTTTTTCGCATGGCGGGGCATGGGGCGTTAAGCCGCCGACGGCCGGCGATTGTCCGCGGTGCTCCAAACGGAAGAGTTGGGACACGCTGGCGGAGTTGTTCATCGCCATGCGGGACGGCGTGCGGAAGGGTTCGGCGACCGCGGAGGTGATTCACTACGACTGGGGCTGGCCGGAGGAGATGGTGGAGCCATTGCTGTCGAAACTGCCCCGTGACACGCGAATCGTGAGCATCAGTGAATGGAGCGTACCGGTGGAGTTCGGCGGGATCCGAAGCGCCGTCGGCGAGTACTCAATTTCGGTCGCGGGGCCTGGCCCGCGCGCGACCCGGAACTGGGCGGCAGCGAGCAGAGTTGGGATGACGAATCTGGCGAAAGTGCAATTCAATAACACTTGGGAGATTTCCGCGGTGCCGTATATTCCGGTGCCGAACCTGGTGCTGGCGCACTGCGAAAACCTGCGGAAGGCCGGCATCAGCGGGCTGATGGCGGCTTGGACCTGTGGCGGGTATCCCTCACCGAACCTGCAGGCGGCCAAAGCATATTACTTCGATCCTGCGCCCACCGCCGCCGCCACATTGGCGCGAGTGGCGCGCCAGCGGTTTGGTGCCGGCGCGGCGTACGCCACGCGTGCCTGGGAGACGTTTTCCGAGGCCTTCAAGTCTTTTCCATACGGCGTGGCGATCTACATCATCCCCGTGCAGCATGGGCCGGCGAATTTACTGCGTGCGCGGCCGACGGGGCACAAGCCGGGAATGATTCTGTTCCCGCACGATGCCGTGAAAGCCTGGTGTGGAAAGTACCCGCCGGAACTGGTGGAGCGGCAGTTCACAAAGTTGGCGAGCCTTTGGCATCCAGGGCTGGCACTTCTAGAAAAAGCCGTCGCCGCCTCGCCCGCCGGGAAGCGACGGATGGCTGCTATGGATTTGGCCATCGCCCGGACCTGCTACCACCATTTCCAAAGTGTGGCGAACCAGGTGGAGTTCTATCGCCTGCGCGAGGAACGGTCCGCGGACAAAGCGCGGATGCGCGAGTTGGTACGAAGCGAAATAGAACTGGCGCGGGTCCAGTTTGCAGTGGCGCGGGAATGGTCCGTGATTGGTTATGAGGCTTCCAACCACTACTACTACACACCGCTGGATCTGGTGGAAAAGGTGTTGAACTGCCAACGGACACTTGAGGAACTGAGCGATTAGCTCGATGATTCCATCGCCTTGGGGAGGGGCTGCTCCTGAGCCGGCGTTTACCTAGCGGCGGCTGAGTTTTGGTTCGACCGCAAGCGACAGAGCCATAGATGCCCAGGCCGTGCCGGCGGCGGAAATCCACTGATCGTGCGCATAGGGGAAGCCGCTCTCAAAATACGGTTGAATCCAAATAGAGCGGGTGTTGACGTGCCAGGAGCCATCGGCGGCCTGGGTGCCGAGAAGATAGCTGGTTCCCCTCTTGTAAGCGGACGCTTCCACAGGGACTTTCGCACCGATGTGAAGGGCGTAAAGAGCCTGTCCGGTAGCGTAGGCATCCGTTCGCATGGCGGAGAGTTGGGACCAGCCGCCATCGGGGCGTTGGGTAGCGATGAGCGCGGCCGCCGCGCGATCAATGACGGTGTTGGAGCCGTTAGCCCAGCGAAGTGCGAGGAGGTGGAAGGCGCGCTCCTGTGTGGTCTGCGGCGAGGCTGCGGCGAGCCAGGCGGCCGCTCGGGCAAGCCGCAACGCGGTATCTTTCTCGCCGCCGGGCGGCGTAAAGTGCTTCAGCGCGAAGACAGCCATGGCCGTCGTCTGCATGTCACCGGAGTTC
Organism: Bryobacterales bacterium; assembly: GCA_016789905.1. Taxonomy (GTDB): domain Bacteria; phylum Acidobacteriota; class Terriglobia; order Bryobacterales; family Bryobacteraceae. The sequence goes on along the minus strand of JAEUQC010000070.1, from coordinate 57,786 downwards.
ATCGGCGGGCGTCGTCCATCCGGCCCTTTCCAGTAGCCTTCGCCGGTCTGCATCGCCTTCACGAAATAGACGGTGGCGTCTGTGTAGGCGTCGGCCGGCTGTCGATTCGTGGCGCGATCCACCATTTCCCAGCCAATCGACGAGACACCCGCCGCGCCCAGGTCCATGATGCGCTCCGGGGTCACACCAGTCATGGCGACGGGGAGCTGATCGATAAGGCGGGGAGTCGGGATGCCGCGTTCCCGGGCGAGGCCGAGTGCAGTCGAGGGAAGGTCCTGGGCGTGGCATGAGTTGCAGCCGGCGGTGCGGATAAAGTTGTGGCTCTGCTTTTCCAGCAGCGTTAGGGCCTGCTGCACCGCCACGGGAATGGGACGTCGTTCCGCGGTGACGGCCGGGACGGGGGGCAGGTCCTTGGGCGCGACGCCGAGCAGACGAGCGACGGGCGTGTCTCCGCGTTTGCCTGCGAGCGTGCGCGCGGTCTCGCCCTCGCCCGTTGCGACCGGATCGGCCCCTTTGGCGAGGAGAAGTCGGACGATGTTCGCGTTCATCGCTTCAGAGGCGGCGGCGTACATGAGCGGAGTGTAGCCGCGGTCATCGGGCACGTTGATTCTGGCACCCTTGGCCAGCAGCAGTTCGACGGTCTCTTCCACCCCTGCGGTGGCTGCATTGGAAAGGGCGGTTTCATTCTTCTTTGTGACCACGTTTGGGTTCGCGCCGAGGTCAAGCAGCAGAGCGACCGCGCGCGGATTGCGGCTGGCGGCCGCGGCCATGAGGGCGTTGGCGCCGGTGCCGCTTTGGTGATGCGGATCGGCCTTGGCGACCAGCAGGAGCCGCATGGCTTCCACATCACCTCGATTGGCGGCGGCGATTAGAGGAGACTGGCCATTCGCCGTGGGTGTGGTTGCGCTCGCGCCGCTTGCCAGCAGGATCCGGAGGATGGCGTTGCCATTGCCGAGCGATGCGGCCTGGTAGACCACGGAGCGGCCGTCTGCCTGCCGGGCGTCTTTGTCGGCGCCAGCATCGAGCAGTACGCGGACCTTGGCCTCGTCCAGCAGGGCCCAGTGCAATGGCGTGGCGCCCCGGCGGTTCTTAGCGTTGACGGGAGCGCCCGCGGCAAGCAGTTGCTTCACGGCGGCGAGCGTGCCGAAACCAGCGGCATGGTGAAGCGGCGTCGAGCCTCCAGCGTCCGCGGACTCGACGAGCGATTTATTGAGAGCGGGGAGGGGCCGGGCGCCGCGGATGGCCGACAGGAGTGCGGCCAGACTGGGGTCGGCGGGTTTGGGCGGGGCGTCGTCCTTAATCTCAATGCGGAAATCGACACCCTGATCGATCCAGGCGCGCAGGATGCCAATTTCCTCATCAGAGAGCGCGCCGGAAGGCGGCATTCGCATACCGCCGTCCCCACTGACTACACGCTTAATGAGTTTGCTGGAGGCGCTGTTGCCCGCGTTGATGACCACGCCGTAATCGCCGCCTCGCATTGCGTTTTGGCGTTTGTCTAGGCGGAGGCCGGCCTGTTGTACATCCTCTCCATGGCAGGAGTGACACTTCTGCGCGAGGATCGGTTTGACGTGCTTCTCGTAGTCGATTTTGAACGGCGCGGCGGGTGGGAGCGGCGCCTGTGCGGCGAGTAGCAGCGACAGTGTGAGCAGAGTGAGGGAAACGCGCATGCAGGAATCATTAGGTCGAGATCGAGGGGTGGTTGTCAAGAGGGCAAGTTGGATTCATACATAACGCACTGAGTCCGAAGAGCAATGAGGGGCCCGAATGACCGGCAGAAAGAAAAGTGCCATTGCGATACTTGGTGTGTCGGCGTTCATAACGGCGCTTGCACTGCCATATGGCCGTGCCTATCGCCCGCCGGAAGAGGCCCTCCGGATTGGAACGTGGCCGGGCGCGCCATTCGAGATCATCCGCCCCGACGGGAGCGTGACCGGATTGGGCCCGGATGTGGTTAATGAAGCGGCGCGACGGTTGGGAATTCAACTGGAGTGGGTAAGTCCGAAAGAGGGCCCCGAAGTAATGCTTCCGTCGGGGCGATTGCACCTCTGGGGGGCGCTGTCATTGACCCCCAAGCGGCGAGAGACACTCATCGTGACACGGCCATGGGCGGAGACCTTTTTCGGACTCGTATCCGTTGCGGGTGTGCGTCCCCCAGGGGAGACAAGCATCGGCGTCATCAACACACCTGTGCCGCAACTGCTGATCGGGAAGGTCCGGCCGAAGGCTCCAATCCAGCTATTCCAGAGCCGGGATGATCTGTTTGATGCGCTCTGTTTGGGAAAAGTACGACAGATCCTGATGGACCAGCGATCATTGGTGGCGCAGGCAATGACGCGCTCGGACGCTTGTCGCGGAGCGGCGTTCGCGGTCGAGTTCTTGCCGAGTACGCGAATGGAGATCGGAACGGCGGCGGCGCCAGGCTATGAACGTCATGCGTTCGAGATCCGAGACGAGATCGACCGAATGGCTATCGACGGGACTCTCGGCGTCATCTCCTCACACTACGCGGTGGGGCTGGGCGGGACGGATTGGTTGTTGCAATTGAAGAGTGCCGAGCGGCGCCAGGAAGTGCTTTGGATCGGAATTGGGTTGGCACTGCTGGCCGTGATCGTCACCAGTTGGCAAGCGCGTAGAGTGCGGGCAGCAAGATTGGAGGCCGAACGCGCTAATCAAGCGAAATCGGAGTTTCTGGCGACAATGAGCCATGAGATCCGGACGCCGATGAATGGCGTAATTGGACTTACCAACTTGCTTTTGGAGACCACGCTTGACTCCGATCAGCGCGAGTTGGGAGACACCATACATCACTCCGCGCAATCGTTGATGGCAATTTTGAACGATATTCTCGATTTTTCTAAGATCGAGTCCGGCGGACTCATTTTGGAGACCGTGCCTTTCGATTTGATTGAAATGACGCGGCTTGTTGTCGCTGGATTTGCCGGCAAGGAAGCCGTAACTCTGGAGAGTGAAGCTGGAGCGTCTGTTCCCAGGTGGGTGATGGGAGATCAGGGCCGGGTCCGCCAGATCCTCATGAATCTGGTAGGCAACGCGGTAAAGTTTACGGAGCGCGGCAGCGTGAAGGTGCGCTGGGAGAGTGTTTCGCACGAAGCGGATCGCATGGTCCTGCGGGCCGAAGTATCGGATACGGGAGTCGGAATCGCGGAGGTGCACACAGAACTGATCTTCGAGAGATTCCGCCAGGCGGATGCCACGACAACAAGGCAGTTCGGTGGGACCGGATTGGGTTTGGCGATATCAAAACTGCTGGTGCAAACGATGGGCGGACGGATTGGCGTGCGGAGTGTGCAGGGGGCAGGATCGACGTTCTGGTTTGAGCTTCCGCTGGGTCTGGCAAAGGAACCGGCCGCCGCACGTGAAGACCGGATGGCGATGGGGCCTATTCCCTTTAGTCGTCCGCCACGGGTATTGGTAGTGGAAGACAACGCGGTGAACCGAAAGGTCGCCGAACGCACATTACAACGGCTTGGGTGTGAGGTGATACTGGCCTGCAACGGTCTCGAGGCTTTGGACCGTTTCGCCGAAGGCGGCATTGACCTTGTGTTCATGGACTGTCTGATGCCAACGATGGACGGCTACGAAGCGACGCGGCACATTCGAAAAAGGGAACGGATGGGAGAACGGATACCGATTGTTGCAGTGACGGCCAGTGTATTGAAGGAAGAGCAGAAGGAGTGTACAGCATGTGGCATGGACGATTTTCTGCCAAAACCTTGGCGGCCCGAGCAGCTTCGGGCAATACTGCTACGTTGGTGCCCTGAGAGCGTTCTGGCGGGCGAGTCCAGGCCACACTAGCTTCACCAACTCGCGGGGGAATCCGGCCGGGACATCCGAGGTCGCCAAATAACGGGCGTAGATGGCGCCGATAAGGGAATGAATGGCTGCCTCCGTCGCAGCGCGCGGGCGGAGTTCGCCGCGCTTTCTGGCACGAGTTAAGATATCGCGAAGCATCTGGCGACGGGGAACGACAAGGCGCTCCCGGAACAGCGCAAGCAATTCTGGAGTATGCGCCTCCTCAGCGAGCACGGTGCCGACGAGCGCCAGTCCATTCGGGCGTAGCAGGGAACGCCGAAAGTTCTCCAGCGTCGCGATCAGATCGCCGCGCACCGAACCGGTATCGACCGCAGGCTCGGCCAGTTGCATGGTTCGCAGCGCAGCGGTGGCAAGATCGGCCTTTCCGCGCCAGCGACGATAAATAGTCGGCTTGCTGACCCCGGCGGCGACAGCGATATCGTCCAGCGACATCCGAGCATAGCCATCTTTCGCCAGGTGGAGTAGTGTGACTTCGAGGATGCGGCGATTGGTCTCCGGATCACGAGGCCGGCCGCGGTACTGTTCTTCGTAGTTTGGTGCAACCACAAGGCTAGTTTGCCAATCTATTACGATACGATACAGTATCGTAAAGAAAAGAGACACAATGCGGATTGGCATTATTGGAAGTGGAAGCGTTGGTGGAACGCTGGGATTACGCTGGTCCCAAGCGGGGCACACGGTTGTTTTCGGATCCAGGCACCCGGATACGCCGTTGATGACCGGCTTGGCGGAACGCGCCGGTAACGGCGCCCGAGCGGCTACGCTGGCTGACGCTGTGGCGTTCAGCGATGTTCTCTTACTAGCAACGCCGTGGCCCACAACAAAAGAGGTCTTGGATGGGCTTGGTCCCCTAGCAGGGAAAGTGCTCATCGATGCGACGAATCCGCTTTTGCCGGGCCTTGCGGGATTGGAAGTCGGGACGACGGTCTCTGGTGCGGAAATGGTCTCTTGCTGGGCGCCGGGCGCTTGGGTGGTGAAGGCGTTCAATACGGTGGGTTCGAACGTGATGGAAAATCCGTCATTCGGCGGCGTACGGCCCGTCCTCTTTTTCTGCGGGGACGACGCCAAGGCGAAGGAGACCGTTGGGCGACTGGCGGAAGCGATAGGTTTCGATGCGAAGGACGCCGGTCCGCTTCGCCAGGCGCGCTTGTTGGAGCCGTTTGCGCTGTTGTGGATTTCGCTAGCGCTAGAGCAAGGCCACGGGCGGGAAATCGCGTTTCAGTTCCTGAAGCGTTGAGGAAAGTGCATTGGGAGGCCGCGCGGGTTTCGATCGCGATTCATCGGGTCCCGGAGAGGAAATCGGCCAGACAAGCAGACCCGGACCCTCCGCCGGGATCAAGGGAACGGCGAACGAAATGCGTCTGAGATCCGTGAAACCGAGTCCGATGAGGATGCAGTCAACCCCGCCGGTCACGACAAACGAGATTGCTGCCCTCCGGTAGCGACTGATCTTCGAAACTGCGGCCTATTTTGCGGGTGTGAGGAGAAGTGCCTCCAGATTCATGGCCGGTGCGCCCGGCGGGGCGTTGGATTGCATCTGCAGCGTTTGCCGGCCAGCCTTCAGCGAAAGTATGCCGACGGCGAAGTCCTTGAATACCTGGGCGTCTCCGGTGACTTCTGTTTTGCCGCGGAGGAGGGCGTCGCCAGACTTGATGAAAAAGGGAAGGTCCTTACTGGCTCGCGCGGCCGCATAGCGCAGGGATACGCTGTAACGCCCCGATTTCGGGATGTTGAGCGTCCAAACTGGTACATCCTCCGGCCTGGTCCAGCGGGTGAGATACGCGTGACCGAAGATGTTCTCCATCTTGAGACGCTGGCCATGACTGGACTCTATTTCGGCGGCGGCAGCGGAGAGCACCAGCGTGCCATCCTGGCCGGGCACATCGAACGACGGCTTCACTTGCGGCGTGCCATCCAATTGGAGGGCAATAACGGAAGCGGTATCGTCCGGCGCCACCGCTGGAACGGTGACAATGACGTCGTCACCGTCGCGGGCGGTCGTCAGTTGAGTGTTTCGATCTAGGAGAAGGTATGCCTTGTAGACGATGTTGTTCAACCCTGGGACGCGGAGTTTGCCGTCTTTCGGCCAATTGAACACGTGGAGGAAGACCGTCGAGCCCTTGACGGTCGCGCGGCCATAAAATGGAAGCCGGGGGAACGGGGATGCGGCGGTCTCATAAATAGCCTCTGCGTTTACGTTCATCCAGCGGCCAATGGCTTCCAGACGGTAAACGAACTCCGGCTGGATTGTGCCATCCGGACGGGGGCCCACGTTCAACAGCAGATTTCCTCCTTTGCTCACCACCTCAATCAGCATCCGAATCAGGTCGCGCTCGGTCTTGAAATCTGTCTCGTACTTGTTGTAACCCCAGCTATCGCCGTTGATGGTGACGCAACTTTCCCACAGTAGCGGCTTCCCGTCGGCGCCTGTAACCCCGGTGGCCGGCACGTACTGTTCCGGCGTTCCGAAATCTGCCTTGTTGCCTGGGCGGCGATTGTAAAGCCGATCATTGATGAGCGTATTGGGTTGCAGCGTCCGGATGAATTCGTAGATGCCGTCGGCATTGATTTCCTCGGGTTTGTGCTCCCATTCGCCGTCAAACCAGATGGTGGCGACTTCTCCATAATTGGTCAGCAGTTCCCGCAGTTGCCCCCTCATGTAATCCAGATAGCGAGGCAGGTCGCCGCCCTCCTCAAATGTCTTCGGGTGCTCCCAGGAACGGAGCGGCCGATAGTCCGGATGCTTCCAGTCCATGATGGAGTGATAGAAACCCAGGCGGAGGCCTGATCGCTGGGCTGCTTCGGCGAGTTGTTTTAAGGGATCAGCTGAATAGGGTGTGATCTCCATGTCGTAGTTACTGACACCGCTGCGGTAGATAGAGAATCCGTCGTGGTGTTTGGACGTGATGACAATGTACTTGGCTCCCGCGTTTTGGAAGAGTCGCGTCCACTCGGAAGCGTTGAATTTCACGGGGTTGAACTGCCGCGCGAACCTATCGTATTCCGGCTGTGGAATTTGCAGCTTATGCCGTGCCCACTCATGGCGGCCGATGACGGAGTACGGGCCCCAATGGACGAAAATGCCAAACTTGGCGTCTCTGAACCAGCGGGTTCGTTCCGAATCGGGCATGGGCACAGAGCGAGGCTGGGCGAGGGCGGGTAATGCTACAAGGAGCGAGCAGAGGAAGTGGGCGGCGCGCATAACGTTATTAAAGAACAGATTCTGGCATGGCAATCACTTGAGCGACCCCTGTCCCTTGGATGTTTCGATGCATCGCCTGGAGGGAGCGCAGCATGGAGGAAAGTTCTGGCCAGTCGGTATCGATGAGTGAGGCGGTAGACTCCAGCATGTTTCTATTGAGCAGGCTAACGAAGAGCGATACCAGTTCCGCGTCGCGCCATCCACGGGCCGCTTCCTCTTCGAGCAACCGCGTCGCCTCCTCGACCGAGAAGGCTCGCTTGTAGGTTCGCTCTGTAATCAGGGCGTCGAAGATATCGACGATCTGAAGAATTCGTGCCAAGAGAGGGATATTCTCACCCCGGAGCCCGTCCGGGTACCCGGAGCCGTCCCACTTCTCGTGGTGGGATCGAATGATGGGAAGGACTGGCGCGAGTGTCTTCATCGGCCGGCAAATTTCCTCTCCCCGAACTGTGTGCAGCTTCATGATGGCCCATTCTTCCTCGTCAAGGTGCCGGACGCCATGTAGAATACTGTCCGGAATGGATACCTTCCCAATATCGTGGAGGAACCCGCCGCGGTATAGCGCAACCAGTTCCGGCCGCGAAAGCCCGAGCGCGACGCCGAGGGCTACGCTGTAGGTGGCAAGGCGCTGACAGTGTTCGGCGGTATAAGAGTCACGAGCCTCCACCGCCTGGGCGAGGGCGAAAAGGATTGTCTCGGCCTCATCGAGCGAGTCGATGGCCGATTTGTGGCGGAGCAGTGCGCGGACTCTGGCGCGCAGCACAGAAGGATGGAGCGGCTTGGTGAGATATTCGTCGGCCCCGGCGTCGATGCCGAGAACTTCATGCTCGGCCCCCTGGAGGCTAGTGATCATAAGGATCGGTAGTAATTGGGTCTTCCGGCTGCTCTTTAGCCTGCGGCAGAACTCCGGACCGCTGATGTCGGGCATCATGAGGTCTACGATGACAAGGTCAACGGGCTGGCGGTCCAGAATCTCCAGGGCGGCACGGCCCGTCGCGGCTTCGAAGAACTCATACTGTCCGGCCGAACGAAGCATGCCTTTCGCCAAACGCCTATTGATCTCGAGCGAATCGACGAGCAGCAGACGGCCCGCGCGGCCCCCTTCTTGGAGCGGTTCTGCCGCTAACCCGGAGGGAATGGCCGGAATAGCCGACAGGTGGGATTCGGCAAGAGGGGGGTATGGAGTCAGAAAGTTTGACTGACAGTTGGAATCAGACACGGTGCACAGTGCCTCCTTTGGTACTATCGGCCTCAGGGGTCTGAACGTTTAGGCCCGCGATCTAGGAATGTCACCCTAGGACTTTTCAGGAGGAATCGATGCGGAATTGGATGATGTTGGCGCTTTTCTCGCTTTCGCTAAGTGCGGAACCGCTGAGCAAAGGGGAACGCGACCAGGCGATGAGCCATTTGCATGCGACGCGGAAACAGGTGCTGGATCTGATTACCCCGCTAAGTGCTGCACAGTGGAATTTCAAGGCCGGCCCGACGCGCTGGAGTATTGCCGAGTGCGCCGAGCACATCACAGAGACAGAGAATTTTCTCCGTGGGTTGATTGAGCAGACAGCCAAAAAGGCTCCGGTGGATGAGGCGAAGCGCAAAGCCAAGGCCAGCGCCAAAGAAGCCGCGGCTAAGGCCGTGTTGGCACAAATGACAGACCGCACCAAGACGGCAACCGCGCCGGGGGAGATTCGCCCCACAGGCCGCTTTGCGACGAAAGCAGCTCTGGTCGCCGCGCTGAACGAACGGCGTGATACCACGATCCGCTACGTCGAAACGACCGGGGACGACCTGCGCGGGCGTTTCTTCCAAATGGGACCAGGACGCGAGATGGACCTTTACGAGATGATTCTGATGATCAGCGGACACGCCGAACGGCATCTGCTGCAGATGAAAGAAGTGATGGCGGCGCCCGGGTATCCCAAGCAATAGCGAACACTCCCCTTCATGCTGGAAATCGATATACTGGCGCCCTTGCGGTTCTTTTATGGGTTGGCAAGCCGCGATCTTCCGGTGACGTTTGTGCCGCCGGAGGCACTACCGGAACGGGACCGCCATCTGCTGGCGCATAGCCAGGATATGACGTCGCGCCTGGCGGATTTCCATGGCAGTGGTCTGATCCTGGACGCGCAAGCGTCTACACGGATGGGCGACTATCTGGTCCGGTGTTCGGTTCTTAGGCGCAAGGATACACATGCTCCGGTGGAGTTTGGCGCGATAGGAATCGACCTTGGCTGTTTCGCGGACGAACCCCGGCTGCGTGTTCTGGAAGCGCGGATTCCATTGGGCGGTCTGCTGCAACATTACTCGATTCCTTTCACCAGCCACCCGCGCGGCTACTTTCAAATCGTCATCGACCACCGGCTGGAAGACCTATTGCAAGGAGAACCCGGCCAGATCCTCTATGGCCGTTGCAATGAACTCCGCCAGCCGGACGGGCGTGTGATTGCGGAGGTGGCGGAGATCCTGCCTCGCTAGCGTTTTCGGGCGACCACCATGGTCACGTCGTCGGTCGGGGAGCAGTCACCCAGAAAAGCACGCAGTTGGCGGGCGATTTCCATTAGCACCTCGTCCGCGGAGCGATCGATGCACGCCGCGGCGATCTGTGCCACGGGTTCCTCGCCAAACTCATCGCCCTTTGCGTTTGGCGCTTCCGAAACACCGTCGCTGTACATCACCAGCAGGTCGCCCCGATCCAGCCGGGTTCGGCCTCCGGCGTACGTGATGTTCGGCAGAATTCCGAGAACCGGACCGCCAGCCGTGAGCAGTTCGGTTTTCCCGGATTGGCGGGCGATCACCGGGGCATTGTGGCCCGCGTTTGAATACTCCATTTCCCCGGTGTCAGGGTGGATGGCGGCGAAGAATCCAGTAATGAACTTGTTGTCGGGCGTATTGGCCTTGATGGAATGGTTCAAGCGGCTAACAAGCTTTGCGACGTCAGTTTCCAACTCGCACAGTGCGTGGACGCGCGCCTGCAGGCTCGACATCAGCAGCGAAGCAGCCAGACCCTTGCCGGAAACATCGGCCACCACAACCAGGATGCGCCCGTCCGCCATGGGGATGTAGTCAAAGTAGTCTCCGCCAACGGAGCGGCACGGAAGCGAGCGGCCGGAAAGTTCCAGGCCAGGCAGTTGAGGCGGATTCTGCGGGAAGAGATTGCGCTGGATGTCGGCGGCCTGTTCCAGGTCGTGCATCATAAGACGCTCGGCGTGCTCCACCTCCACCAGCCGGGCATGTTCTATCCGAATGGCGGCGATGTTGGCAAACACCGTGAGCAGGCTCAGCGCTTCGGCGTCAAACGGGTGCAGCAGGCTCGGAGTATCGACGTAGAGAATGCCGATGACCTGGGACTCGGTCTGCAACGGGACGGCCATCAGGCTCTTGATGTTCTGTTGGACGATGGTCTGCGACGCGCGGAGGAGCGAATCGGCGGAAGCGTCTTGCACTAAGAGTGACGCCCGTTCACGCATGACCTTGTCGCGGACGGCCGACGAGACTCGAAACCCGTCGCCCTTGTTGGCGCGAGTAATCAGTTCCCCGTTTTCCAGCGTCATCAGCACGCCGCGCTTGGCGCCTACGGCGTCTAGCGCCAAATCCAGAGTGATCCCGAACAGGCTTTCAATCGGTTTGAATGACGCCAACTCGCGCCCGGCGCGGACGAGCGCATCCATGCGGCGGTTGGCTCGCTCGAGTTCGACCGAAAGCGCTCCGGACGGCTTGGAGGAAAAATTCGCCGAATCGAGCCGGATGATGAACGTGGAATCGGGCCGCATCGGCACGCCCGCATCGTCTTCCACGAATTCAAGCGGCGACGGCGCGGGTTTCGGCAGCGTGCCCTTGTTGACCTCGAACTCAAGAACTTGCCGGCCAGCGACGATGCGGTCCCCAGAGAAAAGCCGATGCTCTCGAACCAGCGGCTGTCCGTTCACCGTGGTGCCGTTCTTGCTGCCCAGGTCGCGGATCACCCACGCCCCCGCCGTCCACTCAAAGGCGCAGTGCTGGCGGGAAAGCATCGTATCCCCTGGCATCGGCAGGTTCACCGTCTCCGAACGGCCCATGATGAACGGGGAAGCGTTCAGTCGGATAGGGCGGGGGGCGCCATCGGGACCAATCAATAAGATCTCAGTTTCAACAAATTCTGTCATGCGGCGCGGCTATACTGTGAAAGTATCTCATGATGACACAAGGTTCTCGCTTCACGGCGAGGCCGGACAAGAATAGCGAATTGGAGAAGACGAATGAGCGCAACGATTAACGTAAGGCAGAATGGCGATGTGTGCCTCGTGGATGTCGGCGGGAAGATCACTTTGGGGGATGGCTCGGTGGCGATACGGGAGGCGGTGAAGAAGTTGGTAGCCGATGGGACGAAAAAGATTGTCCTTAACCTTGGCGACGTCACCTATATCGACAGTTCCGGTATCGGGGAACTGGTGTCGGCCTTTACCTCCGTTTCCAACAATGGCGGCAGTCTGAAGCTGTTGAACCTAACCAAGCGAGTCCAGGACCTGTTGCAGATCACGAAGCTCTACACCGTGTTTGAAGTTTTCAATGAGGAAGCTGCGGCGGTTGCGAGCTTCTAGCTTGCCCGCAGTTCATGATCCGGAGAGGGCCGCGCAGGGAAGCCGCGGCCTTTTTGCATGGCCCGCCTAACCAGCGCGGCCGAGATCCGGAGCCTCTTGCGGACGGATCCGCTGTGGAGCGTCTACGCCCTTGGGGATTTGTTGCCGGACGCGTTCGCGAAGTCGAAGTGGTTTGCGCCCGGCTTGACGCTGGTCTACAGCGACTACGGAACCTGCATTCTTTTTGCGCTCGGAGAGGAAAGTATCGCCGAGGCGCTCACCCACGTCAGTTGGCCCGTCCATCTGCAAGTGCTGCCGCGGACTTTGGAACTGCTGGACCGGCTGGCTGTGGTCACCAGACGCGTTGCCATGTGGCGTATGGGCTGGAATGGCGAGCGGTCCGGTTGGGTGGACACCACTCGCGCGCGGCGGTTGACGGCGGCCGACGTGCCGGCGCTTGAAGACCTGTATTCGGATGGCGCTCTCTCCGGGGAAGCACCCGACTTTTTCTTTCCTTCCATGGTAACGGCGGGTGTGTTTTGGGGAGTGTATGAGGATCGCCGTTTGGTGGCTGCGGCTGGAACGCATTTGTACGCCCCCGCGGAGGGCGCTGTGGCGATTGGTAACGTATATGTGCATCGCCAATGGCGCAGGCGCGGGTTGGGGAAATTGGTGACTTGCGCCGTGCTGCGAGCGGTGGCGGAATCGGAAACTGTGGGCCTGAATGTGCGCATGGACAACGCGGCCGCGGTCCGTGTTTACGAGTCCCTGGGGTTCCGGAAGCACTGCGGCTTCTTCGAGGCCCTTGCCACCGCGGGCCGTTGATCGCCTCCCGGGTCTTACCACTGCACGGAGAGATTGAACCGAAAGGCCCGGCCATCGTTCAGAGTGTTGGTGATGAACCCGAATTCCGGCGTACCGAAAACGCTGCCTGGTTCTGCGAATTGCGGCGTGTTGAGCAGATTGATGGATTCGGCCCGCAGCGTGATGACCGTTTCGTAGGGAACTCGCCAACTGCGCGTAACGGCGGCGTTCACGTTGCGAATGGCGCCTTTGCGAAAAACGTTCGCACCCAGGTTTCCCGTCTCTTCGCCCGGCCGAATGGGCGAAAACGCGGCTCGCGGAAGCTGTTGCACCGATGTGTCCGGGTTGCCGATCGAGCGCCCAAGAATCTCCGGGAGCAGCAGGTTCGGCCGGTCTCCGCCATTGCCGTCCACATTCCCGAAGCCTGGGCCATCCAGCGTGGTCACGTGGAACGGCGTGCCCTGCTTCAACAGAACAACGCTGCTTGCGGTCCACTTCTTCCAGGAGTAGGAAACGCGGGCCAGGAACGCGTGCGGCTGGTCGAACTGGCTGCGGGCTTTGCGGTCCCGATGCGTCTCGTATTCGCTCTGGCTTCTTGAAAGCCGGGAATCGGCGTCGTAGGAGGTGTTCGTGTAGTCGGCGCCAAGGTCCATCGCTTTGCTGAACCAATAGGCCGCGTCCAGCGTGACGTTCTTTACGTTCGGTGCGACCACCGTAAGGCGCCCTGCGTCAAAGTACCCTCGCGAACCATTCAGCACCCAGCGCACATCGGCAAGCACTGCGTCCGGCCGGCGGCTGTTGATGGTGGCCGTCGTCTGTGGGATGCCCGCCACCGGGTGCGCGCGATTGAGATACCACATGATCGGCAGTTTGTGCGCCCTGCTGCCCGTGTAACCGGCCTGCATGCGCCAACCGGCGCCCAGGCCGCGCTCCCAACTGGTGTTGTACTGGTAGTGGTACGGTGTGGCAAGTTGAGGGTCGAGCAGGTACAGGTTCGGTTTTGGCGCCTCGCCGGAGCCGTTAAATGGATTGGTCAATTCCGGAGCCAGTATCACGAGCTTTACGCTGCGGGGCGGTGAGAAGCGGACCTGCGAGTAGCTGACCGGCAGAATTTCGCCAAACTGCACACTGGCTGCGCTGCGGACAACGCCCCATTCGCCGGGCAGGCGCAGGGCCCCGCCCACTCGTGGAGCGGCGTTGTTGCAGTCAGCGCCGTAGGCGATCTGGTTCAATTGATTCACCTCGCCCGGCCTTCCAATGCACTCCCAGCGAATGCCGTATTGAACGGTGAGTCTCTTCGTCGCGCGCCAGCTATCGTGCGCGTACACGGCGCCCAGCGACTGCCGGAACCCGCGCCACACATTCCCGACCGAAGCCAGATACTGCGACGGTGTGCCGAGCCGCAGGTTCTCAATACCGGTGCGGCCGAAGTCATTCGAGAACGAGAGAAATCCCCGGTGGGCGTCGGTTTCCATGCCGTTGAACTGCCGCCGAATGAAGCCGCCGCCGGCCGCCCACGTATGGTTGCCGCTGGTGGCGTTATAGATGGCCTCCTGCCGGTAAATATTCTGGGCACGGTCAATCGGGATCGCCGCCAACGGGCCGAGCGTGGTCAGCCCCGCTATCGAGACCATCGGCCCTACCGCGTTGGGTTCCGGCACTAGCAGCGAGCCGATGCGATCAAACGCCGACGTAATCCGCCAGTGCACGCCCGGCGCCCAGGTTAGCCGGGCGCGGTGCGAGCGCGTTCGCGTATTGGGATTCTGTCCGGCGACGAGTTGGAAAGCATCGACGGACTGCCCGGTGAACTGGTACTGCGCATAGACACGCTTATGCTCCAGCCGGAGTGCAGCGTCATTGCCGTCGATTCGCTGCGGGGCGTTCGTGTTCAAGGCACGCGGGTTGATGTCGGTGCGATTGGGAAGCAACGCCGGATAGGCGCCAAGATAGCGTTCGACAATCGCGCGGCGGCCTAGGTCCGCCGTCAGCGCGGTTCGCTCTTCGGGGCGGGGAACCAGGACGTTGCCGTTCACCTGGCCGCGAATCTTGTCCTGCGAGGCCTGAACGGAGAAATACCAGTTTCGCCCGGGTGTGGCGCTGGTTTGCAGTCCATAGCGATTCTCTCGCGCCGGTTGCACGTCGCCGGCCTGAAAGAACGAACGGGCGGAGAGAACGCTGTTTTGGTGATTGAAAAAGAGGTTGCCATGCCAATTGGCGCGTCGCGCGGCCGTCAGATGAATTACGGGAGAGGGAGGATTGCCGAACTCGGCGCCGAAGTAGCCGCGGTCGGCCTGGAACTCCTGCACAAGTGTGGCCGTGGCTCCCAGCCGCACATTCAGTTCCTTCAGCGCGTTGTTATCCACCAAATTGAACTGAATGTTCTCGTTGCGCCGGCTCTCCCCTTTGGCGGTGTCTTCCTTGCCCAGCAGATTCAGTTCCACCCGCTTTTGGGCGTCAGCGGATTCGGGAGGCTTCTGCGCCAGCGCCACAGTGGCGGCCAATAAGAATGAAAGTCGTTTCACGTAGATTCTTCTAGCGTCCCATATGCTGTGGCCAGCCTTGATGCAAAGTCCGCGTCTGCCTGGCCGCGTATCGTTTTTCCCAGCCGAAGCTCCCAGCGGAGATAATGAACCAAATGAATCGACGCGCCTTCCTGCCCCTGCTCTCCAGCGTGGCCCTTTGCCAGTACGAAGAAAGCAAGGGCGACGTGCCCTGGGTTCCCACGCCCGATGAGGTGATGGATTCAATGTTTCGCATGGCGAAGCTGGCGCCAGCAGACACTGTTTACGACCTGGGCAGCGGCGACGGTCGCGTTGTCATCTATGCCGCAAAGAAGTTCGGCGCGCGGGGCGTGGGAATTGAAATTGAACGGCACCGCGTAGAGGAAGCACGCGCCGCCGCTCGCAAAGCCGGCGCCACGGGCAGGGTCCGCTTCGTCGAACAGGATCTTTTCAAAGCTAATTTACGCAATGCCACCGTTGTGTATCTATACCTGTACACCGCGGTGATGGCGAAGCTGAAGCCAAAAATTCTGGCGGAATGTAAACCGGGAACCCGGGTAGTGGCCTATCAGTTTAACGGTATGGGCGATTGGCAGCCGGCTGAAGTAGATCGCACGCACGACTACCCGGCGTATCTTTGGATCGTTCCTACTCGACCGGCTTAGTGCGCGGCGTAGCGATGTCCAGCTTGTCGAACTCCTTGCCATCGATGTCGATGGCGCGGACTGTCGAGGTCCCATTCGCGCGCAGTTTCACTTCCCACACGTGATTGCGCCCTTCGGCCTTGGCCAGCCACCAGCCGTTCGCCAGGTCCGGCACCGTGCGCGTCTGTACGGCCCACGCGCCATCACCCAGGTACACAATTCCATTGGCGTCATCGCGCTTGTGCTGCCGCAAGCGGTGGGTGCGTTTGAAATTGTGATGATCGTTTTCAAACACGGCCGTCACGCCGTGCTTCTCCCAAATTGGCATCCAGTGTTCACGGATCTCTATCGACCGTTTGGCGTCCAGCGGCGTGCCGCCTTTTGGTGCCTTCGTCGTTCCATAGGCCGGATAGTGGTATCCGACAAAGACAAACTGTTTGTCTTTCCGCGCCGCCAGCGCCCCTTCCAGCCACTGCGCCTGCGTACCGGCCACCGGAACGGTGTGGGCAGTATCGAGCACTAGAATTGACATGTAATTGCCGAAGTCCAACGCGTAATACGACCGCTGCTCCGGTGTCCGGAACAGCGAATAAAAGAACGGCGCGTCTTCCGGAATCTTTCCGTTCGTGCCTCCTCTTACCTCGTGGTTGCCAATGCCAACGACCATCGGAATCAGCCGTCCGTCCGGACTTACGGCGCGCTCCATCCAACTCTTCAGCCACTCCACCCATCGATTCGAAGACACGCCATTCGCATACGCCAAATCGCCCACCAGCAGCGCGAAATCCGGATCAAGCGCGGCAGCGCTTCCTGTCGCTTTGTCCAGCTTCTGGCGCGTGTGCATCATGTCCCCGCCGGTGACAAACCGTACCGGCCGGTTCAGGTCCCGCGGCATGGTGCGAAAGCGCCAGCCTTCCGTTGGTTTCTCAATTCCTTTGCCGATGTTGAACTCGTAGTAGGTGTCCGGCATCAGGCCCTTCAGTTCCACTCGCCGGCCCTGCATGGTCGTATCGGAAATGGAAAATTTCGCGCCCGTCGCTTTTGACCACGCGGTTTCGCCAACACGCCGGTAATGAACATCCAGCGAACTATTCGCGTGCAGGTCCACCCAATTTACGGTCATCGTGGTGGCCGGGTCGGACTGCCACATCAGATAGAGCCCAACCAGGTCCTGGGACCAGCCTGGAACCGTCGCTAACGCGGCAAGCAGAAGTAGCTGAAGAACTTTCATGATGGGAAACATCCAGGGTATCGCGGATTCCCCTGCACGCCGCAAGTGCCGCGCGCGTCAATTTCTGATGAATGTGCCGGATACTTCTACTCTTCTCCTGCGCGCACCTGTTGGCCGCCGGAGTCATTCAGGGCGTTGCGCTGGAGTGGGCATCCGGCAAACCGCTTTCCCGCACCATTGTTCACTTGAAGCCGGTCCCTGGCAGCGGCTCCGGTGTGCGCCCTATGCAAACACGCGCGGGCCGGTCCGGACAGTTTCAATTTGTTTCCGTGCCCGATGGCGTGTACCTGCTGGAGACGCAGCGTGAAGGCTTCCTGCCCGCCGCCTATGGCCAGCGCCGTCCCACGGGTTATGGAACGCCATTCGCCGTCGCAAAGGAATCCTCGCTGTTCGCCGAATTACGCCTCCACCGGATGGGCGCCATCACCGGCACGGTGCTCGATGAGAACGGTGTCGGCATTCCGCGTGTCGAGGTGATCGCCTACCGCGCGAAGCTCCCGCTGCGCGTCGCCAGCCGCGGCGTAACCGATGACCGCGGCGTCTACCGCATCACCGGCCTGGAACTTGGGAAGCACTGGGTACGAAGCGCGGCGCATGTTCTGGACGATGGTACGGGGCTTTTGCCCATGTTCGGCCCGGAGGCGCGCGAGCCGCGCGACGCCACCGCCCATGAAGTCCATTTCGATAACGACACGGCCGACGCCAACATCCGCCCTGAGCCTGGCGTGCTCTCCAGTCTTTCGGGCCGTATCGTTTGTGACCGTATGAGCGCCGTCACCGTAACCCTTTCCTCGGAAACAACCCGCAAAACCACGGAGGGTTCCTGTGGCGGCGGGTACTCATTTAACGGGCTTGCGCCGGCTGTCTATGAGATATTCACCGCCTACGCCGACGGTTCCGGTTCCGGTTTCACCGAGATCTCCGTTAACCAGAACACACAAATCGGCCTCCAGGTCATCACCACCTCGCCGGCGCAGTTCGAAGTCCGTTCCGCCGCCACGCGGGCGCCTCTACGGACGCCTGTCGCGCTCGCCGCGCGGCGGGACGATCTATCGGGCGCCGAATCCTTTCGCGAGGTGCCCCAGGCGCGCGCTACGCTCGGCGCGGGCCATTGGGAGTTCATTGCCGCCGGCGCGCCTTCCCAGTACGTCGTTAGCATTCAGACTGATCGCGGCGAACCCAGACGCCCCTGGCGCGCCGTTCGTCCGCCCGACGCCTTCCCGGTTTATCTGGAGCCCTGGCGGGGGGGCGAAAGGATTCGGATCAATCTCTCCGAGCAGGCCGCGCAGATCCGTGGCGTCGTTACCAGTGGCGGCCGCGCGGCGCCCGGCATGCCCGTCTACCTCTGGCCGGAGAAAGAGGAGACCCGCCGCATGGCCGGCGGCGCCAGGCAGGCGCTTACCGATATCGATGGGCGTTATCAATTCAACGGTCTGCCGCCGGGAACCTACCGTATCCTGGCCACCATGGACATCCGCGAAATCACCGCGGAGGCTGCCGAAGAAGCGCAAGCCTCAACCCTGACTCTCACCGAAGGCCAGACGCTGCAACAGGATCTCTCCGTCTGGATAGCGCCCTGATCAATGTGTGCCCAGCTTCGTGAACCGCGTCTCCGCCAGCAGCCAGGTGTTCGGGTCAAGCCTCAGTTCCCTAGGTTCGTTTTCCACTGGTATCGTCCATTCGGCTTCGCGCGTCCGCATCTCCATCCGTTCCACCCGCGCCCCATCGATCCCCATCTCCACCGCCAAACGGTACGGCTCGCCCGCCTGCGTCTGGCGCACTTTCACACGTATCGCCTTCGCCGTCGCGTCGAAGTTCCATTCGCCTTCCAGCACTGGCGTCCCCGCGCGCCGCAGCCACTGGTCCAGAAACCAACCGAGTGGCACGCCGCTGTGTTCCTCCATCACCCGCTGGAAATCCACGGTCGTCGCATTTTTCCCTTGGTAACGCCGGTAGTAATCGCGCACACCCGCGTGGAATGCCTCCATGCCGATCATCCCCCGCAGCATGTGCAACGTCCAGCCGCCTTTTTCGTAGATCAGCCGGTTCAGCACTTTCTTCATGTCCGCCAACTCCCGGTGAATGACAGGAGCGTCCGGCAGTTGGGCCTCCAGCCCAAACACCGCGGCCCGGCTGCGCTTCAATCCGCTAACAAACGCGTCGCGCCCTTCCACATGCTCCATGCACAACAGCGTGAAGTACGTGGCGAACCCCTCGCTCAGCCACACGTCGTCCCAGTCGCTTTCGGTCACTGCATTGCCGAACCACTGGTGTGCAATCTCGTGGGTCACCAGGTTCGTTGCTGGCTTGGCCGTTATCGCCTTTTCCCCATAGAAAATAACGCTCGCGTGTTCGGTTCCCCCGCTGAATCCGGCGGCCTGCACGTTGGCCAGTTTTTCGTACGGATACGGCCCCACAAATCGCGTGAAAAAATCGAACGCGTTTCGTGTGGGAACGTCGAAGGTGGCGATGCCTTTTTCACGATCCTGCGGGTATACCCAATTGGACATCGCGATGCCATCCGCGCTGCCAAAATACCGAACGGAGAAGCGCGCCACCGCCACCGCGTTCAACCACGATGCGATGGGCACGCCCTGTTTCCAATGCGTCATCCGCCGCCCGTCCCCCATGTCCCGTTCCTCCTGCAACAGCCCGTTGGCCGCTACCTGGTAATGTGCCGGAGCGGTGACCAAAAATTCCGACGTCGCCTTGTCATAGGGATGATCGATCATCGGCAGCCATTGCCGCGCCAGGTTTGGCCAATTCAGGCTGAAGAAAGTTCGCTCTCCATGCAAGTTTGGACCGATCCGGAATCCGCTCTCCGGCGTGCCGTGGTAGCGGACGGTCACACTCCTCTGGCTCTTGCCCGGCGGAAGAGTGATACGCAACCGGTCGCCGCGATGTTCGTAGGCCAGCGGCGTTCCCCCCGCGTCCACCCCATCCACGTGCATCGCCATCGCCAGGTCAAGCGATAGCTCGCGCCCCTTCGCGCGAAAGTCAACGCGTGCCTCGCCCCGGATCTCGTCGGTCGCATCGCTCAACCCTACTCGAAAAACATAGTGCTCCACGTCCACATCGGGCTGCCGCGGGTACGTATCGGCCCACGCCGCGCCCGCGCCAAGCAACGCAAGGATTAGGCGAGTTTCCACGGTTTCTGGTACTGCCGGGTTACGCGCTTCTGCGCCTCTTTGTCGCCAACAATTCGTTCCGCGGCGTCGTCCCATTGAATGCGCCGCCCCGTCCGGAACGCGATGTTGCCCAGGTGTCCGCCCTTGGTCAACCGGTGCCCGTACTCCACGTCGCACGTCGCCAGCTTGCGGCTCTTGATACTGTCCAAAAACTCGCGAATGTGGCCGGGGCTATCTGGAATCGACGGTTCGGGCCGTTTGAAGTCCGTCACCTCCTTGCCCTTCCGGATCACTTTGTGTTCGCTGTAGTTGGTGACAATGGTCCCGTCTGTGCCCTGGAACGCCGCGCCTATTCCCCAGTTCTCAAACCCGGGCGGCCCTTGCGGATTCAAACTCCACACCACGTTCAGCCCGGGAAACTCGTACTGTACCTCCAGGAAGTTCGGCGTTTCGGCATTGTCGTCAGTCAATTCCCGCCGTCCGCTGGCCGACACGTACTTCGGCGCCTGCAAATCCAGCGCCCAATACACGACGTCGGTGATGTGACACCAGAAGTCGATGAACATTCCGCCCGAATAATCCCAGAAGTAGCGAAAGTTGAAGTGCGATCGGTTCGGATTATAGGCGCGCCGAGGAGCCGGGCCTAGCCAATACTCGTAGTCGAACTCCTTCGGCGGGGGCCCGTCCGGCGGCGTTCCCAGGCCCTTGTCTTCCGAAGTCTTCCATACCGCCACTCGCTTGATCTTGCCCACCGCGCCGCTCCGCACCAGTTCCACCACGCGCCGGTAGTTGGGCAGGTCGTTGTGAATGTGGTTGCCCATTTGGGTCACCCGATTGTTGGCTCGCGCCGCCTTCACCATCGCTCGCCCCTCGCCAATCGAATAGCTCAGCGGCTTCTCCACAAAAACGTCTTTGCCCGCCTTCGCCGCGTGTATCAGCGGCAGCGCGTGCCAGTGGTCCGGCGTGGCGATGCACACCGCGTCGATGTCTTTCGATTCCAGCAGCTTTCGATAGTCGCTAAACTTCGCCGGCGTCATATTCCGCGCCGCCTTCACCCGCTCCACGGCCTTGTCGACGCGCGTTGTGTCCAGGTCGCATACGGCCACCGGATGCATGTCCGCGTGGCGCAGAAAGCCATTCAACCGGCTGGTGCCCATTCCGCCCACGCCAATAAATCCAACGTTGATGCGATCGTTCGGGGCCGCCAAGCCGGACCGCAGAAACGCCGGCGCCGTGCCGGCCAGTGCCATCAATTCTCGACGAGTCATTAGCCCTAGCCTACAACTGCAAGTGGAAAAACAGGTAATCCGTCCCGGGTGGCACGTGCCCTGACTGGCGCAACATGGCCATCACCTGGCCGCGGTGCAGCGTCGCATGATTCACCACATGCAGCAGCACTTTCCAATGTGCCAGCCGCTGCGCGTCGCCGTTCAGCCGTTTGAAATGCAACTCCTGCGTGAATAGCTCCTCCGGCGCCAGCTCCACAAAATCGCGCAAACCTTTTATCACCACCGGCCAGTGTTCCTTCAGCTCGGCCACGCCCGGCCCCGGCTCCGGGTCCATAAATGCAGCGGGTGTCCGCATCTCCAGCCGCGCCAGCCAAACGCGATCGGCATAGTAAATGTGCTGGAGCGTGCCCAACAGCGACGTATGCGAAACCCGCATGTCGCGTGTCAACTCTTCCTCGCTCAATCGGCCCGCGGCGTCCAGCAACCGAGAACTGGCCCAGAGCGTATAGTCGAAATGCGTCAGCAGCGCCGAACGGGAAACGGGTAGATCAGCCATCTCCCCATTACAACCTAAACCGCTCGCCGTTTTCGCAACTCATCCACCGATACTGCCAGAATGATGACCGCGCCGATGATTACCTGCTGCCAATACGGATTGATGCCCAGCAGGTCGCACCCATTCGCCAACAAGCCCATGATGAACCCGCCGATCAGCGTGCCCGTTACGGACCCTTCCCCGCCGCGCAAGCTGCCGCCGCCAATCACCACGGCTGCAATCGCCTGCAGTTCATACCCCTGTCCCGCCGTAGGCTGGCCTGTCATCAAACGCGACGCTTCAATCATTCCAGCCAGCCCGGTCAACAGACCGCCAATCGCATAGATCGCCGTTGTATGAAACTTCACCGGAATTCCCGCGTATATCGCCGCGTCCACGTTGCTGCCAATGGCGAACGTGTACCGCCCCAGCCGTGTGTGGTCCAGTAGAAAGTGCACAAACAGCGCGCACGCCACCAGAAGCAATAACACGAACGGAACACCAATAACAGTCCCCTCGCCGAGGAAGGAGAACGCTTTAGGAATCTCATGCACTGGCAGCCCGTTGGAAACCACCAGCGCCAAGCCGCGTACAATTCCCATCGTGCCCAGCGTCACGATGAACGGGCTGATGTTCAGCCTTGTGATCAGGGCGCCGTTAATCAATCCAAACACACCGCCGGTCAAAATCCCCACCAGCACTCCGGCCAGAATCGGCTGCCCTTTGGACATCGCCATCGTCCCCATCAGCCCGCCCATCGCCAGAATCGAACCCACCGAAAGGTCCACGCCGCTGGAAATGATAATCAGCGTCATCCCAAGCGCCATGATGTTGAACACCGCCGTCTGGCGCACTACGGAAGACAGATTCGTCGCCGTCAGAAAATGGGGTGTCGCAATCGACAGCGCCGCGAACAAAATGATTAGCGTAATAAAAGGCAGCAGTCGCTGTACGGTCTTCATAGTTCTTCCAACTCGGTCCCCGACGACGGCAGCGTTGCCAGTCGCATGATCTCTTCCTGTGTCGTTCTTCCTGGCAATTCGCCGGCCAGGTGTCCCTGCCGCATCACCAGTATCCGGTCCGCCACCTGCAACAGCTCCGGCAGCTCTGAACTTACCATCAATATCGCAGCGCCCTGCCGCGCCAACTCGTCCATCACTTCAAACACTTCCACCTTCGCGCCAATATCAATTCCGCGCGTCGGTTCATCGAACAGGAACACCTGTGCCCCGCGCGCTACCCATTTGGAGATCACTACTTTTTGCTGGTTCCCGCCCGACAGCCGGCCCGCTTTCTGCGCGCCCGAGTCGCACCGGATACGGAGCCGCTCAATCGATTTGGCCGTCATATCCTGCTCGGCGCCATGGTTCAAAATCCCATACTGCGAAGGAACATTCGCCATCGCCACGTTCCAGGAAATTGGCAGCTCCCGCGCCAGTCCGGTCTTTTGCCGGTCTTCCGGAATCAACGCAATGCCATACCTTACGGCATCCCTCGGGTTGCGGATGGCCACCTGCTGGTCGCCCACCCAAATCTGTCCTTCGCTCGGCTGGTCCAGTCCGAAAATGGCCCGGCAGAGCTCCGTCCGTCCCGCGCCGATCAGCCCCGCCAGCCCCACAATCTCCCCGGCCCGTACCGTCAGCGACACATCTTTCACCGCCGGCGGCGAGGTCAGGTTATGCACCCGCAGCATCTCCTTGCCGGGTGGCACAGGTTCGCGCACATACAGCGACGCCACCTCGCGCCCCACCATGTAGCGGATCATGTTCCGTGTCGATAGCGTCGCCATCGATTCGGAATGCACTGTTTCGCCGTCCCGCAGAATCGTCACCTTATCGCCCACCGAGCGCAACTCATCCATTCGGTGCGTAATGTAGATGACACCCGTTCCCCGGTCTCGCAGTGTTCGCACAATCTTGAACACCTCGTGCGTCTCCGCTTCGGACAGCGAAGAGGTCGGCTCGTCGAAAATCAACAACGAACTCCCGTGCTCAATCGCCCGGCAAATCTCCACCAGTTGCTTGCCCGCCGGGCTCAGCCTCTCCACTTTCCATTCCGCTTTCAGCGGAAAATGATGCTCTTCAATCAGCCGCCGCGCCCGGTCGAACATCGCCCCGCGGTCCACCAGTCCAAACCGGTTCGACATCTCCCGGCCCAGAAATATGTTCTCCGCTACGGTTAAATGCGGCGCCAACAAACTTTCCTGGTGTACCATCGCTATGCCGCATTTCGCCGCTTCCACCGGGTTGGCAAAGTTGACGGATTCGCCCCGCCACTTCATCTCTCCGCCGTCCCGTTCGTACATCCCCGCGATGATTTTCATCATCGTCGATTTGCCCGCGCCGTTCTCGCCCATCACAAGGTGTACCTCGCCGGCTTCCACCGACAGGTCTCCCTTTCGAAGGGCGACAACACCCCCGAAGCGCTTTTCTACCCCTTTGAGTTCGAGCAGCATCGCAAAAGGGATAGTTTACACCCGGATCAAAATTCGAACCGGCCCACCAGTTGCATAAACCGGGCTGACTTCGCCGCCGTAATGAGCCCAAAGCTCGGCGAGTTGAAAATGGCGCGATTCGTGGATGGGTCCACCTGCACGCTCAGGGCGGTGTTCGGCCCATCGAAATTCGTGCGATTCAGGAAGTTGAACGCTTCTCCGCGCAGCTCAAAACGCATCCGTTCGCGAATTACGAATGTGCGGGAAACCGCCAGATCGATATTGAACTCCCCCGGTTGACGCAGCGTGTTGCGGCCCAGGTCGCCTAGCGTCGCCGGCAGCACTAGCGTCCGGTTCGTTCCGGTCCCGCTAAACAGCGGGCCCGCCGGGCGGAACGGGAAATTCGCCTCTGTCGGCGCCAGGAGGTAGCGGATCGCCGTCCCCTCCGGGGTCATCGCGCCCGCCTTGGCCTCTCCGTCTGTTCCCACAACAAATGGCCGCTGCTGGCCGATTCCGGGCCACAGGTTGCTCTGCGTAATCGTGTCTGGCAACCCATTCCGCGCAATCAGAATTGGACTGATTGTGAAACCACGAAGCCAAATCGGGCCGTTCGTCTTGTACTGGATAGACGCCGCCAGCGCGTGTGGCCGGTCAAAATTGGAACGCGCCCGGTCCAGCCGCCGGAAGAAACTCGGGAACTGACCGCCGTCCACGTCGTTCGGCTGGGAGAAACTGAAAAGTCCTGTCCCGTCGTCAATCGATTTGGCGAACGTGTACGTTACGTTCCAGCCAAAGGACCGCGAAAACTGCTTGGCCGCTTTCAATTGCAGCGAATGGTAGCTGGAGGTGCCGGCATGAACGAACGAACCCAGATTCCCAACCAGCGGCAAACGCCGCGCCTGCTGGTTCGCCGCCGCCGTTCCAATACGCGCCAGTTCTTCGCCGCGCTGGAACGGAATCGGGTTAAACGCCAGGCTCAGCGGAAGGTTGTTTCCCCGCGTGCCCACATAGCTCAAATCCATCACGGTTCCGCGCGCCACTTCCCGCTGCACGCCGAAGTTCCACTGGTAGCTCCGCGGCATCGGGTTGATTTCGCCGAACTGAGCGCCCGCGTTCAGCGGGTTGTTGATCGTGGCGTTGCGCTCCACGAAGAAGGGATCGTTGAAGTTCTGCACCGCGATCTGCGGCATGCCTTGTTGCAAACGGAACGGCTGCGCCACACCTACGCCGAGGTCCGGGAACGCTTGCGCCACGGTGAAGCCGGGGTACAGGACCACCCCGCCGAGGTTAGAGAATATCTGGCTGAAAAACGCTCCGGCGCCCGCGCGGATCACTGTCTTCGTGTCCCACGAATAGGCGAAGCCAACCCGCGGCGCGAAGTTCTTCTTCGCCGCTTCCAGGTTCAACGACCTCGACGCATTCTGCCCCGCCACCAGCAGTTTGCCCGTCACAATATCCAGCCTCGAATAGATGTCGTTCGACATCGTCATTGGCGATTCATACTCATACCGAAGCCCGATGTTCAGCGTCAGCTTCCGGTTCACCTTCCAGTCGTCCTGCACGAACGCTCCCAGGTTCGTGTTCCGCCGCCCCGTGATTGGTTGCGGCAGGTCGTAATTGGCGGTCGCTATCAACCCCTGCAGGAAGTCACTCATCGCCTGTATGCCATTGCCGGAGTTCCTCGTTGGCGAACTCAACTCGCCGTTAAACGAATACACGCCAGCGAAGTTGCCGCCTGGGTTGAACACATTAAACTGGTTCTTCCGCAATTGGAATCCCGTCTTCACCGTGTGCGCGCCCGTTGTCCGCGTCATCGCGAACGAACTCTGATAGTTGTTATCTATCTGTCTCCGGTACGTGTTCGTGTCGATGCCCAGGCTGCGCCATCCGCTAATGTTCATGATCGGCGTCGCCGCAAACGACGACCGCTCTATGCCCAGCGTCTCCCGGACATTAATTCCCAGGCTCGGCGGGTCGATCTGCGGGTTGTTCCGTTGGAAGCCCGCAAAGCCCTCCGTGATGATTGTTGGAGACCAGATGTGCGTCCACGATAGTGACGCCTGGTTCCCTGTCGTCAGGCTGTCTCCTACGCGCGAATCCAGCGGACCCGGTATGATCGGGCCCGATGGATTGGTTACCGAAAACCGGGTCCATCTTCCGCTCAGCCGCGCCGCCGCGCCGATGGAATGATCCCCACGCACAGTAAATTGATTGTCAACCGTGCCGTTTGATCCCGCGCTCAAATAATTGTTCAGCACACGCCCATTCGCCACATCCGGAATTCCGGTTTGATTCGGCGCCGGCAGTAGCCCTAACACCTTCTGCGCCGCCGCGTCCAGACGGCTTGCCGGGACACGATTGCCCGGAAATGCCGTATTTCCTGCCGCGTCAAATACGGGGATTGGGCTCCGTGAAAAATCACCGCTCCGGAATGCCGTGTCGGGAATTGTCGACTGATTGTTAAACGGGCTGATCCGCCGCAATCCCTCGTAGTTAAAGAAGAAAAACGACTTGTCCTTGCCGTTGTACACCTTCGGCAGCATGACCGGCCCGCCAAGTTTTCCGCCAAACTGGTTGTAACGGTCCGTCTGCCGTTCCTGCCCGCGAAGGTTACGAAAGAAGTTGTTCGCGTTTAGCTTTTCATTCCGGAAGTACTCGTACAGGCTCCCATGGAAGTCGTTTGTGCCGGAATCGGAGATCACGCTTACAAATCCGCCGGACGTTCGCCCGTACTCTGCTGTGTAACCCGAGGTCAGCACACGAAACTCGCGTATCGCCTCCGTTGACGGCATTCGCTGCACACCGCCCGTTGATCCCGAAACCACGCTCACACCGTCCACTGCGAACTCGGAATTCAACGTCCGTGAACCGTTGATCGACAATTGACTTGCGTTGATTCCAGTCGCCGCGCCGCCGCTCGATACCCCGCCCACCAGGGTCAATAGGTTCAGAATGTTCCGGTTCGGCATCGGCAGATCCTTCACCTGGGTGGTGTTGATCACCGCGCCAACCGACGAACTCTCCGCCTCCAGTTGTCCCAACCCTTCGCCCACAACGTTGATCGTCTCCGCCACATCGCCAATCGCCAGCGTCACGTCGATGCGGGCCCGCTGCTTCACCTGCAGTGCGATTCCGCTCACCTCCGCCCGCTTAAATCCCTTCGCCTCCACCCGTATGATATAGGTCCCGGCCTGCAGCGCGGGCGCCGTGTAGGCCCCCGAGTCGCTGGTCCTAGTCTGGAACACCACCGTTCCCTGCGCTGCGTTGGTCACCGTCACGCTCGCGCCAGCCACGATCGCGCCGCTTGAATCAGTCACCGTTCCCGAAAGCGCGCCAGTCACATCCTGCGCGGCCAGCGTGGCCGTCGCAATAGCAAAACCCAGAATGAAGCGGAACATTATCATAAGTTTATCAACCCGGCTTCCTCCCCTGTGTATCCAATGGACAGGATGTTACAGTTTTCACACCAGTCGTGTTTCTCCGCCCCTGTCGAACGCCTTTTCGCCTTCCACGAACGCGACGACATCTTCACCCTGCTCCTCCCGCCCTGGCAGCGGGTTCGCGTCATCTCCCGCTCCGGCGGACTCCAAACGGGTGCTCGCGTAGAGTTCCGGCTCCTTTTCGGACCGTTCTACAAAACCTGGGTTGCCTTTCACACCGAATACGAGCGCAACCGCCTTTTCACCGACGTGCAGGAAAAGGGCCCCTTCGCTTACTGGCGCCATCAGCACATCTTCCAACGCGACGGTGCCGGTTCCATCCTCCGCGACCAGATTGAGTATTCACTTCCGTTGAGTCTCGATCCGGTCCTTGGCTGGCTCATCGAAAAGGATCTCCGCCGCATGTTTGACTACCGCCACAAAGCCACCGCGAAGGCCCTTTTCGATGGCATAGAATAGGCGAGTCATGACCCGCCCTTGTCTCCTGCTGGCACTCCTCGCCGCGGGCCTCCATGCCCAACCCGCCGATCTGTTCGAATCGAAAATTCGCCCCGTTCTCGCTACCCACTGCTACTCCTGCCACAGTTCAAAACTCAAATCGCCCATGGGCGATCTCGTCCTCGACACGAAAGCTGGTCTGCGGAAGGCCGTCGCCGGCCGGCTGCTCAAAGCACTGCAATACTTCGACACGAAACTGCAAATGCCTCCCGCCGGTAAACTCCCGCCGCAGGTGATCGAAAGTTTTGAAACCTGGATCGCCGCTGGCGCCATCGATCCTCGCGCGGACACGGCGCCCGCCGCCCAGCCGCTCCGCGGCATGTCGCTCGATGAGGGCCGCAAATGGTGGTCCTTCCAGCCGTTGAAGGAATTCGCCGCTCCCGCTGTGCGGAACAAAGGCTGGCCCCAGCGCAAGATCGACGCATTCCTGTTGGCGCGCATGGAAGAAAAGCAGTTGGCGCCCTCCGCGCGGGCAGATAAGCGGACTCTCGCCCAGCGTCTCTACATCGGCCTCACCGGCCTCCGCCCCTCCTACCAAGAAATCGAAACCTTCGCCGCCGATTCCAGTCCGTCCGCCTTCCCGAACCTTGTCGCCAAGCTCCTTGCCTCCCCGCAATACGGCGAAAAATGGGCTCGCCACTGGCTCGACGTCGCCCGTTACGCCGAAGACAATCCCACCAGCGAAGCCACCAACCCGCCCTATCCCTACGCCTGGCGCTATCGCGATTGGGTCATCGAAGCCCTCAACAACGACGTCCCCTACAACGAATTCCTCCGCCTCCAACTTGCTGCCGACAAGGTGCCCGGCGTCAAACGCGAAGACCTCCGCGCACTTGGCTACCTGGGCGCAGCCCCTGTCTATCACAAGGATCAGCGGCTCTCGCTCGACGTCATTGGCACTTTCCTCAGCGACGATTGGGACGAGCGCGTCGACGCCGTCACCCGCGGTTTGCTCGGCCTCACCGTCAGTTGTGCTCGCTGTCACGATCACAAGTTCGACCCCATCTCCACCCGCGACTACTACGGCCTGGCCGGCGTCTTCGCGTCCACTATGCGCAGCGAGCGGCCCACTTTCGACCTCGACCCCAAAGCTGAGGCCCGTTTCCAGTGGCTGCAGCGCCGCCTCTTTGATCTAGCCTATTCCCGCAACCTCCTAACCAACGAAGCCTCCACCGTCGTGGGCGCCGCCGAACGCGTCGCTCGCTGGAAACTGGAAATCGCCGAACTTCAGAAGGAGGTGGAAGCGCTCAATATTGCGCGGCTCACCAGCTATCTTGAACGGTATTGGCGCGACCCGGCCCAGCAAGCCAAACAAGCCGTCGCCGCTCGCCGCCGCCCCGGCGCCTCCGCCGAGCCCTTCATGAACACCGTCTACGACGCCGCTAACTACGTCGACGGTTCCGACGCCAACTACACCTGGCTGCATTACAAGCCCAACGAACCTCGCGATTTGCCCGTATTCCTCCGCGGCAACGTCGCCACGCCTGGCGAAATCGTCCCCCGGAAATTCATCTCCGTTCTCAGCAAATCCGGCGAAAACTTCCATGGCGGCTCGGGCCGTCTCGAACTGGCAGGCAAGATCGTTACCGACGCCGCTCCCCTTGCCGCCCGCGTCATTGTGAACCGTGTCTGGGCCTGGCACTTTGGCAAACCACTCGTCAACACCCCCAGCGATTTCGGCACGCAGGGCGACAAACCCACCCACCCCGAACTCCTCGACGACCTTGCCGCCCGCTTCGTCGCCAATGGCTGGTCGCTCAAATGGCTGCACACCGAGATCCTGCTCTCCGCCGCCTGGCAGCAGGCCAGCAACCGCCGGCCCGACGGCGACCGCATCGACCAGACCAATACCCTTCTTTGGCGCATGAATCCCCGCCGCCTCGATGTCGAAGCCTATCGCGATTCTCTCCTCAAGATTGCGGGAACCCTCGATTCTCAACTTTACGGACTCTCCCAGGATCTCGACGCGGAACCCAATACCCGGCGAACCATATATGGCCGCATTGGCCGCGGCCGCTTGAACAGTCTCCTCAAGCTCTACGACTTTCCCGAAGCTTCCCAAACCGCGCCCGCCCGCGACCTCACCACCACCCCCTTGCAGCAACTCTTCGTTCTCAATGGAACTTTCCTGAAAACCCAGGCCACCATACTCGCCAAACAAGTTGAGACCGAGCCCGACAAACTCCAGGCTCTTTTCCGCAGGATCCTGGCGCGCGATCCAAGCCCCAGCGAACGGGACCTCGGTCTCTCTTTCCTCGCCCAAGGCACGCTCGCCGATTACGCCCATGTCCTGCTGGCCACCAATGAGGTCTTGTTCCAAAAATGAATCGCCGTCAACTCCTCCAACAGATGTGCGGTGGCCTTGGCGCCATCGGCTTGCAGGCCGCCACATCGCACTATAACGGCCCCCAAACCTCCGGTAAGGCCAAGAAAATCATCTTCCTTTTCCTTGCCGGCGGCCCCTCTCACGTCGACATGTTCGACTACAAGCCGGCCCTTGAAAAGTTCGCCGGCCAGCGCCCCGGCTCGGTCGATCTTCGGACGGAGCGCCAGACTGGCGGCCTCCTCCCCAGTCCCTTCCGCTTCCAGCGTTATGGCAAGTCCGGCATCGAACTTAGCGAACTGCTCCCCCAGTTGGCCACCGTAATTGACGATGTTTGCCTCGTCAAGTCGATGTACACCTTCAATCCAACGCACACCCCGGCGCGCAGCCTCATCCACTCTGGTTCCATCCTTGCCACCCGCCCGTCGCTTGGTGCCTGGATCAGCTACGGCCTTGGCACGGAGAACCAGAACCTCCCCGCGTTCGTTGCCCTCAGCCCCGGTGGCGCCGGCGGCGGGTCGCTCCTCCGCAGCGGCTTTCTGCCCGCCGAACACCAGGGCACGCCTTTCTCCGATTCCGAGGTCGAACCGGAAAAGATGATCGCCAACCTAAAGAACAAGTGGCTCGACGCCGGTGCCCAGCGCCGCCACCTCGACGCCATTCAGGCAATGAACAGGGAGTTCTCCAATGGTTTCGGCGCCGACGATTTTCTGGAAGGCCGCATCAAGTCAATGGAAGCCGCCTATCGGATGCAGTTTGAGGCAATGGATGTTTTCGATATCCGCAAGGAGCCTGAAGCCATCCGTGCCGAATACGGCGCTACACCTTTCGGCAACGGCTGTCTGCTTGCCCGCCGGCTAACGGAAAAAGGTGTCCGCTACGTTCACGTCTATCACAGCGCCGGTCAGGATTGGGACGATCATACCAATATCGAGAAGAATCTGCGCGGCCGCTGCCCGTCCATGGATCAGGCCGCCGCCGCCCTCATTCGCGACCTCAAGCGCCGCGGGCAACTCGACGAGACCCTCGTTGTCTGGGGCGGTGAGTTCGGGCGTACTCCGGTCAGTGAAAGCGGCACCGGCCGCGACCACAACCCCTACGGGTTCACTATGTGGATGGCCGGCGGCGGCATCAAAGGCGGCCTGGCCTATGGCGCGACCGACGAATTCGGCTTTAAAGCGGTGGAGAATCGCGTCAGCGTCCACGATCTGCACGCCACCATTCTCCATCAGGTTGGCATCGATCACACACGCCTCACCTACCGCTACGCCGGGCGCGATTTCCGTCTCACCGACGTGCACGGTGAAGTGGTGAAGGGAATCCTCGCTTAGCGGTTTCTTCGCCGCCAGGCACCCCAGCCCAGCAGTGCCGCCACCGGCCACACCGTCAGGAATCCCGGCTCGGGGATCGTCACGATCACCGGCGGCACAACGGGCGGATTCACCGGCGGCACGACGGGCGGATTTACCGGGATCACCGGCGGATTTACCGGGATCACCGGCGGATCTTGTGTTTCCGGGACAATGTAGGGGTTCGTCTCTGGAGGTGTGTAATACTCCTTCCAGCCGGGCGGAACGACATTGGGCCGGTTAAAAACAGGGAGTACAGCGGTCTCCTCGTCCTCTAAGGGCCGGTAGTTGGGTGTGCTCCAGATCGGAGCTCGCCACTCGTTGGCAAAATACCCCACCAGCCCTCCCGTGTACCAGATCACATTCTGTGGGAACTCCAATTCCAACAAACTGGGGCTGAGTGCGATCAAACCGATAGAAACGGTTGGCTCCGGCAATGCGACCTGCACGTTGGGATGAGACCAAATCGGTCCTGCCTGTAGGCTTGCGCTCCACAATACAACGATTGGGAACGCCCGACAAAATACTGCCTTGTTCACTGGCGTAACGCTTCTTCTTAGGTAAATGGTACTAGGGCTACCTAGAGAATAGCACCGAATGCATTACCTTTCATTAGGAAATTACCGATTGTCTTACCTCGTGAGCGAGATCCTACCCCTGTCTTAAAGCGTGTATTGGGTCGACAGAAGAGGCTCGCAGTGCGGGTCCCGCTACTGCCAGAACTGCTGATGTTCCCAACACCGCAATCGCCGCCACGAGCGTCCAACCCGGCATCTGTCCCTCAGGCAGCAGTTTCTGCGATTCCGCCACTCGTGCCGCCCAGAACGCCAGCAGCGTCCCCAACGCCAATCCCGCCACCGCCAACCGCAAACCATCCGCCAGTACCTGCTGCATCACCCGGCCCCGCGTCGCTCCCAGGGCCATTCGGATTCCGATTTCACCCGTCCTCCGCGCCGTGGTGTGCGATAACAGGCCGTATAGACCCACCGCGCACAGCACCAGCGCCAGTACGCCGAAACTCCCGCAAAGCCATGCGAACAGGCGCTCTCGCTGGAGTGTTCGCGAAATCTGTTGCTCCATCGTGTAGATGTCCACCAGCGGGATGCTCTTGTCCAAAGCGCCGACGGTCTCCCGCACCGGGCCCACTAGCGCCAGGGGCGGCGCTGCTGTTCGCAACAAGACCGTCCCGGAGTCTTGCTCAGAACTAAATGGTAAATAGACCACCCGGTGCTCCTCTTCCATGCTCGAATACTGCGCCGTCTTTGCGATCCCGATGACCGTCAGCTTCCTTTTGTTCATTTCGACGAGCGATCCCAGGCCGGCGTTCAATTCTCGCGCCAGGTTCTGCCCTAAAATTATTACTCCCGTCTCATTCGGCCGCGCCACTCGTCCCGCCACCAGCGGAACGCCCAGTGACGCAAGGAAATCGGGTGTGCCGTGGTGAACCGCCACTTCGGCCCGATTGTCCCCGTTGTGAACGCTGTCCCAATGGCCGCCTCCCAGCATCGGCCGTGTCTGCGCGATGCCTGCCTTCTCCACCCCGCTCATCGCGCCAAGCCGTTCTTCCGCAGCCGCCCAGAACTGCTGCAACCGGTCCCCTTTGTATCCTACTTCGCCTGGCCGCAAGTCAAACAGCAAAACGTGCTGCCGTTCGAATCCAGCATCCTTGCCCGCCAACTCGTTCAGCCTCGTCGTAAACACTATTGCCGCTGTCACCAGCAGCACTCCCAGTGCCATCTGCGCCATCACCAGCATTCGTGCCGGCGTCCATCGGGCCCGGCTCAGCGTTATTCCTTCTTTTAGCGCAGGCGCCACTCCTGCCCGCGCAGTGCGCCACGCCGGATACAGTCCGAACACCATCGCCGCCGCCAAGGTCACCACTCCGGTGCCAGCCAGGGCGCGAGGATCCGTCTGCGGCGCCAACGTCAATGCCTCCGCGCCGGGAATCAGCGTAACCATTAACGCGCTCAACCCAGCCGCCACGCCAACACTCAATGCCCCGCCAATACACGCCAGCAGCAAACTCTCCGTGAAGAACTGCCGCAACAGCCGCAACTCTTCACACCCCAGCGAAACCCGCAGCGCGGCTTCCTTCTCCCTTTCCACGCTCCGGGCCAACAGAAGGTTCGCGATGTTGGCGCACGCAATCAGTAGCACTAGCGTTACAAGCCCTAGCAGCGTCCACACCGGGTCCCCGAACCGGCGCCGCATCGCGCCCAATCCTCTCGATGCCTCCGAAATCCGCAGTTGTGGTGTTGCTTCGGCCGATTTTGGCCGCGCCGCCCAACTCGCCGCATACGGCGCCGCCAACGCCGCCCGCAATTCATCTTCGCTCACCCCGGGCTCCCGTCTCGCCAGCAGTTGGATAATCCACTTTCGGGCATCGCCTTCGCCCTCCCGGTACCAACTGTCCGCCGTCAGCATTCGCGGGCTCTGCGGAATGGGAATGTACAGGTCTGTCGCTTCGCCGGGGATAATTCCAGTAAATGCCGGTGGCAGCACGCCTGCTATCGTGTACACGCGGTTATTAATTCGCATCGCGCTGCCGGCTGCGGTCCGCTCCCCGCCCAGCTTCGACGCCCAGAACCGGTGTGTCAGCACCACCACCGGCGCCGCCCCCGCGGCATCGTCGCTATCCTGCAATAGCCTCCCCTGGTGTGGTTGCAATCCCAGGGTCGTGAAAAAGTTCCCGGTTACCGGCCGCTCCTCCGCCACGCTCACTCGCCCCGCGTACGAGATGCTCACCCGCTGGTTGTAAAGATGCCCGGCGATCCGCGCCTTCCCCTTCACCGTTTCTCGCATGTTCCGGTAGGCCGCCATCGAAAAGAAGTCCGCCACTCGCAGTGTGCCGTCCCGGAACATACTCCCGGAACTGCCACTGTTCAGCCCCTCCGGCCGGTCTTTGGAGAACCAGAGAATCTCGCTCAACTGCTCTGGCGCCGGTACCGGGAGGGTCCGCCATAGCAACGTATCGGCCAGCGTCAATTTGGCCGTCGTCGCCCCAATCCCCAATGCCAACGTCAGCACCGCCGCAATCGAAACCGATGGCGTCTTTCTCATCATCCGCCACCCGAACTCCAGATCCTGCCCTATCTGCGCCAGCCAACTCCACCGATGCTCATCCCGGCAGGCGTCCTTGATCGACTCCACGCCCCCAAACTCTCTTCGCGCTCGCCGCATTGCCGCCGCCCGCGTCATCCCATCCCGCTCGAACCCGTCCGCCATCGTCTCCAGGTGGTACCGCAATTCCCGGTCCAGTTCGCTCTCTTCGCGCCGCCACGGAACACGCATCTCTTCAGGCCTCCAGTACCCATTGAATCGCCGCAATGTAGCGGGACCACTCGTCCATCTCCTCCCGCAGTTGTCTCGCCCCCGGCTTGGTCAGCGAGTACACCTTCGCCATCCGGCCGTTCTCTCCCTCACGCCATTCGCTTGTTACCAGGCCCTTGCGCTCCAGCCGGTGTAACGCCGGATACAAAGACCCCTGCTGCACATCCAGCACCTGCCGCGAACTGGCCAGTATCCGCTGGGCAATCGCATACCCGTGAGCCGGCTGCAGTGCCAGCGTTTTAAGGACCAGCAGGTCCAGCGTGCCTTGTACCAGATCCGATTTTTTTCCCATGCAAAGAATGTCTACACATAGTAAAAAGCACGATGTGTAGAATGTCAAGGTATTTGGCCACATCCGGCCGCTGGACGGCGCGCTTGCTCTCGCCATATTCCACGCCCTGCCGCCTTGCGTACTTTCGCGCACTCCAACTCAGCGAATCTTACAGACAGTTCACTCGCGTGCCGTTGCCATTCCGGAATGTAGCCCAGGACGGTGGACGGCGCGCTTGCTCTCGCCATATTCCACGTCCTGCCGCCTTGCGTACTTTCGCGCACTCCGACTCAGTGAATCTTACCGACAGTTCACTCGCGTGCCGTTGCCATTCCGGAATGTAGCCCAGTCCGCTGGACGGCGCGCTTGCTCTCGCCATATTCCACGTCCTGCCGCCTTGCGTACTTTCGCGCACTCCAACTCAGCGAATCTTACCGACAGTTCACTCGCGTGCCGTTGCCATTCCGGAATGCAGCCCAGTCTGCTGGACGGCGCGCTTGCTCTCGCCACATTCCACGTCCTGCCGCCGTGCGTGCCTTCGCGCACTCCAACTCAGCGAATCTTACAGACAGTTCGCTCGCGTGCCTTTGCCACCCCGGGGTGCAGAGGATGTGGAAACCTTGTCAGCGCTCATTCTGGAGTTCCTCCGATGGGCTCGTGGAAAAAATGCCCATCTGCGTTTGTTTCTCCGGCCAAGACGGCCGATGTCCAGCGGCAGGCTAGTAAACCCGCATCGATTGCGGCGAACTTCGCAGATTGTTCCGCAGCACTCGCGTGAAGTTCCGCTCGTCTCCGGAGATCTCTACCGCGTTGCCCCTAAAATCGTCACGGTCGAAAATCTGCACCGCGGCCGCACGGCCAAAAAACTTCACCGAGCCGATTTCCGTCAATACCGAATTCCACCGTCTCCGCCCAGTTCTCATGGTTGCGCAGACCGCCTCGCCTCGAAAGTCGCGGTCCCGGTAGAAACAAACCCCGTCCCCGTCCATTCTGTACATCCGCTCCCGCTCGTCGTAGTAAACGCCATCGGAATCGCGCTGTCCGTTCTGGGCAGGCTGATCGTAGCGGCCGGCACTCGGCTTTGGAGACAGCGTGTCATTCCGGTCGTAGCGGCTTCCGCCCCCGCCCGCGCTTTGAAACTGCCAGCGTTGATTCTCCTCCCCGTTCCTCGTGTAGGCGTTGACGCGTTCTCCGTCTCTTCGCGAACCGTGCGGAATGTCAACCGCTTTCCCGTTTCGGTTTACCAGAATTGCCGTCGTGTCCTGTCCACTTTCCAGCCGCCACTGCTGCTGGGGCGAACTATTGAACGGCTCAACCACCAGCGGCGAACTGTTCCGTGCATCCTGCACCGCCAGCGCATGGCCATTCATCGCGTTGCGGATATAGAAATAGCCGCCTCCAGCGTCGCTGATGTCCCAGGTCTGGTTGTCTGTGCGGCGGCTTTCGAACTGAATGACCGTTCGTCGATCATTACGGTCCATGTCGAGCACTTTCCGCGACAACGGGCTGTAGATTTCATACCGCCCCGGTCCGCGAAACCCGCCTTGCGCGAGCAGTGCCACGGAGGAAAGGAATAGGAATAGCGCCCGCGACATAGCCCTAGAAACCGATCTCCTTCAGAATTTCCGTCGCCCCATACACTCGCCGCAGGGATTCGACAATTCCCTGGCTTGCCACATGTACGCTTCGCTCCATCTTTTCGCGATACAGATACTGGTTCGGCAGACCTTCAATATTGCCGTCGAACAGGATTCCAACCAACTCCCCTTTGGCATTCACCGTCGGGCTGCCGGAGTTTCCGCCGTGTGTGTCGGCGGTCGAAACAAAGTTGTACGGAGTCTTCAGCCGCACCACGCTCTTGGCCTTCTGCCAGGAGGGCGGAAGCGCGAACGGCTCCTCTCCGGTTGCCCGGCCGTAAAGTCCTGTGAAGTCGGTGGCCCACGCCACCGGATTACCCGTCGCGTTCGTGTACCCCTTCACCGCGGCATAGGTCAGCCGTAGTGTGAACGTTGCGTCCGGATATTCGTTTGCCCCGTACACAGCGAATCTCGTTTGCGCAATCCGCGACGCGCTTGATGCCTGCACTGCTTCCACTTTGTCCTGGAATCGCTTGTGCAGCGCCCGGCCATC
Organism: Bryobacterales bacterium; assembly: GCA_016789905.1. Lineage (GTDB taxonomy): Bacteria > Acidobacteriota > Terriglobia > Bryobacterales > Bryobacteraceae. The sequence goes on along the minus strand of JAEUQC010000070.1, from coordinate 20,347 downwards.
GGTGTCCAGCATGCGCGCCAATTCGATCATGGTGTCGTTGCTCGCCGCCACCGCCTCCGCGCTCGCTGTCAGCCGCTTTCGCTCCGCAACGTCGGCCAGTTTGCTGCCGCGGACGTAATACCTCGCCGCCGCTTCCGGTGTCCGTCCGCCAAGGACTTTTGCCACAACAGCGTGACCGGCGCCGAGCTTCTCCACCAGCCGTTTCATCCACTCCGCCACCACCACTTCCTCCAGAGACGGGTAAACGGGCGCCGTCGAATACATCGCCATCTCGGTCGCCGGCAGCGCCGCGTCAGTGAACTCCCGCAACCTCTCTCCGTTTGGCTTCGGCTTTTCCACTACATAGCGATTAATCGTCCGCGCCAGGGTGAATAGTTCGCTCCCCGTCACCCCAGCCCGCTCCAGCAACGAGTATTCCACGTAGAAGGCCCGGTACTCATTCACATACGCGGCTATTTCGTCCCATATCTTGCCGAACTTCTTCTGCTTCGCCGGGTCGTCGGCAACCGCCTTTCGAAGCCGGTTCTCGGCGTCTTGCTTCAGCGCCATCAATTCAGGATCGGTCAGGCCCCGCTGGAATCCGGTCCGTGCCTTGAAGCTGTTCTGCAGGGACGCCAGCAAGTCCCTCGCAATTCGCTTGTTCTCCGGGTCAGCAGCGCCAAACGCCAGCAGCCGGTCCGCCAGTTTCTTCAAAATCTCCAGCCCGTACGGCTGCGTCACATCCCGTTGGAACTCCAGTTCCGCCACCGTCGCCAGCCGGTCCGTTTTCCCCGGATGCCCCGATACGAAAACCAGCTCTCCTTCTTTAACGCCTGCCTTCGCCCATTTCAAATAGTTCGCCGGTCGCGCCGGCTTGCCGTTTTCATATGCTCGAAACAGCGCGAAATCCAGGCAGTAGCGCGGGAATGTGAAGTTGTCCGGATCTCCGCCAAACGCCGCAATCGCCTCTTCCGGCGCAAACACCAGGCGCACATCGGTGTACTTCTTGTACTCGTAAAGGTCGTACTGCCCGCCCGAATACAGCATCACCACATCGCAACGGTTGCCCGTTGCCTTGTTGCAGGCCGATTCGAGTTTCGCCATATTTGCTTGCCGTAGCCGGTTCGCCTCCGCAGGCGGCGTTGTCTCCATCACCCCTTCGTTCACTTTTGCCGTCACCGTCTCAATCCGAAGCAACACGTTTACTTCCAGGTCCGGGCACGCCTTTTCTTCGCCATTCGTGCGAGCCTGAAAGCCATTCTTCATGTAGTCGTTTTCTTTGGTGCTTACCTTGTATATGCACTCGGCGCCGACGTGGTGGTTGGTAAACAGCAACCCGTTCGGTGAAACGAACGACCCCGAGCCGCCACTGTTGAACCGCACCGACGACATCTGCAGGTGGCGCAGAAATGCGTCGGTCAGCGTTACGCCGTACTTCTTCTTCAACTCCTCCTTCGGGAACCGGTTCAAGAGCCACATTCCTTCATCGGCGCGGCCCGGTTGGGCGGCGGTGAGAAGGAGTAAGGTAAAGGGTAATAGTTGGCGGATCATCTTCTTCTTATTCTGACATGCGTTCCGGGAAGGTTTTTTCTTCCCTGGTAACACGTTTCGAATCAAACGCTTAGATTGAAAATGATGATGGGGATTGCTATACAATGACGGTTCCATATGCCATACTCGGAGCTGGAAATTATTCCCTGTAGCGACGGCGATGAATCAAGTGGACGAGGCGATTGCCCGTTATCACAAACTCCTGGAAACAGAACAGTTTCGAGACTTGGCCTGGGTAGAGCAACTCCACCAGGCAATGAAGGCCAAGCATCTTGATCTGAGCGGAAAGCCGGTTTCGGCCTTTCTCCGCCCTCATTTCCTGACAAGACGGCAATATGATGCCTTGCAAAAAGGCGGCGAAGGCCTATGGACCGCCATCGACCGGCTGCGAACCATGGTTCTCGCCGATCCCGCCCTCCTGAACCGCCTCGACCTGCTCCCCGGCGAACGGATGCTCGCCGAAATGAACCCCGGCTACAAGCATTTCGCCGTTACCAGCCTGCTGGATTCCCACATCAATAACGGCGCCATGCGTTTTTCGCACTTTAGCGCGGAAACCCCGGTCGGCGTGCTCTACCAGGACATGCTGTCGGACCTTTTCTACGATACGGCACCCGTAAAAGAGTTCCGCAAGCGTCATAAACTGTCCAAAATACCCTCCGTTAAGTACCTTCAGAGCGCACTTTTGAAGGCTTTTAGGGACTTTGGAGGGCGTAAAACAGCACAAATCGGCATCCTAGAATTCAAACAGCCGTTTGAAACGATCGAGTCCAGAGAGCATCAATTGCTCGCCGAATACCTCACTGCCCATGGAAATCCGGCGGAAGTGGTGAGCCCGGAACAGCTCGAATACAAGAACGGCGTGCTGCGCAAGGGCGAATTTGCCATCGATGTGGTCTACCGGCGCATCCGGACCCAGGAATTCCTGGTAAAGTACGACCTGACGGTCCATCCGCTGGTGCGGGCGTACCGGGAGGGGGCGGTTTGCCTGGTGAACAGCTTCCGTTCCGATATCGCGCAACGCAAAGCGATGCTGGATCTGCTGACCGATGAGACGGTGATCGGCAAATTCCCGCTCGCCGAGCGCAAGGCCATTCGGGCGTTGGTGCCCATCACGCGGGTGATGAGCGAACGCAAAGTCCAGTGGGGCTCGGAAACCGTTGATTTGCTTGATTTTGTGTTGAGGAATCGGGAAAAGCTGGTGCTCCGGCCCAACAGCGAATCGGCGGAGATGTCGGAGTTTATTGGCGCTTCCATGGACGATGTGCAGTGGGATCGGGCCTGCAAGCGCGCCATTCGCGAGCGGTACGTGGTGCAGGAAGTCGTGCCTCCGGTGACGGCGAAATTCCCAATAAGCGTCTACGGGATGTTGGAAATGAAGGACATGCGCGTGGACGTTCATCCGCATGTGTGTATTGGCAAGGTCCACAGTTGTTCTTCGTGGCTGACGCCGGCCACGAGCGGGTTTTCGACCGCTGTCGGGGTCACGCCGACATACATTCTGGAAGGCAAGTAAGCCGTTGAAAAGAAAGACCCGCGCCTCCGGGCGAAGTGCGGGTCTGTTTGCCGTCAGAAGACGAGCTTGAGTGCGAGTTGGATGTTGCGGGGCTCGCCCACGCCAATCCCGGGGGCGCCGCTGCCGTTTCTGGTGTTCGTCATAAGGCCGAACGTTGAAGTGCCGGACAGCGACGTGCCGGGATTAGCCCAATTGGTTCGATTGGTGAGATTGAAGACCTCCAAGCGGAACTGCGTGGATACGCGCTCAGTAATGCTTGTGCTCTTGAACACCGAGAAGTCGAGTGCGCCGAAGCCGGGGCCGTAGATGGCGTTTCGGCCTATGTTGCCGAAAGTGCCGGCGGCGGGGGCGGCGAAGGCGGCGGCGTTAAAGTAGCGCACGGAACGGGTCCCGGCTGGCTGCACGATTCCTGAGAAAGGATCGCCAACCAGGTTCACGCGGTCACGCCCGTCGCCGGACGTGCTGATGTTGGTGCCGGCGAGGATGTTGAGCGGCTGGCCACCATAGGCGGTAATCAGGGAGTTCACCTGCCAGCCTTTCATCAGGAGGGGGATTGCTTTGGTGAAAACGGGCACTTCGTAGCTCAGGAACGCAGTAAGGTTATGGCGGGTATCGAAGGTGGCGGAGCCCTTTTCGTTGGCGAGATCGTAGGAGTTTGTGGGCAGGTTGTTGCGAACGTCGGAGCCATAGTCGATGGCGTGCCCCCAAGTGTAGTTCAAGACGCCGGTGAACCCTTTGGCAACCGTCTGGCGGAGTTGTGTCTGCATGGAATGGTAGCTGCTATTGACGTTGCTGGCGAGTTCGTTGATAGCCGCAAGATCCGGATAGGCGGCGGCGAAGGGCCGGCGAGCGGCCACTGTGCCGGCGGTGCCCGGAACGGGCGCGTTGATGTTCCGCAGGAAGCTTAGCTTTCGGCCCTGGGAGCCAACATAGCCGACTTGAAGGATGGTGCTGCCAGTGAGCTGCCGTTGCAGGTTGAGGTTCATGTTCATTACATATGGGGTGGCAAAATCCGGATTGATGGCGAAGGCGCCAAACGGGGGCCGCGGCGCCGCGGTTCCGAAGATGGGTGTGCCGCTAGTCAGGTTTACGGAGCTAAGCGCAATGGTGTAGACGGGTGCGGCGCCGCCAGGGTTGGCATGAACGCCGGCCGAGCCGCCGTTGGGCATACCGGTATTGGCGACCAGGAAATTCAACGGCGGGATGTCGTTAAAGAACCCAAAGCTGCCGCGCATGACCGTTTTGCCATTGCGTTTTGGGGTCCAGGCGAAGCCAACGCGAGGGGTGAAGTTATTCAGGTCGCGCTCGTAAAGTCTGCCGACAAAGCCCTGTCCGGGGATGAACGTGGAGACCGAGTTCTTTTTGTCGGTTAGCGGACTGTTGACGGTGAAGCGAACGCCAAAGTTTATGTTCAGGGTCGGGCTCAACTGCCAGTTGTCGTGAATCCAGGAGTCAAAGGAGTTCTGCACGTAGTCCCGCTGCAACTGGCCGCGAACGATAATCGCTCCGGAGTTGTTGCTGGTATAACCGGCCAGGAAATCAGCCATCGATTTCAGATTGCCGCTCGCCGAGGATGCCGACCATGGGCCGCGCGCGCCATCGAAAACGAAACGGCCACGCTTGTCGGTGTCGTAAAACACGTCGAGGAGAGCGCGCCGGTACTCACCGCCGATTTTCAGTTGGTGTTTGCCAACCGTATAGGAGAGGTTATCGACCAGATGGCCAGTTGTATCGATGCGGCCAAGTGGTTGGGTGGAACCAACCGGCGTAAACCCATTAATGGTGGTGGTGGGCGTTCCGCGGAGGTAGGCTTCGGTCACGCCAGTGTTGAGCCCGAGGGCGTTTGGGTCAATCGAAGTATCAGCGTCGTTGAACACCTGCAAGAAAAAATTCGCGCCCAGGGTCAACTGATTGACCATCCTCGGCGTAAGTACGCTGTTTACGACGACGGAAACGTTATGCATGCGGCTGGGCGCCACCTGAAAGTACTCTTTCAGTTGGGAACCAGTGGGTGCGGTTTGTTTGCCAGTGCCGCCAAAGTATCGCGCGGAGACCGAGTGGTTCTGGTTGAAGCGGTGGTCCAGTTTCACGATGCCGTTATAGCTGTCATAAACGCTGGCATCGCCGTTCAGATAGTTGTTCAGGCCAGCGCCGGCGGACTTTGTGCGTGAGGGCCAGAAGGTAAGCATGTTCAACGACAGTGGATTGACGGGGACGCCATACTGACTCATGAGCACGCGGGCGTCGGCCACCCAGGCGTCGGAGGGTACGGTGGCGAGCGCGGAGTTGGCGGCATTGGCCACCTGGCCCTCGCCGGTGACGAAGAAAAACGTCTTGTTCCGGATGACGGGGCCGCCCACCGCGGCGCCGTACTGATGGTTGCGAATGGCGCGGGCCTTGGCGCCGATGGGCTGGAGCGGGGAAGCCGCAGCCAGTGCCTCGTTGCGGTTGAAATAGTAGAGCGAGCCGTGCAGATCGTTGCTGCCAGACTTGATCACAAGGTTGACGGCGGCGCCGCCATTACGGCCGACATCGGCGCCAGCGTTGGACTGAATCGAGAACTGGTCAATGGCTTCGACGGGCAGGAGGGTGCCGGCGATGCCGGATACACCGCCTTGATTCACGGCCGAGGTGTTGTGAAAGGCGTCGTTGTTATCGGCGCCGTCAATCTGGTAGTTGTTTCCGGAGGTGCGCATGCCGTTAACGGAATTGTTGGCGGCGTTGACGCCGGGCGAGAGCTTTAGCATCTGGCGGAAGTCGCGGCCATTCAAAGGAAGATCTTTTACGGTTCTGGTGTCGACGACGCCCGTAAGCGCCGTGGAGGAAGTTTCCAGGGTGACGGCCTGCGCATTGACCTCGACGAGCGAAGTTTGGGAGGCCACGCCGAGGGTCAACGTAAGGTTTGTGGTTCGGGAGACGACGACTTCGACGTGGTCCACTTTTTTGGACTCAAAGCCCGGGTGGGTGACGCTGATGTTGTATTTCCCCGTGGGGAGTTCGGCAATGGTGAAGTCGCCGCTGGCCGATGCAAGCACTGCGCGGGAAAGGCCCGTGCCTGGATTTTCGAGTTTGATGGCGGCATTGGGAATAGCCGCGCCGCTTGCATCCTGCACCGTACCGGCGATGTTGCCGCGGAATGTCTGTGCGAAAAGAACGATTGCAAAAACGCAACCGACTGCAAGTAGTCGCATGAAGATACCTCGCTTGTGGAATTGTGCAAGGCATCTTGGCCTTAAGGCTAAGCTGCGACAGGGGAAATTGGGCGGACTATGCCCTCTGCGCTTACAGTTTAGCAGGCGGGAGGGCTCGGCCGATATTCGGTAACATGGGGTCCATGCGAATTGTTCTCCTGTGGATAGCCGCCGGGCTGCTGGCGGCGCAGACGGTTTCTGTCACCGTTGAGCAGGGATACGTAAGCCGCCACCGGACACCGGGCACAGTGGCGCATATTTGGGCCCAACAAAATACGTCCACGCGGATATTCCGGGGGTGGGCGGGCGATGTGCAACACTTGGCCGATCCGGCGGCGCCGTACACGACGTTCGTAGTGCCGGGAAGCGATGTGCGATTGCAAGCGCAGTATGCCGCGGTTCCATCATGGACGCCGTTGACCGGAACGCTTGGCGGTGTCCCGGTAACTTACTTCGTTCCTTCGAACCCGGCGGGCCTTGTCTTCTTGTTTCACGGTACTGGCGGCAGCGGAGCGGCCCAGTTCAGCGCGTCCGAGTTCGCGTCGTTTACGCGCGACTTGGTGGCCGCGGGATTCGGCGTGGCGGCGTTTGATTGTTTGAACAGACAAACCGGCCAATGGGATACAACCACTATTGGAACCTCCAACCCGGATGTGGTGCGCGTGAACTCGGTCATCAACGCAATGCGGGCGCAAGGGCTGATTTCGCAACAACTGCCGTTGTTTGCGTTCGGCCAGTCCAACGGGGCGCAGTTTTCTCACTTCACCACTCAAGTGCTGCCGTGGGCGGCCGTATCGATCTCCTGTGTGCAGGGTTCACCGGCGGCTTCAACTTCCTATCGCGGCCCGGTGGCATGGTGGATGGGCAAGAACGATGACCACCCCCAAGTTGGCGCCGCGGGCGTAGCGACATCTCTGGCACGTTACGAGGCGCATGTGAACAGGGGCCTGCACGGGCGGCACATGATCAGTGGACCGATGCCGCTGTATCCGGAGCGCATAGCGCGGTCCACGGTGCTGACAATGGCCGACTCGGCTGAAGTTTACAACATCTTCAAGGCAAACGGCTGGCTGGACGCGAACGACTTCCTGACGCGCAACCCCAACGACCCGGCATTCAACTGGCGCGCGGCAATGCCGTCGCGCTTTACGGATGGCCAGCTGCTCGGCGTGCAAGGGCAACTTGAGGGTACATATTCAGGACACGAGTTCGTAAACTTCACGCCGCACATCACGATTGATTTGTTTCTAAGAGCGATCGGCCGGCGGCCGCCATTGCGGCCGGTATCTGGCGCCAGTTTCGCTGGCGAGGCGTTGGCGCCGGAATCGATTGCCACTATCTTCGCTGGAGGCATGGCGAATGGATTGGAGATCGGCGCGAACGGACCGCAGCCGAATCTAAAAGGTGTTCGCGGGGTATTTCGATCCGCAAGTGGAACCGAAACCGCGGCGCCGTGGTTCTTTGTCTCGCCGGGGCAGGGCAGTTTCCTGGTGCCGGCCGGAACGGCGGCGGGGACCACGACATTCAAGATTGAATCGGGTGACCGGCGTTGGGCGTTTCCAGTGACGATTGCTGCGACCGCGCCCGGCGTGTTTACGGCGAATGGTAATGGGCAGGGCGCACCTGCGGCGGTGTTGCTGCGGGTGGCGCCGGACAACACCCGGTCGACTGAATTCCCCTTCGTGCCAGGAGCGGCGGGGTTTGTCGCGGCGCCCATTCGCTTTGGTGACGACCGGCTGTTTCTGGACCTTTACGCAACAGGCGTGCGCGGATCAACGAGTGTGCGGGTGTTGCTAGGTTCGGAGACGCTGACGCCGCTTTACGCCGGCGCGCAGCCGCAGTTCATTGGGCTCGACCAGGTAACGTTCGAACTGCCGCGCGCATTGGCAGGCGCCGGAAAGGTGGAGGTGACGGTAGTATCCGGCGGCGTGCGCGGGAATACGGTGGAGTTGAACTTCGGGAACTAGGCGGCTATTGCGTATGCATCGGGGCGGACGAATGGTCCGAGCCGAAGCTACTGTGCCCGCAACGCCACGACTGGATCCACCGCGGCCGCCCGCAGCGCTGGCCAAATGGCCGCAGCAGCCGCAACCGCCAAAATCGTAAGCACACAGAGGGCGAGAGTCAAAGGATCGAAGGCCGAAAGGCCATACAGAAGGCTCCTGACGTAACCCACAACTCCAACCAATGCCACCGCACCGGCCAACATGCCGATTCCCACTAAACGCAACGCGTCGCCTAGCACCATACGGACTACCGCGCCGCGCTCGGCTCCGAGCGCGAGCCGGACACCCAGTTCGCCCGTCCGGCGGGCAACACTTGTCGAAAGCATCGCATACAGTCCAATTGCGCTCAGGAAAAGCGATAGTGCTCCAAAGGTGTTACAGAGAGTAGTGACGGCGCGTTCGCCGCCGAGCGCCGCATCCATCTGTTCATGCAGCGTGGCGAACAGCACGAGCGGCGTCGAAGGCGATAGCTCCTCCAGCGCTTCGCGATATGCCGCAATTGCCAGGGCCTTACTCGGAGCGTTGATCAGGAATACGAGGTTCCAGGCTTTCGGCAATATGCCGGTGCCCACAGGGAAGTAGACGGTCGGTTGCGGCGGCTCACGCAGTTGGGCAAACTTTGCCGACGCGCCACGCCAACCACGCGGCAGCGAAGCATTTGCGGGAATTGCTTTTCGTCGGCCGTGGCCACAAACCGATCAATCGCCGAGCCGCCGCCGGGAAAAAGCCTCTGCGCCGCCGCCTCATTGACGACACAAATATCGTCCCGCCGCTCTCCGCGCTGGAACTCACGACCAGCGATTAGCTTGATCCCCATGGTCCGGAAGTAGCCGGGTCCAACGCTGTTATAGGCCATCGACTGGTGCGTTCCGGCGACATCCGTTTCGAAACGCGCCGAGGCTTGATACCCGGTCATCGGAGTGTACCAGGTGAAAGAAGCCGCCTCGATGCGCCTGCCTCGTTCCATGCGCTCGGTCATGCGCTCGTAAAGATCGAGCTTCGCCTCTCCGGTTATCCGGAGCAGGTGGAACGGCGCAGTCTGGATGGTGACGCGATCCAGAGCGAACCCGGGGTCTTCGGTCCGCAGACGACGCAGACTCTGTGACAGGAGGGCGGCCAGCGTAACCAAAACCAGGGAGAGCGCGACTTGCGCCGGAACGAAAAGGCGGCCCGCGCCTTGGCGGCCAAAAGAAGTCCGCGAGCGGAGAGCGTCGGCCGCGACCGTGGAACCGGCACGCCACGCCGGATACAGGCCCGCGGTCAGCGCGGCGACAATCGCAAGGCCCGCCGTCACTGCAAACACGGTCGCGTCCGGTTGCATGGCGAGGGAGTAACCAGAGTTTGGACTGCGGAAGAAACCCGCGAGCCAATCCACTCCATACCAGGCCGCCCAACCTCCGCAGGCCGCCCCGGCGAAGGCGATGGTAAGGCTCTCGGTCAGATACTGGCGCATGAGCCGAGAGCGGGCCGCGCCTATCGCCGTTCGAATCGCAAACTCGCGCTGCCGCTGTTCGACACGCACCAGCATCAGGCCACTGACGTTCACGCAACAAAGCAGCAGCACGATGCCCGCCAGCCCTTGCATTAAGGCTAGCGGGGACGCATAGGCGTTGCTCTCGAATGTCGGCAGCCCAGTGCGCGCGGATTCCACCATCATCCGCGTACCCGGCACGGCTGGCCTGCGCTCCCTTTCAGAGAAGTATTCCTGGAACCAAGCCGCTTGCCGCGCCGCCATCTCGGCATTCGCGCGCTCCATGGTGGCGCCCTGCTTGAGCCGGGCGATCGCGGGCAGGTACAGATATAAACCCGGTGAATGCAGCCCATCACGGCCAATCAGCACGTTCATGAAGTGCATTGGGAGAAATGCCGCAGGCCTGTTGCCCGTCCAGACTCCCGCAAACTCGCGCGGCGCCACTCCCACCACCGTAACCATCTCTCCATAGACCTGCACCGAACGGCCAATCACCGTGGGGTCCCCGCCGAAGCGATCCCGCCAGACGCCGTAGGCCAAGACCATCGACCACCCGCCCGGCCCCCCGCCTGGTCTGTCGTCGTTTTCCTCAAGTAATCGCCCAGCATGGGCCCGCAACCCCAGTACCCGAAAGCCGTTTCCGGTCACCAAACCCGCCTGTTCCTGGCGAAGCGTGCCGTCGGCATCCCGGATGGCCACGTTGCCCATGGACCAACCAGTCACTTCTTCGAACGAGGAGTTGTCAGCGGCCAGTGCGCTGAACATCGGGTAGGGAAGCCCCAGCCGAGCGGAAGGCTGGTCCGGCATGGTGACACTGACGCGAGCGAGATGCTCCGGCGCGGTGACAGGCAACCCTCGCATCAGCAGACCGTGCAGAAGCGTGAAAACCAGCGTATTCGCACCAATCCCAACGGCGAGCGTAACGACGGTGGCGACGGCGAATACAGGATGGCGCCGCAAACCGCGCATTCCAAGCCGCACGTCCCGCCAAACATCCTCCAATGCTACTAGCCAGGAATCATCCCGCACCCGGTCCCGAATACTAGGCGGCGCGCCAAGCGTGAGGCGCGCCCTGCGCCGAGCTTCGGCGGCGGAGAAACCGTGCGCCAGGTACTCGGCTTCGAGTTGTTCCCGGTGTTCGTCGAGTTCCTCCGTCAGTCCTGCGTCCGGTTGCCGCCTCATACGCAGCCATTTGGTTATGGGTTCAAAACGCATGGTTGTCCTTCCGGCCTGGGGCTGAGTTGCCGCACACCCGCGCGCGCTTGCGGCACGAGGCCGCCGCGAGAAACACGAGTTGACTGGCGACGAAGAGACCACGTTGGGCCCTTTCAGGGAGGAGCAGTTTTTGCCCCAGCGCGATTTTCGCCAATGGTCCTGAAGGCGGTACGAACCGTGCCGCTCTTTGAACTCCGGAATTGGCAGGCCACCAATTCACGTAGCGGCGAAAGGTGCCGCCGGAAGAATGGCTGAAGGCGAACGCCCGTCCTTCCGCGAGCCCGCGCCAAAGGAACGCCCCTGAGCCATGGAAGGCGCGGCGGCGGGATGTGCATTCCAAGGTCATCATAGTAGTGGTTCTACCTATGGACAATCTACCATAGTCCTTGCTAGCGTGAGAAACATGGACAAGAAGGCCGATGGCAAGCTGGACTTGTTGCAGGGCACACTCGATATGATGGTGCTTCGCACGCTTGTTGCCGGTCCGGCGAACGGCTACGAGATCGCCCGCGCGATTGAGCGGGAGTCTGAGGATGTTCTGGCGGTGGATCACGGATCGCTGTATCCCGCGTTGCGGCGATTGGAGCGCGACGGCTACGTGGCCGCCAAGTGGCAGGTTTCTTCGACCAACCGGCAGGCTCGTTACTACAAGCTGACGCCATCGGGCCGTCAACGGCTGGCCACGGAACGATCCAAATGGGAACAATTGGCGGCGGCCGTCAACCGCGTAATGCGACCAGCGTAGTCAGCCGTATTGTCCCTCGGACGAAGGACCATTACTGGATGGCTTCCGGGGCCTGTCTGGCGGTACCGACACAAAGGTCCGGCGGGCGAGCGGCCGGTCCGGGAACGTTGTTTGTTGCTAAGTGCGCGCTTACCGGCTACAGTCGCTCCGCCACGACGCCGGCACGAAGGTTCGCGACGCCAGCGGTATAGCGCGAGTCGGCGACGGAGAAGGCCAGGGCGTCCTCCATCCAGTCGTGCCAGACGCCGTTGGCGTCGTGAGAGGCGGCGGTGATCGTGTATTCCTGCGGGCAAAGGTGACAGGCGAAACGAAAGGTAACTCGAATTGTCTGATTCGCCGCGATCGGGCCGAAGGGGTAACGCTCCAACTCCGTGTTGGTGCCGTAGACCTCCGAGCCAATGCGGGTGCGGATCATCATGCCGACGACGGGGTTGTCCACCTGTGCGTCAAACCGGACGGTAATGCGAACGGCCATCGATTCGCCGCTCTGAATCACCAGCGTCGGCAGGCCATTGGCGCCAAGAGTCTCAATGGAAACGATCTGCGCGCGGCCATCGCCGCGGCGAAGGGAGGGCGCGAGCGGCGCCGCCAGGTGCTCTCCCCAGGCGCGCTGCCGAGAGGCGATGTGCTGCAGGTACCGGGCCGTCACCTCCCGCGGATCGCCCTTGGCGAAGAGTCGGCCATCGTTGATCCACCAAACTTCGTCAACGGTGTGATGGAGCATTTCCAGATCGTGGGAAGCGATGAGAATGGTGGCACCGGTCTTGCGCAGACGCTCTATGCCGGTGATGGCGCGGGCGCGGACGAGGGCATCAGCATGCGCGAGCGTATGGTCGAGTGCAAGGGTGGAAACGGGCGAGAGTTGAATGGGATCGAGGGGGCCGAGGTAGCGGGCGGCGGTATCGAAACGAACTTCGCCGGACTGTGGCGCGTCGAGACCCGCGGCGAGACGGAGCAGTTGATGAACGCCGCTTGCTTCCTCCCCAATGACACCGATGAGCGCGCCATCGGGAGCGGAGACGGTAACCTGTTGTAACGGGGCGTGCGACGCCTCGCGGAAATGAATGGCCATCGATATCAGGATACTGTCCCTGCTTGCTGTTTGCTCCCATTGCGGATTGGCGGGCGAGTTTGTGCGTTGCGCCAGAGGCGAAGAGGTTCTGCGGGAGGGCGTTGCCCTTGATGCGCTAACCGTTGACGGTCCATGCCGGGTGGTGGTGCGGCGGGCCGAGTTCCGGGGCAACCGCGGAACCGCGGCGCAAGGCCAAGCGCTGCCGCCATCGGACCGGCGATTCGCCGACCACTTTCCGGCGGGCAATGGGCTGGTGGTGATTGGGGCGGCGGATGTTGTGGTGGAAGATTCGGCGTTTCGTGAGATTGCCGGCTTCGCCATATTGGCCAGCGGGGTTTCCAGGATCCGCGTGGCGCGTTGTACGTTTCAGGATTCAGGCTCGCGCAACGCGAAGGGGCGGAACAACACGACGGGCGGCGTCCTGTTCGAAGATGGCACGGCGAATTTCTTGGTGGAGGATTCGAAGTTCACAGGAATCCTGGGCAATGGTGTGTGGACGCATTCGCGCTACATGCACACCCGAAACGGGCCGGGCGTGATCCGGCGGAACACGTTTGATACGATTGGACGCGACGCGGTGCAGGTGGGCCACGCCTGGGGCGTGGACGTGGTGGAAAACGAGATGACACGGGTGGGGTATCCGGAAGAAGTGATCGACGTGGAGGGCGGCGGAACGCCCGTGGGGGTGGATACGGCGGGGAATGTGGACTCGTCGAACTATTCGCGGAACACGATGACCGAGATCAACGGAAAGTGCTTCGATCTGGATGGGTTTCATCATGGAACACTGATCGGGAACCGGTGCGTCAACAAACAGAACCACGCCTTCGGGCACTTTGGAATCGTTATGAACAATACGAACCCGGATATGCAATCCGTGGCGATTCGTGTGGAGGACAACCGGTTCGAAGGGATGCAGTTTGGCGGGATTTTTGTCATCGGCTCCGGCCATACGATCCGGCGCAACACGCTGGTACGGCTGCATATGGCGCACTGCAGCGAGGCCCAGGCACGGCCGGGCTGCACCCATTTTGACGGCGAGCCGGATCTGCTGCGAACAGGAATCTATTTCGGGAAGCGGGCGGAACGGCCGGCGACGACGCGCGGGAACGTAGTGGAAGGGAATACAATTCGCGGCTGGCGAATGGATCACAAGTGCATTGGATTCGCGCCCGGATTGCATTCGAAGGACAATCGAGTGAGCGGCAACGATTGCCGTCACGAACCGGACTGATATGGCTGAACGAACCGAGAACACAATGGCCGAAAGTGTTGTGGCGAAAATGCGCGAAGACTGGAACGCGCGCGCCAAGGAAGACGCTCACTATTATGTGGCGTTTGGGCGGCGCGACCAGGACGACGCGGAGTTTCAGGACACAGCGCAGGAAGTGGTGCACGGGCTGGAGTGGGAGATGCGCCGGCTGCCGGCAGGCGTGGAGCCGCGCTCGCGGCGCGCGCTGGAGATTGGCTGCGGGCCGGGGCGGCTGCTGCGGCCAATGGCGGCGCACTTCGGCGAGGTGCACGGCGTGGATATCTCCGACGAAATGGTGGCGCGGGCCCGGCAACGGCTGGGGCACATTCCTCACGCGCACGCCCACGTGGCGCGGAACTCGAACCTGGAGATGTTCTGCAGCGACTCCTTCGACTTTGCCTACAGCTACGCCGTGTTCCAGCACATCCCGAGCCGGGATGTGGTGCTGGGCTACCTGAAAGAAACGTGGCGGGTGTTGAAGCCAGGCGGCTACATGCGATGCCAGATCAACGGGCTGCCGGCGGCGGCGGCCCGATACGACACGTGGAGCGGCGTGAGGATCAGCGCCGTGGAGTTGGAGGAGTTCTGCCGCGCGCACGACTTCCAGATGCTGTCGCTGGAGGGCACGCAGACACAATACATGTGGACGACGCTACGGAAGCGGGAGCGCGGCTGGTACGACACGGTGCGCAAGCCGGAGCGTCCGGTGGTGATCCGGCGGATTACGAACGCGCAGAACTCCGAACCAGTAGCTCCGGCGCAGGGCCGTTTTGCGGCGCTGTCCCTGTGGGTGGAAAACCTGCCGGAGGAGTGTGACCTGATCAACTTCGAGGTGCACGTAGGCGGCGCGCGCGGCCGGCTGACCTACATTGGCCCGCGCGAGTACGACGGGATGGCGCAGGTGAACCTGCGGCTGCCGCTGGAAACGGGAACGGGGCTGCAACCGGTTGTACTGCGTTGGCGTGGCGAAGAGATCGGTCCGCCGGGAAAGGTGCGCATTGTGCCGCAGCCGGCACTGGTGCCGCGGATACTGGCATTGTCGGACGGGATCAACCTGATGAGCGGGCCGCGGATCGAATCGCGGGCCGTAAAGGTGACGCTGGAAGAGGTGCTGGACCCAGAAGAGTTCGGCGCCTTCGTAGACGGGTTGCCGGCGCTGGACATCGATTTCTTCTGCACCGACCCGCTGCCGCCGCGGTTTGAGGTGAACTTCAGGCTGCCTGATGAAATCGGCGTGGGCGGGCATACGCTGCAGCTTCGGCTAGGCAAGCGCGTGGTGGCGCCCATTGGGATTGAGGTGACGGCTTAAGTTTGCGTGGCGCGGTGGGTGCGTTCCTGGTCGGTCTTCGTGGTGATCTTGGAACGAAGGCCGAGGAGTTTGTCGAGTACTCCCTGCCAGAATGGTGCGCCCAGGCTGACCAGAACGAAGGTGGTCCAGACGCCGGGGTTGGTGGGCGGCGTGAGTTGGAACGGGCGGGAAAAGACGTCCCCGAAGAGGCCTTGGGCCAAGACTTCGTTAAGCAGGTTAGGGTCCTGTGCTTTGGCGATGAGCGATTGGGTGATGGCCGCGTCATTCATAAGCCGGGCCAAGATGTCGAAGGAGTTGATGGGGTAGACGACGAGGAAGGCGAGCGTGAGGATGGCGGAGACGAACTTAGCGGAAAAGGCCGTGTTGTCGTCGGTGCGGGTCATCACGTCGTCGAACTGGGCGAAGAGGCGGGCGGCGAGATCCGGCGCCTCCTGGGCGAGGGCGCGTGTGCGCCAGACGTTGGCCGGGGCGTCGGGGCGGGCAGATTCCTGGTCGAGTATTGCCTTTTCGACGGCACGGAGCGTGACGGCGGGCGGCTGTCCGGTGATGGATTGAATAGCGCTGTCAAGCGATTTCCAGGCGCCGGCGCGCCGCAACAGCAGCATGACGAACTCCTCCCGGCCGACGGCTTCGGTGGCGCCAAGGCCAAGGCGGCGAATCGGGGACCAGGAATTCATCATGTCGTCGCGGAGCAGGGTGTGAGCGATGTCGAGGCGCTCGGCGGCGGATACGGTGTCACCGAGAACACTTAGGACCTGCTGCAGGCCGTTCTGGAGTTGGCGCACCTTGGATTGAATGAGCGCGAGCCAGGCGGCGGTGGTGGTGCCGATGAGGGTGGCCAGGACCATCATGGCGAGAGTGAAGCCAATGGCGACGTCGAGATAGTGAAGTATGTCCATGGTCTAAATCCTTATTCGTAGACGATTGAATGAGAGTTGCCTTAGCGGGCACCCGATTAACCCTAGATTGATTCTCTTGACCCCGATTAGCCGCATTGTGGTATGAAAAGACCGGACTCGATGGAAGAGCCCGGCACGAACAGGAGGTTCTTTTTGCCGCTACGACAGGGATGGATACCGGCTGTATTGGCGCTGTTAGCGCTTGGCGTGCCTGCCTACAGCCAGATAGAGGTTTATCACAAAACCGCGAGTGTAGAGATAGGCACGACGCGCCAGTTCAGCGCGTATGTTCCGCTGTCGCCGAACACGGTTGTGTGGTCGGTGAATGGAATCGCGGGAGGGAACGCGACGATTGGGACGGTTTCGGGCACGGGGCTATTCCGGGCGCCTGCTACGGCACCAACACCGAGCGTGGTTTCGATTCGAGCAACGAGCACGGCGTTTCCCGACAAGTATGGGGAAGCGACGGTGACAATTACGCGCCCCACACCCTATATTTGGAGTTCATCCCCGTCGCAGTTGGGCGTTGGGAGCTTTGAAATCCGATTGAACGGGGCGAACTTCAATCCGGACGCGCAGGTACGGATGAATGGGGTACCTTTGACGACGGTCTATTTGTCGTCGACCTCGCTGCGCGCGAGCGGGGCGGTGGCCGCGACGGGAACAGTGGGGATTACGGTATTTTTGCCAGGGCCAGGAGCGGTGTCGAGTCAGCCGTTGAACCTGACTGTAGCGGCGCCTTCGGTGACCGTGATGCCATCCGCGGCTACATTGCTGGCCGGGGCTTCGCGCGCATTCACGGCGAGTGTGCCGGTCGTCTGGCAGGTGAACGGTGTGACGGGAGGGAACTCGGCCACCGGGTTGATAACGCCGGCTGGTGTGTATACGGCGCCCGCGACGGCGCAGACGGTGACCGTGCGGGGCGCGAGCACAGTGAACGCGGCGCAGTTCGGCACGGCCACTGTGACCGTGACCGCGGCGCCGGTGACGGTGACGCCGCCTTCGGCGACGGTATCGAGCGGCGGCAGTGTGACGTTTGCGGCGAGTGTGCCGGTCGTCTGGCAGGTGAACGGCGTTACCGGAGGGAGCGCGGCCACCGGGTTGATCACGCCGGCTGGTGTGTATACGGCGCCTGAGACGGCGCAGATGGTGACCGTGCGGGGCGTGAGTACGGTGTATCCGGCGAACTTCGCATCGGCAAGCGTCACCGTGACAGGCCCTCCGCCGGCGGTGAGCCTGTTGAGCGCGGGCCGGCTACTGGAACAGGCGGCGTTTGGGCCGCGACCGGCTGACCTGACGAAGGTCCAGCAGATTGGGATCAACGGCTGGCTTGACGAACAATTCGCGATGCCGGAAACGGCGATTCCGGACCAGGCCTCCACGGCCGCGTTGCGCGACTGGAAGATGCACCAGTTTGTACATGCTTCGGACCAACTGCGGCAGCGCGTCACTTATGCGCTCGACCAATTGATAGTTACTTCATTGAGTAAGTTGAACTACGCCAACGAAATGCTGCCGGCCATGCGGGTGATGCAACGCAACGCATTTGGTAACTACCGGACCCTGTTGCGGGAAATCACGTTGAGCCCCTCCATGGGCAAATACCTGGACCTGGCGAATTCGACGAAGCCTACGGCGACCAGCGCGGCCAACGAGAACTATCCGCGGGAGTTGATGCAGTTGTTCACGATCGGCCTGTATGAATTGAACAACGACGGTTCCCAGAAAGTAGACGGTAACGGGATCCCCATCGCCACCTACGACCAGCAAACGGTGCGGCAGGTGGCATTGGCGCTGACCGGATGGACCTACGCTACGGCGCCCGGCGGGCAAGCGGGCCTGCTGAACTGGGAGAACTTCACCGGGGACTTGGAGCCACGGCCGGCATACCACGACACGACGGCGAAGAGCTTCCTGGGATGTACGCTGCCGGCGAACCAGACGATCCAACAAGATTTGGAGGCGACAATCGATTGCGTATTCCAGCACCCGAATCTGCCGCCGTTCCTGGCGACCAGGCTGGTTCGGAGTTTGGTGAAGAGCAACCCGTCACCCGCCTACATTGGCCGCGTCGCCGCCGTGTTCATCAATAACGGCGCCGGTGTGCGCGGAGACCTGAAGGCGGTGGTCCGGGCGATTCTGACCGACAGTGAGGCGCGTCAGGAGACGCCGGACGCGACTTCAGGACGGCTGAAGGAGCCGCTCTACTTTATTTCCTCGTTCCTGCGGGCGACGAACGGGTCGATTGCCACAAATAGCGGGATGGCATACGTTTACGTAGACATGGGACAGGCGGTGTTATCGCCGCCATCGGTGTTTAACTGGTTCTCGCCGCTATATCGCGTGCCGAAGAGCTCACTATTTGGCCCGGAATTCCAAATCTATACGCCAACCGAGGCGACGCTTCGGGCTAACTTCGTCTACCAGATACTGACGGCGAACGGAGGGAACCTGGCGGTGGACCTATCTAACCTCCAGGCGTTGGCTGGAAATACACCGGCGCTGTTGGACGAGATCGACAGAGTGTTTTTCTACGGGCGTATGCCGGCCGGCGTGCGCGGGGCTATTACGAACGCGGTGACAGCCGCCTACGACAACAATCAGCGGGTGCAGGCGGCGGTCTATTTGGCCACCCTATCCGGCCAGTATGCGGTGCAGTACTAGAAAAGGAACCGAAGATCATGAACAAATACACTCGTAGAGACCTGCTTCGCTTTAGCGCGCTGGGCGCGATGAACGGCTACGCGCAGACGGGCGCAAGCGACTACAAAGCTCTGGTCTGCGTGTTCCTGTTGGGAGGCAACGACGGGAACAACCTGATTGTGCCGATGGGCCAGACCGAGTTCGACGCCTACAAGGCGATTCGGGGCGGTCTGGCGCTGCCGGACAACTCGGCGAAACTGCTCCCGGTGCAGAATAGCGTGGACGGCACTCCTTTCGGACTGAACGACGGACTGAAGGCGCTGCATCCGCTGTGGGCGCAAGGAAAGCTGGCGACGGTGGCGAACATGGGAAACCTGGTGCGGCCCACGACGCGGGCCGAGTATCTGGCGAAGACCGGTCCGCTGCCGACCAACTTATTTTCGCACTCCGACCAGACGTCGCAGACGCAGAGCGGTTTCCCGAACACGGGAGGAGGCACGGGGTGGGCCGGGCGGGTGGCCGACGCTGCGAACCCCTTAAATGGCGCGGCGACGTTTCCGGCATCGGTGTCGATGTCGGGTCCGGCGTTGTTCTGTACCGGAGGCGTGGTGCAATCGGCGAGTCTGATTCCAGACTTCGATTTGTCGCTCAACGGAATGGACCTATGGCCGGCTACGGCGGCGCAGGCGCGAAAGGCGGCACTGCAGGAGCTATTGACATTCGATAGCGGAATGGCGGTGGTGCAAGCGGCAAACCGCGTACGGCAAGATGCCTTGCAGTTGAATGCGATGCTGAAAGACACCGGGGCGAGCCCGCCACTGGCAACCGTGTTTCCCGGCACGACGCTGGGCCGGCAACTGCGGCAGGTAGCGAAACTGATCCAGTTGCGGGCCCAAACGGGCATGAAACGGCAGGTGTTTTTCTGCGCGCTGGGCGGGTTTGATACGCACGGGGCGCAGGGCTGGGCGCACTGGGACCTGCTGACACAGGTGGGGGACGCCATGGCAGCTTTCCATCAGTCGACGGTCGACCTTGGAGTGGCCAATCAAGTGACATCGTTTACCCTTTCCGAGTTCGGCCGCTCCTTGCAGCCGAGCGGGACCGGGTCCGACCACGGATGGGGGAATAATCAGATTGTTGTAGGCGGCGCCGTGCAGGGAGGGAGAGTGTACGGAAATTTCCCCGTCTTTGCGTTGGGCGGACCGAACGACTCAGGAAACCGAGGCGTTTGGATTCCGGCAATCTCGACGGAGCAGTTCGGGGCGACGCTGGGGACTTGGTTCGGCTTGACGCCGGGGCAGCTTGCAACGGTGTTCCCGAATCTGGGCAACTTCGCGCAGACGAATCTGGGCTTCGTCTAGTGTAGTGCTTCATAAATAGAAACGGTTAAGAGAAATCTGGCGTCTCTATAATTGAGGTGCTGGACTGCGATGCGCGTTGCTCCCAAAATTGAACTGACGGCGGAACAGGAATCGGCCCTTTCGGCTTGGTCGAACGG
>JAEUQC010000057.1 GCA_016789905.1 Bryobacterales bacterium | reverse complement strand
CCTGGCCGATGTGCTGCCGGGCTTGGCCGACCGGAAGACCTCCGAGATACCCGCCCTTACGCCCATGGCTTGGAAACTCCATCGCCAAGGCTAACCCGGCTCCCAGATTCCCGCAAGACTGGGGATCGCCGAACGGTTACGTTTTGGCCTGTCTCACCCAGTCCGTACCGAGAAGTTGGCGGCCTTTCCAGACTCCGCTGCGCAGGGTCAACAAACCAAACCGCGCCTGATCCCGCGCGCTGATCCACATGCCCCCGCCCCAGTGCGCGCCCCCGGCCACCGATTGGATTTTCAGCCCGTCCAACTCCACCCATGAGTTGCCATAGCCGTGCCAGCGCCAGGTGTTGGAGGCGCCAATGGGGTCCATGATTCGTTCCTTGAGCACCTGTGGCAAGGGCCGCCGCCACACCTGCAGGGCTGCGTAGGCCAATAGGTTCACACGCACATCGTTGTACTTGTAACTGGTTCCCGGTTCGTTGTGTCTCCGGGTACGGTACTCCTGCACGGCCTTGCCTGCCGGGGGACGGTCCGCCCAATCGGGCTTGCCCCAAAGCGTGCCTTCCCAATCACTCGTTTGCCGCAGAAGATGGTCCCATGTGATCTTCGCGTTGAAGCCAGATTCGAATTCGCCCGTGGTGACATAGCGTCGAACGGGGTCGTGGATCGATTGAATGAGTCCATCCTGGACGGCCAACCCAACGGTGGTGGAGACGAAGCTTTTGGTGACGCTGAAGGTCATATCGACACGCTCCGGTTCTCCCCATTCGGCGACGAGGTAGCCGCTTTTGAGAACGATTCCGGTCATCTCCCCGCGCGGCTTGAAAGGACCCAAAGGCTCGCCGTACAACTCCCGGCCGAACGAAAAATCGTGGCTCAGCCGGAGGTCGCGCGGGGATTTGGTTTCATGCGTTTTCGCCCAAGCAATTGCTTCGCTTAACTTCCCGGCGTCGAACCCGGCGGTGCGTTTTTCCCAATCGTTGTGCGTGCCGGGGTAGTAGGTTTGCGCCAGCAGTGCAACGGATAGCAAGGGCAGTAAACGAATCATGCCCCCAAGCCTATCAGAACAGTACTAAGCTATTTCGTATGAGCCACCACGATTCAGGCATGTCCACATTGCAGCGTTTGTCGGCCACGACGACACTCACCGCGCAGCAGGCCACGGTCATCAAGCAAACCTACATGCTTTTCGGTTTGAGTGTGCTATCCGCGATGGCGGGCGGTTCGATTGGGGCGAGTTCGGAGACGCTGGCGCGCTTCTTCTCCGGCTGGATTGGATGGATTGTCGCGATGATCGCGTTGAACGCCATACCGTATATGGCAATGGCTGTGCGCCACAACCCAACGCTGGGGGTTCTGGCGCTATTCGGAAATGGGTTTTTTGCGGGTATCGTCCTGTCGCCCATACTTTACTTCGCATCCCTTGTCGCGCCTGCGATGATTGGCGCGGCGCTGGCCATAACGGGTGTGGTGTTCGTGGCTGTTACGGCGTACATATTCCTTTCGGGACGCACCTTCAGCGCTCCCCGCGGCCTAATGTTTGGGATGTTCGCTGCCATCATGGGCGCTGTGTTGTTGAACAGCTTCATGAACATTGGCTGGTTCGGTGTGCTGATCAGCGCCGGAATCGGCATCATGGGCGTGATTTCGCTGGTGAGTTCGACGAGCGGCGTGCTGAACAGCCCGGACGCCGACAGCCCGATTCCCGGCGCGCTGGCGCTTTTTGCGGGCGTATTCAACATTTTTGTCGCGGTACTGAATATATTGCTTCGCCTGTTCGCCGGCGGCGGTCGCTCCGACGATTGACGGCGAATTCACTCAGCGGTCCCACGGAAACGCGGCGGTGGGCGGGTTTGCGTAGCGCTTCATGGCGATGGTAAGTGTTTGTCCGGCGCCCGGTGCTAATCGGACGGTGAAGTGCGATCCATCCACTGGAATGCGTTTTCCAGCGGTTTCCACCGAGAGTGCGTTGTGCTCTGCGAAGGCGCCCATCTGAACAACCAGTTCCCGCGCATTTACGGGGCTAGTGTTGACGAGCGTCACCCGCACTGAATCGGCGTCGATTGAATCGACAAGCGCCGCCACGTCCTCCGGCAGGCCGGCACGGCGCATGCGGGCATCGAAGTAGCGCAGGCGCGCGTGGAGAACATTGCCAGAGGCGCCGGGGTCGTTCCCGCCCAGCATCAGGTTCACAAGCGTTTCCGTGGCCACCGGATTGAATCGCTGCGCACCGTCGGAGGGCCTGGTATCGCCAGTGCTTTCATCGGCGCGCATTCCCTCTACGCGCCGCCGCAGCCGCTCAAAATCGGTCGCCAGCGCTTTGGCGGGATAGCCTGCGTCGTTGCCCCGCAAGTATCGAATCCAGGGATCGCCGGCGAGGTTCGCGAGATCCGCCGGGTTCATTGACCAGAGATAGAGATCGCGCTGCACCTCGAAATACTGATTTCCGGTGAACCCATACCAGCCTCTTTCGCCGTACTTCTGCGGCATCAGCACGCGGCCATTTTCCATTCTGCGGGCTGCGTAGAGGTTGGCCAACTGGCGGCGCAGCGGTTCGGCGAAGGACATGTCCCCGGTCAACAATAGCGCCTCTCCTAATCCGGTTCGCGCCCCGCGCATATAGTAGTTGCGCCCACTGACGGCAGGATCGAAATTCCAGCCGAACGTCCCGCCCCACCACTTGCCGCCCCACTCGCCGCCGATGGTGCCATCGAGGCCTATGTTCGTAGGGATGTTTCCCCCGTTGGCAAGGATCCGGTCTTTCCACGCGCCCGCGTATTCCAGCACCCAATCCCTGTACTTGTTCTCTCCGGTCAGCGCGTAGGCATTGAATCCGAGCGAGCAGGTGCCTAGGTTCAACGGATGGTCGCCGCGTACGTTGCCGGCGGCGCGGTAGCGATCGTGCCGTTCCGGATGACCCTCGACGGCTTCGCCGCCCCAATCGAAAACGGTGGCTGGAGTGAGGATGGGGCCGCGGCTGCCATGCAAAAGGCTGCGAATGATTTTGTGCCTGGAATCGTAATTGGGCGCGCCCGTGTAGAACTCTGCGAACCGCCGGACCCGTCGCACGTACTCGGCGTCGCGCGGCGCCGAAAGCGCGTAGTGGTGAAACGCCGCCAAGCCTTCGCCGGTGTGTTCCCAATCGAAGGCGGTGACGAACTCTTTATAGAACATGCCTTCCTTAGCGGCTTGGGTGGACGGCGCTTTGGCCGCCGTAAACTGGCGCAAGTGTCCTTCCCAAATCTTGCGATAGAGCTCGAGAACGGTATCAGAGGCGCCGAGGGAATGGAGGAGCGTCCAATTATTGAACGTCTCCATGACATCGTCCGGTCCGTCGTTTCCGCCCCAGCGTTCAATGCACTTGAAATAGCCGCGCTCGTCGACATACTTCGCGGCGAACTCCGCGGCCGCTTCGGCGTATGCCTTTAATAACGCCCGTTCGGCCAGCGCCCATTCGGGCGGTGCCATCGGCTTATCGATGCGCACAACAGGCGGCCCCGCGAGCAACGCGGCGCTGAAGAGTAGCCCAAGAATCCGTTTCATTCTCAACTACTCTACAAGGCGTTACTACGTTTCTGCGAGCCGGAGCAGGCAGGATCTTTGAACCAAATGGGTCCCGCGCGCGTAGTAATATCGGAGCTCGTTCATGTTGAATGCCCGGAATTTACGGAAGGCCTTCGGTGCTTTGCAGGCCGTGGATGGCGTGTCATTGCATGCGTCCAAAGGGGAGACTCTTGGCCTTCTCGGGCCCAATGGGGCGGGAAAATCCACAACCATCGCCATGCTTGCCGGGCTCGTCGTACCCGACATGGGAGATGTTACGATTACCGGCCGGCCACTGAGCGGCGACACGAGCGCGACGAAGCGAGAGTTGGGTGTGGTTCCACAGGAACTGGCGCTTTTTGACGAACTGCCGGCGGCGGCAAATCTGAATCTCTTCGGCGCGCTGTATGGGCTTTCGGGCGTAGCGTTGGAGCGGGAACGGCGGCGAGTGCTTTCGCTCGTGGGCCTTGCCGACCGGGCGAAGGACAAAGTGGCGAGTTTCTCCGGGGGCATGAAACGAAGGCTTAACCTGGCCGCGGCATTGATGCACGATCCACAGGTGATCCTGCTCGACGAGCCCACGGCAGGCGTCGATCCTCAGTCGCGAAACGCGATCTTTGAAAATCTGGACTCGCTGAAGGCGGCGGGGAAAACGATTCTGTACACCACGCACTACATGGAAGAAGCGGCCCGGCTGTGTGACCGGATTGCCGTTATGGACCACGGAAAGGTGATCGCCGAGGACACCGTACCGGGCCTGCTTCGAATGGTACCCGCTGCGAACGTCCTGGTAGTCGACCTTGCCGGTGACGCCTTCCGTTCGCTTGAAACACTGCGACGCCTTTCGAACGTTCAATTTGCGGAACAGGAGAACCGTCAGTTGCGAATTGGCGTTGAGCGAATGGCTGATGTAGCCGACATGCTGATGTGGCTGAGCGTGAATGGGGCCGAAATCGAACATCTGCACACGGAGCGGCCCACGTTGGAGACGGTGTTTCTTCACCTCACAGGAAGGACGATTCGAGACGCATGACCGCCTTTCTCGCCCTTGTCAGCAAAGACCTCAAGATCTTCTTCGGTGACCGCCGGGCCGTGATCATGGCGTTCGTCGCTCCAATTCTGATCGGCAGTTTCTTCGGGTATGTGTTTGGCCCCAAGCCGGCAAAGGAGCAGGGGAAGGTGCGCGTGTTGTTTGTGGACCAGGATTCGAGCCCGGCCACGAACGATCTGTTCGCCAGCCTGGGGAAAGACCAGGCACTGGAAGTGACACCCTCGGCGTTGGAATACGCCAGCGATGCGGTGCGGAAAGGAGGGGCGCCAATCGCCATCGTGGTGCCCAAAGGGTTCGGCGAGCAGGCGGCGCAGTCGCTGTTTCGCGCGTCGGCGAAACCTGTCCTGACGCTGCTATTCGACCCGTCCCACCAGACGGAAGCCGCAATGGTGCGAGGCATCCTCACCGGCCAGGTAATGCAGAGTATATCGAAGATTGCGTTCAATAGTCCGGATACGGCGGCGAAAGCACTGCAAACGATGGACCGCGCGGACGTGGACCCGGCGGTGAAGAGGTTTCTCCGGAGCGTTGAGGAGTTCAATGGCCGTCCGCGAGCACGCGGGAGCGACGACGCGGGAATAACGGTTCCCTTTGAAACCAAGGAGACGGCGCTGACCTCGCGCGCCGGTGTCGCCTATAACGCCTATGCGCATTCCTTCGGCGGGATGGCCATCCAGTTTATGTTGTTCATGGGAATCGATGTTGGCATCGGCTTGTTGCTTCTGCGCGAGCGGGGCCTGTGGCGTCGCTTCCGGGCTGCGCCGCTTTCTAAAGCGACGCTGCTGGGGAGCCGTGCCGTTAGCGCCACGTTGGCGGGGATGCTAATCCTCGCCGCGGTTTTTGGCTTTGCGTATCTGGTGTTCAACGTCAGGGTTGAAGGCAGTTTCGCAGGTTTCGTGGGGGTGTGCGCGGCCTTCTCGCTGATGACCGCCACCTACGGGCTGTTGATTGCAGCCCTAGGAAAGACGCCCGAGGCCGCGCGCGGCCTGGCCATACTCGGGACACTTGTCATGGTGATGCTGAGCGGCGCGTGGGTTCCCAGCTTCATGTTCCCGCAGTGGGTGCAAGCCGTGACGAAGGTGGTTCCTGCGCGATGGGCGATGGACGGAATCGACGCGATGACGTGGCGCGGATTGGGGATAGAAGACGCGATAGCTCCCGTGGCGGTGCTCCTGTTCTCGTCGGCGCTGTTTGCGGCGGTGGCGGTGTGGCGATTCCGTTGGGACGAGGAATAACGAGTGACCTTGGATATACTCTTCGATTGGTATCGCCACTCCTGAAGAGGAATTGCTCCGAATGAGGCTTTTGCTGTTGATTGCTTTCCAGTCTTTGTTCACGCTCGCGCTGGCTCAAGCCCCGGACGCGCGCGCGTCCTTCCAGACCCGCTGTTCCACCTGCCACGGCGCGGATGGCAACGGCGGGGAACACGCCCCGTCCGTACTTCCTGCACTGGGAACGAAAAGCGATGAGGAATTGGCCACCATCATTCGGGATGGCGTTCCGCGGAAAGGCATGCCCGGGTTTAAGCAACTTCCCGCTTCCGACGTCTACGCACTCGTGGCGTTTATGCGTACCTTGCAGCAGCAACGCCGGGGGCGGCGAGGTTTTTCGCCCGTGCGAGTGAAAGTCTCCCTAACTGATGGGGCGACACTGGAGGGCTTGACGATTGCGCGCACCAGTCGCGAGTTGCAGTTGCGGACGGATGATCAGAAGATACACCTGCTGCGGAAAGACGGCGAACGCTACCGTCGCGTCACCTCACAGGCCGATTGGCCGAGCATGAACGGCCAACTCAGCGGCAATCGCTACGCCGCGCTTAACCAGATAACACCGGCCAACGTTGGTCAGTTGGCAGTCAAATGGGTTTACGCGGTTCCCAATGGCGGACGGCTGCAGGGTACGCCGCAGGTCTATGACGGCGTGATGTATGTGCCCAACACAAACACGGTGATTGCTCTGGATGCCGGCTCCGGCGCGCGCCTCTGGGAATACACGAAGCAACCGACGCAGGGGCTGATCGGAAATGCCCGCTCGCCCGGCAACAATCGCAGCGTTACCATTGCCGGTGACAGAGTGTTTATGCAGACGGACCATGCTCATTTGGTGGCGTTGAACCGGCACACGGGCCAGGTGATTTGGGATACCGAGATGGCTGACTACCGGCAGAACTACAACGCCACGGGGTCGCTACTAGCGGTAGAGAATCTGGTGGTGGCGGGCACGGCGGGTGGCGAGGAAGGTGTGCGTGGATTCCTGGCCGCCTACGACCAAAACACGGGCAAAGAGGTCTGGCGCTTCTGGACCATTCCGGCGAAGGGGGAGCCGGGGGCGGAGACCTGGGACGGCATCGACATCAATCACGGTGGCGGGCCGACATGGCTGACCGGCAGCTACGACCCGGCGACGAAGACGGTCTACTGGCCCACAGGCAATGCTGGTCCTGACTTTAATGGGGACAATCGAAAGGGCGACAACCTCTACACCTGCTCGATACTTGCTCTCGATGTGATGACTGGAAAGTTGAAATGGCACTTCCAGCCAACGCCGCACGATGAGTGGGATTGGGATGCTGTGCAGCCGTTGGTACTCGTCGATGCTGCCTGGCGGGGGCAGCCGCGAAAACTCCTTCTTCAGGCCAATCGCAATGGCTTTCTCTATGTTTTGGACCGGACCGACGGAAAGATGCTATTGGCTTCGCCGATGGTGAAGAAGTTGACCTGGGCCAAAGAGATTGCTCCCAATGGGCGGCCGGTGATGAATCCCAACTCCACCCCGACCGCGGAAGGTCAATTGATATGCCCGGCCGTGGAAGGCGCCGCCAACTTCTTCTCCACTTCCTTCAACCCGGCAACGAAGCTGTTCTATGTGAACACGCTTGAACGGTGCGCGGTTTACACCAAACGGGTGACGCCGGAATGGCAGCCCGGGCGCGCCTACGTTGGTGGGGGCGGCCGGCGCGACCCCGACGACAAACCGCGGAAATTCCTGCGCGCGTTCAATATCGAGACCGGCAAGGCCGTTTGGGAAGTGCCGCAGGATGGCCCTGGCGATACGTGGACCGGTACCCTGACGACGGCGGGAGGGCTGGTGATTTTCGGCGATGATGGCGGCGCGCTTTCCGCCGCGGACGCCGCCACCGGCAAACGTCTGTGGAGTTTCCCCTTCACCGACAACCTTCACACTTCTCCTATGACCTACATGTTCGACAACAAACAGTATGTCTCCATCATCAACGGGAGTGTGGTTTACGCGTTTGGCGTGAATTAGCGGACCTATGAGAATTACTCGTCTCTCCACCGCCGTGGTGGAAGCCAACTACGATTGGGTCCTCGTTCGCGTAGATGCCGATAACGGGCAGCACGGCATAGGCGAAGCCTATATGGGCCCCGGCGTGCCGGCGATCCTGCGCGACTTCGCTACAATTGTGGTGGGCGCCGATCCGGAAGGGCCGCAGGTGCTGGTGCGCCGGCTACGCGCCGCCTCCATCCACGCAGCGCCTGGCGCAGTGGATCATGCGATTGCCGGGATCGAGACGGCTGTATGGGACCTTCTCGGAAAAACCTACGGGCAACCGGTATGGAAGCTGCTGGGCGGCAGGTTCCGGCAGAATGTGCGTATTTACGCCGATTGTCATGCGGGGGACGCGCTCGATAGCCTTTCGTCGCTACTGCAGCCACGCTCGGTTGCCTGGATGGGCGGCGAGACGCAGCGGAAGGGTGAGATCAGCCTGAAGCACCACGGGTGGAATCCCGAGGAGCGGGACTTCCCGGGCCCTGCCGACTACAAAAGGCGGGCGCGCCAGATGGCTGATCGTGGATTCACCGCTTTGAAATTTGACGCCGATATTCCCACCCCGTTTGCAACCGACGAGTACAATCGCGCCCTTTCGCGGCACGAAATCGAGTATGTTTATGCGCGCCTGGCCGCGGTGCGTGAAGAGATCGGCCCCGCAGTCGATCTGGCCGTGGACTGTCACTGGAACTACACTGTGGCCGACGCGGCCCGCTTGGCAAAGGCGTTGGAGTCGCTCGACCTGCTTTGGCTGGAAGACCCCATTCCGCCGCGCCCAATTGAACCGTTGGGCCACCTACAGGCCGCTGTTTCCGTACCCATTTCCACGGGCGAGAATCTGTACGCGGTGGAGGATTTTTGGGACCTTCTAACGATTGGCCGTGTTCGCGTCATCGCTCCAGATGTGCAGAAGACCGGCCTGCTCCGGGCGATGCTCGTAGCGCAGATGGCGGATTTGCGCTTTGTCAATGTGGCGATCCATAACATCGCCAGTCCTATCGGTTTCATCGCGGCGGCACACGCTGCCGCCGCGATTCCGAACTTTCTCGCGCTGGAGTGGCACGGCGCCAGCGTGCCGTTTTTCGACGAACTGGCCGGCGGGCCGGTGATTGAAAATGGCCACGTGCGCCTGACTGACAAACCCGGACTGGGGATCGAACTGAACACCGAGTGCGCCTGGCGATATCGCAAGGCCGGCGAGCCATTTTTCGATTGACGCCCAGCCTGCGCATCCCTGAATGGTATTGATAGACTAAGCGCAGTCCCGGCAATCAATCCCATGAAATCCCCACGTATACTTCTTGGAGCGTTCCTTCTTTCCAGTCTTGCATTCGGACAATCCGATAGAGGCACGATCTCCGGTACCGTGTCTGACCCAGGGGGGGCGCTTATTCCCAATGCCACAGTGCTAATTGTGAACCAAGGCACTGGTATTCAAATGGAATTGACGACCACCCAGACGGGCGCATTCGCGGCACCTTATTTGAGCGCGGGTCTCTATGATGTTTCCGTGGAGGTGCAAGGCTTCCGCAAGGCCCAGCAAAAGAGTGTTCGCGTGCAGGTGGCGCAAACGGCTTCGGTCGATTTTGTGTTGCAGCTTGGCGCGGCGACTGAGTCCATCTCCGTTACCTCGGAAGCAGCCTTGCTCACTACAGATAGCGCAGCGGTCGCCACCACCATCAACCGCGAGCAACTCAATCAGCTTCCGCTGAATTTCGCAATCGGACAGGGCGCGATTCGCAACCCGCTGAGCTTCACGCAACTTTCGCCCGGCGCCTCCATTAACGGATGGAACAACATTAAAGTGAACGGCGCACCAGCCGGAACGTTCAAGATCATCTTCGAGGGCCAGGACACCACGAGCGCGCTCGATGGACGCGTTTCCGATGAGTCGCAGGCGTCCGTCGAAGCCGTAGAAGAGTTCACACTGCAGACCTCCAATTATTCCGCCGAGTTCGGCCAGGTGGGAGGCGGGCTCTTTAACTTCACTTCCCGCTCCGGCACCAACAACTTCCTCAGTTCGGTGTACGACTACTACGTCAACGAGGCCTTTAACGCCGGCATCCCATTCACCAATAGGGGGGATAATCAACTGGTTCGCCCGCGGGCACGCCGCAATAATTTCGGCGCAACATTCGGAGGGCCGCTGGTGCTTCCGAAACTTTACAACGGAAAGAATCGGACGTTCTTCTTCCTGAATTATGAGAAGTACTTGAACAAGGAAGGAAAGTTTGATGGTTATGGCACGGTGCCAACCGACGCCTATCGCAATGGCGACTTCAGCGCGGCGCTTATCAACCGCACTTTGGCTACTGACGGTCTCGGCCGCCCTGTGCTTGAGAACGCGATCTACGACCCGCGCACGAATCGGACAGGCCCCGACGGCCGCATCTATCGCGACGTGTTCCCTAACAACGTTATCCCAACGTCGCAACTCGATCCGGTGGCGCTGAAAATTCAGGCGCTCATCCCCAAAGCGATCAACAGCGGTCTCATCAATAATTTCGAGCGGCGCTACAATTTCCGCAAAATCCAGGACATCCCGAGCATAAAGGTGGATCACAACTTCTCCGCCAATACCAAGATTGCTGGTTACTACTCCATCCAGCGCACCGATAAGGACAACGGGCAGGAAGGGCTGCCCGATCCCATCAGCGCTCGCCGCGATCAGATCATCCGGTCCTACACGACGCGCGTTAACTTCGACACCTCGTTACGCCCGGCTCTGTTGCTTCACCTAGGTGTTGGCTACCAGCGCTACCACAATCCAGACGCCGCGCCCGAAGTCATTAGCACCTTTGACGCTGCCGGCCAACTTGGGTTGAAGGGCGGCTTCATGGCCGGTTTCCCGCGAATCACTGGACTCGGGGGCGCGCAGGGCGGGCTCGGTTTCGATATCGGCCCCACGAATCGGACCCTGTATTTGCAAGATAAGCCGACGGCTGTGGCTTCCGCGGTATGGATCAAGGGAAACCACTCCTACAAGTTCGGCGGCGAGTGGAAGTTCGACAACTTCACGAACCGCTCTACGGGCAATGTCGCGGGTTCTTATGCCTTTTCGGTCGCTCAGACCGCCATGCCCGCGCTGCAGGGGGTCGCGCTCAGCGGTGGTAACGCTGGCTTCAACTACGCGAGTTTCCTCTTGGGCGGCGCCAACACGGCTAGCGTCTCCAACCCGCAGGACCCGCAGTACCGCCGGCCCACCTGGGGGTTCTTTGCGCAGGATACGTGGCGCGTGAATCGCAAGATTACGCTCGATTACGGGATTCGCTACGATCTTCAGCCGGCCTCCACGGAACTGCACGACCGGATCGCCATGTTTGACCCGAACACCCGAAACCCTGCCGCTGGAAACCTGCTGGGCGCCACTCGCTTTGCGGGTACCGGCGCAGGGCGTTGCAACTGCGAACTGACGAAGACTTATCCGTTCGCGTTCGGTCCGCGCCTCGGAGTAGCCTACCAGTTCGCTCCGAAATGGGTGGCACGGGCTGGATTCGCCATTAGCTATGCGCAGGTCGCCAACTTTGCCTACATTGGCGGCGGCAACTCGCTTGGAATGGGATTCAACACCATCAACTTCTCCAACCCAGCGTACGCGGAGCCGGGCGTTCTGCTCCGCAACGGACTGAGCTATAACGTGAACGAACTGACTTTCGCCAGCTACGATCCGGGTATCCGGCCGAGCCCCGGCCAAATCAACTCTCCGCCGGCGCTGCTGGATCCGAACGCCGGCCGTCCGCCCCGGATGGCGAACTGGAATTTCAGTCTTCAACGCGAATTTGGGTCCAGCCTGGTGGCTGAGGTCGCCTATGTCGGCAATCGCGGTGTGTGGTTCCGCGCCGATGGGCTCAACGACTATAACGGGCTGACGGCCGATCGGATCCGTTCGGCCGGGCTCGACATCAATAGCGCCGCGGACCGCGCTCTGCTGACGTCGCGAATCGATTCCGCAGGAGTGGTGGCTCGCGGCTTCCGCAAGCCCTATGAAAGCTTTGCCGGGTCCAACACGTTGGCCCAATCGCTGCGTCCGTTCCCGCAGTTTGGTGGATTGGGCAGCCTGTGGGCCCCGCTCGGCAATACTTGGTACGACTCGCTTCAGATCAAAGTGACCAAGCGATACTCGCGCGGGCTATCCGGGACATTAGCCTACACGTGGTCGAAGAACTTGACGAATGTTGAGACGCAGAGCGGCGGCATTGTTCCCACGAACGACGTATACAATCGCCCGAACCAGAAGACGTTCTCTGTGAACGATCAGCCTCAAGTTCTGGTGGTTGGCTTCAACTACGACACACCGCGCTGGAATCGCAATGCCATTACGAAAGCGGTGTTCAGCAACTGGACGCTGGGCGGCATCCTGCGTTACTCCAGCGGCTTTCCCATTCAGGCGCCGAATTCCAATAACGCGCTGGCGAGTTTGCTTTTCCGCGGCACTCGCTACAATCGCGTGCCCGGTGAACCGCTTTACCTGAGGGATCTGAACGACCGCGGCAGCATTGATCCGTTCAAGCAGCTTACGCTGAATCCGAAGGCCTGGGCTGACGCCGGTCCCGGCGAATGGGGCACGGCCGCGGCGTACTATAACGACTACCGCACGGCGCGCCGTCCGGATGAGCAGATCTCGTTCGGCCGCACGTTCCGGGTGAAGGAGCGTTATGCGCTCAGCTTCCGCGGCGAGTTCTTTAACGTATTTAACCGGACGTATTTGAACAATCCGGACTCCGGCAACCCGTCAGCGACAACCCGCACGGATGCCAACGGCAATGTAATCGCGGGTTTTGGCCGCATTAACCCGGCCAGTGTCTTCAGTGGTCCGCGAAATGGCCAAGTGGTGGCGCGCTTCCAGTTCTAAAGCGCCGCCATCGCCGCTCGAACCTTTTCCGCCTGCGCCGCCGAACTGACGGGCATCGGCGGCCTGGGCACGCCGCCAGCGCGGCCTTGCGTCTCCATGGCCACGCGCACGTTGGCCGGCAGGTTTGGCGCGTCTATGGTGTTCCAGAGCCGAAGCAACTTCTTGTGGAGTGCCAGTGCTTGGGCCTGATCTCCGGCGCGTACGGCTTCCCACAGCGACACGCATGCCTCCGGCGCGGCACTCAGTATCGCTGCCACTGCGCCGTCGGCTCCCAACTGGAATGAAGAGCACAGCAATGCGTCCACCGCTGACAAGATTCGCACCCGCTCCCGAATACCCGCCTCCTCACTCAAGAGCAACAGATCCGCAAGGGCCTTCATGTCGCTTGCGCTTTGCTTCACGCCGATCACTCCATCCGCCTCCTTGAGAATGCGCACAAGTAACGGAGGCAGCAGATACGACCAGGGCACTACGTTGTACAGAATTACCGGCACGCCAGTTCCATCCGCGATTGCACCAAAGTGCGTTACCATCGCGTCGTCGTCCGGCCGGAATACGTAGTGCACCGGAGTCACCTGCAGTGCCGCCACGCCCAAATCCGCCACGGCGCGGCCCCGCTCAATGGTTGCCTGTGTGCTGTCCGCGATAATCCCCGCTATCACCGGAATGCGCCCCCGCGCCTCCTCCACGGTCCAGCCCACAATTCGCCGCGTCTCCTCGGTTGTCAGCGTATGACCCTCGCCCGTGCTCCCGCACACGGCTACGCCGTCCACGTTGGCCCGCTCCACCATGAAGCGGACTTCGGCCCGGTGTGCGTGTTCGTCAATTGAGCCATCTTCGCGAAACGGCGTCACAAGCGGCGGAATGATTCCCTTTATCTGCATCTGCGTGAGTAAATGATAATCTAAAGGCCAGCCGTCAAAATGCACCTTCGCCGATACATCCTTGCCGCGGCGCTGCTCCCCGCCGCCTGGTATTCGCATGCCGCCGATACCAATCCCAAGTCCCTGGAACCGGCCTTCACACATTCGGTGAAGCCGTTTCTTACGCAGTACTGTCAACGTTGCCACAACGTGGACAACATGATCTCCGGCGTCCGCGTCGATCATCTTGACGCTTCCCTTGACGATCGCCATATTCGTCTTTGGGAAGCGATCCGGCACCGCGTGAATGACGGCACGATGCCGCCCAAGGGCATGGCGCAGCCAACTGCGGAGGAGCGGCGTAAAATCGGTGATTGGACATCCAGCGCCATTGGGATTGCTCGTTTGCGTCCGTCGCCCAAGAATGGCCTGGTGCGCCGCCTGACCGTGGCGCAATATCGCAACACGCTTCGGGAACTGCTCAACCTGGAAGACGACTTGACGGAGGCTCTACCTCCTGAGGCCATCTCCCGCGACGGGTTTGTCAATAACAAGGACACGCTCCAACTCTCCCCGCTGTTGACCGAGGCCTATCTTGAAATCGCCGAGGAAGCGTTGAACCGGTCCATTGTCGATCCCAAGAGCAAGCCGGCCATTCAGAATTTTCGCGTTGATCTGGGCGCTTCCATCAATCCCGCGCCTATTCCCGACGAACTCGTGCTTGGCGCCAATAGTCTACTGCTCGAAAACAAAGACTTCTCTGTTCATCAGCTAACCGCCAAAAAGCCCTTCCCGTTTGACCCCTTTTTCATGCGAACCAAGTATCGCTTTATCGAGGGCTACCAGGGCAACGACACGGTCCGGGGCTGGCGCGACTTTGACTCGATTTACCACTCGGTTTTCGCCTGCATGCGCGGAAGTCGCGGCTATCCCAAAGGCCTCGCCTACAGCACGGTTCCGCAGGGGCTTCTTCTTCGCCCTGCCATTCCAAACGACGAAACGTTTGAAGCTGACGGCACCTACGGTCCAAAGGCAAACTTCAAAATCTCGCTGCGAGAACTGCCGGATAACGGCAGATTCCGCGTCAAGGTGACGGCGGCGAAGTATAACGACGGCCTGCTGCTCGACAGCGGCGCCGCGGCGCAGCCGCCAACGCCGGACGCGGTTACCGTCGCCGCGCCGAAGTCCCCGCAAACAGCGATAATCAAGACCCCCGGCATCTATCAGGTGGATGTGCACACCGCCGCCAACGCTCCTGCCCCGCCGGCGCCGGATGCCACACGCCTCTCCGAAGCGCTTGCTCTTACCATTCCTTTCGATGGCTCCGTTCCCGGCACATTGGAGGGCAGCCCAAACTATGTCGATTCTCCCTTCGGTAAGGCGCTGGCCCTGACGGCGGACTCGGCCGCGGTCTCCATTCCAGCGACGGACGCAATCAATGTAGGCGACAAAGAATTCACTATCGCCGCCTGGATTCACCCGAAACAGGTCCGCCGGGGCGCTATCGCATCGCGTGGTGGAGCCAACTGGATTCCCGGCTGGACGCTCGACATGCCCGACGCGCGCGGTGCGTTGCGGTTGGAAACTACCGGTCCCGACACGCAGCCAAACGGTACGCTGACATCGCCATCGGGCGTGATCCGGATGGATGTCTGGCAACATGTGGCAGCCGTAGTGCGGCGCGGCAAGGCGGAAACCAGCCTCTACGTCAACGGTTTCCTGGTCGCAAAAGGGGTCGTCGGCGCGGCTGTTCTGGACAACCCCAAGCTTGCATTGCAACTGGGCCGGGCCGCCAGGGGCCCTGCCTTCCGTGGCGATATCGATGAAGTGCGCCTCTATCGCCGGGCGCTCGGCGAGGCGGAACTGCAGGCGCTCATCGAACCGGGCCGGAAATTCGCACAACCCCCGCCGGATCGTCCGAAAGAGGTGCATGTCAGTTTGGGCGACCGGCAGTTTTCCTCCACGCTCACGCAGCCCGCCTTCCTCGCGGTGCGCCTTCCAGCGGGGCCCTTAAAGGTCGGTGCAACGGTCACGGGCGTCCGGGAAGTAGAGCGCGTCGTCATTACGCCAATTGCCCCAACCGCTGAACTCGCGCGCCGCCTCTTGGCGTTCGAAAAGCGCATCCCCCGCTTGGGTGTGCATCTCGGTCTGCGGCGCGATTGCGGCTCCACGTTCGCGCCCGTCGGCTCAGCCCAGTCTGTGGCGAGCGTATCCGCCACGAGCTACGTTTTTGAAGGAGCCATTCGCAACTTCCCTAGCCCCGATGTAGAGAAGGACAATGTTAACTACCTCGCCGGCGTGCGTGAAATCGCGGTCCGCAGCGAGTACACCGATGGCCGCGACATGCCCCGGTTGCTTATCCGCTCCGTAGAGTTTGAAGGCCCGTTCTACGACTCCTGGCCGCCGCCACCGCATCGGGGCATCTTCATCGACTCCCCTCGCAAAACAGATCCGCCCGCCTACGCGCGCGACATCATCCGCAGTTTCGCCGCGCGTGCCTACCGCCGCCCCGTGACCGCCGCGGAAGAGACTGCCCTCTTTTCCGCCTTCGACACCTCCTACAAGGCCAGCGGCAATTTTCAAATGGCAATCAAGGATGTGCTGCAAGTGGTGCTCACCTCGCCCCAGTTCCTCTTCCTGGTGGAAAAGAGTGCCACCCCCGCACCCGAGCCGATTGAGAATTTCGAGCTTGCCTCCAAACTCTCTTACTTTCTTTGGAACGGCCCGCCAGATCAGACAACGCGCCGTCTTGCGTCCGCCGGCGTCCTGCGCAACCAACTCGATGCGGAAGTGAACCGGATGGTGGCTGACCCGCGTTTTACTCGCTTCACCAAAGAGTTCACATCCCAATGGCTCAGCCTGGACAAGATTCAAATCCTGGAGCCGGATCGAAAGCGGTTCCCCAAGCTCACCCGTGACGCACGCATTCATCTGCGCGAAGAACCCATCCAATTCGTGCAGCATCTGATTCTCAACAACCTTCCCGTTCGGAATCTCATTGCGTCGGATTTCATTGTGGCCAACGAGGCCGTGGCCAGCTATTACGGGCTTGGTGACAAGACCGATAGTGGACTGCGATATGTCGCCATCCAGCACAATCGGCCTGAACTTGGCGGTGTCCTGACGCAAGCGGCCATCATGGCCGGGCTTTCCGATGGCCGCGAGTCCAATCCGGTGAAACGCGGCGCTTGGCTTGCGCGCAAAATTGTCGCCGAACCGCCCGCCGACCCTCCGCCCAATGTGCCCGCACTCAAGGAAGCAAATGAGAAGCAACTCACGCTTCGCCAACGGCTGGAACAGCACCGCAGTCAACCGGGCTGCATGCAGTGCCATTCGAAAATCGACCCGTGGGGCGTGCCTTTTGAGGAGTTCGACGCTGCCGGGCTGTTGAAAACGCAGAAGACCGAGTCGCATTCCACTTTGCCCGATAAGACCGAGGTGGCCGGTGTCAACGACCTGAAGCGGTACCTGGCTCAGGACCGGATCGATCAGGTGGCCTTCAGCGTCCTCAAGCATCTTGCCACATACGCTACTGGCCGAACACTCACCTATAGCGAACTGAATTTCCTGAAACAGGACGCCCTGAAACTCAAACCCAGCGGTTACCGCATGCGTGACATGATAAGTTACGTCGTCCATAGCAAGCTTTTCATCGAAAAATAGTAGAATGACCCGGAGAGACGAGATGAGCAAATCCTTCCAATTGGACCGGCGCGCCTTTCTTAGGGGCTTGGGTGGCGTAACCCTGGCACTGCCCGCCCTCGACGCGATGGGGGCCGAAGTCACGGGACAAAGCCCGCGGCGCTTCTGCGCCATCTATACGGCCAACGGCATGTCGCTGCCACGCGCCGAAAACGGGATCAGTGAGTGGAGCTGGTTTCCGTCCCAGGAAAAGGACGGCCAGTTCGTTTTCGGCATGTCCACGCAGCCGCTCAGCCCTTTCCGGCAACAACTCAGCTTTCTTGGCGGGCTTCATCATCCCAGCGGGCCGAAGGCCGATCCCCACACTTGCTCCGACATGTGGCTGACCGGAGCGCCATTGCATAACCCCAAGCCGGGAACCTACAACACCGCCGGGCTCGATCAGGTCATCGCGCTTCATACCAAGCAGTACTGCCGGCAGCCATCGCTGGTTCTGTCCATCGACGCCGGCACCGGCTTCCTCTCTCGCACGGGCACGATCTCCTACAGCCTGGAGGGCCGCCCAATTCCGGCAGAGAACAACCCTCGCCGTATCTTCGACCGCCTTTTCCGCGGTGATCGCTCCTCGCTATCCTCCGAACACGAGAAACTCCAGCGAAGAATTCGTCTGGTGGACGCAGTCGCCAAGAGCGCCAAGTCGCTCGATCAGCAGTTGGGGAAATCGGATCGCGAGCGGATGGACCAGTACCTCACCAGTCTCAACGAAGTGGAGTCCCGCCTGGTGGCGTCGGAGCGCTGGATCGATGTTCCGTTGAAGCAGCAGGACTACTCTCACCTCAATCTGGACGCGAGCTCCGAAGGCGAACCGGGTGAATATTACCGCAACATGCTCGATCTCATCGCGCTGGTTTTCGACGCTGATATTACGCGTTCCGTTACCTTCATGCTGAATCGTGAGGATGGCATGGGGATCAGCGACACCTTCCCGCTAAAGCTTGGCCTCAACAAGACGCACCATAACCTATCCCACGCCACCGACAAGGAAGGACAGCTTCAGTTCGCCAAGTACGACCGGTTCCTGAGCGAACAGATTGCCCACTTCCTCGGCAAGTTGAGCGAGTACAAGGACCGCCAGGGCACGGTACTTGACAACACCATTGTGCTCTTCGGTTCCGGTGCCAGCACGACACACAATCCGCGCAATATTCCCACGCTTGTGGCCGGCGGCGCCAATATGGGCTTGAAGCACGGCCACTATTGGAAGAGCGGTGAGTCCAGAATGTCGAACGTGCACCTGAGCATTCTTCGTGCGTTGGGCATTGAACAAGAGTCGTTCGCCGACAGCACTGGCACGGCCGGCGGACCCGTCTTCACACGTTCGTAGCGAACCTGCCGCGTTGCCCCATATCTCTTCTCAGCCAATTGTGGTAAGCCGGAGTCGAGGTACGAAATCCATGCTAAGGAGAACGCTTTCTTTCCTGTGCGGAATGCCTTTGGCAATCCTCGCATTGAACGCAGCAGCAATCGAACTGCAAGCAACCTTCACCGGCGGAGCCTACGGAACGTGGGACTTCGCTTATCTCAGCGGCCCGGCGGGGCTGACTCTTTCCCAAATCACCATCGATCTTTCCCGATCCAACCGGCGTTTCGACACCGCCGCCGGTGGTGCCGGCGTCAATGAATGGCTGGACATAGGAATTGTCAACGGAACGGATGCCGCGACGGGGCTATCCGCCATTTGGCCCGGCACTGGGACCGCGCTTGACGGCGGACCCCTGTTGACGCTGGAGTTCGTGGACTTCGGTCCCGGCGAATGGTTGCGCTTCCATGCCGATGTGGACGGCCCCGCTCCGGCCCCGTTGAACCTGCCGCCCTGCCCGGATGGGTATGCCGGGCTCTTCTGCAACGTGAACCGCGTCGCCCTGTACGCGCTCTACGATCTGGAAGTCTTCAACGCTTCAAACACGATTGGCCCGCAGATGGCGGGATCGCGAGTTACCTATACGTTTAAGGGCGGGCTCGTTCTGACGGACGGCTTTTGGCCTGGGGACGGGGTTTCTGCTGCCAGCCGTATCCTGGTTAATGAGGTAGCGATTCCCGAAACGAAATCGTGGCACTTGCTGGCTGCGGGGCTCATTCTGATCGCTATCGGACGCGGTTCAAGACCTTCCAGAGCGTCCCGCTGAATATGTTTTCCCGCGATGCCGCCGGCACGCCGCATGCGTCGAGCAACTTGTTGTAAAGTTCCAGTTCCCGTTCGAACTCCGCCAACTCGCCGCCGAATACGTCGGAGCCGAACACGAGTTTTTCAAACGCGCTCACGTTGGTTTTCGGTGTATGCGGGCTGACCAGATTGTCCCACCAGAAGATCGACTTGAAGTAACTCAAATCCGCCTGTTTCTTGTAGAGCGTGGAGCCGGAAACGTCAAACACCAGGTTCGGGTTCCAGCGGCCGATTTCCGCCGCCCACGCGTAGTCGGGATTTCCCAGATGTGCCGCGATGAGTGTCAGCTTCGGGAACCGGCGCGCGATGAGATCCAGTGTCATCACTCTCATCCGATCCGAACTCACGTTCATCGGTTCGGCGAAATTGCGCCGGTTCACGATGCCCGTGTGAAACAGCAGAATCATTCCGTACTTTTCGGCGCGCTCGTAGATAGGCCAATAGCGCTTGTCATCGTAGGAAGCCTCCGGGCCGGTCAATTCCCCCAGCCCGCGAAACCCGGCTTCGTGAAACTCATCCACCATCCGCAACGCGTCCGGATGGTCCAACGACATCTGCCCGAGACCATACAATCGGTTCGGATTCCTCTCCATGAATGCCTTCACTGTGGCTATGTGCTTCTGTTCGGCGATCAGCAATCCCTGTCCATCGACCGATTCCAACTTTTTCGTATAGGCAGTCAAAAATGCTGGGTCCCCATTGAAGTGAACATGGGCGTCGATGATCTTCGGGCGGCGCGTGTCCGCCGGATATACAATGGCGGCGCCACAGGCGAGAAGCAGGAAAATCCGCATAATGGCGCAATTATAGCGAAGCCCATCCGCAAGGTATATCTTCAAAATAGCCATG
This sequence comes from Bryobacterales bacterium, assembly GCA_016789905.1. Classification (GTDB taxonomy): domain Bacteria; phylum Acidobacteriota; class Terriglobia; order Bryobacterales; family Bryobacteraceae. The sequence goes on along the minus strand of JAEUQC010000057.1, from coordinate 17,301 downwards.
CCCGTTACTCGCCGTGAGTTTCTGCTTTCCTCCGCCGCCACGCTCTCCGCCCAGACATCGCAACTGCCCTGGTATCGGCGCGCCTTTCGCTGGGGGCAGACCAACATTACGGAAAAGGATCCGGCCAGGTACGACATCGCCTGGTGGCGCGCCCATTGGAAGCGCACCGCCACGCAGGCGGTAATTATCAATGCCGGCGGCATCGTCGCGTACTATCCCAGCAAGTATCCGCTCCACCACCGCGCCGAGTTTCTCAACGGCCGGGACCTCTACGGTGAACTCACCGCGGCCGCCCATCAGGATGGCCTTTTTGTCATGGCGCGGATGGACTCCAACCGTGTGTCGGAGGAATTCTACCAGGCCCATCCGTCCTGGTTCGCGCGCGACAAGGACGATAAGCCATATCGCGCCGCTGACAAGTACATCACTTGTATCAACAGCCGCTACTACGACGAGTATCTTCCCCAGATCCTCACGGAAATCATCGAGCGTTCCCGGCCCGAGGGCGTCACTGATAATAGCTGGGCCGGGATGGGCCGCGAGGCGATCTGTTACTGCGAAAACTGCCGCAACAAGTTCGGCGTTGCCACGGGCCACCAGCTTCCGGCCGCGGCCAATTGGGACGACATAGCCTACCGCGAGTGGATCATGTGGAGCTACCAGCGGCGGATTGAGGTTTGGGAGCTGAACAACCGAGTGACTCGGGCCGCGGGGGGCAAGGACTGCGTCTGGGCTGGGATGAACTCCGGTTCCGTTACGCAACAGGCGCGTTCGTTCCGCGACCTGCGCGCGATTTGCAGACGAGCCGATATCCTGATGCTCGATCATCAACGGCGCGACGATGACACCGGTTTCCAGCAGAATGGTGACACAGGAAAGCGAGTCCATGCGCTGCTTGGATGGGACAAGCTGGCACCGGAAAGCATGGCCATGTACCAGTCCGGCCCGGGCTATTTCCGGCTGGCGAGCAAGCCGGCGGCGGAAGCCCGCCTGTGGATGATCTCCGGCATTGCCGGCGGCATTCAACCCTGGTGGCACTTTATTGGCGCGTTTCATGAGGATCGCCGCATGCACGCGACCGCCGAGCCGGTGATGCTGTGGTGCCAGCGGAATCAGCAGATGCTGGTGAACCGCCAACCCGTGGCCACGGTGGGTCTGGTTTGGTCCCAGCGCAATACCGACTTCTTTGGACGAGACAATGCCGCCGATCGCGTTGACGCTCCCTACACCGGATTCATGCACGCGCTCGTCCGCGCCCGCATTCCTTACCTGCCGGTGCATGTCGACGACATCGCCGCGGCGCCCAAAGAACTGCGCCTGCTGATTCTTCCCAATCTCGGCGCCCTTTCCGACCGCCAGTGCGATGCGATCCGGGCGTGGGTTGGCCACGGTGGAAACCTGCTTGCAACCGGGAACACGAGCTTGTTCAACGAGTGGGGCGAACCGCGTCCGGACTATGCACTGGCCGATCTCTTTGGCGCACGCCGGGTAGAGCCGGCGTCAAAACTCACGCGAGAAACGCCGGCGGAGCAACACACATACCTGCGGCTCGCCCCTGGCGCCCGTCATGAAGTTTTGAACGGGTTCAACGATACGGAGATCCTCCCGTTCGGCGGAACGCTGGTGCCGATTGCCGTGTCCGAAAACACGAAGACTGTGCTTACCTATGTGCCGCCATTCCCGGCGTATCCGCCGGAAACAAGCTGGATGAGGGAACCGGTCACCTCCATCCCCGGATTGCTGCTGACAGAGAAGGGAAGCGCGCGCATCGCGTTTCTTCCGGCCGATATTGACCGCCGCTATGCGCGGCAACACCTGCCGGACCACGGCAACCTGCTCGCCAATCTGGTCCGGTGGGGCGCCGGCCAGCTTCCCGTTCAGGTCGATGGTCCAGGTCTCATCGATGTACATCTCTATCGCCAGGGCGGCAAAGTGCTCGTCCACTTGGTGAACCTTACCAGCACCGCCGCCTGGCGCGCGCCTGCGGAGGAACTCATTCCAATTGGGCCCATCCGCGTCACCGTCCGCCATCCGGCCTCCAGCGCCAATTTGCTTGTCGCGAACAAGGCGATTCCCATCCGTCAATCGACGCTGGAAATCGCCTCCATTCTCGATCACGAACTGGCCGTGATCGGGTAAGACACGCCCGCTATTTTGGCCCTCCCACCAAGGGCTTTTTCTTCTCTCTCCAGTCCTTCAATCCACAGGACGCGGCCACCGTGTAGCCGGCTTTGGTTAACATGTCCGCGGCACGCGCGGCTCTGCCTCCACCGTTTCAAGCGGTGATGATTGTCTTGTCTTTTGGCACTTCCTTCATTCGCTTTTCCAATTCGCCGAGCGGGATATTCACATATCCCTTCAGCGATCCCAATTCCGCGATTTCCTTGGGTTCGCGAACATCCAGGAAGAAAACGTTCGACTGTTCCTTGATGAACTTCTGCAGCTCTTCGGCGTCCGTGATTTTCTTCACGTCGCCCTGCTTGGCTGGCTCCTGCGAGAACATCGCCATTGCCAGCCCCATGAGAGATAGGAGCTTCTTCATATCTTTGATCTTAGCGTCACTCAGGTGCCGCAGAACGTCCGGTACCCAGGGTTGCCGTCCGCCGCCGGCCCGGCGTACTCCGCCCATTCCTCACGCGCCGTGTACGGAGCGCTTATCACATCGCAAAGCGATGCAAACGGCCCCATTTCGTCCGCTTCCGCCGAACGCAACGCCTCTTCCACTCTGTGGTTTCGGGGAACATAAACGGGGTTCACGCGGCTCATCGCCTCGGCCCGGTCGGCCGGCGTCGCTCCCTCCCTTGCCAGCCGGCGCAGCCATTGCTCGGTCCAAGCTCCCAGGTCCAGGTCTTGCGCCAAATTTCGAAAGGTGGAAGTGTAGTCACGGCCCTCAATCGCCTTTAAAAGCCCCCGCGCCAATTCACCGTCGCCTTCATCGTGTGTTTCCAGTCCCATTTTGGCGCGCATCCCCTGCAGCCAATAGCGCTCGTAGCGGGCCCAATAGCTCTTCAACGCCGCAACCGCGGCCTCCTCAGTAATGATTGGCAGCAACGACTCAGCAAGCCGTGTGAGGTTCCATAGCGCAATTTCCGGCTGCCGACCATAGGCATACCGGCCCATGTGGTCGATGGAGCTGAAAACCGTCCCCGCGCTGTACCCGTCCATGAACGCGCACGGCCCGTAATCGATTGTTTCGCCCGACACGGCCATGTTATCGGTGTTCATGACGCCATGGATGAAACCCACATGCATCCACTTTGCGATTAGCGAAGCCTGGGCGTCAATTACCGCCTCCAGCAACTCCACGCAGGATGTCGCCTGCGGATAGTGCCTCCGGATTGTGTAGTCAGCCAACTGCCGGACCTTTTCCGTCTCCCCCCGTGCCGCGAAGAACTGAAAGGTTCCGACACGGACGTGGCTCGCCGCCACCCGCGTCAGCACGGCGCCCGGCAGCGCCCGTTCCCGGTAGACGCGTTCGCCCGTCGCCACGGCCGCCAGCGCGCGCGTGGTGGGCACGGCCAGCGCATGCATGGCTTCCCCCATGATGTATTCCCGCAGCACCGGCCCCAGCGCCGCTTTGCCGTCGCCGCCTCGGGAAAACACGGTTCGGCCCGATCCCTTGAACTGGATATCCCGCCGCCGCCCGTTCCGGTCCAACACTTCGCCCAGCAACAGCGCCCGGCCATCGCCCAACTGCGGAACGAAGTGGCCGAACTGATGTCCGGCATAGGCTTGCGCCAGAACGCTGGCCCCATCGGGCACCGCATTGCCGGACAGAATCTCCGCGCCTGTTAATGATTGCAGCACCGCCACATCCAGGCCCAGTTCATGCGCCAGCCCCTGGTTTAGCCGGATCATCCGCGGGGCCGGCGCCTTGGCGGCTTCGCCAAGGGCGTAGAAGCCCGCTAACTCACGGGCGTAGGTATTGTCAAAAACGAACCCAGCGTTTGGAATGGTTTGGTCTGCCAATCCTAAAGTATCGCCCATTGGCCGCCGCCCGGGCGCCGGAAATGCAAAACGGACTGTGGAGAACCCCCACAGTCCGTTCGCGGTAGTTCAGAAAACTGCGACGCCGATCCTATTCCTTACACTTCTTCATGTCCTTGGAACCCTTGTAGCACGTGCCGACTTTGGTGAGTTCCTTCGCAGTATCTTTTGTCACTTTGGCGTTCGCATGGCAGGTCTTGCAGGCCGTCTTTTCTTTCTTTGCCATGTCGGGCGTCGCTGTGACAGTCGTCGTTGTCACGACGAATCCAAACGCGACCACCGCGATCGGAAGCAATATCCGCATCAATTTCATGAATCCCTCCTCTTGGGCTAATTCGATTTTACAGGCTAGTTAATCACCCGGATACCCGCCATGAACTGATGAGTCCGGAAATGTTCGACTTGGTAAAAGGGCTGTGAGAACGAGAACCACCGGTATTCCGTTAACAAGTGAATGTGCTTGTGAATAGGGGCGGCGATTCTGATCTGGGGTTGATGGAAGTGCGAAGGCCTGCTGCCGGAGGATTGGTACGACGCGCCGCCGAAGCTTAACGTCGCCTTCCCCGCCAGGTGGACATCCGCAAAGGCCGAAACGGTATGCCCGTTGTCGGCAAATTCGGAACGTTCCCGCGCTAAAGACTGCGGAACCGTATAGTCGATCACTGATCGCAGGCTGGAGCGTGCGTATTCGCCAATCAGTTTCACCCGCTTGCCTCCGCGAGGCAGCCACTGAATGGCGGCCGCGGCCTGGCGTTGCTTCAGGTCAAACTGGCCGAATTGCGGTGGGCTCTGATTTTTCAAATCGGTAAAATTAATCTGCAGGTTCAGGGTGGCGGTAACGTCATATTTGGCTCGCACCCTGTATTTCTCAAAATCGCTCAAACTGGTCCGGAAGAGGACCTTCGAGGATCGTGCGATCTCGGCATCGGCGAATACCGTGAGCCTGGGCCGCAGCCGGAGCGTGCCGCCGACCGTACCCGTGTGGCGTTTCAAGGCGCCGGCATTCACTCCGCCGAGAGAGAACAAGGACCCGCGCGACGAACCATCGCCCCATGTATAGCGATGGCCGCCGCGCAGGGTAAGCCAGCGGGAGGCCTCGACCATGACATCGAGTTGTTGCTGGCTCTGATTCCAGACCAGACGATCAAACGTGGAAGCGTTGTGAAAGCGGTCCGTAAAATAACTTTCCAGAATCCGGATCCGCTGGTGGGGCCGAAGCTCGGCCGTCACGTTCCCGGACGAGTGGGGCTGGCGGGAGGCCGCCGCCCAACGTAACGATTGTTGGTCAGTAAAAAGCAACGTATCCAGATCGGTAAAGAGACCCTTGTTTGTCTGGTTGTACAAAATGTCGGTCTTAGGCTGGCTGTACAGGAAACTGCCCGTGAGGTCCAGCCAAGTGGCCGCTTGCCAACTGCCAAGTGCCTTGCTGTAAATGCTGCTGCCGTTCACCTTGTACGTTTGAAGCAGCTCGCCGAGAAAGAGTTGCCGTCCCAGGAACGGAGTCTGCCGGTTGCCCGGATTCCGGTTAGCCGTGGCGACGGTTTGGTCATCGTCGAAGACCAAACCGCCTTGCTCAAGGGTGAGGTGCCCCTTCCCAATGGTCCACTCAACGCCCCCGCGGAAATTGTGCGTACGGTCGTCGAGCAGATTGGCCACCGGATACTCGTTGCCATCGGACACGAAGGTGGTCACGCCGCGGCCGTCGCCGGAATCACGCGTGTAGCCGAAGTACGGCGAGAAATTCTTGCCGGGACGCATGGTGAGCGAGAGATCCGTGTACTTGCGCCGCGTATCGAACGCGCGCTGGTTCAAAAACACGCCGCGTTCCAGTAGCGGGTTGGCGAACGAGGGCATGGCGTTGAAGTAGGCGGTGTCGCGGTGGTCGAGTTTTAACCTGTAGCTGTCGCGTTTGCTGGCGTCCAGCCGGAACCAGGCCGCCGGGTCGCCTCCCCAGCCCGCCGCGCTCATATCCAGCCGGTCCCAGGCGTGGCTAGGCGCTTCGTACAGGCTGTACTGAAAACCCATCACGCGCGGCCCTTCGCCCAGATTCACTATGCTGCGATAGGTATCGAGCGAACCGGCGACATTTGAGTTCCACCGGTATCCCAGGTCGACCCAACCGCCCGTTTTCGGCTCTTCCGCCGCCGGTTCGGGCGCGGGCGCCCTTTCTTCGGCCGCCTTTTCCGGCTCTTTCTTCTCTTCCGTCTTAGGAGCCTCCTGCCCGGCCAGCAGCAGGGGCGTCAGTGTTAGCAGTAGTAGGAGTCTCATCGCAGTAACGCCCTATTCGTGTGCGAACCATGAATCTTCACGTGGCAGGTGGTACAATTCCGGATTCGCGGATCGCGCAGGTTATGGAACGCCGGCGGTGTGCTGGCGCCTACGTTCGGAGTCGTGCTCGTGTTCGAGTGACACTCCAGGCATTGCAGGTGTACCTGGGCACGGTTGAGCATCCGCGGGTTGGCCGACCCATGCGGTTCATGGCAGGCGTTGCATCCTTCCTGCCTCACCGGCGCGTGCTCAAACACAAACGGCCCGCGCATGTTCCCGTGGCACTTGATGCAGCCGGGTTCATTTGCGCTTGTTGCCGCCTGATGACTAGTCAGAGTTCGGCCATGCGGGTTGTGGCAGTCGTTGCACTTGATGGCCCCGGTCGCCAGCCCATGTTTGTACGGACGTTGAAACTCCGCGACCGTCGCTGTGTGGCACTGGCCGCAATCGTTGGGCTTTTTAGCGTTAGTGTGAATCGAATGACAGCTTGTGCAGCCAACCTCGGAGCGGGCATGCCCCCCGCGAATCCGGCCGGCGTGGGTGGCCTGATTCTGATGGCAGCTTAGACACGCCTTATCGGCCGCCAGTCCGGTAAGCTTCGCCGGGTTCTTCACGTCCGCCGGCTCCACTGTTTCCGAGTGCTTCCGGGCGCCTTCGTGACAAGCAACGCAGGAGGTCTTTACGTTGGCGTGCCGGTTCTTGGTGAAATGGGTAAGGATTTCATCGTGGCAGCCCGCGCAGGAGTCGGGCGCTTTGAATTCATCCTCCTTCTTCTCTTGGCTGAGGAGGGCCATGGGGAGAGCCACCAAAAGAAGAAGGAGGTGACAACGGAACCGAGGTGCTCTATTGAGCATGGACCCGATCCGCGCTGAATTCGGACGTCGAGCCATGACACACGGAGCAACTCTCCCCAAGCGCTCCGGTGTTGGCTTGCGCGTGCGCCACTGCCGTCGCCGAGGCGTGGCAGCTTGTGCAGGCGTTTGTTTCCGGCTTGCGGTCCGTAATGGGACCGGCCGGCTCCTTGACGGCTCGCAGCTCATCCCGGAGGGGCAATTGCTGTGAGTTATTAATGTGGCAACCGTTACAGTTGGAGCGCACCCCAGGGTAACCCACGTGATCCCATGTGTCACTGCCGAGTTTGTATGGCACTCCCAACTCCTTGCCGCTATGTATGCGGTGGATCATAGTCGTGAATTGCGCGCTCTGCCTTGTGGCGCCGTCCACCAGATCGGCGGTGTGGCACATCACGCACTGGTCCACGGTGTTCTGCGTTCCGTGGAAGGTCAGGCGAACGTGGCAGGCGTTGCATTTGGCCGTGTCGACCACCTGGCGGCGTGCCGCCACCGGGGAGCCATCAACGGAGAAACTCATTTGCGCGTTCGTCGCGATGTCGTCGGCCTGGCGCTGTTTTTCGGTGCCGGCCATTAACTGCAGACGTTTGCGGGAGACCATCGAGATGCGATAGGTTCCTTTGGCCTCGGCGGGAATCGCGTTGGGGAAGGTGATCCGGTACGATCCGTCCCCCACCGCCGTCGCGGTTCGCGCGTCAGTGCTCGTCTGTGTCGCGTAGTCGGCTGCCGGACCGGACAGGTACATAACCAGCCGGTCGAGTTGCGGCAGCGGAATTGGCGCGCCGGCTCGCGTCTTCACCGTAAACGTGACAACCGGCCGCTTGCCTGCGGCGCCGTCGTCAATCCGGGTGATTTGAAGGACAACCCCTTCCAGCGTCTCCGAAAAGTTTGCCCGGACGTGCGCGCCGCCGATTGAGGCGTCGAACTCGCTGTCACCCTGTGGGACGTGGCATCGGCCGCAGTTGGCGTCCGTCGTCTGCGCTAGCCCGCGATGACCGGCGCCGGTTGCGAAATTGATGTCGTCGTGGCAGGATCCGCAATTTGCCCGCGTCGGGTTCGTTAGATGCGCCTGCGACTGCGCGGCCCGCTTTGCCGGATCCGCGTCCACTTTGTGGCAAACCCCGCAGTTACGTGTGCCCCCATTTCCCGAGAACCGGATCTTGCTGTAATCGACCAGTCCGGCGAAGCCGTTCAATTGGTATTTGCCGCCGCCGGCAACGCTTGGCAGGTCGGCGCCCGTATGGATCTTGTGGGTCATCACCGCCATATCGATCGTGTTGCCGGTTACCGGGTCGCTGCTCTGCGGTGTGTGGCAAAGCACGCACATCTCAACACCCCGCCGGCTGCCGCCGTGGAAGTTCAGATCCCCATGACACCCGTTGCAGGTCTCGGTGCGAATGATGTCGTGCGTCCGCGTTACAGCGCCGCCCGCTGGCACGAAATGGAAGACGTTGCTGGCGAAATTCGTGCCAAGCTCGAATTCGGTGAGGTTCCGGCTGGCATAAACCCCGATAGTGTGGGTCGCGCTTCGGTCTATGCTCGATGGCGCCGGCGTACGGAACGTGTATCTATAAAGGCCGTCTTCCAGCTTCGTAAATGTTCCGTTTGCGTCGGCGGCAGCTTGCGTCGCCTGTCGGCCTGTTCCTGCCGCCACTCGAACTCGCGTCGTGTAGGACGTGTATCGGGTCTCGTTTTGCGGCAGCACCGCGGCGATGAAACTCAGCGATACCACTCCCGGCGACTCGTTTCCTTCCCGGTCCAGCGGCAAACCCCTCGGATCGGTTACTCGCACATCGGCCGTGATTGTCCCATTCGCCGCTATTGCGGCGGCCACAATCTTGACCACCAGTCCAGGGCGCACGAACGAAATCGCTTCCTTGTCCGCGTAATAGGCCTTCTCTGTCTGGCGGAAATAGCCCTGCTCCTCCGCCGCCCACCCCAGTAAGAAGGTCAACCCAAGCCCAATCGCACCTACTCTCCTCACGGTGCACGCTCCTCTCTTACCTCCCCAGTGTATCCGGAGAATTGGAAAAAAAGGAGCTAGTAATGAGTTGTGATTTGTGTCACAGTAGGGAATGTAGGTTATTGAAAGAAGGACACTTTTAGTCCATTAGGACTGATTTAGTCCGATATGTGGATGTATTACATCCCGTCGTCGCTTTGGCGCTGACATATTGTTTTTGTTATCCCCGTCCGCGCTTCTCTCCGACACGGAAAATGGTTTTGTATTCGACTGCTTCGGCTGCTTGTTCGTATGGCCAAAGTCGAACGCCCGAATTTCTTGCAAGCGTTTGCATGCAAAGGACATTCTCCCCCTCCGGCCGCCGGCCGGCGTGCTCCCGGCGACGCGTCCCACTATAGGTTTGAGCACGATAAAGGTTTGGGCAAAAAAAAAGCCCCGGCCGATAGAGGCCGGGGCTGGCAGATTCGCGCTCGTTACTTCTCGACGCGCAAATTGTTCGTTACCGAGAACACCCCAGACACGCCGTTTGCCTGCAGATTGGCGATATTTCTCGCTCCGGCGTCGGCGACGATTCCTTCCAGGGTGACATTTCCGTTCTTTACGATGATGCGGATCGACGGATTCGCACCAACGGCGTAGCGATTCAGCGCCGGTTGACCATATACCGCCCGGGCGACGGCCAGCCGGAGCCGGTCATCGAACGGAGAAAGGGGAAGGACCTCAATTTGGTTGTTGACGTGGGCGATGCCCTCCAGCCGGGCGACTCGATTCGCCGCGTCGGACTTCAGTGTGGGGCGGATCACCTGACCGTAGAGGTAGACGGTATTGCCGTCAACCCGATAGGAAAGGTTGTCGAAAATGGTTAGGAAGGGCATCGTGATGAGTTCCTTGCGGATGGATCGCTCGATGCGCTCTTCGGCGGATTGTGCTGTAGGTACCGCGGCTTGGATTGGCAGCAGGGTTGCTCCCGCTACCAGCAGGGCCATAGTAATCTGTTTGGTTGTGCTTTTCATAACTGCCTCCTGCCCTAAAGACGCGTAGGAGGAGCGATGCGGATGTCAGGAAAACCCGACTTTACAAAACTTTGACAAACCGGGTACAAGGACTCTTTATGCGACTGGCGGCGGCTCGGTTCCGAGTTCGGCAGGGAGCGTCTGCACAGGCGCCTGAATCGGGGGAACGAATCGAAGTACAACGATCTGATCGGAATCTGCGGGCGCCTGGAGCTCCGTCGCCGCCTGGGGGGCAGAGACCGATGCTTCCTCGGGCGCTGCGACGGCTACCGCGGATTTGGGGGCGGACTCAGAATGGTATGCGAGCATTGGCGGGTCGATTTTGACCGGCACTTCCGCGGGAGACGCGCTGCTAACGGCGGGTTGTGGAACGGGCACTGGCTGTTCGGCTTTGACCACCGCCGGGGCGGGTGGCGCAATGGCTACCGCGAGTTTGGGCGTGGACTCAGCCGGCGCGGCGGCTACTGGAGCCTCGATTTTGACCGGCACTTCCGCGGGAGGCGCGCTGCTAACGGCGGGTTGGGGCACAAGCACCGGCGCTTCGGCTTTGATCGGTGCCGGGGCGGGTGGCGCGATGGCTACCGCGGGTTTAGGCGCGGACTCGGCCGGCGCAGCGGCCACTGGAGCCTCGATTTTGACCGGTGCTTCCGCGGGAGGCGCGCTGCTAACGGCGGGTTGGGGCACCGCTGCTGGCTGGTCAGCTTTGACTGATAACGCGGCCGATGGCGGAGTCACGACCGCCGGTTTGGGCGTGGACTCAGGCGGAGCGGCGGCCACTTGCGCCTCGATCTTGACCGATGCTGCCGCAGTTGGTGCGATGTGGACGGCGGGTTTGGCTTCGTGCTCCGGTTGCGCGACCGGCAATGGAGCGTCCACTTTGACGGGCGGCGTTTGCGTGAACAAAAGCGCGCCCTTGTGTACCGGCTCAGCAGGTTTTGTGGGCTGCGGGGCGATGAAGCTTCCGCCCCTCCCGGATGCCGGGACCGGCGTGGCGGTGGCGGGCTTGGGGACCGAATGCAGTTGTGACGCTGGTATGCGCGGCCTGTTTTCAGACTGGCGATGCGACGTTTCGGGTTGCGAGATAGTCCGCGCCGATGGCAACGGTTGCACCGGGCTGCCCGCGGCCAGTTGCGCCGGCCGAGCGCCAGCAGGTGTCATTTCGATCTGCGCCATCGGCGAAGGCTCGACCTCGGCCTTTTCGGTCTTTTCCGCTTCGATCTCAGCGAATGACTCGGTTGCTTCCGCGAGTAAGTGCAATGATCGCGGGGTGGTATCAACCGGAGGCGGCGAGACGATCTCGTCTCCCGTGGCGGCGCCGAGTTCGCGCATCCGCCGGGCCGACGGGATAACGTTCGACTCAAACGCGCCCACCGTTCGGTTGAAGGCGGCGGTGGTGCGGCTCAGACTGCGCTGCACTTCGGTGAAGTTATCGGCAAGGCCGCGAAGACGGTCGTAGAGTGCCTTGCCCAGATCGCGAATCTCTCTCGCGTTCGAAGACGCCAGTTCCTGTTTCCAGCCCCAGGCGACGGCGCGGAGCAACGCGATGAGCGTGGTGGGCGTGGCAAGGATCACTCGGCGTTCGACGCCGAACTCAAGCAATTCCGGATCGTGCTCCAGCGCGGCGCTGAAGAACGCTTCACCCGGAAGGAAGGCGACCACGAATTCCGGGCTTTGCGGGAACTGATCCCAATAGCCCTTCGCGCTCAACTGCGTAACGTGGGCGCGAACTTCAGCGGCGTGTTCACGGCGCTTGGCGATCCGCGTCTCCTCCTCGGTTGCGTCGTTGGCCTCCAGATACGCAGCAAGGGAGATCTTCGAATCGACGACAATCTGACGGAAGTTCGGCAACTGCACTATGACGTCGGGACGGCTGGCCGCTCCGGCCTCTTCACTGGCCCGCGTTTGAACGAAGTCGCAATGGGAGATCATGCCGGCCAGTTCGACAACGCGGCGCAACTGCACTTCGCCCCATCGGCCTCGGCTGGAAGGCGTGCGCAGGGCGCTGGCAAGGTGAGACGTTTCCGCCTGCAAGCTGGCTTGCGTTCGCATCATGCTCTCTACTTGCTCTTGCAAGCCGGCATACGCGGTGGCACGTTCCTTCTCCAACTCGCTAATGCGGGAGTCGACCCGGTCGAGCGAACTCTTTAGCGGTTCCATGATTTGCCCGAACAGCGTTTGGCGTTGGTCGAGATCGCCCCGCGCGGAGTCCTGTAGTCTGGTGAGCGCGTCGCCGGCGAGGTCGAGAAATGCCTTGTTATTTGTCATGAGCGCCTCGGCGCTCATGGTCTGGAACGACTCGGCGACACGGCTCTGGAGTGCTTGAATTGCCGCGATCTTATCTTCAGAGGTCTTCTTGGTCTCTTCCAGTCGCGTTGTCAATTCGGAAACCGCAACGTGCAGTTTTGTCAATTCCCGCTGCTGATCGGCTATCTTTTGACTCCGTACCTCCAATTCCGCTTCGTATTTCGGTACCAGCGTCAAGCGGGCCTCGGCTACGGTGCGGCGATCGGTCTCCGACCGCAGTTCGGTCTCCATACGGGCGATCGTTTCGGCCCCGGTGTCGGCGCGCTGCCGCGCTTCATTAAACTGAAGGTCCCGCCCATTGAGACGTTCGGTCAGCGCCGATATCTCCGCGGCCGACTCGTTCCGGCCCTTTTCATACGCCACCTGCGCCCGCAGGCGCATGGCGATATATCCGGCGGCGCAGCCAACCCAAAAGGCGGCGAAGAGAATGAGAGCGAGCCCAAATTGTTCCATATGTATCCGATTGATTCGATTATGCGGAACCCGGCGCAAGCATTGAATCAGTGATTCATGGCGATCCTAGTTCCATTCCCACTGATCGACCATCTAAGGTTGCCCTTAGAACTCTCGCTCCAGGCCTCAGTGGCGACGGACAGTTTGGCAGTGTCATTCTGGTCACTATGACCCGGACCCTCCTCTTCTTTTTCTGTGTCGCTATTGTGTGTGCTCAGTCCGCGTACAAGAAGCCGCCGGCGTCCGTTCTGAAAGTTCTCAACGCCCCGGCGACTCCGGTGGCAAACACCAACCCAACCCGAACGCACCTATTGCTTTTGGAGCCGGACCGGTATCCGCCAATCGCCGAACTGGGGGAACCGATGCTGCGGCTCGCCGGGCTCCGCATCAACCCTCGCAACAATGGACAGCGCGGCGGGATTCACTACGGCAAAGCCGAATTGATCGACCTGACGACACTGCGCAAGACGCGGCTGGCGGTACCGGCCGGAGCGCAACTGGGCGCTCCGCAATGGAGCCGCGATGGCAGGACGGCCGCGATGCTGGCCTACTATGCGGACCGGATTGACGTGATGCTTTTAAACAGTGCGACGGGAACGCTTCGGACTCTGGCTGGCGTGCGGGCCAACGCCGCGTATGGAGATCCGATTGACTGGATGGCGGACGGTAAGCGGCTTTTGGTGCGGACGGTAGTGGCCGGCAGGGGGGCCGCGCCGGAGGCGCCGCTGACCCCCGTGGGCCCGGATATCCAGGAGTCTCTCGGGAAAGCCGCGCCAGCGCCGACCTTTCAGGATCTACTGAGAAGCGCGCATGATGAGAAGTTGTTCGATTATTACTGCACCTCGCAGGCAACGCTGGTGGATGTGACGACGGGTCGGGCGACCGCGGTGGGAAAGCCGGCGATCTTCTCGGCGTTGCGGCCCTCGCCGGATGGGAAGTATCTGCTCGCACAACGGCTGCGGCGTCCCTACTCGTGGGTCCTGCCCGCTGCGCGGTTCCCGGTGGAGATGGAAGTGTGGCGGCTGGACGGTACGGTGGTGCGCGCGATAGCGTCGCTGCCACTGGCGGACCGGGTTCCGTTGGACGGTGTGCGGACAGGACCGCGCAGTATGACCTGGGCAGCGGGCCAAGGGGCGGCGTTGACCTGGTGGGAAGCGATGGACGGGGGAAACCCGAAGGAGAAAGTGCCGCACCGGGACCGGATGATGATTGCCGCGGCGCCATTTGACCAACCGCGCGAGTTTGCGAAGCTGGAGGAACGGTTGCAAGGGACGCCGTTGTGGACGAGCGACGGGCGGCTATGGGTGAGCGACTACGAGCGGCGCACGCGGCGGCAGCGCACGTTTCTGGTGGGCACCGATGGAGTGGCGACGGAGTTGGAATCGCGCAATCAGCAGGACCGCTACCGGGCGATGGGCACGCCGGTAACAGCGGCGTCTGGGGAAGGCGGGCGTGAGATTCGTGTAGAACGAGGGGGCGTTCTATTAACCGGCACCGGCGCGACGCCTGCGGGCGACCGTCCCTTTCTCGACCGTATGGACCTTGTAACGAAGCAGAAAGCGCGGCTATTCGTTTCCGGTGAGGGCGTCTATGAGACGGTGGTGACGCCGCTGAACAGTGACGGGACGCGGCTGCTGACGCGGCGCGAATCGCCGACGGAGCCGCCGAACTACTACCTGATTGACAACGGGACGCGGACAGCGCTTACTCAGTTTGTGGACCCGGCGCCGGAGTTACGTCGAGTTACGAAGAAGTTAGTTAAGTATAAGCGGGCCGATGGTGTGCCGTTGAGTTTCACTCTATATTTGCCGCCGGATTATAAAGAGGGCACGGCGCTGCCAACGGTTGTGTGGGCCTATCCGCGAGACTTTTCCGACGCCGACACGGCGGGCCAGGTTTCGGGTTCGCCGAACCGGTTCACCACGGTGAGCGGAACTTCGCATCTGTTCTTTCTGTTGCAGGGCTACGCGATTCTGGACGATGCTTCGCTGCCCGTCGTCGGGGACTTGGAGTCGTTCAATAACTCCTATCTGGAGCAGGTAGTGGCCGGGGCGAAGGCGGCGATTGATAAGGCCGTTGAGATGGGCGTGACCGATCCGCGCCGGGTGGGCGTGGGCGGGCATAGCTATGGCGCGTTCATGACGGCGAATCTGCTGGCGCATTCCGACCTGTTCGCGGCGGGGATTGCGCGGAGCGGGGCGTACAATCGCACGCTGACGCCATTCGGGTTTCAGACCGAGCGGCGAACGCTGTGGGAGGCGCCGGAGACGTATCTGCGGATGTCTCCATTCCTGAGCGCGCAGAAGATCAATGAACCGATTCTGTTGATTCATGGCGCGGCGGATAACAATACGGGCACGTTCCCGATTCAATCCGAGCGGATGTATACGGCGATTCGAGGCAATGGCGGGACGGTGCGGTTCGTACTGCTGCCGCATGAGTCGCACGGGTATGCCGCGCGCGAGTCTGTGGAGCATACGCTGGCCGAGATGGTGGAGTGGTTCGATAAGCATGTGAAGAACCGGCAGTAGGGTTGGTTTGATTTGCCGCCGCTGTGGATGGGGGAATTTTCATGGCGGCGGCGACGTTTCGCGGTGGTATGGCTTTATGTCCGACGAGAACGAGGCGCATCCATCCCGAGTGGATGACTCAATTCAATTGCAGTGCGGTGCGCGCAGCGGCCGGAGGATTCGTCGCTTAGCGACGATGAGATTCTGGGGTACGACGAGGCGGGTGTGCCGACCAGTTGATGGCGGGAAACGTTCACTTAGAGAGTCGACAGCATATGAGGGCTGGGGTGACGATGATGCTGGCACCGGCTATGGTTTGTCTCCTCAACTCGGTTCCGTCGAAACTGTACCCTTCGATGCGGAACACCTTGCGCTCGCCGGATTGGCCGTCCGGCGCCTTGGCAGCGGGTCGCCATGCCGCGGGATTCAATCTTGGCGATAGTGCTTCCTCTGCGGTGGCGCATTGGTCGGAGGAGCCCTCATCATTTTTAGGGCAAAGGCTTTTATGCGAACGATGTCGCTCAGGCGCTGTCGTGGGCTAGCAAGTGCCGCGCTGGTCCGGAGTGGGGATTGGCCCGCGGTAGGTGTGGTTGCGGCACTGAGGAACTTCGCGTTCGAACGCTGGAAGGAGCCAATCACCGGTGATCGTGATGGATGATTCGTGAGAAGCGTGGACGAGGAATTCGTAGGCCGAATTTGTCCAGAAGGCTTCCTGTCCGGCTCCGTAGAGGATGTCGCTATCCCCGCTCGATTCAAAGCGCGGATTGAACAGCGCCAGATCCAATTCGCAGGCGACGGACCAGCGTAGTTCCAGAAGTCGGTCGACGCCGTTGGCACCCAAGAGGGTCCGGAGTATCATGGCCATCTGGTCATCGAAGAAATCGGTGTGGAACGCGAGGACATCAGGTGGTGGTTCCGTGCCCATAAAAGGGTGCCAGTGCCCATCGATCCCCCAGCGCTGCTTGAGCTGGCTTTCGATTTGGGTATGTTCCGACGGAGTTAGAATCCGGCGGTAGGGCAGTGGCTCGATTGTCGCAAGATCGCTCGGTGACAGGTTGATGATGTACTGCCGAAGGATTCGCGATTCATCTGAATCGCCGTCTTTGGCGATGTCGAAGAGTGCGTTTTGCAGTTCGGCGAGGGTGGCGAAGTCAGAGGGAGTATGACGTTCGATCTGGAGCAATGCACCGGACAGGAAAATGTAGCGCGCGACTTCGTCTTGTTCCCTGTGGGACTCAGTGGTGTGCCGGTTCCAATAATAGTCGTGGCGGGTGCGGCAGTATCGTCTGGCGGCGGTGTGGAGCGCGGTGATTGGCGTCATCGATCCCAGAATAGAGGTCGAACTAAACTGACGTTCCCCAGCCATCAAATGTGGCGTCTTCGTTTATGGCGATGCGAACCAACTTTTCTGTCAGTTCTGATCCTGTTGCCTGGACTAGCGGGATCTTGGCACCCGCCTCAATTGCCCACAGCTTTGGGTCGCTCTCCGTTGGTGCCGGAGCCAGCAGCTTAACGAGAAACCCAATTTCATAAAGCGAACGGGCGACTACCGCGGCATCACGCTGGTTCCATGCGCAAAAGTGAAAGTCGATGATCCGTGGTTCGTTCAAGTTCACCGATCGTCGCTCGAACTCTTGAACTAGTGTGTCATTGCGGAGTTGATGTTTCCTGACGGCCTTTGCAATCGCGTTATCGGTCATTGTTCAAGAGCCATTCTACCCACCCGATTGCAGACGCGCGCACTGCGGACCTGTAGCCCATTTCCCCGATCGCGCCACTCCCTGGCACGCCCCCTACCAACCACCGCCGAGTTGATCCCATAATGGAAGCAAGCCCGCGAGTGAGCGAATGGCAGCGTGGCGGGCTGCTTGGGAGACGCAGGGGATGAGTTTGCTGGATTCGTCGATGGACCAGACGCACGTCAGGCGGTTACTGGCGCGATTGGGCATCGC
>JAEUQC010000046.1 GCA_016789905.1 Bryobacterales bacterium | reverse complement strand
GTTGTAGCTGTTCCACGTCAACGACGTTTGCAGACTCCCGCCATTCACCGTTTTCGGAACCGCGTAGTTCCGGTACTCGTCCATCTGCCGCCCCGCGGAGTGGCCGTAATTGTCCTCCGTCGTCAACGCGTTTCCGGTCATGTCATACCGGAACTTCACTGTCTTGCCGAACGACACCGATTGCGTTACATTGCCGCGCGCCGTCAGGAAGGTTCCATAATTCGCTGTATCATGCTGCCGTAACAGCGAAAGATTGGCCACCTGCGCGATTCCGCCGTACAAGGAGTAATCGTCATATGTATTCGTCACCAGCGTCAACACACTCCCGCCCGGCTTCTGCAGCGTCACCGTCTTCACCCGGTTCCGTATCCGCCGGCTCACATACCCCGCCCCCGTCTCATATGTATAGGAGTAAGTCCGCAGCAGCGGCGCCGTGCCTCCCGGCGCATAATAACCATACTGTTTCTTCCACGTCAGATTCCCGAACTCATCCACCGCCTGTTCCGACTTCATCGCCTTCGCGTTCGCCGGGTTATCCACATCAATCGTCTCCACGCTCGCGCCAATGTACGGATTCCCCGAAACAGCCGTCGTCGCCCACGTCACCAGCGTCTGGCGCACATTCCCCGTCGCCACCCCGTTCACCGCCGTTCGTTCGTTCAGCCCGCAAACAGCCCCAGCGTCGGTCCCGCCACGGTGTCAAAATAGTAGGCCTTATCGGCCGTCCGCGACGCATCCACCACCACCGTATACAGATGGGCCAGCCGCGCCGCATCCCCCGCGTCGTCCCGGTAAATCGTGTAAGTCCGGTTCCCCTGCCCATCTCCCGAATTCAGAATCCGTTGCGTAACTTCCATCTGCGTCCGGTTTCCCGCCAGCGTCTTCGCCCCATAACTCCATTCCAGCGTTCCGCCCAGCGGCATCGTCACTTTCTTCAATTCATGCGAAAACGTCTGATACTCCATCGAAAACGGCAAACCCCCGCTCCCCGGCGCCGTCATCGTATTCAACCGGTACGCCGTCCCAAAGTCCCCGTTGGCAAACGGATCCTTTAGCGGATGCCCCGCGCTGTAGGTCAACACATACGAGGCCCCATCGCCAACATGACTCGTAATCCCGGTCAAATGCGGAATCAGATCCGTGTTATATGTGAACGAGTAACTCTTATAAACGCCGGACACCAGCGCCGCCCGCGCGTCCTCCACCTCCGTCACCCGCGCGCTCCCGTTCATTCCCCCATAGTGCAGCCCGCCCTGGTATCGCAGCTTCACCTCATTCCCGTTTGTGTCCACCAGCCGCGTCGGGTACATCGTCCCCGCGTCGGCCTCCGTCCCGTTCGCCGTGCAGTCAAACTCCCAGAAGCTCCCCCCAGGAAAATACAGCCGCTTCGCCGCCGCGTCAAACTCTACAAATATCCCCGTCTTCGCCCGCCACACCCCGCCCGTATTCTGGTCCAGGTCATGCTCGGCTCCGGTCCCGTCTACATACAAATAGTGGTCGATCGTAAACCAATCGGAGTAAATCGGCGTCAACGACCCCGCCAGCATCTTCCACCCAAACCCATACCCCACATCCGTCCCCAGCAGCCACTCCTTGCCCGCGTCCTTCCGCCAGTTGAGTGAGTTATACGATAGCCGCAACGGCACCGCCGCGCCCCCTCGCCCCTGCGCCGTCACCGTCGGCAACGAGAACGACAGATTCCCGCTCTGTAAGTCGATGTTCTCCGGCGACGCGCCCCAGTATGTCCCCAACGGCCGCACCCCTACCTTTCGCGGGTCTTTATACCCATTCGCCGCCGCCGTCACGCTCACCGTCAATGGCTGTGTGGAAAAGTTCAAATGCACATCGTGCGGATAAATCGTGTAACTATACGACTGCCCCGCCACCACCGTCGAATCCGAAAAGAACGCGCCACGCACGCTGCCCATGTACTGCCCGTTGCGCAAAATATAGTACATCAGAAACCCGCTGCCATTCACATCGTCCACCACCCCCGCCAGGCCAGGTCCACCCGCTTATCGAACACCGCCGACCGCAGGGACGTGGGCACAATGTTCCCCGGCGGCACATACTCCAGGTTCCCCACCTTGCCTTCCAATATGCCATTCCCCGCCGGCATCGCCCGCACCCCAAACCCCGGACGCCCCAGGCCCACGCTCCCGTCATAGAGCATGTATAACTCATTCAGGCTCGTCAGTATTGCCGCGTACCCGTTGCGTTGCGCCCACCGGATCGTCATGCCGTCCTTACACGCCAGTGTCTGCGCCGCCAGCAGGTATACGGTCATTCCCACCCGCTTGTAATAATTGGCGGTCATCGTGCAACCGCCCGCGGTCAGCGTCGGTGAAAACTCCGCCGCATAAAAGGTCCCCTGCGGCGCCGCCCCCGTCAACGCATCCGGCGTCGCCCGCGAATACATCACAAACGTTCCGCCACTCGCTGTTATCTTCAGCTTCGTCGTGAACTCATACAACAGATCCGCGCCCGCAGGGTCATTGATTGCGTTCTTATAAATCACCGATCCGCCGTTGGCCGCCGCGCTCCAAAGCCCGTCCGCGCTCGTGCCGCTCACCGTTCCATTGCTCAGCCAGTTCGCCGCGGGAATGCCGCCGGTAAATGCGTCACTTACGAAATAGGTATTGGCGGCCAGCGGTAGCACCGCGCAAAGAGTCCAGAGAAGGGATCGCATGGCTATTTCCCTCCTCCCGCCGCCGCCAGGGCTTTTTGCAGCGCCCCCAATCGTCCAAACGCTTCCGGATCGAAGTCTTTCTTCAGCCGTTTAAACTCCGTTTCCACATCGAGTTTCTTGTCTTTTCCCGG
>JAEUQC010000023.1 GCA_016789905.1 Bryobacterales bacterium | reverse complement strand
ACTCGGTCCTTGCCACCCAACCCGCGGATGTTCGCCCAGGTCTGCTTCCACCGTCCTTTCACGAAAATCATGATCACCGCTACTATCCCGGCGAGAATTCCCGCCAGGATACCCAGCACAACCCAGTTCAGCGTCCCCATCAACGCCCCATAGGCGCCCATCAGTTTCACGTCACCGCCGCCGCGCCCACCCACCAGGAAGAACAAAAAGTACACGCCGAACCCGACGCCGAAACCAAGGAGGCCGACCTTCAGCATCTCCCAGCCGCCCACGTACCAGCGCGCGCCGAAGGCAAATAGAGTCACTGGAATGGTTAGCCAATTTGGGATCGTGCGATCCCGCAGGTCCGTTAACGCCGAAACAATCGCCAACGCGAACATTCCCCAACGGAGCAGGTCCGGTAACGTCTCCATGGCTAACTAGTCCACCCTCGGACGGCGCTTGTGCCAGTCCGTCCGTTCCTGATAGCGCTGCCCCATCGCCAGAACTAGATTCTCCATAAACGGCCGCGAAACTACACTGATTCCCAACGGCATTTCATTCACGAATCCGCAAGGCATCGAAAGCAGCGGCAGGCCCGCCAGATTCCCCGCCGCGCTCAGGTCGCGCAAACCTCGCGTTGGCAGCGTGACCCCTTCGCGCGTAATTCCGGTGGCTTTATCCAGCGCATCGCCTATGGGGGAGGCAATGTTGATGCGGCTCGGCGCCAAGAGTGCGTCCACGCCGTCGAACACTTTTCGGAACATACCCTTCACGAGCGATCGTACCCGCATGGCTTTTAAGTAGTCCCGCGCCGTGTAGTCAAAAGACGCCTTCAGTCCTTGAATCTGGTTCTGGTCCGCCAGTTCGTTCACCTTCCCGGACGCAATGAGCTCTTCGAAAATCGACGAGGCTTCGCAGGCGATAATCGTGCTCGCCGCCGCGCCATACGGCATTTCTGGCAAGCTCACTTCCTTCATCACAAAACCCATTTCACGGAATTGGGCGTAAGTATCGGTGAAGACCTTCACTACGGCCGGGTCCGCGATCACTTCCAGGTCCCGAGGCGCATAGCCGATCACAATATCCTTATTCGTCTTTACATACTCGGGCGCGTAATAGAAGCCCTTGCCAGCCGATCCAGGATCGTCGGAATCCCCGCCGGCGAGCGCCGCCAGCACGTACCCGCAGTCCACCGCCGTGCGGCACATGGGGCCAATCTTATCCAGCGTCCACGATAGCGCCATGGCACCGGTGCGGCTCACCAACCCGTAGGTCGGCCGCAGCCCGGTAACACCGCAGTAGGCGGCCGGAGTCACAATGGAACCCCATGTTTCCGACCCGAGCGCATAGGCAACGAGTCCGGCGGCCACCGCCGCGCCCGACCCGCTGGAAGATCCGCCTGCCCAACGTCCGGTGTCCCAAGGGTTCAGCCCGGGGCCTGTCGACGAAGCCGCCGCGTAACGGTAGCCGCCGCCGCCGGCAAGTTCCACCATGCCCAGTTTGCCGGCGCAGATGGCACCGGCCTTGTCGAGTTTGTTGACAGCGAAGGCATGGTCACCGAACTTTTGGCCGGCGAATGGCTTGGCACCCCACTCGGTGGGATAGCCGCCGAAGCTCAACAGGTCCTTCGCGCCATAGGGCACGCCCTGCAGCGGCCCGCGAGTGCGGCCGCGCTTCAGCTCTTTGTCTATCTCTTTCGCCCGCGAAATGGCCGGCTTGCGCAGGCTGAGTGCCAGAGCATTGTATTTGGGCCCCAGTTTCTCCAGCCGTTCCACCCAGGCCTTCGTTAGCTCCTGGCAGGAAAACTCCTTTGCCACCAGCTTCGCGTGAATCTCGCCGATGGAGAGCCAGAATACCTCCGGCGTATTAGGCTTTGAAGGCAAAGGCCGGCTCCGTAGCGATCGCAATCGAAAACTTCGCCAACTCCGCCCGGTTCGCCTTTACCCGTTCCTGCGCCGCCGTCAGGTCTTCGGCGGCGGTGGTGGTCTGCGCCGGCGCGGCCGATTCCGCCGCCCATCCCGCCAGCAATGCCCAAGCCAGTTCACGTCGCCGCATATGGCAATTCTAACTGATACTAGTGTCCGGCTAAAGACTCAAGCGCCGCCTTCTCCATGACAGCCCTGGGTGCGGTTTCGCCGGTGAAAATCTCAAACTGGCGCGCGGCCTGCTCCAGGAACATCGCCACGCCGTCAATCGTTTCGGCGCCCTGGTCCTTGGCGCGTTTCAACAGTACCGTCTCCCGCGGGTTGTACACCATATCGAACACCAGTTTGCCGGGGATACGATCCTCAAAGAAACATTCGTCCGCGTGGGGCCACATGCCGATGGGAGTGCAATGGACAACTACGTCGAACGTCTTTGCCACGGCTTGTTCCCGAGATAGTGGTTCGCCATTGCAGATGCGTGCCAAGGCGCGGACACGGTCGAGATTCCGGCCCACGAGGGAGACCTTCGCACCCGCGTCGGCCAGCGCGAAAGCGGCGCCGCGTGCCGCGCCGCCGTTGCCAACTATGAGCGCGGTGCTCTTGGCCAGCTTGAGCCGTTTGGCAAGGGGAACCGTTACGCCCTCGGCATCCGTATTGGTGCCGCGCCACTTGCCGGCCTTTTTCCAGATAGTATTTACGGCGCCAATCCGCCGCGCCAATGGCTCCACCGTATCCAGGTAGCGCAAGATCTTTTGCTTGTGCGGAATCGTGATGCTGGCCCCGGTGAGGGGCATGGCGTCGGCCATCTGGAAGAAATCCTTCAACTGGTTGCCATGCACCAGAAAGGGCAGATAGACAGCGTCCATGCGCTTGCTTTGGAACGCGCGGTTATGCACGTTGGGCGAAATGGAGTGGCGGACCGGATCGGCCACGACCCCAAAGATTCTTGCCGCCTTGGTAAACTTGTCCACCCGGTAGAGGTGGCGCAGCATCTTCGCGCTTACCTGGCCCGAGGCGGTGCCTTCGGCCGCGTTCGGCGCGGCGTAGGTGTAGAGTCCGCCGAATGATGGCGCGAGCACACGAGAAGAGAAGCCAGGTTCACCCATCGCCAGCACAATGAGTTTCTCTTTCGGGTGCGCCTTTGCCAGCGCCAACATCTTATAAGCGTCGCTGGGCTTCCGCGCGGTTGTAACAATTTTATAGGCGTAGGCCGGTATCTTGGCCATTCGTTTGTAGACCGGCTCAATCGAAGGAGTTCCTTCAAAATTGTGGTAACTCACCACTAACTTGGAAGTCTTGCGCAAACGGTCCAATTGATCGGCGGCGTTTTCGGCGCTTTCGATTTCAAGGTCCACCGCGACGGCGCCGTGATCCACCGCCGCTTCCAGAATGCGAATCTGTTCGGGAATGCTGCCATCGAATTTGCCATGGTTCTGATGGCGACGGCATGTCGCTAAGACGGAGCACTCGGGATTTTGGGCCAGAAACCTGGGCAGCGCCATCGCCCCTTCCATTGGGCTCGGCAGATAGTCCAATCGAAATTCCAGGAACTTTTCGCCACTTTCCACTTCGGCGTGAGCGTGCGCCATCAGTTTCTCAACTGTGTTGAGACCAAGGGCAATACAGATTTTAGGAAGGGTTGGCTGGGCGGGCATGGTTCTTTTTGGCATTCAGGCGCAGTTTTTCAGCTTATCATTCCCCACGGATTCCGGCCAAAGAAGTTGTTAGGCTTTCTAACACGGTCAAACCTGTCCGGCGCCGGATTTCACCAGCGAGTCTGGCCATTGAAACTTGCGCAAGCACGATTCCTTCTACGCCCCGAGCCGCCAGCGCATCGGCGGCCTCCAGGAGCCGGCGGTCGTGCCGGTCTCGCTCACCGAGCAGCAGCGCATGCAGCGCCTCGGCGTCGCAAACGGTTTCGATGTTCACATCGGGGCGGAAGTGACGCAACCAGGCGGCGGAGGTTTCCGCCGTCGATGGAAACGTTGTTAATAATCCGATGGCGCCGGAAAACGAACCCGCCGCCGTGGCGAGCATTGGCTCGTCGATTTTGATGGAGCGGACGGGAGAATTCGCGCGGATGGCCGCCATCTGCTCCGGCCCAAGCGCTGAGCAGGTGACGAGCGCTGAGGTGATGCCATAGGCCTCCACGGCCTGTTCCACGAGGCTGCGAAGGCGCGGCACGGCTCGTGCCCAGTTTCGGGCGTCGAGTTCCCCCATGACACCTTCATCGAGAATGTTGACCGGCCGCAGGTCTCCGGCCTCGCGCAAGTAAAACTCGGAGACTGGATCCACCGAGGCTCGCGAAGCGTGCAGCAGAAGAAGAGTGTGCGCCGCCATGTGCTACTACCATGCTAACGCGCGCGGAGGACCCGGCAGCGTGGTGATACCCGGCGGTGGGCCGTCCTACGCCAGCAGTTCGCGGACGACGCGGCCGCCGACGTCGGTCAGTCGGAAATCCCGGCCCGAATAGCGATAGGTGAGCCGCGTGTGATCGAGGCCGAGGAGGTGGAGAACCGTGGCTTGCAGGTCGTGTGGATGCACGCGGTTTTCAACGGCCCGCAGCCCAAACTCATCGGTGGCACCGTGCGTCATTCCGCCACGGATGCCGCCCCCGGCGAGGAGCGTGGTGAAGCCGAGCACGTTGTGGTCGCGCCCCTGGTTCACGCGCAGTTGGCCCGCGCTTTGGATCATTGGCGTGCGGCCAAATTCGCTGCCGACAATGATCACGGTCTCATTGAAGAGACCGCGGGCCTTCAGGTCCTCAACGAGGGACGCGATAGCAGGATCGGCCTGCGCGGCCAGGCCTTTGTGCGAGTTGATATCCTCATGACTATCCCAAGGCTGCGAGTTGCCGAAGTAGACCTGCACCATCCGCACGCCGCGTTCGACGAGCCGGCGGGCCAGGAGGCAGCCGCGGCCGAACTCGGTGTCGCCATAGCGCTGCCGCGTTCCCGAGTCTTCGCGAGCCAGGTCAAAGGCCTCCGGCGCTTCGGCTTGCATCCGGAACGCCACCTCCATCGCCTGTACGCCGGCAGCCACCTTTGGCTGCGCCGTGCCGTCACCCAGATAGAGCTTGTTCAGCCGATCCAACAGTCCCAACTGCTCTTCCTGCTCCCGCACGCTCAACTTCGCGTTCCGCACGTTTGCGACTAACTTATCCGGCGTCCGTTCGCTGTTGGGAATGTAGGTTCCCTGGTGAATGTTCGGCAGAAAGCCCGAACTCCATAGCCGCGGCCCCATCACCGGATACCCCGGACAGAGCGCCATAAACCCAGGCAGGTTCTTGTTCTCCGTCCCCAACCCGTAGGTGATCCAGGACCCCATTGACGGACGCCCAGCCAACTGATGGCCTGTGTTCATGAGCATCAGTGACGGCCCGTGGTTCCCGTTGTCGGCATAGCAACCGCGGACGACGCAAAAATCGTCGATGAGCCCGCCGACGCGCGGGAAGATATCGCTCACTTCGATCCCGCTTTGTCCGTACTTCTTGAACCCAAACGGCGATTTCATCAGGTTGCCGGTGGCAGAATCCGTTTTCACTTTGGGCCCCGGCAGCGGCTTATTGTGCATCCGCGTTAACTCGGGCTTGGGGTCAAATGTATCCACCTGCGATAGGCCGCCATTCAGGAACAGAAAGATGACATGCTTCGCCTTGGCGGCGTGGTGCGTCGCCGCGGCTGCCGTTCCGGCGAGTCCAACAGCGCCAAAGCCGGCGCCGAGCATGAAATCGCGTCTATGCATCCTTACCCTCATTTCACCGCACTGAACTCCGCCGCGCTCAACAGCACCTGCGCGTAGCGAGGCCATTTTTTCACATCGCCGCCGACGAATGCCTCGCCTAATTGGATCTCTTCGGCCGTCGCCGGGCGCGCGAAGAGCAGCTCATACGCGCCGGCAATTCCCATGGATGCGATGCGCGCCCCGAGTGCCTGGGCCTGTTCCGCAACAAAGGGGCTGTTCATAAAAAAGAGCCGCTGCATGGGGCCGACGGTAACAATCCGCTGTTCGGATGAGGCGGTGGCGTCGGGAAAGTCAAACAGGGCCATGGTGCGGTCCGGCTGCCCGCGGCTGACGGTGCCATAGAGCGCGCGTCGCGTGAAATGCTCGCTGAACTTCTCCGGCGGTCCTCCAACCTTCAAATCCAACGTCCCCGCTACGGCGAGGATGGAATCCCGGATCGATTCGGCGTCGAGGCGCTCCTTCACGTTGGCTCGCCACATCAGCCGGTTGTCCGGGTCCTTTCGCGAAGCTGGTCCGAGCGTTACATCGGAGGCCAGTTGATAGGTTTTGGAGAGCATTATTTCGCGGTGCAGCGCTTTCAGGCTCCAGCCTGTTTCCACGAGCCGCGCCGCAAGAAAGTCGAGCAGTTCCGGGTGCGAGGGGCGTTCGCCGAGTTGCCCGAAATTGCTTGGCGTGCGGACCAGGCCCTGGCCGAAGTGGCCTGCCCACAGCCGGTTCACGATGACGCGGGCCGTGAGTGGATTGGCGGCCGACGCGACCGCGTCCGCCAGTTCCCGGCGCCCGCTGCCGTGCTGGAATGGCGCGGGTTCGCCATCGCACAGCGCAGTAAGAAAGTGGCGCGGCACTTCTTCGCCCAGGTTCTCCGGGTTGCCCCGAATGGCGAGCTTCGTGTTTGCCGGCTTATCGGCTTCGCGCAGTACGTGATAGAAGGGATACGCCTTGGGAACGGCGGCCTGCAGCGACTTCAACTCCGCTCGCAGCGTTGCCAAGTACGTTGTTGTCCGCGGCTCCAGGAAGCGTTCTACGTCCTTCGGCCCGTAGTAGAAGACACCTCCGCTGAAGTTCAGGTCCTCCACTTTGTATGGCCGCGAGGCCACGTCGCGCCAAAAATAGAATCGTTCAATGGGCAGCGCGTCCACCAGCGTGTCGATCACTTTGCCGGTGTCCTTCATGCCTTCCAGGCCACCCAGCTTCACGTAGTTGCGATCATCAATGGCCTTCTTTTCCGCCATCACCGCGCGAACCGCCGCCTGCATTTCCTTTGCTGTTGCTTCTCCTTCGTGCCCGAACCATGGCGCGAAGAACGGATGATCCTTCTTCGGGTCGGCGAGGTACTTTTTCCAACGGCCCAAAGTTTCGGTGTCGAGGTCATCGCCGCCCTTGCCGGTCCAAGCCGCCAGCAGATAGTCCGCCGTCCGCGACGCGAGCACATCAGCCACCAGTTTTGTCTGCGACTCCAGAAACAGGTTCAATTCTTCCTGCTTCGCGGCCACGGCTTTTTTCGCGTTTTTGTAGCGGGTGACTTCAGCGGCGTCCACGAGCGGATGCTCATCTACGGTGCTGCTCTTGAAAACGCCGAGAAGCGAGTAATAGTCCTTCGTTGGAATGGGGTCGAACTTATGGTCGTGGCACTGCGCGCAGCCCACGGTGAAACCAAGGAAGGCGCGCGTGGTGACGTCAACGCGATCATTGTCACTCTCGCCTACCGTTTGAAAGCCCAATGCAGCCAAGTGCTTTCGGCCCGGCAATAGATCGGCCGCAATCTGCGCTCGGACGAACTCGTCGTAAGGCAGGTCCTCGTTCAGCGCCTGGACCACCCAGTCCCGGTAACGCCAAGCGTTTTCGAACGGCGTGTCTTCGCGCGCGGCCTGCGCGCCATCGGAGTAACGCGCGACGTCCAGCCATTGGCGGGCCCACCGCTCCCCGTAGCGCGGCGAGGCGAGCAACCTATCAACCACCTTGGCGAAGGCGTTTGGAGAAGCGTCGGCCAGGAACGCGCGCATCTCTTCCGGAGTTGGGGGCAGACCTGTCAAATCGAACGTTGCACGCCGCAATAGTGTGCGGCGGTCGGCCGTGGGTCCTTGCGCCAATCCGTCAGCATTCAGCCGCGCCTGGATCAACCTGTCGATGCTTCCGTTCTCCGGCTTTTGCACGGGCCGCAGCGACCAAAGCGCCTTTCCGTCTGACGCCCCCCGCTCTTCGGGCCAGACGGCGCCCGCGTTAATCCACTCGCGCAGGTCAGCAAGTTCATTGTCGCCAAGTTTGCGCCCAGGCGGCATCTTCAACTTCGTGTGGCGATGCTCCACGGCCTGCAGGAGCAGGCTGTCCTCCGCTTTCCCAGGAACCAGCGCCGGACCCGACTTTCCCCCGCGAACGATTCGTTCCCGAGAGTCCATCCGCAGCCCGGCCATTTCCGTTTGCCCGTGACAACTGTAGCAGTGCCTGGCCAGCAGCGGCCGGATGCGAGTTTCAAAAAACACCGCATCCTTGCCGGCCGCCGCCAGTCCAAACAGTGCCAATATTGCCCAACGATGGATCATCAGAAGTAGAGCTTCAACCCGAACTGGATGGCCCGTGCCGAAACGGTGGTGCCACGGATCTTACCGACAGAAGCCGGCACAGAAAGATTGGCGCCCGGATTGCCGAAGCTCGGCGTGTTGGGCATGTTAAAGGCTTCCGCGCGGAACTGCAGGTAGCGTGTCTCGGTGAACCGGAAGTCCTTCAACACGCTCATATCAATAATTTTCTGCCCGGGCCCGAACAGCATGTTGCGTGCCGCGTTGCCGAAGGTAAATGGGGCGGGAATCGCGAACGCCGAAGGGTTGAACCAGCCTTCGATGTTCTTGTTGTCCGGGTAGAAGTTCGAGTTCACGACATTGGCGCGCCCGCCGAGCCAGCCCGCCTGCGTGACGTTGTAGCCGACGCTGAACGGAGTGCCGGCGCGGAACTGTCCAATGCCGGCCACCTGCCAGCCGCCGAGAATTTTGTTCTGCTTGAAGAAGGGCAGGTCGTAGGTGGCCGAGATGTAGCCGACGTGAGGACGGATGGAGTCGCCGTTGCCGCGGTCGAGCGCGGCGTTGTAGGGATCTTGCGGACCGCCCACGATCGGCACGTTGTCCAGCGTCTTGTTCCAGGTATAGCTGGCCTGGATGAACAGACCGCGGCTGAAGCGGCGGATCAATTCGGTCTGTAACTGGTGGGTGATGGAGTTGCCGTTGGTGTCGAGCGTAATGATGTCCGCCCACGGCTGGAACGGCCGTGCGGATTGGATGGTGCCAGGCCGCTGCTGGAAGGGCAGGTTGCGATTGTAGTTGTACCAGGGCACCGATGTCCCTTTGTTGCCGACATAGCTCACGCGCACGCCCGTGTTGGCTGCGACTTCCCGTTCCAGAGTGAAGTTGTATTGAACGGACGAGGTGTTTTTGATTTCGCGGTTCACAGCTGTGATGCCGGGGTTGGCCGAAAGAGCGCCCGCGCCAGGGAAGGGGTTGGCCAGCGAGAGCGTGGGCGTGGCACCGGCTTCAAAGGTTTCTGAGAGCAGGAAGGGCGTGTTGGTCATTGAGATCTGCCGGATGCCGATGTAGACGGGGATGATGTTGTAGAAGACGCCGAGACCGCCGCGGATGACGGTCTTGTTGTCGTTGAAGGGACGGTAGGCAAAGCCAAACCGGGGGCCGAAGTTGTTGTGGTCCGCGGTGATGACATTGGAGCCCCAGCCGTTCTTTTCCGATTCCACGTAGGGGTAGGCTGCAAGCAACCGGGGCACGGCGAGACGCGGGAGTTGGCCGTTTTCGGTGCGAATAACGTAGACGCCCTTGGCGAGGTCGAAGTTGGCGAACGAGCCATCGCGTTCCTGGGTCTGGGTCTGCAACGTGTAGCGCATGCCCAGATTGATGGTCAGTTTCGCGTTCACTTTCCAATCGTCCTGAACATAGAGGCCGTAGCGGGTGTTGTAGAGCAGGTTGTTGATGGACGGCGTGGCGCGGACGGCGCTAACCGGGAAGCCGAGCATGAAATCGGCGTAGGAGTTGGCGGTGTAGCGCGGCTGGAAAGCGAAGGAGCCAAAGGCGGTGCCGCCGGCGCCTGGGTTGGAGGAGATGCGGCCGAAGCCGATGTCGGCGCCCATTTTCAAGGTGTGCGCGCCTTTTACGATGGAAAGGTTGTTGGTGAACTGCTGGGTGATTTGCGGTGCGCGGGGGCTGCCGCCGGAGTCGCCGATGCCGGTGAAACCGGCGATGGAAACGTTGGGCAGACCGCCGATGGGAAGCGGTTTGTAGAGTGTCGGGAAAATGGTGGATGGGTCAAAGGTCGTGTTCTGCCCGATGCGCAAGCTGGCGTGGTTGAAGTAGGCGTAGCGGAACTCGTTGAGGATGGTGGGGCTGATGGTGCGGTTGTAGCCGAAGGAAGCGCTCTTGGTGGTGTAGCCGCCGTCGCCGAAGTTTCCGTAGTTAGCCGGCGTTCCGAGCGCGACGAAGTAGGGGGAGCCCTTGGAGTAGCTGAGAACGGCGTTGATCGAATCCTTCGAAGTGAAGTTGTGATCGAACTTGGCGGTGTAGCGATTGACGTCGATCACGTTGCCGACGGTTTCGGCGAAGTTGTTTGCCGGGCCGGAGGCGCCAACCGTTCCAGGCTGGTTTGGCAGGGGGATATTGCTCACCAGTTGCTGGGCCTGCGGGTTTAGGCGGCTGGTGGGGATGATGTTATTAGCGAACGGCGTGCCGGAGAGCGGATCATTGATGACGCCATAGCCGCCGAAGTTGCCGGCGCGCATGGCGGAGGTGCCGACGCTGAGCACGTTGGCGCGGGCGGTGCGCTGGCGCAGGCCTTCGTAGGAGCCGAAGAAAAACGTCTTGTTCTTTATAATTGGGCCGCCCACGGTGGCACCGAATTCGTTGCGGTTGAAGGCGGGTTTGGGCAGGCCGGTGGCGAAAAAGTCCTTGGCGGCGAAGGCGCGATTGCGGTTGAATTCAAAGAGGGTGAACCTAAAATCGTTCGTGCCGCTTTTGGTGATGATCGAGATGGCCGCGGAGCCTTCGTGTTCGGCTTTGGCGTTGTTTGTTTCGATCTTGAAATCCTGAATTGTGTCGACGGAAGGGGTGGTGGAGAGAGCGGTCTGGTAGGAGTACGCGGCGCCGCCGTTGCCGAGGTCGTTGAAGGCCACACCGTCGATGGAGAAGAAGTTGCCGCCCCAGTGGAGCGAGCCGGCGAGCTTGGGGTTGGAGGGGCTGTCGGAAGTGTTGCCGGGTGTGATGAGAATCAGGCGGTCGAGCGTGCGGCCATTGAGAGGGAGCGTGACAACGGTATGGCTGTCGACATTGTTGGCGAGTGATGAAGACTCCGACGCCACGACAGGCGCGGCGGCTTCGACGGAGACAGTCTGCTGCAGGTCGCCGGGTTCCATGCGGATGTCGTTGCGGATGGTCTGGCTGGTGAGCAGGGTGATTTGCTTCACGTCGACGGAGCGGAAGCCGGGATGCTCCACGCGCAAGTTGTAGCCGGCCGGCATCAGGTTGGGGGCGACGTAGTCACCATCGCCATTGGATAGGACTTCCAATGTGGCGCCGGTGCCGGTGTTGGAAACACGCACTTTGGCGCCCGCGACAACCGCGCCGGTGGAATCCCTGACGGTGCCCACAAGAGTGCCGGTGGTGCTTTGTCCGTATAAGCCAGTGATCGCCAAAGCGATTAGTATTGAACATCGATACAACATATCTGACCCCTCCTCAAAGATGGTTTGGTGTGAAGCCCCAGACGGCGGAGCGGAAATAGTCGGACGTGGAAACGTGCCGCGCCAGCGAGATTAGAGAATCATAACAGAAGCCGGGCTGGCATGGCATTGTAGGGAGATGGGGCTTAGGCGCAACAAGAAGATTGGCTACGGAATCCTTTGTGCCGCGGTGATTGCGTGGGCGGGCGTGCGTACCGGCCAATGGATGAGAGGGGGCAGGAAGCAGCCGGACAAAGTACTGCCGAACCCGCTCCTTCTTCTGGCGCTATTGGGGGCAAGTTTCGTTGTCCTGGCGGTACATGAACTCGGCCATTTGGCTGGCGCGGCACTGGGGGGGTACGAGTTTCAGTTCCTGACCGTAGGGCCGTTCACCCTTTGCCGTGAGAACGGGCGGATCCGGTTTCGATGGAACACAGATTGGACGAAGATGGGCGGGCTGGCGGCGGCACTGCCGGGCCCAGGGGCAGATGTTCGTAAGGGGGCCATGTTGATGGTGATCGGCGGACCGCTGGCGTCCGGTGCGTTGGCGGCAGTGGCGGGCGTGTTGTATGTCTTGGGAAGCGGCGGATGGAAGTTCTGGGGATTGTCCGTTTGTCTGCTTTCCCTTGTGATTGGTGTAGTAACGAGCGTGCCAACCGCGATGGGCGAGTACCTGTCCGACGGGGCTCGGTTTCTGCAGCTTCTGCGCGGGGGGATGGAAGCCAACCGTTGGCTGGCGATGGCAGCGTTTTCGGCGCAGAACCAGGCTGGAGTACGGCCGCGAAATTGGGCACTGGACGAAGCGAAGCCGGAGTGGGTGGACGCGAGCCCGGACGGCATGATGACGGCGAGCGCGCTGTACTTCCGGGAACTGGACCGGGGCGAGACGGAGGCGGCCGGGGAGTGGCTTGACCGGAGCTTGGAAT
This sequence comes from Bryobacterales bacterium, assembly GCA_016789905.1. Classification (GTDB taxonomy): domain Bacteria; phylum Acidobacteriota; class Terriglobia; order Bryobacterales; family Bryobacteraceae. The sequence continues at coordinate 51,757 of JAEUQC010000023.1, read as the reverse complement.
GCCTGACGGCCGCGCCGGAGTTTTTTCGCGTGGCAGCGGTTTTGGAGGCTGCGTGGTTTGAAGGGGCTGTCCGGGGAAGGGCCGCGGTGGCGCGGGAGTGGCTGGAGAGGGCTGAGTCAACAGCATTGATGCCCCGTTGGTGCCGGCTGCGGACCGAAGCCGCCGTGTTGGCGGCCGAGGGAAATGTCGAGGAGGCCGTGGAAAAACGAACGGAAGCGCTCAGGTTGCTGGCCGATGCGCCGGTATCGGGCGCCACGGCTTTACTCCGTGAGCAGCTTGCCGTTGTACCCTAAGATCCAAATGCGATACCTATTGGCGTGTCTTGCAATCAGTGCCTCGTTCGCGCAACCCCCAACACTTGATCAACTGAAGAAAGACGCGCTGGCCAATATCGACGGCCGCGCAAAGATGGTGCAGGAGATTGTTGACTCCGTGTTTAGCTTCGGCGAACTCGGATTCCAGGAAGTGGAAACTTCGAAGTACCTTACCGCGATACTTGAGAAAAATGGGTTCACGGTGGAGCGCGGCGTGGCTGGAATGCCGACGGCGTGGGTGGCCACGTGGTCCAACGGCGCCAAACCTGTAATTGGTTTTATCACCGATCTGGATGGCATCCCGCGCGCGAGTCAGAAGCCGGGCGTGGCATATCACGATCCCATCATTGAAGGCGCGCCCGGACATGGCGAGGGCCACAATTCCGGGAACGCGGTAAATGTAGTGGCGGCGCTGGCATTGAAGGATCTGATGACGAAGCACGGCCTAAAGGGAACGTTGAAGCTGTTTCCGGGCGTGGCTGAGGAACTGGTGGCCACAAAGGCCTTTTTTGTGCGAGCGGGCCTGATGAAGGATGTGGACATCATGCTCGGGTGCCATGTCGGCAATGAACTCGCAACCTCGTATGGGCAGCCGGCGAACAATAGCGGGCTTGTGTCCATTCAATTCACGTTCAAGGGGGAGGCGGCGCACGCGGCCGGTGCGCCGTGGAAGGGCCGTTCGGCGTTGGACGCCGTTGAGTTGATGAACGCGATGTGGAACATGAAGCGGGAGCATTTGCGGCCGGAGCAGCGTTCGCACTATGTGATCACCAATGGGGGCGATCAGCCGAATGTGGTGCCGGAGGAAGCCACCGTTTGGTACTACTTCCGGGAGCAGGATTTTCCGCGCATCAAGGAGATGCAGGAGTACGGATCGACGATGGCCAAGGCCGCGGCCATGGCGACGAGCACCACGGTTAGCCAGCGTGTAGTAGGCTCGGCGTGGCCGTACCATCTGAACAAAGTGGTGGCCGAGGTGCAGCAGAAGAACATAGAGATGGTGGGTATGCCGAAGTGGACGGAGGCCGACCAGACGCTGGCCCGCGAACTGCAGCGCGAGATTCGCGCGCCAAAGGTGGAGCCGCTGCCGGATAAAGTGAAGCCGTTGGAAGCGCCGCAGCCATGGAAGGGCGGTGGTACGGATGACATCGGCGATATTTCCTGGGTGATGCCGATGGTCTACATGCGATTCCCGGCGAACATTCCGAACTTGCCCGGCCATCACTGGGCAAACGCCATCTCCATGGCGACGCCGCTGGCGCATAAAGGATCCGTCGCGGGCGCGAAGGTGCAGGCAGCGACGGCGCTCGATTTTCTGTTGAGGCCGGAGTTGATTGCCGATGCGTGGAAGTACTTCCGCGAGGTGCAAACGAAGGACTTGAAGTATCAGCCATTGATTGCCGACACCGACCAGCCGGCTATTGAACTCAACACGGAAAAGATGGCCAAATACCGGGAGCGGATGCGCAAGTTTTACTACGATCCTTCGAAGTATCCGACCTATCTCGATCAATTGGGCATTACCTATCCGACTCTGCGGAAACAATAGTGCCGGGCTAGAGGCCGAGCTTGGAGCGGCCTTCGGCGGTGAGGTTGTTCGATGACCAGCCTGGGTCCCAGGTTTGTTGGAAGTCAACCTTTTGAACCCCAGGGATTCGCATCAATCGCTGCCGGATGGGCATGGAGTTGCCACCTGATCCGTAGGAGAAGAATCCAAGCCGTGGCCGGCCGCGGTGTGGCATGGCCATGACGAGATGCACCGTTCCGGCACGGATGCGGACATCGAAGACGAGGCCCAGGTCCACCACGTTCAAGTCACTCTTGTAGAGTTGCTCGTCCTTGCAATCGCGGAGTGCATCCCAGATGACCTTTTTCGAAATCGGGCTATCGCCGGCTTCACCAATTCTCGCCAGGCGGCCGCGGATTTCTCCGCCACTTGTGTTCTTCGGGAGTGTCCCGGCGGAAACGGCGAGCGGGTTCAGCATCCGATGGCGTATGCCTTCCACCAGGCGTGGACCGGACTCCTCGGTGTAGCGGAGTGCCAAATAGGCGTTCCGCTGATGGAGCACGCTACCCGCCTTGAGGAGCCCTGCCTTCAATGGGTACCGGCTCCAAACCGGGCCGTGCCACTTGTAGAACATTTGCGGAGAAGCGTTGTGGCGGAGTTCACCGGTGTTGTCGCCATGATGATCGAGGAAGAGCGCAATGAAGGCGTCCTCCGCCGTCTTGTGATAGAAACCGACGCCCCAAAGGTTTTCCGACTGTGCGGGGTCTACGGCGCCGCTGCGCAGCTTGCCATCGGCGCCCATCCATACCATCTCCGTGAAGGATTGGCCGGAGAAGACCCATTCGTCGTCGCGCAGAGCGTCGATTTCCACATCCTGAATCACATCCGTCCGGCCCACTTTCTGGAACCAGGGGACGCCGGCGTAGAAGCGGTATTCGACATCGAAGTGGATGCGTGAGGGGGAGAAGACCGGATGGACCGGCGAGTGTGGGAAGCCCCAGCGGCGGACGGTGGTGCAGAGCGGCCCGCGGACGACTTCGTAGTCCGGACACTGGTCCCAAAGCGTGATGCGCAGTTTTTGGAAATTGCCGGAGCCAACATAGTCATGCGCCCAATCAATGCCCGGCGGTTCCCCATGGCCTTCGCCGCCGGCGAAGAGTTCCAGGCCGTGTTCGCGCTTGAAGGCGAGCCGCTCCAACTGACCCATTTGCCGGGACAACGACGCCTTGAAAAAGTCGTTTTCGATATCGAGGCCGAAGCCCTCGCCGGTGACGCGCAGATCCGATGGATACTCGGGCAGTTCGGCATCCGGGTTGCCGTAGAAGACGAGATAGGTCTGGCGCTGGTGGGGGCCGCCGGAGGCGAAGAATAGCAGGCGGCAGAGGCGTTGTTGGCCACGGAGAATTTCGGAGGTCACTTGGCTGGGGACTTCGCGGAGGCCTGGCCCCTCGACAGCGGCGACGCGCACTTCGCGAGCGAGTGAAGCGGCCTCGCCGCGAAGCACGATTTCGATGGGCTCCGGTGGGCGGCCAACGCCGGCGGTCTCGTCCACCTGCACGATTTGATAATGTCTCCAGCCGGCGGCCCACTGGCGCCAGCCTTCGGGAAGGTCCGCCACCGCGTGGACGGATGCGTCGAGGGGCGCGCCAAGATTCAGTTCTTCCTGCTGCGCCTGCATGGCGGTGGTGCGCAAAGAGGCCAGCAGCGCGCGTGCCAGGCGAAAGTCCTTCCGGGCCCAAGCCTGTTCCACCAATTTCATCTTGCGCTCAAAGGAGTCGGTTCGTTCCCAATAGCTCGTTTCCATGTCCGCAACCAGCATACTCACTGCGGGGCGACTGAAACGGTCAGAATGTGGACCGCACTAATCGAACAGAGACAACGTCTCCTAGATGTAACGTAGACAGGAGGAATTATGGCGAATTTATCGCACATTCGTTCGAAAGCCCAACTGATTGGAACACTCAACCCCAAGGCGTGGGATGCCGTAAAGCCGCATACGCCCTTCGTGTTCTCCAATGCTCATGTGGAATTGATGGTTGCCGACGTTGTGAAGTCGGTGGCGGCCGCGGTCAGTGAGAAGGCGCTGGCCGAAGAGGTAATGGCCCTTTCCCGAACGATGGCAAAACAGGCTGGCGGATCACTGATTGCCGGGTGGGAACCGGGCGACGAATTGTGCCCGCCTTGGCCCTGGCCGTGGCCCGGCCCGCGTCCGTGGTGGCTCGACGTATTTCAGCCACAGCCGGGGCCGTGGAAACCAGTGGCGGCAGCGGAACAGATAGAGCTGGCGCACATTCTGACGCAGCTTTCCGGACTGACGGCAAGCAAGGAATTCAACAGCGCTTTGAAGGGCCTGGCGGTGGCGGTGGCGAAGGCTGCAAGTGCCACACTGCTGGATGAGTTCGAACGCTGCGGTACGGTGCCGCGTAAGCCTTTTCCCCCGCGCAAGGCGAGTGTAATAACGTAGTCTGCTAGTGACCCGCGCGACGCTACTGCTCCTTCTCCTCCCGATTCTTCTGGCCCAATCCCCATATCCATGGCTGGAAGGGATTGCGCAACAGCAACTGGCCAGAAGACGGGAGGAAGTGGCAAAGCTGAAGACGCCGGAGGAGATCCGCCGTCGCGCGCGGCAGGTGCGGGCGAACCTGGCGCGGTGGATCGGTGGATTGCCGAGTGAGAGAACGCCCTTAAATACGCGCCAGACGGGCGTGATTGAACATGCGGACTACAGAGTCGAAAAGCTGATTTTCGAATCGCAACCGGGCTTTTTTGTGACCGCCAACTTATACGTGCCGAAGCGCGGCGCGGGGCCATTTCCAGCGGTGGTGCAACCGACGGGGCACAGCCTGACGGCGAAGGCGCGGGAGCTGTACCAGAGCTTGTCGATTGGCCTTGTGAAGTATGGGTTCGTTGTGCTGACCTACGACCCGCTGGGGCAGGGGGAGCGGCGCATTTTCTTCGACGCGGATCTGGGGGACTCGAAAGTTGGCGGAACGACGGTGGAGCACCAGATGGTGGGCGTGCAAGCGTTGCTTGGAGGCGAGAGCCTGGCGCGGCAGATGATTTGGGATGGAATGCGGGCGATTGATGTGGTGCAATCTTTGGGATATGTAAACCCCAACAAAATTGGGGTGGCGGGGTGTTCGGGCGGAGGGACGTTGACGGCCTATTTGGCGGCGTTGGATGAACGGGTTCAGGCGGCGGCGCCGGCCTGCTACATCACTTCGTGGGAAGAGCAGTTACGCGGCACGGGGCCGCAGGACGCCGAACAGCAGTTTCCCGACCAACTGCGCGATGGTTTTGATCAGGGCGACTTCTTGATTGCGGCGGCACCGCGGCCGTACCTGATCGCGTCGACGAACGAGGACTTCTTTCCAGTGGCGGGTGCGCGGCGGACGTACGAGGAGGCGAAGGAGATCTACAACCGGTTTGGGGCGGAAGATAAGATCGCGTGGTTCACCACACCGGGCGGGCATGGGATGGGCGCGGAGAGCCGGGGAGCGATTTACGCCTGGATGCGGAAATGGCTGCAGGGTGCGCCGGGACCGGCGCCGGAACCGAAGTTTACGGTGGAGCTGGAAGAGAATTTGAACGCCTCGCCGAGCGGGCAAGTGGGGGGGGAGACAGCCAGCACATTGAATATGCGACGGCTGGGAGCGATTCGCGCGGAGCGCGGGGACGTGGCGGCGAACGTGCGTGCGTTGACGCGGTATGTGAAACCGGAAGGCACGCCACGCGAAGAGCCGGCGGGCGCGGAGAGCTTCCGTTTTGAGGCTGAGCCGGGACGGTGGGTGCCGGCGCGATTGCTGCGGGCGGCGAATGGGGAAGGGCGGGTAGTGCTGGTGGCTGATGCGGCGGGAAAGGGCGCGCCTTCCGTCCGGGAGTTCGTGGCGGCGGGCTATACCGTGCTGGCGCTGGACACGGTGTTGACCGGGGAGACGCGCCATGGAGCGACAAGCTATTCTGACGCCTGGTTTCCGCAGGACAAAGCGATTTGGCTGTCGCTAATGGTGGGAAAAACGGTCACGGGTATGAGGATGGCTGACATCGTTCGCGGACTGGACATTTTGGAGGCTCGGGGAATCCAGACAGCGGGCGGTGTGACCGGATTCGCCCGAGGAAACCCCGGTGTGGCAATGTTGCACGCGGCGGCGATTGACCCTCGGCTGACAAAGCTTGTGTTGGAGGACCTGCCGCCGGTGTATCGCACGCAGGCGACGACGCCGATCAACCGGCAGGTGTTCGATGCCGTGATACCGAACGTGCTGCGCTACTACGATCTGCCGGACCTGGCGGTGCATATCGCCCCGCGGACGGTGACGCTGGGCCGGACAACCCCGGCGCGCGAGGAGGGATTCAGCGGCGCCAATGTGAAGACGGTCCGGCGCCGCGAACTCGCGGGAATAGTGGAAACCTATCTACAGTAGAGGAATGTCTCAACCTCGTATTCTCGCCTTTGCCGGCAGCCTGCGCAGTGGCTCCTACAACAAGACGCTCATCAAGATCGCGGCGGCGGCGGCGGCTGGCGCGGGTGCGGCGGTGACGCTGATCGACCTGCGCGACTATGCGTTGCCAGTTTTCGATGAAGACCTGGAAGCGACAGAAGGCTTGCCGGCCAATGCGCTCGCTTTGAAGGCTTTGTTTATTGACGCGCAGGGCCTGTTATTGTCGTTGCCGGAATACAACAGTTCGCTGACGGCGGTGTTTAAGAACACGATTGACTGGGTGTCTCGGCCGGCGCCGAATGAAAAGCCGATGGCGGCGTTCAACGGTAAAGTGGTTACATTGATGAGCGCGAGCCCGGGCGCGCTGGGCGGGATGCGAGGGCTGATCCACGCACGGGCGATGTTCGGAAACTTGAGCGCCATCGTGCTGCCGGGGCAGGTGTCGATATCCAAGGCCGGCGAGGCATTTACTCCGGACGGTCAGTTGAAAGACGCGCGCCAACAGGCGAATGTGGAGACACTGGGCGCCACGCTGGCGGCGACGATCGCGAAGTTGCGGGGATAAGCAATGCGGTATTCGATTCTGGACCTGGCTCCGGTGCGGGAGGGTGGCACGATCACCGAGAGCTTCCGCAATTCGCTTGACCTGGCGCGGCACGCCGAGCAGTGGGGCTACACCCGATTCTGGCTGGCCGAACACCACAACATGGCTGGCATTGCAAGCGCGGCGACGTCCATTCTGATCAGCCATGTGGCGGCGGGAACGACAACGATCCGGGTGGGTTCGGGCGGAATCATGCTGCCGAATCACGCGCCGCTGGTGATTGCCGAGCAGTTTGGCACGCTGGAGACGCTGTATCCAGGACGCATCGATTTGGGCATTGGGCGGGCGCCTGGCGGAGACGGATACGTGGCGCGTGCTTTGCGGCGGACACTTCGGCAGACGGGCGACGATTTGCCGGATCTATTGGAAGAATTGCTTGCCTATATGGCGCCGCCGGTAGCGGGACAGCACGTGACGGCGGTGCCGGGAGCGGGACTGAACGTGCCGGTGTGGCTGTTGGGATCGAGCACGTTCAGCGCGCAACTGGCGGCGAAGAAGGGATTGCCCTTTGGATTTGCGAGCCATTTCGCGCCGGAAATGTTATTCGAAGCGATTCGATTGTACCGGGAGCAGTTTCAACCGTCGGCAAGTTTGGCGCGGCCATACGTATTGGCTGGGGTGCCGATGATCGCGGCCAATACAGATGCCGAGGCGGAAAGGTTGTCGACATCGCCAAAGCAGCGATTCCTGCGGCTGATACGCGGAGAGCCGATCTACACTGTGCCGCCGGTGGATTCGATGGATGGTCTTTGGAATGCGGCGGAGCGGGACGTGGTGGAAGGAAAATTGGCGGTGGCGATTGTGGGCGGTCCGGCGACCGTGGAGGCGAAGGTGCGACGGTTCCTGGCGGCCACGGAGGCCGATGAGTTGATGTTTACTACTGATGCCTACCGTCATGAGGACCGGCTGCGGTCGTTGGAGATCGCCGCTGAGGTGATGCGGCGAGCCGGCGCCTTCCGCCCCAGTCCGCAAGTGCGCGGCCCGGCGCTACTCTAAGGATTCCAGGACCGGTTTCACGGTACGGTCCATCCAGTTTTGGAATGACCATTCGACCGGATCGACAAAGGCGCCGCTGACCATCAGGCCAAGGTGAAGATGATCACCGCCGGCCAGGCCGGTCATGCCGGATTTGCCAATCTGCTGGCCGCGCGTCACTGTATCGCCCACCTTCACCGCCAGATTACTCATATGGCCGTAGACGGTGAGAACGCCCAGCCCGTGGTCGATAACGACGCAGTTACCGTAGATGCCGAGGCGACCGGCGTGTACGACCTTGCCGGCGTTACCAGCGGGCACGGGAGCCTGTTGCACGGAGGCCATATCGATGCCAAGGTGCCATTCCCGATTCAACTCCTTACCTGCGTATTTGTAGGTCCGGTGGTCGGCGAAAAGGGCCTCGGCTTTGCCTTTTGGCAGCATGACGAAGGCATCTTTCCAAAGCGGTCGAGGTCCGCTATTGCGGGAGTATTCGGCAAGAACGGCGTCGTTGGCGCGGCGCATCACGGAGTTGATGCGGGCGAAGCGCGCGGCAGCTTCGCCGGTAGTACCTGCGTCGAGTTCGCCGAGCACTTTGTCCATCAGACGGTCCCCAAGCTCCAGTGTGCGGTCGCGGAACTTGACCGCCGTAACTTTGTAGCGGAATGGGGAGGCCGCCTCATCGCCAATCGCGTTTCTGGCAACGAGTTCGGCAACGGCATCGCCAGGCACCTCCGGGGGGATGGAAAAAATGCTGACGCGGCGTTCAGGGCGGCCCTTGACGGGCCAACTGGGGAAGAAGAATTTACCGACGCGGACACCGGCCGTATCCCACCCGCCACCGACGGTGAAAGTGACAAAACCGGTGCCGCCGCGGCGGAGGAAGACCGGTTCCTCGCCGGCGGAAACGCGAGGTTTTTCCAGCACAACAGGCAGTTGCCGGCTGACACTGGCCACCTGGGAGCGCAGATCGTTGGAGGCGACTTCAACGGTGAGTGTCGCGTTGCCGGGCACCAAGCTGCCTTTGGGAACCGTCACCGCCACTTCCGCCGGTGGAGCCGCGGTCCGGACAAAGGCGAAACGGATGGCCGGTTGGATCGATTCAAACGCAACGGTACGTACGCCATTCTGTTCCACGGCGACGGTGACGCGGCGGGCGCCATGCGGATTCGTCCATCGAATCCGCAACGGCGTGGATGGGCCCATGGCGCGCGGGAAGCCCCCAACGAGTTCGACTTGGGGCGTGGTGGACTTTACCCACAGATAGCCGACCGCGCCGAGGGCGGCCAAACCAAGCACAACCGGTACGGCGGCTATAAGTGACCGGCCGGCCCCGCCCAGATAGCTGGGCTCTCTTAATCCGTATTCTGGCATGTCACAAAACGTCCGGAAAGCTGGGCCGCAATTTCCGGAACACTCCATATCCCAAGTAGAAGATCACCAAGCTCATTCCCATGAGTTGTCCCATAACCATCCAGTCCGGCGCGGATTCCGAAATAAACAGCAGACGGTATTCTCCGACCAGTTTGTAGACAGGGCTTTTCTGGAGAATCGTTACCGCGCGGGCCGGCAATTTTTCCATCGGGTAGCAAATGGGGGTAAGGAAGAACACCAGTGTCAATAGGAAACCATTCACCTGCGCCAGGTCGCGCGCAAAGAGGCCAAGTCCGGCCCAGGCCCAACAAACGCCGAGGGTAAAGACCGCCTGAGGTACAAGCACTACCGGCAGCCATAGCGCCTCCGGCGGAATGTGTTCGCGGGTCGCCATGAGAAAAAACAGGTATACGATGAGCGCGAGGCCGCTGGAGACCAGACCCGAAAACACCAGGTTGGCGGGCAGTATTTCGACGGGAAATACCAGCTTCTTCACAAAGTTTCGATGTTCCAGAATTACGTTTGGCGCGCGGCCTACAGCCTCACTGATAGCCAGCCACGGCAACATACCGCAAAGGAAGAAGAGCATGTATATCGAGGGGTTCGAGTCGTCACCGAAGCGGGTTTTCAGTACGAGCCCGAAGACAAACCAATAGGCCAGCATGAGAAGTAGCGGCTGCGCGAACGTCCAGGCGCGGTCCCCGTACGATCCTTTGTAGCGGGCCTCCAAATCGCGTCCGACCATTGACGCAATCAGATTCCGGTTCCCCCACAGCAACAGCCAGGGTTCGAAAAGGAACGCGGTGAGCCGGGCGGGAAGCCCGCTCCAGCGAAGGCCCGCAAGCGTCGTATGGCGATCCCGGGTGACAGTGACGGCTCCACTACGGACAGTGACGTCCAATACACGCATTCGGGCACCCTGGGAATAGGCCCAGCCCCGCTCGGTGTTGACGGTGGAGACGAGAACACGATAGTCGCCGTCATCGGCCGGAACGGGGACCTCGGAGTCGGAGGCTTCCGTTACCCATGGCCCCTCTTCAATAAGAGCGCTAGTGCGGCCGTCAAGCAGTTGCCAACCCGCCGCGTCGCCGCCCACTGGTTCCAAGCGCACCCTCAACATCAGTCGCCGCCCTCGTAAAGCCACGCCGGGTATCGTTTGGCGACGGGCCCTTGCTTCTTGCCGACCGCATAGATGCCGTCTCCCCGGAGGTGTTTGGGCAGTTGGTACCGCTCCAGCAAGTGGATGATCCAGCGCTCTTCCGGTCGAGGCTTATCGAGGAATTCGCCTGTTTCCAAGCGTGCGACTTCGAAGCCGGCGTCCTGGAGCAGATAGTGAATCTCGCGCGGCGTATACTCGCGGGCGTGGCGCGCTTCGACCTCCGCACCGGGAGCGGCGGGGCGAATGTAGGCAGGGAAGAAGCCCGGATGATACCCCTCAAGAATGGCCCGAAGCGCGCGAATGGAGGCGACATTGGGAGTGGTGATTACCAGATGGCCGCCCGGGCGGAGGATACGGTTGATCTCCGCCATCATGAACATGGGGTCGCTGGGGAGATGTTCCAGGAGTTCGCAGCAGAGGACAGTGGTGAAGTGCTCATCCGGATAGGGGAATGGGTCCTTTTCGGCATCGAAGAGGTCTACATCGCAGCGGAAAATCTCGCCATCGGCGGAACGGACCTCGCGATGGTCGATTTGCCCGGCGGGGCCGTAGTAGCAGCCGCGCACTTCGCCATAGCCGAGACGGCCGCGAAGAGCGGGCGTCATTTGCATATAGGCGCCCATTTCCAGAACGCGGTCGGAAGCGTTGCCCGGAGGCGTTAGATTCAGTGTCCGTTCCAGCCGCGTGATGTGGGTTTCGGCGTAGAAAGTGGATTCGGCGTCGCGGGCAGCCCAATTCAGGATGTATTCGGGTTCGACTTGTTTGGGCGCCGGCGGATCGGGCGGAAGGTCTACGATCAGTTCGACAGGAATTTCTTCGGTGACGGCAATTGGAACGGACGGCTCGGCGTTGGTCCATTCGCGGCCATCACGAACGGCGTGGGCGAAGTCCCGGTACATGGAAGCCACTCGGCCCCAGTTGCATTCGTCGGCCACCCATTGCCGGGCGCGGGCGCCCATCGCCCGCGCCACGCCTGGACGGGAGACGAGCAGGTTTAAATACTCGTAGAGAGAATCCTCCTCGCTGGCATCGACGGGGACCTTCAGGCAGATGCCATTGGGAAATTCGGCGAAGCTTCCTACGTTGCTGACAATGACCGCGCGGCCGAGGCCAAGCGAGCGAAGGAGTGTGCCGGAACTCTCTCCTACCGTGGGATAGCGAAGGTTCAGAACAATGTCGCAGGCGGAAATGTAGCCAGTGAAATCTTCTATGGGCACGTAGCCCATCATGCGGACGTTGGACTCCAGCCCGAGACCGCGGATCAGTTCGGCCACTGGAAAATCGGGATGCGCTTCGCCACAAAGAATCATCTTCACGTCCGGGCGAACGCGGACCAGACGGCGCATGGCGCGGAGACTTTCCGCGATGCGCTTGTACGGCTTCAGGAAACCGAACACGCCAATCAGCGGCGTTTGCTCGTCGAGGCCGAGCCTGGCGCGGAAGCCCATGCGGTCCCCATCCGGCAGCCAGGCGCCGTGCGGGATGCGCGCGACCGGGCCGTTGAATCCAGCACGTCGCACATCGGTTTCGACGGCGCGGCTATGGACGATGACGGCCTTTGACCGTTCGAGCAGGCGGCGCAGCATGGGAACGCCCTCGTAATCCGGGCCGACTTCCAATGCGCGGACGCGTTCGGCGAAGGCGCCCGCGGCTGGACCGCCATCGTAAGCGCACGCCTCCACGTAGGCATCCCAATCCTTGCGGCGGATGGTGAGATCCGTCAGCAGGTGGTGGAGATTCGATTCATGGAGCACAACGATGCCAGGCTGCGCGATGGCGGTTTCGTAAACGAAATCATGGTAGCCGTTGTTGCCGATCTGGTAGAAAACAGCGTCGAAGGAAGCGGCGCTGAAGCCAAGCCGGGCGCTGGAGATGGTTTCGACTTCCGCGTTGGCGCGGAGGTGATCCACAAGCACGGCCGAATAATCGGCGATACCGCTTTTGGCCGGCGGCATCGGGGAGAAATGAGCAATCTTCAGCGGACCCACTCCATAGAGAAATTGCCCATTGCAAATGGCACCCGCACGAGTGCCGGTGTCCGCGCTTCGTCCCGGGCCAGGAACAAATCCAACTCTAGTTTACCGTTGACCGTGGCCACGGTTACACGAAGACGATCAGTTTCCATGGGAGCTTCGGAAATCTTCACCTGTTCGGCGACGCCGGAGGCGATGCGAACGTCGTAACCAGCGCCGAAGTAAAGTTTCTGGGAAGCGGGGACACGGCCGCGGGCCACTTCTTCGCGAACGAAGAATAGATACGTCAACGCGTCGCGTGCGCAGGCCGGCACGGCGAATTCGCTGGAACCGCCGCCGCCCGCGGTGACGCGTTTGGCCTTGCCGCCGGAGAACGTTGTGGTCTCCTTTCCCTTCCGGGGCCCGTGTTCAAACTCCTTTGAAAACTCGTGCGCGCAGAACTTCTCATCTACGACGGAGCGGTAGCGATCCAGGACACGGAAGCCGGGAATGGAGGCGTCGATTTCGAATTCGAGAACCCATTTTCCGCCGTCACGCGCGGCGCGCAGTTGCGCCTCGCCCAAGCCAAGCCCGCTTGGCCATTTCACCTCGTAGCGAAAACTTTCTTCCCGCGGACCGGCGGCGTTCAGGGAAAGCGCACACAACGCGCCGATTGTCCACAGCCTATGCATCGCTTATCTGCGTCCCACTGGCGCGGCCCGCTGCGCCTTCCTGGTGCGGGTGCCAGCCACCTGGTAATAGACGTCCAGAGTCTGCTTAGCCGTTCCCTCCCAACTGAAACGAGCGGCGTTTTGCTGCCCCAGTCGTTCCTTGCGGGATCGCAGCTCAGCGTTCCGGAGCAGGTTTCTCATGGAAACCATCATCTCTTCGGTGGAATGGGGATTGAACAAGATGGCCGCCGTTCCCGCCACCTCCGGCATGGCGGAAGTGTTGGCGCAGGCGACAGCCCGGCCGCAAGCCATCGCCTCCAGAATGGGGATGCCAAACCCTTCGTAGAAAGACGGGAAGACGAAGATGTCGCAGGCGTTGTAGATCTGCAATAACTCGGTATCGTCCACGTAGCCGGTGAAGTGGATGCGGTTGCCGAAGGGAGAATGCTCCGCAGCCTGGTGCACCTTGGAGGCGTACCATGTGTCCTTGCCCACCATCACCAAATGATGCGGCAATTCCGGGCAGTTGCCGATCAACTCTTCAAAGGCTCGAATCAGGCCGAGCGGATTCTTGCGCGGCTGCAAATCGCCGACACAGAGTATGAATGGATGCTTGATTTGAAAGCGGCCTTCGACAAAGGACTTCGCCTTTGGCCGCGAGACTGGCTTAAAAACGTTGGAACAGGCGGCGGGCACAACGGCGATGCGTTCCGGGTCCAGGTTATAGGACCGCGCAATTCCCTGGCGGGAGAACTCGCTGAGCGTCAGGATCTTCGCCGCGCGCCGAACCGTGCGCTCTACGCTGAGCCGCAACTGCACCCGGCGGCTGGCGGGAAAGAATTCCGGGTGTTCCAGATAGCTGACATCGTGGATGCTGACCACTACCGGCGCGGGGCAAAACAGCGGCGCGGTGTATTGTACGTGGAGCAGGTCGGGGGCGTCGGCGTGGACGCGGCGCGCCAAATCGATACCGAGGCGGATGAAGGGGTTCTCGCTCACGCGCCGCGTTCGAATACGGGACGGCACGTGCTCCTCCGCGCCACGCACGCTGGTGTAGGCGATGAACTCCGATTTCTTGTCGAGCGACGCGAAGCCCTCAAGCAGACTGCGAACATACACCTCGTTCCCCGTTAAGTGCCTGCCAATTGCGTGTGCGTCAATGCTGAATCGCATGAAACGTACCTCCAGTATAGACCTCCGATTAACCCGGATTTAAGGTGGAAGTCGTAACGTGGTTGTTACTTCAAGTGCAGACCGGGGCCCTTGGCGTCCAAAATGGCCCATCCGGCCTGGCGGTGGTAATACTTTTCATAGGTGTTTCGGCCCGCCTCTTCCAACCGGCGGCGCTCGGCTGGGTCATTCAGAAGCTCGACGACGGCCCGTTCAAATGCGGCGGCGCCGTCGGCAATACGAAGGCTCTCCGGCAGTCCTTCCGCGCCCAGGGTGGTGGACACGACGGCCGTGCCAGCGGCCCATGCCTCCAGAATCTTGATTCGAGTGCCACTACCGGCCAGCAATGGAACTACGGAAAGCCGCGCTGTTGCGATCTCCGCCATGGCGTCCGGAACAGCTCCGGTGAGTTCGATGCGGGAGTCCGTGGCGGCGACGTTCCGAACGGCGTCCGGGTTCATTCCCACCAAGCGCCAACGAAGGGCGGGGAAGCGCGATCGCAGTTTGGGCCAGATGTTCATGTGGAACCATCGGACGGCCTGCTGGTTCGGGTGGTACTCCATGTTGCCGGAAAAGACGATGCATTCGGTCTTGTCCGTTTCAGCGCGTTCGTGCCAGCCGATGGTGTTCGGGTAGACTACCGCTTCGACGCTGCCGACCAGCCGAGCATCGCTTTCCGAGCAGACCAGGCACCCGTCGAAGCGCGGGAGGAGTTCCGCTTCGAGCTTTTCACTGAGCCTGGCGAATCGGAGGTGGGCCCAGGCGGCGGAGGGACCGCTGGCGCCGGCCATGGTGTGGAAAAATCGCGATTCGATATTGTGCAGGTCACACCAGACGCGTTCGGCGAAATCGCGAATGACGTCGACGTAAGGCGCCACCCAGAAGTGCTCCAAAATGGCGATGTCGTAGCGTCGAGGGCCGATCACACCGCGAACACTCGCCTCGAAGCCGGCCAGGCGATCGATTAACGGCGGGACACCACGGACCAGGCGGCCCGCGTTGCGCCAAAGCCGTGCCGGCAAAGAGCGGCCGTTGGCAGGGAGCGGCACGAGTAACACATCCCGCACGAAGGCGGAAGGGGCAGTGCAGGGAACGAAGGTCAAAATGTCAACGGCGCATCCGCGCGCGACGAAATACTCGATCAACGATGCGATGCGCTGGGCGCCGCCGCCCAGAATGGGGTAAGGAGCCTCCGGGCAAACCAGCAGGACCTGCTTCATTCCTTCGCCGCGTCGCGGCTTGCCGCCTCCCGCGCAATTCGTCTGTGCGCTTCGAACATATCGCTTTTCTTATTCCACCACAGACGGCGCCGGCGCTTTCCAGCGCTGCCGGGGTTCCTATTTCGCCGTCTTCTTCTTTTCTTCAGCGGCCTTCCGCTCGGCGGCTTCGCGCGCGAGCGCGGCCTTCTCTTCGGCTGAGCGGAAGTGTTCCCGGTGCGGCAGCCGCGGGTTGGTGAGTTTGTTGGGTCTGCCCTTGGATTTCGTCAGCGTAAAGGCGTCGTACAGCATCCCTCGCGCGGTGCGGGCTTCATAGCGCAACTGTTTTCCATCGACGCGAATGACCTGATAGAGCTGTGTGTCCTCGGCGGCGCGCTGCATCCAAGGCGCCCACTCCAGGTTGTACATCTTGGGGCCTGAAACGGAAACAACGTAGACCGTTCCGCCCTTCATTCCGCTGGTGCCGCTGGCGACGTTGCTGCGTCCGTACGTGTGGTCGTGCCCGGTTAGCACCATATCGACGCGGTGTTTATCGAAAACCGGCTGCCACATTTCCCGGAGGGCCTTGTTGTCGCGGCCGGTGGCGGTGGAAAGAATCGGGTGATGGAACGTGAGAATGGTCCACTGGTTCGGGTTGTTCGTCAACAGTTTGTCCAGCCACTCGCCTTGCTCCTTCTGGCGTTCGTTTGAGTTCATCGATACGATACGAACGCCCTGAATATCGAACCAGTAATTTGTCTCCTCCAATCCGGAAACGCCGTTCCCAGGGAGGGTGAACTGGCGGCGCCAATAGGGAGTGAGCTTGCGGGTTTTGTCCTCGCCGGCCGGATACTCATGGTTGCCAGGAGTGGGCACAGCGAAAATGGAACGGTTGATCCATCCAGCGGCGGCGTGCCATTCGCCCCATTCGTAGTCGACAACGCCACGGTTGGCGAGGTCGCCGGCGTGGAGAATGAAACGCGCCTTCGGCGCCTCGGTAAAACCGTTCCGGATAAGCCGCGACCAGAGCGAGTAGATATCGTTTTGGGCGTCGCCAACATAGATGAACTCCAACGGGGCCGGTCCGGCGGCCGCGGTTTGGAACTGATTCCAATCGCTCCAATTCGCCCCATCGCCGACGCGGTAGACGTATTGGGTGTCAGGTTGCAGGCCGGTGAAGGTCAGCGAGTGATAGTGGTCGGTGGCTTTATCGGTGACGGCGTTTACGGTTTTGGACTTCTTGACGAAGCCTGGGCCGTCCTCGGCGACGGCAATCTGCGCGACGGCTGTGTCTACAGTCGTATCGGTACGCCAAGTTACGGCCGCGGTTGTCGCCGGGTCGCCCGCCCAGGTAAGGATGATACGGTCGGGAATGGGAGTCGCGCGGTGGATATCCGCCTCGGTCACCATCCGCGACTTCTGCCCGGTCACCGCATACCCGGCAAGCAGACAAACAGCGGCGGCGCCCAACGCGATCCAACGAATATGAGAAATTTTCATGCCGATATCATTATTCCAACATGCCTCGGGGACGGCTTGGGTTCAGCCCGCACGGCGGCGGGCTGAACCCCGCACGGGCGCTACTTCTTCTGCAAACCGCGGACATAGGCCAGCAGCGAATCGACCTGCGCTGCCGTCACGCCCTTCTTCGCGAAGGCATGGGCCGCTTTGGCTTTCTTTCCGCCCTCGGCAATCGCGGCCTTCATTTCAGCGTCGGTCAATTTCTTGGCTTCCGGGGTCAGCAGGTTGCTCCCGGCCAATGCGGGCTTTCCAGCTCCGGTCGCCCCGTGGCATCCAAAGCACTTGGTTTTGTAGAGCGCCGCGGCGTCTTCCGCGCACAGTGTCCCGGCACCGATCAGCAATGTGGCAATTGCGAGTTGCAGTTTCATCACGAACCTCCTAAAGTTCGACTTTCTCTCCTGGCCAACGCGAACTGCGCGCATGCCACGAGGATCTGTGAGGGCAGACCGCAGTCCGCCGCGAAACCAGTTGGGGGGAGTTCGGAAGGCGTTCAGCAACGCCGCGGTTCCTGTTGTCGAACGGTGACATCCCAGTACCCTAAGTTTGAGCGTAGCACCGTGAATGTGCAGAATAAAGGGGTGCGACCCCTTGACGGAAAGACCGCAATTATCACCGGTGCCAGCCGCGGCATTGGCCGTGCGATTGCGATTCGGCTCGCTTCGGAAGGTGCACGGGTGATGCTCGCGGCGCGCGACGCCAGGGCACTGGCCGCGGTGGCCGACGAGATTGGGACGGGAGCCGCGGTGGCGCCGCTCGACCTGCGATTGCCCGCCGCGCCGGCGGAATTGGTGCGGATCGCTGTGGAACGGTTTGGGTGTGTTGATGTCGTGGTTAACAACGCGGGCGCCACCAAGCGCGGCGAGTTCCTGGAACTTACGGACGAGGACTGGGCCGATGGATATGCTTTGAAGCTCCACGGAGCGGTGCGTTTGACGCGGGCGGCCTGGCGGCATTTGGCGGCCGCCCGCGGTTCCCTCGTCAACATCGCCGGTACCGGCGGACGGACACCCGGCGCGCAGTTTACGATCGGCGGGTCCGTGAATGCCGCCCTGCTCTCCTTTACGAAGGCGATGGCCGACAACGGATTGCGCGACGGCGTACAAGTGAACGCCGTCAGCCCTGGCACTGTTCGCACGGATCGCTTCGCAAAGCGATTGGAAGCGCTTGCGGCGGAACGCCAGATTCCGGTGAGTGAAGCGGAGGCCGTCTTTATACGTGAGGCGCGCGTAACGCGTGTCGGCGAACCCATCGATATCGCCGGGCTCGTAGCGTTCCTTGTCAGCCCAGCCGGCAGGTTCCTGCACGGCTCGCTGATCGACATGGATGGCGGCGCAACGAAAACGCTCTAGATTTTCGGCACCGCGAAAAACAGCCCGCCGAAGACCAGCCAGGCCAGCAATAGCGTCCAGACGACATTGAATGTCTGTGCTCCGAGGAAGGCGAACAATGGCCGGCCTTCCTCCATTCGAAGCAGGTCTGTGAACCTGGTTTCCAGGCCAATGGAAACGAACGCGAGCCCGAACCACAGGTTGCGCAGGTTGGTGATCACGGGCTTCACGGCTTTGGAGACCGCTGGATCGATGACGAAAGAGAAAAGCAGCGATGCCCCCACGAAGCCCAGCACAAACTTCGGAAAACGCGCCCAGATTACGCTCGCGCTGGTTCGCTCTCCACGGTCTGCGGTGGAACGGGCACTCCACCAGACCGAAAGAAGAAACGCGGCCACGCCAATCAGGACGTTTTGCGAGAACTTCACAATAGTCCCGATCTTCGCGGCTGTTTCACTGATCAGTTCGCCGGCCGCCACTACGGAGCCGGTTGTGTCTAACGTGCCTCCGAGCCATGCGCCGGCCACCGCGTCGGGCAGGCCCATCCAGCGGATTAGCCACGGTTGCAGCACGATCATCGGGATGGCCACGATCAGAACGATCGATGTAACGTAGCTCAGCTTCTTGCGGTCGCCCTCAATGGCACCGCAAGCCGCTATCGCGGCCGAAACTCCGCAGATGGAAACGGCCGTCGACAGCATCGTGGCGAACTCGTCATCGAGCCTCAACTTCTTTGCCAGCCAGAAACTGAAGTACCAAACGACAATCACCACCAGCACGGACTGGAGAATGCCTAAAACACCAGCGGCAACGATTTCGGCGAACAGAATGGTGGCGCCCATTAGAATCAAGCCCGTCTTGATGTAGAATTCCGTGCGAACGGCGGGCTGGAGCCATGCCGGTGTCCCCACTGTGTTGCTCACCAGCAGGCCCAACGACAGGGCGAAGATAACGCCTTCAATTCCCCAGGTGCTGGCGACAGAGTTCCCAGCCAGAACGTTGGCGCCGAGCGCCAAAGCGAAAACCAATGGAAAGGCCAACAAGTGGGTCACAACGCGTTCCCGCATCAGCGCGATGCCGCATGCCGACAATAACCATAACACTGCCGCCGGGTTGGCCCACTGCGCCAGCTTGCCCGTGGCGACCAGGGTGCCTGCGTCGCCCGCACCTGCCCATTTCAACGCGGGCAACGCGGGCCGATACCCGCCCAGGATCAGCGCGAGCGAGGCTACGCCGATCCACACTGCCACCCAGTCTTCCAGCGTCCACCACGGCCGCGTCACGTTTGTGTTTGTGTGCACTCCGGTATTCTATCGCCGCTTGCGAATGGAATAGAGCCGGCCTTCGGTACGCAAAAGCAAACGGTCTCCTACAATGGCCGGAGTCGCCTGCGCCATTTCGTCCAGCGCGTTTTCGCCGAACAGCTTGAACGTCTCGCCCGCTTCCACCACGAACGTTTTTCCTTCTTCGCTCAAGCAAAACACTTTGCCATTGTAAGCCCAAGGGGACGTGGTGAAGTACCCGGCATCCGGCGCCAGTCGTGTCTTGTAACTCAATTTCCCAGTCTTGGCGTCGAAGCGGCTTAGAATCCCCGTCTCGGTCAGCGAATAGATACCGCCTTCGAACGCGACCGGTGTTGGTAAGTAAGTTCCGCCGCGCGCGTCGGACCAGGCAACAAACTCATTCGCTCGCTCCGTCCGCTCCGGTGTGATATTTCCCTTAGCGCCTGGGCGCACCGCAAATAGCGCCTTGCCCCGGCCGCCATTAACGTACAGCATGCCCTCGTAAGTAAACGGACTGGGGATTGGCGAAATGGACATACCGCCGAGACGCCAAAGTTCCTTGCCCTCCAGGTCGTAGCTTGCCGCAAATGCCGGGCTTACCGTTACGATCTCAGTTCGCGTTCCGTTTCGCCAGATATAAGGCGTTGTCCAGCCGGATCTTTGATTTCGCCCGCCAGCCGTTTCGCGGAAGTCCCGATTTGTCCGCCAAATCTGTTTTCCGGTCCGCTTGTCGAACGAGGCCAGGAACTGTTGCTTTTCGTTGTCGCTCAGCACGATTAATTGGTTCTCGTGCAATGCGGGAGAGCCGCCCGTGCCGAAATCCAGGTAAATCGGGTTGGCCTCCATCGGGGTTTTCCATAATGGCTTGCCCTTCAAATCAAACGCGTAGATTCCCAGATTGGCGACATAGACAAAAACGCTCCTCCCATCGGTCACCGGTGTCTCCGATGCGAAGCTGTTCTTTCGATGGCGGCCGCCCGGGGGGCGGCCGGCGAAGAATTCGCGTTGCCAGTTTACTTTCCCTGTCTTGAGGTCCAAACAGAAGAGAAAGTAATGAAGCATGACCTCATTGGGAAGCTCAATGTCTCTCTCTGTTACCTTCTGCAGGACCTGTTCCTGTGTCAATCCCTGCTTGACTAACTCCGCAACGTATTCGTTACTGTACTCTGTTCCCGTCTGGGGTTGCTTGGACTTGCCTTCGGTTGTCACCGCGGTCAGGAAGACGCGATCACCGGTGACAACCGGAGAGGACCATCCCCGGCCGGGAAGAGGCGTCACCCACTCCACGTTTTCTGTCTTCGACCAGCGTTCCGCCAGCCCGGCGTCCGCACCTACGGGGTTCGAGTCCGGTCCACGGAACTGAGGCCACTCCGCCGATTGAACCGCCGCCGCCAGCAAAATGAGTAAAAGGCCCATATTTACATCATACGGGGCCCCTGTGAAATCGTTCCGCGGATTTGTAGACTTCGAGTGTCTCGCGCGCTGTGCGCTCCCAGTTGAACAGCGCCGCCCTGGCGAGTCCGCGTTTTTGGAGTTCTTCTCTCCACGCGGCGTCGTGTACCATTCGAGCCAGCGCGGTCACCCATTCCCCAGTTTCGGTAGCGGCACAATGCATGGCCGCCCCGCCGGACACCTCCACCACACTCTCGTCCGTAGAGGTCACCACCGGCGCTCCGCACTGCATCGCTTCCACAACGGGCAGTCCAAACCCTTCGTAATGAGTTGGATACACCACCGCCAATGCGCCGCTGTAGAGCGCCAGCAAGCGTTCCTCGCTGACAGGCCCCAGAACTTCGAGTCCGTCCCCGCTCTGGAAAACAGGACCGTCCTCGCGCCGCCGTCCGGCCAGCACCAGTCGCACGCGATGGCGAGTCCGCACCTCTCTCCACGCTTCTACTAACATTGGCAAGTTCTTGCGCGGCTCTAGCGTTCCCACATACAAAAAATACGGCTCCTGTTCCGGCTCCATTGGCACGGGCCGCATCCAGGCAGGCGCCGCCAATGGTACTGCCACCACCCGCTCCGGCCGCAACCCGAACCGCTCGATGGCCCGTCGCCGGACGGCTTCGCTCAATGTCAGCACCATTGTGGCCAAGCCCAACTTCAGCAGCCAAGGTGTGCGGCGCCGCACGCGTTCCACTCCCGCCCCATGCCATGTGGGGTCCATCCACGGCGAAAGATCATGCAGCGACAGGACGGTGGCGCACACCTGCACGTAAGGCACCGCGAATTCCGTACCATGGAATACGTCCACACGCGCGCGGCGCAGCGCCAGCGGCAGCCCCGCCAGCCACCATTTCCGTTCCAGCCAACTGTCCCCGGGACCCAGGGCGCCCTCCACCGCCTGATCCGTCAAGTACAGGTACGAATCAATGTGCCCCAGGCTCTCCAATCCGCGCCGCAACTCGCGTACATAGCGAGGCACGCCTCCGGTTCCGCCGCTTAAAGGCGTCGCGTCCAGCGCAACGCGCACCTATAGAAGCCCCTTCTTGAGGTTACTGACGTAACTTCCACCCCGCCCCGGGCCGCCATCCGGCAGTTGTTTTGCCTTCGCTCGCACATCCGCGGGGGCTCGCTCCGCCATGGCAGCCAGCCCGTTCAGGGCCAACATCGCCACATATGGTCCGTGTTTCGAGGCATCTCCGAGTTCGAGCAGCGCCTCCGCCGCGCCGCGGGCATCCTTTCCGAAACAACCCTCTGCTTCCGCGGCCACTGCACGAACCGACGGCGATGCATCGGCTGCCATCAGCCCCGGACTCTGGCCGCGCATGATGTATCCCAATGCCGCCCAGTAGCGCACCGCGGAGTCTTCGTCCTGCAGCCCGGCGCCAGGAGGGGCGCCCGTCATGGATGCCGCCCGGTCCGCCATACTTTTCACACGGGCCACATCGTAGGGCCGCCCCTCGGCGTGCAACTCGGCCTCCGGCAGAAACCCCTTGTCGCCGCTTGAAAGAATCCACGTGTCCAACGCTTTCCTCATCCGCGCCAGCACGCCCGTCGCCGATCCGGCAATGTTATTCACTTCATCCCGGTCCCGGTTGAGGTCGTATAACTCTTCAAACGGCTTGCGCTCCCAGAACTTACGTTGCGCGCCGTTCAACTTGCCAGCGTCGTACATCTCTTTCCACACGCGCGTTGTCGGTGTTTCAAACATATACGCGATGTGCTGCCCATAGATTTTGTGGGGCATGTAGTTGCGTATGTACACATATCGGCCGTCAAATGCCGTCCGCACCAGATCGTACCGCTCGTCCATTCTTCCCCGAAACCCGAACACATATTTGCGCGCTTTGCCGGCAGTAAAATCCTGCCCCTGGTGATAGCTGGCCGGGGGGACGCCGGCCAGCCGAAGCACGGTCGGCGCCAGGTCCACAAATGAGATAGGCCGCTCCGTCTGTCCGCCCGCCTTGTATTCCGGCGGCCGCAGCGGTGCGAAGGTCTCCGGCACTCGCAGGATCAGTGGCACGCGCAGCCCGGAATCATAGGGCCAGCGCTTGTTTCGCGGCATTCCGCTGCCATGGTCGGAATAAAAAAAGACGATGGTCTCATCGGCCAGCCCGTCTTCTTCCAACTGCTTCAGTATTCCACCCGCCCAACGGTCCATAGCCTCAATGTTGTCGTAATACTGCGCCCAGTCCTTGCGGACCTCTTCGGTGTCCGGATGATATGCGGGCACTCGGACGCCTTCGAAGGAGTGCTTCCATTCGTGCGGACGGGTTCGTATCTGACTTTCATGTGTGCCGACAAAATTAAAGACACTGAAAAACGGCTGCCCAGCGGCGCGCTTCCGCCAGTGGGCCCGGCCGCTGCTTTCATCCCACACCTTTCCCGTCAATCTTAAGTTGTAGTCTTCTTTCGAATGATTGGTCGTGTAATATCCGGCCTCCCGCAGCAGTTGCGGAAACATTTTCCGTCCGGCCCCCATGCCAATCTCGCTTCGCATGTGTTCCGCCCCAAGCGCGGGCGGGTACATGCCGCTGATGATAGTGGTGCGCGCAGGCGCGCACACCGGCGCATTCGACCAGCAGCGCCGGTACCGGAGTCCCTGAGCGGCCAGCCCATCTAGCACCGGAGTCTTTGCGAAGGTGTCCCCAAAACAGCCGATGTGCGGCCCCATATCTTCGCAGGTGATCCAAAGAATATTCGGGCGCTTGCCTGCGGCCGCCGTCAGTCCCGCCGTCGCCAAAAAGCCTCGCCTCGTCATGGTCCTGTGTCTCCTATGCGAAAATGAATTCCTGTGCTGCTGGCTAGCATATAATTATCCGTGAACGCGTAGCTGTTGAATTTGCGCGAAAAGTTTGTCTCGGGGGCTGATCCCCGAACTGCGCGTATGCCAGGGAGAACCCACCTTGAACCCCGCCCAACGCACTGCCCATTTCGATGAACTCAACCGCCTGGACGCGGAGATCCGTCAGGCGACGGACGTCTATAATCTGAAGCCCATTCATGAGCGGCTCGAAGAACTGTCCCGTCTTTACGCCGCCGATGCGGCCATGCTCAACGCCATCTCCTCCCTCCGCGCCAACATGGTGGCCCACGGGCAACGCCTGATGTCAGGGTCCGGTCAGCAACCCGTTCCCCCTTCTCCCCAGCAACCTCTCCAGCAGGGGCCTCCGGCCGCTATGCTGCCGACGCAGGTCATGCCCGCCACCGGCGCGCAACAACTTCCTCCCGCCGCGTCCAAACCGGCAACCCCGCCACCATCCAAGCCCGCAGCGCCCGCCGCTTTCAATTGGAAGCGCGCCGCTGCCGTCGGAGGTGTACTGGGCCTGCTTGTTGCCGCTGGAGGCATCTACACTCTCCGCAAAGCGCGTGAAGCCAAGGTGGAGACGCCCTCTTCGAACAACATTCGGATCGCTGTAAAAACGAACCCGCCTGGCGCCTCGGTTCGAGTGAACGGTGAGGTGAAATGTACTTCCGATTGCAACATTGAACTCGCCCCCGGCCCCTACGACATTCAAGCGGTTCTCCCCGGCTACGAGACCGGAACCTCCAAGCTGGAAGTTGCCGCTAACTCCCCTGCTAACGTCGATATCACGCTGCTTCCGCTTCCGCTCTCGGTTCGTATTTACACCGATTTCAGCGCCGGGAAAGTAACGTTCGATGGTGCACCTTACGGAGATCTGCAGGATGGGCAACTCATTCTGGATCGTATCGCCTCCGGCAAACACACGATAAAGGTAACCTCCCAACTGAACGAGGCTCAATTCGAATTTGATGCCCAGCCCGGCCGTCAACCGGTGATCACCGGACCTGTTACCGCCAGAAACACGTTGGCGATTCTGGTGGCAAACGCCGGGCCGCAAACGCGCGTCCACGCATCGGTCCCTGCGCTGAAAGTATCTATCGATGGCAATTCGGCTGGTGACGCAAATCCCGCCGGACTGGATATTGCGAATCTACAGCCTGGCGACCGTGAATTCACCGTCGAGGATGGCGCCAGCAAACGTAACTTGCTGGTCTCCGTTTCCGCGCAGCCAACTCTCACCGCCTACTTAAAGCTGGACATCAACGCCGGTTCTCTTTTTATCTCCACGCCAGGCGAAGACGATGTTTCCGCGTTTCTTAACGAGCGCGCCGCGAGGGTGAAATCCAAGAATGGGCAGATGCGCCTTCCCGGCATCCCGGTGGGGACGTACACCGTGAGGGTGTTCAAGGAAGGTTACACCCCGGACCCGCCGCAAAGGATCGTGATTGCGAAAGGCCAGGAGGCGCGGATGGAATTCAAGCTGAAAATCATTCCGCGTCTTTCTTCGCTGCGCCTTCGCGGCGCCGCGCCCGGCACACAGGTTTACCTGGATGGTAATCCTATCGGCGCGGTGCCGGCTTCAGGCAGTTTCGATTACGCGCAGGTAGCGCCGGGCGAACATGTTGTCGAACTGCGCCGGGACCGCATGGCGCCGAAGCGCAACCCGCGTCAGTTCCGGGCCGGAGAGACAATCGAACTTGCCGGGCCCGACGTAGTGCTTGCCGCCGCCGGCGGTACTATTCGGCTGAACGTGACTCCCGCCTCCGCCCAGTTGACCATTAAGGGTCCCGCTGACGCGTCGCCCCGGCCCGTGACCGGCACGACTTTGCAATTGGCTGAGGGAACATACACCATCGCAGCCAAGGCCCCGAATTACGCTGACCGCACGCAGACGATCGTCGTGGCGAACGGGGACAACAAGACGGTCGATATCCCCATGACCGAACAGAAACAGGCAGCCCAGAAGCAGACGCCCGCCCGCCGCTCCGGGGGCATGGCCGACTGGGACGATCCGGGCCAGTGGATCCCCGAAGGCGGTTGGTACAAGCGCAAGGGCGGCGGCGTCGTCACCTACGGCATCACACCTACGCAGGGCACGTTCCAGTTCAATATCTCCCGGATTGACGGGCGCCGGCTGCAATGGGCCGTCGATATTCAAGACGCCCGGAATTACGTTCATTTCCAGCTGGAACGTAAGAATTTTATCCGGCGGGAGATTGTGAACGGCAAGGACCGGAATGAGCTTAAGGTGGAGCACAAACTTCCCGACACGAAGAACTACAGTGTCCAGATTGAAGTGACACCCACCGCCATCCGGACTTTCGTTCTGGACGGCACTGAGTGGCGAACGGTCGACTCCTGGTCCACGAACGGGCGTAACCTAACGCAGGGCAAGTTTGGTCTCATCATCCCTGGTAACGATGTTTTCGGCCTCACGAACTTCCGGTTCATTCCAAAGTAGTTTGGATTCGGCTGGGTTAGACTGAAGAGATTGTCCCTTAGCGCCCACTTGATGCGCCGGACGCTTCTGGCAGCTTCTGCGATTGCGGCTGGCCACGTAGTGTTCGGAACCGAGACCGATCAGTTCACGACGCCACGCACGCCGCTCTATGACATCGGTCCGGAACTCTCGCGAAAAGTCGTCGAGGTCATCGAGTCTGACCGCACCGGGCGTGATCCGGAACGTATCCTGTCCGATTGGGCAGGCGGAAACATCTTTTCTTCCAGAATCGCCAAGTGGGTAAGAGGACGGCGGGTTACCGAACAACCGGTGCGTTTCCGCCCGGCTGTCTTCCGTTCTATTTACCGAAATACGTTCTCTCCGCTGCCGGCTTCCTTCGTGATTGATGCGCCCACCGTCCTTGTTCATGGCTTCTTTATGGGCACCGACAAGATCGACCATTTCTTTCAGCAAGGTTACGAATATTTCGAACTGACGCGCAAACGCGAAGCAGAGGGAGCCACAACGGCGGCCGCCATCGCCGCTGTCGTGGCCCGAGGCGCCAAGCAGGAGCACAAATACTACGGCACGCTGGCCAGCGGGGTCTATTCAAACGGCGATCTGGCTGCCAATTACGCCGGCATGAAGTTTTATTTCAATCTCCGCACTCCGGTACGGATTGGGGACCGGGTCTACCCGCCGATGTTTGAACCGGCGCAGAAGGGCTGGCGGTTGCGGGCCGGCATCCGACCCGAACGGCTTTTGGAACCGTTCCTGTCGAATCATCTCGACGAATCGTTAAACCCGAGCCGCTACCGGTTTAGCCGCGGGTCACTCCGCTCCACCATTCGCAGCCGTTGTGATTCGTGGGTTCGATTTTATGCGGACCGCCTCTCCCTGGTGGCCCCGGCAGGGCAGAGTTTCGCTACGACTTGGTTCGGGGAGGAATATGGCCACTGGTTGCCACCGGCGCAAGAGGTTTCGATCGCTACCGTCTGCGTCGCCGCGATTGCAAACACGAGGCTGCAAAAAACAGAAGGCGGGCTCTGAGTGAATGGCTATTTCTCCACGCCGATTGCGTAGAGGGCGTCGCGCGTGCGAATGTACAGCTTGCCGGCAGAGAGGGCGGGGGTGGCGTAGATGTCGGCGTCAAAATCGTTAATGGCGACAATCTCCCATTCTCCTTTGGCGCGAAGAACCACCACTTTACCGTGTTCGCTGGCGACGAATACCTTTCCATCCACGCCAACAGGTGAAGAATAATAGTCTTCCAAGGCGCCGGTGAGTCGCGCCTGTTTCAACAATTTGCCGGTTACTGCGTCCAAAGTGGTGACGATTCCGCCACTTCGGACCAGGAAAACCACACCATCCATAACCAGCGGCGCGGGCACATCCGGGAGTGATTTCTCGTACTTCCAGAGGACATGGGTATCGGTGACATCGCCCTTGCCACCGAGTTTCACCGCCAGAATCGCATTGCGGGAAGCGCGACGGGTACGGAAAAACGTCCACTCGCGTTCGTTCAGAAACCCGTCGCGGTCCAGGTCCACGGCGCGCCAGGTGCCGGTCGGCTTCCAAGGTTGCGGCAGTTCTTCGGGGGAAAACTTTCCATCCCTGTTTGTGTCGGCTGCCGCCGCCGCTTCCCTGTAGGGTGGCAAGTCAACCTGTTGGCCGGCATCGTTGCCCGGCGTCCAACCGCTGAAGTAGAGCGTTCCGCCGGCGATGGTGGGAGCCGACTTTGGCTGGCAGGTGAGTCCGCGAACGAACCAGAGTTGTTCGCCATCCAGTATCGAGTACGCGGTGAGTTGGTACGAGCCGGGCGCGATGATCTGAACCGGGCCCGACGCGGGACGATGAATGATGGGAGTGGAGTATCCGTTGATGACGTTGCGCGGCGTTTTCCAAACGATGCGCCCCGTTTTGGCGTCTACGGCAACGATAAAGGCGTCGGTATCCTGGTCGCAAACGAGCACCACGCGCCCTTCGGCGTAGACGGGCGACGCGACGATGCCATGCTGGCTGTTGAACGGACCCAAGGGCAGGCGCCACAGCTCCCTACCGGCAAAATCGTACGCTGCCAAGCCAAAATCGGCAAAGAACGCGAACACGCTATTGGGGCCGGATGCGACGGTGGGCGCGGCGCGGTGGTTTAGGGTGTGCTGCGATTCTCGCTTCGGGGCGCGGATGGCCCGTCGCCACAACTCCTTGCCCGATGTTCGATTGAGGGAGAGTGTTATCAGATCGTCCCCTTCGCTGGCGGTCAAGAAGATCTGGTCACCCACCAGGACCGGCGACGATTTGCCTTCCGGTACAGGCGCCTTCCAAAGCCGGTACTTCTGGGGGCCAAACTCAGTGGGAACGGGGCCGCAGTCAGGGCAGAGGCCGGACCCTGCGGGCCCGCGGAGTTGGGGCCAATCACCAGCGGTCAGACTGAATGCGAGGAGGGGAAGGAGAGGGAAGCGCATTTTTGCCTGCTCCTATGGTATTCCGCTTTTGCGTGGTGGAATGCGGGAAGTGGTGACGGCGAATCCGCCTGGGAAAGTTGCGACATCCCGACGAATGTTCCCGGCAATACGGGCGTGCGGGTAAGTGCCATTGCCCAGGCCGGGGTCCGTATGAATCTGAAATCGGACGCGCGGACGGCGGCGGCGCATGTGGCGAATCGCGGAGCGGAGACGCAGGGCCAGAATTCGCGCAGCGCAGGCTTCCGGAGGATGACGGCGGGATGTAAGGAAGAGAGCGACCGTGGGCTCCGGCGCCTATGCCAGGCCCACGATAGAGTATTGGAAAAGAAGGTATAGGCTACAGCTTCGCGTAGAGGGCGAGGAGCCGGGCCCATGCTTTTTCCGCCAGAGCTTCGTTGTAGACGCGGGAATCGGGCGGGCACCAGCCGTGGGCGGCGCCGTAGACCTCGATTTCGGCGGAAAGGTTGGCCTTGGCGAAGGTTTCCTTAAGAACGTCCTTATCGGTGGGGGCGCGCTTGTCGTCATTCTCCGCGACGGCGATGAGGAAGCTGGCTTTGGTCTTGGCGGCTTGAAGATGGGGGCTGGAGGGAGTATCCCGAACCAGTCCTCCACCGTGGAATGAGGCTACGGCGCCGACACGATCGGACGCGGCGGCGGTGCGGAAGGCCATAGGGCCGCCCATGCAATAACCCTGTGTTCCCATCTTGCGATTCTTGGCGACGGATTTCTGAGCGTCAAGCCAGGCGGTAAAGGCCTTGGCGTCGGTCATGTGGGTCGTTTCGTTCAGGCTTTGGGCGAGCGGCATCACCTGTTGAATGGGGGTGGCGGAGCCGGCTTCAGCCGTAGGAGCCTTCTTTGTGCGGTAGAAGGGGTTGACAACGAGGACGGAGAAGCCGGACTCAGCGAGACGGCGGCCCATTTGGCGGAAAGAAGGGCGGAGCCCAAAGATATCCGGCCAAATGAGGACTCCCGGTGCGGTCCCGGATGCAGGATGGACGAAGTAGGCGTCGGCGGTGCCGTCGGGAGTAGTGATCGACACGTCAGCCTCGTTGGTGGGAGCGGCGTTGGCGACTTGTGGCAAAAGGACGCCAGCACCTAGCAAGGCGCCGAATTGTTTGCGGGTAACGAGCCCGCGGGCTTCGAATTCTTTGAGGTCGTCGTCGAAATGAATCTGGTCACACATGGGGATCGCTCCTTCCAGCGAATTAGAGTAGTTTAGCGCGCTCCGTTCTGATCCGGCGCCACCTTAAGAAACGAATACAGCCAGGACTGGACTTCGGCCACTTGTTCGGGGATGTTGTTGTGGCCGGTTTCGAGGGCGAGCAGAAGGCGCTTTTGACCGGGGATAACGTTGTAGGCCGAGTACATGGAAGTGGGCGGGCAGGTCTCGTCGTTGAAGCCCCAGGAGTAGAGGCCGGGGACTTTGACGCGGCGCGCGAAGTTGACGACGTCGTAGTAGCTGGAAGCGGCGATCTTGTCCTGAGAGCGGTGGGCCTGGGCGCCTTCGGTGGCGCGGAACATGTGGGGCCAGCCGCCGGCGCGGTTCTGCAGATAGCCGGTAACGTCAGCAAGGGCGGGGTAGTAGGCGGCGAGTCCTTTTACGCGAGGATCGAGGGCGGCGGTGATGATGGAAAGCGCGCCACCCTGGCTGCCGCCGGTGACAGCGAGGGTAAGGCCGTCCCAGTTGGGATGGGTGGTGAGGTAGTCATTGGCGCGGACGCAGCCGAGGTAGACGCGGCGGTAATAATAGCGGTCCCGGTTGTCGAGACCGAAGGTGTTGTAGCCGGCGAGGGCACCGGTGCCGAGCGAATCATAGACAGACTGGTCCATGGTGACGGGAATGCCGTGGATGCCGACCTGCAGCGTGATGACGCCGCGGGCGGCCATTTCGGCGAGGCCGCGGTAGGGGCGGACGCCGGCGCCGGGCACGCTGAGTAGCGCCGGATACTTGCCGGGGGCTTTGGGCTCGCAGAGGATGCCGTAGAAGCGGGAAGTGCCGGTGCCGGCGCCAACATTTTGCAGATTGAGATGGTAGCAGTTGGCTGCGGCATTGCCGTAATCGGGGAGGAGGGTGCGTTTGGCGTCGATGGGGATTTTGGCAAGTGCGGCTTTGCCGGCGGCCCAGAATTGGTCGAAGTCCGCAGGGTCGGATTGGGTGGGCTTGAGGGCTTCGGGCTGGAATGCGGCGGTGGCGAGGGCGCGGTAAGTCTTGCCGTTCTTTTCGACAGTGGCGATGCAGCGCAGGAAGCCGGGTTCAGTGAGGGTGCCGCCATCGACGATGAGTCCCTCGGCGGGGAGTGTGGCGGATTGCTCGATTTTGGGCGGCATCATTTCGGGGCCGATTTTGTAGGTGACTTTGAGGCCGGAGACGAGGTGGCCGTCCTGGATGGCGAGTATGCGGAAGCGGACGGGCTGGCCAGGCGTGTAGCGCCAGTCGGCGCGGTCTGTGGAGACGCGCAGTTGGATGGTGCCAATGCGGTCCTGGGCGAGGAGGGGGAGAGATAAAAGGGAGAAAAGAGCGAAGCGTAGCATAGGTGCCCTATCACGATAGCGCGGGCTGCTGTATATTGCGACTAGCCGGCCTTGCAAAGGAGCCCGGAGACCGATGCCCACAACCCGAAGAGCCGCCCTGGGCGGCCTGGCCGCCGCCGCGCTTGCCGGCGGCGCGCAGACGCAAGAGATGCCCGTACTAAGGTACATTCGGCATGTCGATATCATCCACCACTCGCACACGGATATCGGCTACACCGACCTGCCGTCGGTGACGCGGGATTTGCAGGTGCGATTTCTGGACGCGGCCATCGACTGCTGCCTGCACAACCCGCGATTCCGGTGGACGTGCGAGGCGCTGGTGACGGTGGACGATTTCTGGCGCGAAGCGCCGGTGGCGCGGAAGGATGCGCTGCTGCGATTGGTGCGGAGCGGGCAGATGGACGCGATGGCGCTGCCGTTCAATCAGGCGCCGTTCATGAACGCGGCGCAGTGGCGGGAGGCGATGCAGTGGATACCGGCGCCGCTGTGGCGGGCGCTGAATCCGAGGGTGGGAATGCAGAACGACGTTAACGGCTTTCCACGGGCGGGGGCGCTGCAACTGTTGGACCGGGGAATCCGGCATTTGATGATGGGGATCAATGTTGACATGGGCGGGACGCCGTTTCCGCGGCCGACGGCCTTTTGGTGGCGGATGCCGGACGCGCGGCGGTTGTTTGTGTGGTTGGGAGATCACTATGGCACGGCGTATAGTTTTTTTGAATCGAAGCGGTGGCAGCGGGGGCAGGCCAAGGGCGCGACGACGGAACTGCGGCCGCCGTACGAGGGCGATCATTTAAAGACGGACGAGGCGTCGCTGCGGGCGTCGCATGCGCATTTTCTGGGGCGTCTGGGACAGTTGGAGACGGCGGGCTATGCGCTGCCACGGCTGATCCTCTCGTACACGAACCAGTGGCGGTATGACAACGATCCGCCGTTCGCACCCTTGGCGCCGTTTATCGATGCCTGGAACCGGTTGGGGCTGCAACCGCCGCTCCGGTTCGCGACGGCCACGGAGGCGGTGTTCGCGATGGAGAAAGCCGCGGGAGGGATGGTGCCGACGCATAAGGGGGAGTGGACGGACTGGTGGGCGAATGGGGATGCGTCGGGCCCTCGGGAAGTGGCGGCGTCGCGGCTGGCGAAGCGGCACCTGGCGGCGGCGGGATCGCCGGTGTTGGGGCCGTTTACCGAGGCGCAAAAGCGGAAGGTCTCCGAGATTCAGCGGGAGCTGTGTCTGTTCGATGAGCATACATGGGGGGCGAATGTTTCGGTATCGCACCCATGGTCGCTCGATACGCTGGGGCAATATACGGAGAAAAGCTTGCTGGCGTACCGGCCGATGGGTCACGCCGAGTGGCTGTTGGGACGGCGCGCGCGGGTGGCGGCGACGGCACGGGGCGAGGGGACGTGGGTAATAAATACGGCACCGTTGCCGTACACGGGATGGGTGGAGTGGCGGGGCGGGGTGGGGAATCAGCAGCCGGAGTGGGTGCTGGAAATGCCGGCGAACTCGATGGCTAAGCTGACGCCGGTTGCGGGTTCCTCGGCGCGTCCGGAAGTTGTGCAGGACGGGGACGGATGGCCCACGGCGGCAAAGTGGCCGGGGATGGAACTGCCTCTGTTTGCGGGCGGGTTGGGGGAATTGTTGGCGGTTCAGATTGCGGCGCCGGCGCGACGATCAAGCAAGATGAATCCGGCGAATCTGCGTCGGGTAGCGGCCAAGTATGGTGAGGTGAAGTTGACGGAAACGGCGCACACTCTGGTGTATGCGCAGCCAATGATTCATGAATGTCTGTCGCCGTTGGGCGGGGCCAACGTGCGGAAGGTGGAACTATTCCGGGATCGGCCGCGGGCGACGGTAACAATGACGCTAAACCGGCGGAGTTCGCCGGTGGCGGAGGCTCTCTTCGTGGCGTTCCCGTTTCCGGTGCGGGATACGCTGCCACGATTCTCGAATGGGGGCGTGCCCTATACGCCGCACACGGACCAATTGCCGGGATCGTGTCGGGACTACTATGCCATTGATGGTTGGGCGCATTATACGGCCGCGGAAGCAGGGCATTGGGTTTGGGTGACCAGGGACGCGCCGATGGTGACGGTGGGCGGGCCGCATACTTGGCAGCGGATTACGGCGGCGCCGTCCGAGCCGCACCGGTTGCACGCGATGGTGTACGACAACTTCTGGCACACAAACTTTGTGGCGGATGAGGCGGGGGTGTTCGAATTCCGGTTTGAGCTGGCATGGCAGCCGGCAGCGCCGGACCGCGAAGCGTTGGCGGCCACGCTGGTAAGCGAACCGGTGCTGGTGGTAAACCCGGCGCTGACGCCGACACGGGAAATGATGGAGAGAGTGTTTCAGAATGAGTAAATAGAAGCAATGGCGTATCATTTCGGCGCTTTTCGTTATGAAGCGGAGGAGCGTGTCCTTTATCGCGGTGCGGAGCGGGTGGCGCTGGTGCCCAAGGTGGCCGATACGCTGCATGTGCTGATTGAGCGGCACGGAAAGGTGGTGGAGAAGGCCGAACTGATGCGGCTGGTGTGGCCGGACGCGGTGGTGGAAGAGATTGGGTTGGCGCGGAATATTTCGCTGCTGCGGAAGGCGCTGGGGGATGAGGAGGCGGAGAGTCCGGTGATTGAGACGGTGCCGAAGCGAGGGTACCGGTTTGCGGCGGAGGTGCGGGTGGATGGGGCGGTTGTTCCGGCACCGGTTTCGCGCCGGCGATGGTGGTGGCCGGTAGCAACGGCAGCGCTGTTGGCGATGGGGCTGGGGTACTACCAGTTTTATGTGCCATCGCGGTTTTTGACGGGCGGCGAAGGGACGGCGCTGGCGGTGGTGCCCTTTGTGTGTCACTGCGAGGGGTCGGATGCGTTTTCGGAAGGGTTGACGGACGTATTGGTGGCGGAGTTGTCGGGGCTGCAAGGGGTGCATGTGGTGGCGCCGAGCACGGTGCGGCGGCATCAGCGGGCGGGAGTTTCGATGGGGTTGATGGGGCGGCTGCTGGGGTTGGACACGCTGGTGGAAGGAAGTGTGCAGAAGCTGGGCGAGGAGCTTCGGAGCACAGTGCGGCTGGTGGATGTGCATACGGGGAAGGTGATCTGGGCGGGAACGTTTGACCAGCCCTCGCGCGACCTGGCGGCGGCGCAGCGCGTGACGGCGCGAGGGATCCGCGCTGGGATTGGGGCCTCGCTATCTCGTTGATTTTGTTCATGTGAAGGAATTTGGAAGGGATTCCGAAGCTCGTTTCCGGGCGTTGTGAGCCTACGCTGGGGTCGCTATGAAAACCATTCTTCCTACATTCGCCCGGCTTGCTGGCGGGCTGCTGTTTCTTTTCTTCGTCGCGATGATAGTGGGGGAGGGGCCGCCCAACCCATTAGAACTTACGGCGCGGGAGTCCTTATATGGGGTGGGTATGTTGCTGCTCTATGGAGGGCTGGCGGTGGCGTGGTTCCGGGCGGACTGGGGCGGGGGGATGTCGGTGGCCGGTTGGGTGTTTTTGGCGGTGCTTTCCGGAAAGTTGCCGCTGGACTGGCCGGTGGCGGCGCCGGCCTTTGTGGGGTTGGTTCATTTGATCTGTGGATGGATGGGTTGGGTAAAGGTAAGGCGGCCGCCGCTGGTTGTTTGTTTAATGCTGGCCGGATTCGTCGCGCTTTGTGCGAATGAGATGTTTGGGAACCCGCCGCTGATGGCGACCGGGGAGCGGCCGTTGGCGGAAATGGCCGGGGAATGGGAGGACGGGGAGGTGAAGTTACGAATTGACGCGATGGGTGCGGTGAACGGGGCATTGGGGGACGTTTCGATCGGGACGGCGCGGTTGGAGCCAAACCGGAGTTGGTTTGGAAGGCTGCTCGGTTGGCGAACGGACTACCGGATTCGGGGTGCGCTGGGCAGTGGGGAGGCGGTGAACATGCTGCTGAATGGGGGGAACGCGGGACTGACTGGAACGGTGGAGGTCGGGGGGCGGCGTTTCAAAAATAGGTACTTTTCCCTATTACGTAGGAGATAGTTTCCGCCGATGGCATAGCTGGATACCCAGATTCCATGACTATGACTCCCCTTTTCCGCCTGATGGTCCTGGTTGGCGTGTGTGTGGTGCCGCATTGGGCGGAGGAGCCGATTCCGTCGATTGGCGCGGCGGCGCGAATCGGGGGTGTGGACGGCCGGGGTGTGAACACGGTGGTGATGACGGTTCCGGTGGGGGAATCGCCGATATCGCTGACGGCAATGGTGGCCGGCCGGCGGGTGTTTACAGGGAACCGGCAGACGGTGCGGTTGGCCGGTGAGTTGCAGATTCATTCGATGCCGCAGGAGGCCGCCGTGACGCCGGACGGGCGGAAGGCGTATGTTGCGCATGCCGATGAGAACCGGGTGGGCGTGTACAACGTGGCGACTGGCGCGGAGTTGGCGCTGATTCCGGTGGCGGAGGCGCCGTACGCGATTGCCATGCATCCGGACGGAACGCGGGTATATGTGACGGCGGCAAAGGGAGCGAATCTGGCGGTGATCAGCACGCAAACGAATACGGTGGTGCAGCGGATTCCGATCGGCCAAGCGGGAATGACGATTGCCATTTCGCCCAATGGCGAGCGAGTGTTCGTGGCGGCGCAATCCGGCGGGGCCGGGGCGATTTGGGCCATCGACACGCGGGAGAACAAAGTGGCGGGCGTGGTGCGCGGTTCGTTTGGCGACGCGATGGCCGCGGACGGGGAGCGAGTATATGCGATCGACGATACGGGCTTGGTGACGCTGCGGGCCGAGCCGCTGGCGTTGCTGAAAACCGATCCGCTGGAGGGCTATGTCAGCGGCATAGGTGTGCCGGAGCGGGGCGGAAAGCTGTATCTTAACTACCCGCTGGAGAATGAGACGAAGGTGCTTGACCGGGCGACAGGTAAGTTGGAAGGGGCGGTTTCATCGGGGCTTTTCCCGGTTGACGTATTGATCTCCACGCGCGGGCGGTAGGGAAGAGTGCGATAGAATCCGTCAGGTTAGCGATGGATTTTATTGAGGAGCGTGGGATGCGGTTGCGAGTATTGGCTGGTTTGTTGGTGTTGGGCGCGTGGGCCCTGCCGGGGGCGGCGCTGCCGGAGGGGAAGCCGGAGCAGGTAGGGCTTTCCGGGGTGCGGCTACAGCGGATTCAGGAGACGATGGCACGGCACATTGCCGAGCACAACATTAGCGGGGCGGTGACGCTGGTGGCGCGGAGGGGGCAAGTGGCGCATCTGGCGGCGCACGGGCTGATGGACGCGGAAGAGAAACGGGCGATGGAAAAGAACGCCATTTTCCGGATCTGGTCGATGTCGAAGCCGGTGACGGGCGTGGCGATATTGATGCTGATGGAGGAGGGGAAAGTCCGGCTGAATGATCCGGTTTCCCGATTCATTCCGGAGTTCAAGGGGATGCAGGTGGGTGTGGCGCAGGAGCGTGCCGGGAGCGCACCTTTCTATGCAGTTCCTGCGACGCGGGAGATTACGATTCAGGATTTGCTGACGCATGTGTCGGGATTGGCAAGCGGGCCGGTAAGTAATGCGGAGGCGGGAAAGATTCCGAATGCCTATGGCGGGAAGCTGAGCGATTCGATTCCGAAGCTGGGGAAAACGCCGCTTGAGTTTCAGCCGGGTTCGCGTTGGGCGTATAGCGCGGGGGCGGCGTTCGACACCTTGGGCCGAGTGGTGGAAGTTGCTTCCGGTGCGCGATTTGAGGATTTTTTGCGGCAACGGCTGTTTGAGCCGCTGGGGATGAAAGAGACCAGTTTTCATCCCACAGCGGAGCAACTTCGACGACTGGTGACGACGTATCATCGGGACAGCGGGAAGATGACGCGGGTGGACGCGAAGGCCCGGATGCTGAACCTTTATGGCAGTGAGTACGCGGCCGGAGCGGGCGGGCTGTATTCGACGGCTTCGGACTATGCGTTGTTCGCGCAGATGCTGCTGAATGGCGGGCAGGGGAACGGGCAGCGGTTGTTGAGCCCGAAATCGGTGGAATTGATGGCGTCGGTCTTTGTGCCGGACACGATGCCGGGGCGCGCGGCGGGGCGGGCCTTCGGTTTGAGTGTGCAGGTGATCAGCGATCCGGTGGCGGCCGGGCAGCGGGTTTCCAAGGGGAGCTATGGGTGGGACGGCGCGTTCGGGACGCATTTCTGGATTGATCCGGTGGAGAAGATTGTGGGCGTGATGATGATTCAGACGGACAATTCGGTGCGGCAGTTAGACCGGGATTTTGAGAGCGCGGTATTTCAGGCGATCGTGGAGTAGTTGTGTTGTTTTGAGTGCTCCAGATTCGTGATTCGGTGGCAGTGGATCGGGAATTGGCGAGGTTGTATGGGAACATCTGTGAGGAGATTCTGGGGAGGCGAAGCGATGAAAAGTTTGCGGGAGCCGTCTCTGGAGCGGAAGGAGTTGCCGGCACGTCTTCTCGGCTAGAGCACGGCGTTCGCGGAGCGCCTTTGGTATGTTTGCCATCGCTCACGCGTCGCTTTTCCTGTTGAGCATGCCTGTAGGAGGACTGCGATGACGAGACTGTTTGCAGGGGCGATGTTTGCAGTGTTGATGGCCGGAGCACAGGAACGCCCGAAGGAGTGGGAGGCGTTTGCGAACCGGGCGCGAGGACTGCCGCCGGAGCATGGTGCGGATTTGCTGCTGCGGCTGGCGACAATCGATAAAGCCAAGAGCGGAGAACTGATCGCCGAAGCATTCCGTTTGGCTTCGCGGGCCCCGGATGCATATCCGACGACGGGTGGGCGGCATACGGACACACGTGCTTATGTGACGGCCTCGCGGCATGGGTTGGACGTGTTTTCGCTCCGAATGCGGGCAGTGCGCGCGGTGTTGCCTGCGGATCCGGAGTCGGCGGCGGTGATGTTTCGCGAAACGCCGATTCCGCCGCGACCGGTGTTGACATGCCAAGCCAATCATGTGCCGCAGTTCGAGGATTACTACCAGACGATGGTGCTGGTCTAGGAAAAGGGGTTTTCCGCAAAACAGCGGGAGCGGGAGGAGCCGCGGTACATGTTGGCAGCGGCGATTGCAGCGTTGCAATCACCGATGCAGGTGGAGCCGCTGGGGCAGGCGTTGCTGAACGCGGTGAAGGCCCCGAGGGAACGCCAGGAGTTGGTGGACGCGTTTGGCGCGGCACTCGGACATGTGGCGCCGTCGGACCGGGAGTTTGCGCGGCATGATCGGAGTCTGCTGAATATCGCGCGACGGACCGGAGGGAATGCAACCGCGCTGTTGCAGGGTTTGGGCGCCTACATTGCAACGCATTTGAGCGGGCCGCGGTGTACGCAGAGCCTTCGCGAGCCTACGGAGATTGGAGTTGAGTTCAACAGGCTGGCCACGGAGATCAACGCCGGCGGAAACGCGGTGCCACTCATTCCGGTGGAGCGGATGAAAGCAGAGCGGGACGCGGGGGCGTGGAATGATGTGGACTTCTGGAGGTCGGCACGAGCCAAGGCGGTGCTGGAAGACCTGCGCTGGCTGAACCACGGAAACCGGGACCTGCCGGGAGACAAACGGTTTTGGACGGCGGAGGAGCGGAAGAGCCTGGAATGGTCGGCGCGCTACCAGGAATTGCAGAAGCGGATCGAAGGCTGGCAGGAGATCGATGAGGCGGGGGCGGTGGACGCTTTCTGGATGCGGTCGCATACCTTGGCGCTGGCGGCGGAACTAGTGCCGGAACCGGCGGCGCAAGCTTTGGCGGTGCGGCGCTGGCTGACGCATCTGGAGCAGGGCTTCCAGCCAGGCGAGGCGCAGAATGCGTGGTTCGGCGCGTTGCGTTGGATGCTTCCATCAAGCCATAGTTTCAATAAATCCGTGAGCAGGGAGGTAGCGCTGCAGGAGATGCGTGCAAGCCGGAATCCAGTCATTTCTGCGTACGCAGAATGGGAGATGCTGGCGCCGAAGAAGTAATGCTCGCTCAGCGGGCGGGTGGTTTGCGGCCGCCGTTCCAGGTGTCTGGTTTGGGCGTATCCGGTGGCCAGTAGCCGTTGGGGTCTTCCTTCCACTCCTTGCCGCAGAGAGCGGAGATGACTTTCCATTCGGCCGCGCCGAGATTTACGTCGGGATGGAAGATGAATCGCTTCAACCCGGCACGGTGGGAGGCGATGAGGAGGCGCCGAAGATCGTGGGCTGGCATGGGGTCGCCAGCGTGAGGATTGCGGCCGGTGGAGACCCAGGCGATGACCTTGTTGGGATCGCCGGTGGCTTCGAGCGCGCGCTTGGTTTCGCCGAAGACGACTTGATCGAAGAACTCGTCGGGGAAGCCGTTCTCCATGTCGGCGAGTTTACGGACGCCAGGCATTTGGAGGCCGAAGAGCACCTTGACGACGCCGAAGCAGTCCTCTTCGGTGAGCGAGGGATTCCATTCGCCGAGCGTGGCCACCCAGCGGGCGATGGTGCCGTACATGCCGTCGAACCCGCGATGCCAGTAGTAGTGTTTGGGGAAGATGACGTCGAAAAATTTGTGTGTCTTCTGGTAGTCCTGCGTGGTGAGGACGGAGAAGGCGGCGGAGCGGGGAATGGTGCCGAGTTTCGCCTTGCGGGGCAGCGCGTCCCACTGTTGGCGGATGGCGCCCATGTTGCTCAACGTCGCCTGCTGCCGCATGCGCAGCCAGTAGAGAGCGTCTTCATTGAGGTCAAACAGCGACAGGCCGCCGAGCATACCGCCGTTCTGATGGAAGCGCACGAGCGAGGGCGTGAGCGAGTGAAAGCGGGCCTTGAGGTGACTCATGCCGCGTTCCATACGCGCAATATCGAAGCCCAGATGGGAGTAAATGGCGCGGTGGTGATCGCGGATTTCAAACAGGTCGCCGCCGTGGTGGAAGGCGAGTTCGTAGTGGTGTTCGCCGGCTCCATCGATGATGATGCCATCGGCCTGCGGGAAGGCGCGCAGGGTGTCTTCGACGCCGGCGGCGAGGGAAAGCGCACCGAAGGGATCCTGCTCGGCTGACTTGCGGCGGCCGTAGTGACCGGGGCCGAAGAGCATCAACTGCCAGCCGCGGCGCTTGACGTCACTGAGCAGGCCTTGGAGTTGCTTTTCCTTGCCGGCATCGAGCCGGACGTTCTCGGGCGGATCGACGCCGTGGCGGCGATAGATGGACGGGTCCGGCGCGAAGGTCTGGATGACGGCGCCGGAGCGGCGGTATGTGAAATCGAACTTCGGTTCACCGTCCCAGAAGCGGAGCGGGCCGATGACGATACCGCGGACGCCGCCCTGGTCCCAAGCGTCGAGGATCTGCCGGTAGTCGGAGAGCCACTGCTCCAGCGGGTAGATCATGTACATCCAAGGGACTAGACGCGACGGCGGCTGCGCCTGGGCGGCCGTGGCCCCGAGGAGCAGGGCCTTGGCAAGGTGTCGTCGATCAATCGGTTCACTCATTGCGGTATCAGAAGCTGAGTTTAATACCGAACTGCATGACGCGCATGGCGGCGCTGAGCGAACGGATTTCGCCGACCCGGGGCGCGTCGGGCGTAATGGAATTCAGCGAGACGAAGCCCAGATTATTCGGTTGGCCAAAATACGGTGTGTTGAAGGTATTGAAGGCCTCGCCGCGGAACTGCACTTTGATACGTTCGGTAACGGCGAAGTTCTTGAACAGGGAGAAGTCGATGTTGCGCTGTCCTGGTGTGGTCATGATGTTGCGTCCGGAGTTTCCGTAGTGGCACAGGTCAGGCCGGCTGGCGATGTTGCAGTTGACGCGCTGGAAGGCGGAGGGATCGTACCAGAGCGCGCGCGTGGCGTCACTCAGACGGCCGTCGCGCAAACGGTCTGGACGGATGGGCGTGCCATCGCCGCCGGTGTTGAGATCATTGGCGCCCACCGTAGGCGTCCAGGGGAAGCCGCTGCGTAGCGAAAGAATTCCATTAGTTTGCCAGCCTTTCAGAACCGCACCGGCAACCCCTTTCAAATTCTTGCCGAAGGGGATCTCGTAGACGAAATGAATCACCGCATTGTGGGTGAGATCAAACGAGGTCCGGGCTCGTGATCCGGCCCGATCGTTATAAACCTGCCGGCCGGCGCCTTCGTTGCCGCCGTCCTCGCCATCGCCGTTCGCCTTGCCATAGGTGTAGGAGATGCCGAAGCTCAGACCCTGTGAATAACGCCGTTCCAACTTGGTCTGCAGGCCATGGTAGTGCTGGTTGGAGTAGGAGTCGAACGCGAAGATCCGGCCGAGCGTTTGAATACCCTTTTCGGGCTCGGATGGATCAAAGAACTGTTGGATCGGGCGCCGCGCCTGGAAGTTTGTATCACGTGACGGCAGGGCGCCGTTGAAGTTCTCGTAGGAGTTCGCTGAGTGGCTCGTCTTGCTGCCCACGTAGCCAATGGTCATGGCCATGGAGCCGGGGAGTTCCCGTTGTATGTCAAAGCTCCACTGCCAGACATCGCGTTCGCGGCGATCTGGTTCGAGGCGCCAAACGCTGACGGGCGGTCTTGCCTGGGCGCCGATGAAGGGGTCATTGAGGGTTAGAATGGGCAGCCCTGGCCGGAACATCCGGGTGGATGAACCCGGAACCGCGTCGGTGATGGAATCGTATTGCTGGAAGCCAGACAGCGGGGGCATGAGATTGGCCGTGCTGATTTGCACGAAATGCTGGGGGCTGGTGTACTGGCCGGCTCCGGTGCGGATTACCCATTTATTGGTTGGGCGGTATGCAATTCCCAAACGTGGCTGCCAGAAGGGATCGACCTGTTTCCATAGCTTCTGCTTTCCTTCCTCCGACTCGACCTTGGGGAAGAGCGTTGGGATCTGCGCACCGCTTGGGGTTGTATACGGCCGCTCGAGGCTAACGGTTCGTACGTGGCCCAATTTGTCATAAGGGTTTCCCATGTAGTCAAAACGCAGACCCGCGGTGATGGTCAGATTGCTTCTCACCCGCCATTCGTCGGTGACGTAAGCGCCAACGCGGCGGGACCGCATGTTGACCGACGGATACCCTTCGGCCGTGAGGCTACGATTGGGGTAGCCAAGCAATAGCGACGCAAAATCCAACCCGCTCTCATTCGGAGAAAAGCTCAACGAGCCTCGCGTCAGATTCGCCGCGCGCCGGTCCATCGCCGCATGCACGATCAAGGTGCCGAACTTCAAAGAGTGTTTGCCGCGAACCACCGATAGGTTGTCCGCGATCTGGTAGCTATAGGTGTCGT
Organism: Bryobacterales bacterium; assembly: GCA_016789905.1. Taxonomy (GTDB): domain Bacteria; phylum Acidobacteriota; class Terriglobia; order Bryobacterales; family Bryobacteraceae. The sequence continues at coordinate 9,438 of JAEUQC010000023.1, read as the reverse complement.
CGGTGCGGCCCTGCGGGTCGCCGATGGTGAATCCAATACCAGGAATGCCAGTTTCGGCCGCGGTGAACTTGCGGTTCCCGTCGCCGGCGACGCGGAATCTGCCAATGCCGAGTGAGTCTGGGTCAAAAGTGGAATTGGAGCGCGGGTTGACGTAGTTGTCGCCCCAGTTGTTGATTCCGAACCGGAGCTCATGAAGGATGTTGGCACTAAAGGTGTGAATCCACTGCGTCGCTACGTTGTATGCGTCGGAGAATCGGTCCTCCGGAAAATTCGGGTTGATCTGGTTGGCTTCCCATTCGGATTTGTCGAGGGCAAAACGGCCAAAGACTTTGTCCTTACTGGAGAAGTTGTGGTCCAGGCGGCCGAAATACTGCCGGGCACCGATGATGCTGGGGACGGCGCGGCTGACGGTGAAATCGAGCGGATCGAGTTGTTGGAAATCGGGGAGCGGGAGAAACTTATCGATGACGTTTAGCGCGCCTGGGTGCTGGCGGCTGGCGGGGAGAATGTTGCCGGAGAAAGGGATGCCGGTGAGCGGGTCGTAGATGGCGATGGGGTTGCGGACTGGGCGGCTGGTGGCGGGGTTAGTGGGGGGATTGAGAAGAAGGGAGAAGTCGCCCTTCCGGAAGTTCTGGTTGGGCCACCATGCGGTGGCGACACTCTCTTGCGTTTGGCGGCGTTCCTCGTAGTTGAAAGACCAAAAGGCCTTGTTCTTAATGACGGGACCGCTAAAGAAGCCGCCGAACTGGTTGCGGCGGAGGCGATCTTTCTTCAATCGGCCGGCGCTGGCGGGGCGTTGGAAGTTGAGGAAGTAGGTTTCGGCGTCGAAGGCGTCGTTGCGGAGAAACTCCCAGACCGTGGCGTGCAGAGAATTGGTTCCGGACTTGAGCGAGATTTCGACACGGCCGCCGGAACTCTGGCCGAATTCAGCGGAGTATGAGCCGGTTTGCACCTTGAACTCTTCGACAGCGTCGATGGAGGGGGTGAAGCTGGAGATGTTGTAGAGCGGAGCAATTGATTCGACGCCATCGAGCGTGATGCTCTGATGCACCTCCCGTTGCCCGTTAGCGATGACCGACATGCCGCCTCCGGGAATTGGGAAGCCGCCCTGTCCGTCGGCCCGGCCGCTGCGGCTGCCGTATTGGACGCCTGGGACCATGGCGGCGAGGTGGATAAGATTGCGGCCATTCAGCGGCAGGTCAGCGATGCGTTTGTTTTCGATTACCTGGCCCACGGTGGAGTTTTCGGTTTCCAGAACGGCGCCGGAGGCGACCACTTCCACGGACTCGGTGACGTTGCCAACGGTGAGGGTGAAATCGACACGCGCCTTTTGCTGCGTTTCCAGACGGAGCTCCGTCACTGTTTGGGCGCGGAAGCCTGTCTTTTCGGCATGGACTGTATACTGTCCGATTTCCAAAAGCGGGAAGGCGTATTCGCCATTTTGGTCCGTTTGCTTGGAAAGACGGATTCCTGTTGCGACGCGGGTGATGGTGACTTGCGCGCCCGCGACGACGGCACCTGAAGAATCCTTCACTATACCTAGGATTTCGGTCGCGGTGGTCTGGGCGAAGAGCGCGGGACGGGTATAGCCCGCGATGAGTAGGAGAGCGGCAGCCGCTCTTACCGAAAAAGAACGTAGGAGCAAGGGAACCTCCAATGCGATTCCTAAACGTATACCAATTGCATACACTAGTCAACGAAATTGTCGAAAGTGGTATACGATGTGATTCTGGCGACGCGGCCGGAGCAGACACGTGACAATGGTAGGTTATGCCGAACATCAAGTTGTTGCCGGAGCCCCAAGGCGAAGTCGAGCGGGTTTATTTTCTATTGAAAGCCTGGATACTGAACGGGGTGATGCGCCCTGGGGACTTCCTTTCCGAAGTGGAACTGGCGCGAAAATGCGAAACATCGCGAACACCAGTGCGGGAGGCATGCAATCTGTTGTCGCAGGAGAAATGGATTCAGCGGATCCGGCACAAAGGGTATGTGCTGCCGCCGATTTCGGTGCGGGACATCATTGAGGTCTATGAGTACCGCAAAATCCTGGAGTGCTTCAACGCGGAGCGGACGGTGGCACGGGCAACGGCGGAAGAGGTGAGGGAGCTGCGGGAGATGGTAGTACTGGAGGACGGTCCGGCACTGGAAATGGACGCATTCCTTCGGGGCAATCAGGGGTTTCATATGCGGTTGGGGGAGATTGCGGGGAACCAGCGGGTGATAGAGCAACTGCAATGGACGCTGCAGTACGTGCACCGGTTGGATGTGTTGTCGACGCAGCGGGATACGCGGCCGGTGCCGCACCGGGAGATTGTCCGCGCCATAGAGGCTCGAAATGTGCAGGAAGCGGGACGGGCGATGGCGGACCACATTAACGTGTCGCGCGACCAGATGCTGCGGTTGTTCGGCACCTGACGATTCACGAATGGAAAGGACAGACGGCGAGGCTATGAGCGAGACGAAGTATTGGGACCGTACGGACAGTTTCGAAGAGAAGATGCGGATGCTGGATGCCGCGTGGAAACGAAAAGACTACCGCCTGGCGCGCGCGCTGGCACATTCGGTGCGAAACACGCTGGCGCAGGCGCAGGCGGAAGAGGACCGGCCCGGGACGCCGCTGGCCGGGCGAGAGGACGCGGTGGATACGTTACCGGCGGGGTGGCGTGCGTGGGCGAAGGGGTGGCAGCATTATCAGACGGTGACGCTCGACGAGCCGGCGGGGGTGAGCCGGCCGCCCGAACCGGTGGAGATCACGCTGAGGGTTCCCGCGGGGCATGCAAGTTCGCTAGGGCGGGAGGTCCGCGTGGCGCGGGTGACGAGCGGGGAACTGCGAGAAGTGCCGTCGCAGGTTTACCATGAAGTCCGGCGCGGGGAAGAACGGCTGTGCCAAGTGCTTTTCATGGCGAGCGGCGCAGCGCACCAGCGGCACACCTATTTGATTTTGTACGGGAATGAGGATGCTGAGCTGCCGCGGTATGCCAGTGACCTGGAGACGCGCGGCGAGGGATTCGCGCTGGACATTGAGAACGACTTCTTCCGCGCCTCGCTGTCGCGCCAGATGGGGCAGTTGGAGCGGATGACGCTGAAACGGGAGCACGGGCTGGAACTGTTTGCGGGCGGGGAAGGGCACGGCGAGCCGCCGGGGATCGATTGGGCGCACGACTACGTAACGGCGGGCCGTATACAGAAGCTGCGGATCACATTGTGGGAAACCTGCCCGGACTATGAAGTTGTTCGCGGACCGCTCTGCACGATGGTGCGACGATGGGGCTTTCCGTACTCGCCAGTGCATCCCGTGTTTTCGCCCGCGCGGGTGAATGTGGACGTGGAGTATCGATTTTATGCGGGGTTGCCGTGGTTTCATAAGATCGGTGCGATGACCGCGACGAAGGACGTAGAGATCGACGCTCTGCGGGACGATGAATGGGTGTTTTCCGGGCAATCGTTTACTGATCTGCTATGGATGGGGCCGGATGGGAAGATGCGAACCGGACCGGTGGATCCGAAGTTGACTGACGATGTGTGGGCGATTGGGTTCTGCAACCCAGGCAGCCGGGATTCGTTTGTGGGTTTGTTTTTGGAGCACCGCGGGGAGGGGGTGCCGCCGCTGCGGCACAATGCGAATCCGCTGATGTTCTATCGATGGCACGGGCACTGTTGGAGCCGGTATCCGCTGGCGCGCGGGGCCACTATGCCGGCCGGAGCCGTGCTGCGCCAAAAAAACGCGTATGCGGCGATTGCCTACGATGCGGCGGGGGGATCGAGGCGGTTGGAAGAATTGCGTCATCGCTTGGTGAATCCGTATGCGGTTTCGGCTGGTGAACTGCCGCGTACGGGCGCGGCGGCCCAGCAGAGCGGGCGGCTGGCCCGGGCCGGAGAGGCCGGTGACAGCCCGATTTCGAAGAAGGCGCTGTGGGCCGCGCTGCGCGGCTGCAAGGACGAGCAGTTGTATGTAACCGATACCAGCGTCGTCGATTTGGGGTTGGTCTACGACCTGCGGGTGGAAGGCGATGTGGTGTATGTACTGATGGCGATGCCCCATCGCGGACGGCCGCGGCTGGGCTTCTTTACCTATGGGTCCGGGGGGAACAGTACACCGGTACGGACTGAATTGATGAAGGTGCCGGGTGTGCGGAAGGTGGTGGTGGAGCAGACGTGGGAGCCGGGTTGGACGGTGAACCGGATGACGCCGGAGGGGAGGCGGAAACTTGGAATCGACAGTTAGCCGCCGCGGCGAGGCGAAACGAAGTAGAATAGCGGGATCTATGAAACGATCGCCGATCACGCCAGTGTTTCTTACCTTGATCGCCCTATCCTGTGTGGCTGCCATGATGCCGGCCAGTCAGTCGACCGGCGAAAAGACGAGCGGACAAGGAAAGCTGCGCTTCCGCGTGCTGCATTCATCGACGCACCTGCCCGCTGAGGCGCAGAAGGTGTTGAAGGCGGCACACGGCGGTTTTGCCGTGGATCGTCGCAAGGGTCACGGCGAGACCTACTTCGCGCTGCCCGGCGCGGGGATTCTGCAGATTAGCGCGGATCTGAAGCAGGTGAAGCTGCTGCCGACGGCGGAAGAGATGAAGGGCACCAACATGCATAACGCCATGTTGTGGTCCGCGAAAGACGAAACCTATCTTACGTTCCCGGCCAACGCGGCCAACCGGGTGTTTACGACCAAGCTGGACGGGACGCTGGTGCACACCCTGAAACCGCCGACGGCGGATACTGACCTGGGCAACGAGACCGCGAACACCTATTTCAAGGGGAACGGGCCGTTCATCCCTACTGACGTTGAGTACCTGAATGGGATGTTCTACATTCCCACCGGCTATTCGAAACTCGACTATGTATTGACGGCGAAGGTCACGCCGGGCGCGAACTTCGAAGCGACCTGGAACAAGCTGGCATTTGGCGGGCGCGGGACGGGAGTTGGACAATTCGGCACGGGGCATGGCGTCACGGTTCCGCAGGGCAAGAAGCGGATCGATATCGCGGATCGCCCGAATTCGGAAATCGACCGGTTTACTCCGGAAGGCAAGTATCTGGAGACGGTTTCCCTGCCTAAAGGGTCTTTCCCTTGCGACACCTACTACGACGGCCAATACATGGTCGTGGGCGCTTTGCATGGCCCGGACCGGACGAAAGGCGCGCCGATCTATATCCTGGAAAAGGATAAGGTCGTCTCCACCATCATGGCGAAGGAAGAGTTGGGGCTGACAAACTTTCAGCACATTCATAACGCCGTGATTCGGAAGGTTGGCAAGAAGCTTTACGTGATCGCGCAAGCCTGGAATCCGGGCGATTTCGCGATTTTGGAACAGGTGGATTAGTCGCTTTGTATGGGTGCTCTCGGTTTCCATCCTTCACGGAACTGAGCCGCCCCCCAATCTTGAGTTTTATTTTGCGCGGCCGGGTCGCAGGGCGGATGCACGCGATCACTAGACCGACGAAGGCCGCGGTGCGTCTCGATTGCCCACGCCTACGGGTTATGGCGCCCTGATGCGACCAATAGGCAATCGGAACGAATGTTCGCGCGAGAAGTACGAACAAAAGGCGAAGCGCCGGTGGCTACAGTGGAAATACGCGAAAAACAGCAGACAACGCTAATGTTCGCGCCTTAGGCCGTCGATTACTGGGGCATCAAGTATTTCCGTCCTTTGCCGGCGTAAGTCGGAACCTGTGGTTCCGTGCATTGCGAAGGCCCGCCAAGAGAGATCGCGGCGGAGGAGCCCTCGCTCCGTACCTAGTCCGTACGAGCGACCGAGTAGTCAGCAGTTGATTCCAAACTCAGTCGAGGCGTATGACCGTGGCCACCATGGAGTTGATCCAGAATCCGATCCAGAACAGCAGCGATCGAGAAGAAGTGAACTCTTTACGAAGGGCGATTGCCCTCAAGAAATCCGGCGACTTAATGGGTGCCAGAAAGTTGCTGGTGACGATCTGTCGGCAAAATACGGGGAGTGAGGCGGGATGGTTTCTACTGGCGTCGGTGGCGCGAAATGCACAAGAGCGAACCGCGTGTTTGAAACAGGTTTTGCGCATCAACCCGGCGAATCAGGCGGCGTTGGATTGGCAGCGAAGGATGCAGCCAGAGAATATCCCGCCGCGGGAGGTTCCTGCCCCAAGCCAAACCGCCGCACCAGCCATTGAGCCGGTTCGGGCGGCCACGGCGTTTCCCCCGCTGTTCGCACCGGTAGCGGAGGCGCCGGAAGTGCCGAAGGTGGAGGCGGCGGAACCAGAAGCGCATTGCACAGCGCTGGTGCTGGCTCCGATGGTTAACCTTGGGCGTCCTGAAGCACTGGATGCGGTGCCCGTAAAGTTGGAGAACGTGGTGGTGTCATCGACGATGCCGCCGCCCGACGTTGTAGCTGTGGTTTCGAGCGACGCAAGGATTGCGGAGCCGGCCCTGGAAATGGGCGATACGATGGCACCGGCACAGCAGTTCACCGCGCTGGAAACGCCGGAGACGCGACGGTTTGAGAACTTGAAGCCCAGTCGCGTGGTGACGTTGCCGCCGCCGCCGGTGGACCTTCTAGCGGTGCCAGAGATAGGACCGGAGTCGCGGTACGTGGAAGTGCCGGGACCGCCGCCAGTAGTGGGCAACGACGGCAGCGTGACGGTTACGATACTGCGCTTCGATGAAGAGGCACTGACCGGACGAATATGTGATGGGGCGCAACCGGAACCAGTGTTGAAAGCGACTGAGCCGATTGCGGCGCCGTCCGCAGCGAGAATTCCTTTGCCAGCTTTGGATCTTGGCGGGCCTGTGACCCAAGCCGGAGAGGCGGTCCATGCAGAATCCTGGGAAGCTGGGGCGAGCGAAAGTGTTTCGCCGAGGAAGATCACGACTCTACCCCCGGCGCCGGTTTCAATGCTAAGTACGCCGTCCATGGAGCCGGATGACCGGTATGCCGCGCTTCCGGGACCGAAACCGGCGTTAAGCGAGGCTTCATTAGGCACGCCGGTGACGCCGGCAGAGATTGCCCCAATGACGATGGTCCCTTCGTCAGGCTTCTCACCCGCTGCGGAAGCTCCGCCGCAGATCGTGAAGGCGGAAGCGGAGCCGGAAGTATTGTGCCCTTTGTGCGAGGCGCCGATGCGGAATGCGGAGCGGTGCGGCTCGTGCAGATCATCGATCTGGCCGGAAAAACCGATGGATTATGTCCTCAACCGCAGCGCCGACGTAGAGTTGCTTCACGGGTTGGTGGAGAGGCTGCGAGCGGAGCCATATACAGTGTGGGGTGAGCTTCGGCTCGCGCTGGCGAATGCGAACCTCCACCGTTTTCATTATGCGAAGCAGCATCTGGAGCGGGCGGCGATGCTGGACCTGAAAGCTTCGACGTATGCGCTTGACCGCATGGCAGCGTTTCTGCGCCGGCCTGTGGTGATGGTGGTGGACGATAGCGCAACGATCCGGGACGTACTAGTCCGGTTGTTGGGCAACGACGGATTCCTGCCGGTTCCGGTTGGGAATTCCTGGGAAGTGATGCCGGCGATGAAGGCGCAGAAACCGTCGGTAGTGCTACTGGATGTGACGATGCCGATGATGGATGGCTACGATGTCTGCCGGTTGATCCGCGCGGACCGGGAGACGAAGTCCATACCGGTGGTGATGGTGTCCGGTAACGGTGACCTGATCGACAAAGTTGTCGGCAAATTGGCGGGAGCTTCCGACTACCTGCACAAGCCGTTCAAGCCGGAACAACTATTGAACGTAGTTCGTGGCCACGTATTCAAAAAGCGCTAGTAATTAGCCGTCCGCGTTAGACGGTCAAACCCAACGTAAGGAGAAAAGAGATGTCAAAAACAATCCTCATCGTCGATGACAGCCCGACGGAACTGAAGCTAATGATGGCGACGCTTCACAACAAGGGGTACAACGTCATTACGGCAACAGACGGAGAAGAGGCATTCGCCAAGATAGCGGCCTCTCGGCCGGACATGGTGCTGCTGGACGTAGTGATGCCGAAAAAGAACGGTTACCAGGTGTGCCGTCAGATCAAGACGACACCGGCGACGAAGGATATCCGTGTGGTGCTGGTTACGAGCAAGAATCAGGAATCGGACCGGTTCTGGGGATTGAAACAGGGCGCTGACGGATACCTGACGAAGCCGTACCGCGCGGAAGATCTGGCGGAACTGGTCTCCAAATACGCCTGATGGCGTCGGCCGAGCGTTGAGTCAACCCACATCAAGTAGGCACGAGGACAGGTGAAGATGCAACAAGACCCCAAGGAACTTCAACCAACGGCCGGCGCGACCGGGCAACCGGCATTGACGTCGAGCGAGGTGCCGGAAGGCCTTGTGGCGCCCGGCCATGGCTCTCGTCCAGATCTATCGGCCTTGCTTCAGCGGCTAAGCCGTGTAGCTCGCCGGTTGGAATCGCAGCGATTAGTACAATCAGAAGCCGAACCGCCGGACGCGGCGGCTGTGGACCCTGCTGTTTCGGCAGCCTCACCGCCGGAGGGGAGCCCCTTGGAGCCCTCGCCGGCGAGCGGCGACGACGATGTTTACCACCTATTGCAGGCGGTAGCAGAGATCATTCCGTCCGTGACAGACCCTGCCGTGGATCCGGGTGAGGCAAAGGCTTCCGACATCGATGAAATCTCGGAGCTGTTGGATGCGCTTTCGAGGCAGCACGAGGAGGGGGATGCCTTGGCGGCACCCCTGGAAACTGACGCTCCGCTGGAGGCTCTGATTGAGCCGGCGGCGATTGGTGCGGCGCACGGGACGGCGGAGCCATTGATGACTGCGTCCCCTCTGGAAGACAGCGTACCGAACGAGGCTAATGCGGCCGAAGGGACGTCCCCGGCGCCGATTCAAATGGCCGAGCCGGAAGGGACCGCTGCCGTGGCTGAACCAGTGCTGCTGATAGAGGCGGCCTCGACCATCGAACGGCTGGATTTTGGGAAAGAACCGGAGAGTGCTCTTGTAGAGGATGGTCCAGTGGTTTTGCTGGAGACGACTTCTCCGAAGGGTCTCTTAGAATTGCCCAGCGAGATGGACACGGATGGCGTGGCAGAAGAACCGACACCCAAGCTTGCTCGACTCGGCGAGCCCGAGGCGAGTGACGTGATGGAGAAACCCTTGGAATTGTCGGAAACCGGTTCGCTGTTGCAACCCGCGGATTTGTTGGGTGAGCCGGACGCAGCCGTTACGACCGACGAACCGGTGCAATCGCCTGTGCTGCAAAACGGACCAGAAGAGATCGCCGAAGCCACGGAACTCCCCGTGGAGGTGGAGTCTGTCTCGCCCATTGAGTTGCTGGAATCGCCCTGCGAGCCAGTGGTTCGATGGGAAGCTGTTTCGCCGCTGGAACTCTTGGATCTGTTGGGCGAGCCGGACATGATCGACGATCCAATGCAACCGCCCGCACTGGGAGGCGGACCGGACGCGAGTGCCGTTGTGGAGGAGCCGGCCGTGCAATTGGAAACGGCTTCG